>NZ_JBEYSY010000004.1:0-376640 GCF_040704315.1 Micromonospora sp. NPDC047644
TGGCCAATGGTGATCACCGCGATCGGCATCGGGGTCATCGGGCTCTCCGCCCGCACCGACCGGGCCGCCGTGGCCCACCCCCGGCCCCGGCCCCACCCCCACCCCCGGCCCCACCCCGGCCCGGCCCGCGTTGATCAAGAGGTTTACGTCAGGAACCGCAGCTCCGGTGACGCGAACCTCTTGATCACGAGATGGGGTGGAGTGGGAGGGGAGGGGTGGCGCGTTGGTTGGTGGTCGGAGGACGGGATGGGTGCAGCTTCGGGGATGTTGCTGCCTTGACGGCTTCGGAGGAAGCGCCTTCGGTGATGTTGCGCCGATCTTCCATCGAGATCGTGCTCGATCCTGGTGGTAGTGCTCTCCCGGGCTCGCGTCACCCCTCTATCCAGGATCGAGGGGCTTGCTCGACCGCTCCGGGGGGTGATCCCGTCGCGCGCTCCATTGATCATGAAGTTGTTGCCCTCCGGATCGGCGTGTCGTGGCAACAACTTCATGATCAACAGGCTGTGGGGGGATGGGGCGGGGCGGGGAGGGCGGGGGGAGCGGGAGGGGGAGGGTGGGGCTGGTGAAGGGGGTGCCGAGGTGGGGGGTGGCCAGGACGGTGGGGGAGTGGGTGCGCAGGGCGGTCAGCCGGGAGGTGCGGGCGAGTTCCGGGTCTTCCTCGTGGGCGTACGCCAGGTCGGGGTCGACGAGTTGCACCATGTGCACCAACAGGTCCCCGGTGAGCAGCATCCGCTCGTCGGCCCAGGTCAGGAGCACCGACTGGTGACCGGGCGTGTGGCCGGGGGTGGGCAGCAGTCGTACCGCCGGGGTGAGGGCGGTCTCGCCGTCGACCACCCGGAGCTGGCCGGCGGCGCGCAGGGGCGCGATGAGGCCGGCCGGCAGCCCGGGGTTGAGCGTCTTCGCCGCGTCGATCTCGGCGCGCTGGACCAGGTAGCTCGCGTTCGGGAAGTACGGCCGCCCCGGCGTGCCGGTGACCGCCCAGCCGATGTGGTCGCTGTGCAGGTGGGTCAGGACGACGGTGTCGACGTCGGCGGTGTCGATGCCGGCGGCGGCCAACTCGGCGGGCATCCGCCCCGGCACGGGTGCCCAGCTCGCGGCGGGTGCGTCGGCCGGGCCGATCCCGGCGTCGACAAGCGTGACCGGCCCGTCTCCGGCGCGGATCGCGAAGCTGCGGAACGGCAGCCACCATTGCCCGTCGCCGGTCACCGAGCCGGGATCGCGCCGGTCGGCCTCCGCCCAGTGCGCCGCCGTGGCCTGCGGAAACGCCTCCGTGCGGGGCTGAAAGAAGGCACCCTCACCGTCGGTGAGCGCGGTGACCGTGATAGACCCGAGGGTGCGGCTCAGTGGCATCGGACGATGATTCCAGGGCATTCCTGTTCCGCGCAGCCCGGTTTCGCCGGCCGGTCGAGGCCGGCTGGGGGCTGCCCGCCCAATTGCAGTACGCTCGTACTGCTTGAGCACGTGTCCCCCGAGAGGAGCGCCGGCCGATGGCGAAGATCAAGGTAAACAACCCGGTCGTAGAACTCGACGGCGACGAGATGACCCGGATCATCTGGAAGCAGATTCGGGAGCAGCTGATCCTGCCCTACCTCGACGTCGACCTGCACTACTACGACCTGTCGATCCAGTACCGCGACGAGACCGACGACCAGGTCACCATCGACGCCGCCAACGCCATCAAGGAGCACGGCGTCGGCGTCAAGTGCGCGACCATCACCCCGGACGAGGCCCGGGTCGAGGAGTTCGGCCTGAAGAAGATGTGGCGGTCGCCCAACGGCACCATCCGCAACATCCTCGGCGGCGTCGTCTTCCGTGAGCCGATCATCATGTCCAACGTGCCGCGGCTGGTCCCCGGCTGGACCAAGCCGATCATCATCGGCCGGCACGCCCACGGTGACCAGTACAAGGCCACCGACTTCGTCGTCCCCGGCCCGGGCACGGTGACCATCACCTACACCCCGGCCGACGGCGGCGCGCCGATGGAGATGGAGGTCGCCAACTTCCCCGGCGGCGGCATCGCCATGGGCATGTACAACTACGACGAGTCGATCCGGGACTTCGCCCGGGCGTCGTTCCGGTACGGCCTGGACCGCAACTACCCGGTCTACATGTCCACCAAGAACACCATCCTCAAGGCGTACGACGGCCGGTTCAAGGACATCTTCGCCGAGGTGTTCGAGGCCGAGTTCAAGGCCGAGTTCGACGCCGCCGGCCTCACCTACGAGCACCGGCTCATCGACGACATGGTCGCCGCCGCGCTCAAGTGGGAGGGCGGCTACGTCTGGGCCTGCAAGAACTACGACGGTGACGTGCAGTCCGACACCGTCGCGCAGGGCTTCGGCTCGCTGGGTCTGATGACCTCCGTCCTGCTCTCCCCGGACGGCCGGACCGTCGAGGCCGAGGCCGCGCACGGCACCGTCACCCGGCACTACCGGCAGTACCAGAAGGGCGAGAAGACCTCGACCAACCCGATCGCGTCGATCTACGCCTGGACCCGGGGCCTGGCCCACCGGGGCAAGCTGGACGGCACCCCGGCGGTCACCGAGTTCGCGAACACCCTGGAGCAGGTCATCATCGACACCGTCGAGGGTGGCCAGATGACCAAGGACCTCGCGCTGCTCATCTCGCGCGACGCCCCGTGGCTGACCACCGACGAGTTCATGAACGCGCTCGACGAGAACCTGGCCCGCAAGATCGCCGCCTGATCCAGGCGTACCGCGTCATCGGAGCCCGCCGGCATCTCAGCCGGCGGGCTTCGGCGTGTCCGGCGCCGCCGCGCCGGCTGGCGTCACTGCCCCCGGCGCGCCTCGTTGACCAGGATGGACGAGATGCCAGTCGCGTCCAGGAAGGTTGACCACGGTCGACCCGCGGCACCCGTGCGCCGATCAGCCAGCCTTCCCGGCTGTGCCGTGCACAGCCAGCCGTCCCTTCCCTGCGGGGGGCCCTGTCCCGGGCCCCCCGCGCCCTGTTTCCCGCCAAGCCCATGCGGCACCGCACAACACCGCGCCGCGCCGCACAACACCGCGCCGCGCCGCACAACACCGCGCCGCGCCGCACAACACCGCGCCGCGCCGCACAACACCGCGCCGCGCCGCACACGCCCTGCCAAGCCAAGCCGTGCCACGCCGAGCTCAGGCCCCGCGCGCCGCAGGGCTGCTCAGGCGGCGCGCAGCAGGTCGGCGGCGCGTTCCGGTGCGATGTCGTTGATGAAGACGCCCATCCCGGATTCGGAGCCGGCCAGGTACTTCAGCTTGTCCATGGCCCGCCGGATGCTGAACAGCTGCAGGTGCAGGTGGCCCAGCTCGCGGTCGACCCGCACGGGAGCCTGGTGCCAGGCCGAGATGTAGGGCATCGGCATGTCGAACAGGCCGTCGAATCGGCGCAGTAGATCCAGGTAGAGCGGCCCGAAGGCGTCCCGCTCGCTGTCGCTGAGCGCCGGGATGTCCGGCACCACGCGGTGCGGCGCGACGTGCACCTCGAACGGCCAGCGGGCGGCCGCCGGGACGAACGCCGTCCAGTGTTCGTTCTCGGTGACCACCCGGTCACCGGTGGCGCGCTCGGCGGCCAGCACGTCCGCGTACAAGTTGCCTCCGCCGGTCCGCTCGGCGTGCCGGCGCGCCGCGGCCAGCAGCGCGCGGGTGCGCGGCGTCACGAAGGGGTACGCGTAGATCTGGCCGTGCGGATGGTGCAGCGTGACGCCGATTTCAACGCCCCGGTTCTCGAAGCAGAAGATCTGCTCGACGCCGGGCAGCGCGCCGAGCACCTCGGTGCGGTCGGCGAGGGCGTCCAGCACGGTGCGGACCCGGCGCGGGGGCAGGCTGGCGAAGGAGGCGTTGTGATCCGACGTGAAGCAGACCACCTCGCACCGGCCGAGGCCCGGCCGGACCGGTGTGAACGGGGTGATCTCGCCGGGCTCCTCGGCCACCCGACCGCTCAGCGACGGGAACCGGTTCTCGAAGACCACCACGTCGTAGTCGGGCGCGGGGATCTCGGTCAGCCGGTCGCCCACCGACGGGTCGAGAGGGCACTCGTTCGCCGGTGGGAGGAAGGTGCGGGTCTGCCGGTGCACGGCGACCGCCACCCACTCGTCGGTCAGCGGGTCGTAGCGCAGTTGCGACGCGGGAGGCGGCGGCGGCAGGTCCCGGCGGTCCGGCTGGTCGCGGACCGCGTCGTCGCGCTCGTCGAAGTAGATCAGCTCCCGGCCGTCGGCCAGGTCGATCGCGGTGCGCTTCACGGCGCCGTCCCCTCAGTTGTCGGCGTGCGCGTTCCGCGGCCCGCCCCTGTCGCCTTGACCATGATCAGTTCGCCCACCTTCTCGCCGAGTACCCGTCGTGCGGGTGGAGGCAACCGGTCGTCGCTGACCAGTACGTGGGCCGCCGTCAACCCGACGATCGAGGAGATGCCGACGGTGCCCCACTTGGTGTGGTCGGCGAGCACCACCAGCTGGTCCGCCGCCGCCACGAGCGCCCGATCGGTCTCCGCCTCCATCAGGTTGGGGGTGGTGAAGCCGGCCCGTTCGGTGATCCCGTGGACGCCCAGGAAGAGCAGATCCAGGTGCAGTGAGCGGACGGCCCCGACCGCGAGCGGACCGACCAGCGCGTCCGACGGTGTGCGTACGCCGCCGGTGAGCACCACCGTCTGGTCCGGGCGGCCACCGGCGTGCATGATCTCGGCCACCGGCAGCGAGTTGGTCACCACTGTCAGCTCGGGCACGGCCACCAGCCGGCGGGCCAGTTCGGCGGTGGTGGTGCCGGCGGAGAGCGCGACCGCCGCTCCCGGCCGGACCAGCTGGGCCGCCCGGTCGGCGATGGCGGCCTTCTCCGGCAGTTGGCGGACCGACTTGGCGCGGAAGCCCGGCTCGTCGGTCGAGCTTGGCCCGGTCGTGGTGGCGCCGCCGTGCACCTTGGCCAGCAGGCCGCGCTCGTGCAGCGCGTCGAGGTCCCGCCGGATGGTCATGTCGGAGACGCCGAACTCGCCTGCCAACTCGCTGACCCGGACGCCGCCGGTCGTGCGGACCCGCTCCAGGATGGCCGTCTGCCGCTGCTGAGCGAGCATCAGCCGTGCCTCCCCGAGCGTTCCGTACCCTCACGCGGTCAAACGTGTTCCAACAAAGGTGAACACTAGCGCGTGTCGCTCAGCGGTGAGAGGAACGGGTACGGCGACGCCTCAGGCGGTGGCGATCTTCAGCTCCACCCAGCCGGTCTCGGTCAGGTGGTGCAGCACGGCCTGCACCGCGTCCGCCACGCTCAGGTCGGTGGTGTCGAGCACCAGATCGGCGTCGGTCGGCTCCTCGTACGGGTCGTCGATGCCGGTCATCCCGGTGAGCAGGCCAGCTCGCGCCCGCGCGTACAGGCCCTTGCGGTCCCGCCGCTCGCACACCTCCAGCGGAGTGGCCACGTGCACCAGCACGAAACCCGATCCGGCGGCGAGGGCCATCTCCCGGGCGGTGGCCCGGGCCGCCGCGTACGGGGCGATCGGACAGCAGATGCCCACCCCACGGTGCCGGGCGATCTCGGCGGCCACCCAGCCGATCCGCCGGACGTTGAGATCCCGGTCGGTCTTGCTGAAGCCCAGCCCGGCGGAGAGTTCCCGACGCACCACGTCCCCGTCGAGCAGGGTCACAGTGCGGTCGCCGCTCTCCCGTAGCGCGTCCGCCAGCCCCCGGGCGATCGTCGACTTGCCGGAGCCGGAGAGACCGGTCAGGAAGACCACCAGCCCTCGCTGCCGACGCGGCGGCCGGGCCCGGGCCAACTCCCGCGCCACGGCGGGCGGCGTGTGCCACTCCGGTAGCGGGAAGCCCCGATCGAGCAGGTCGTCGATCTCCGGCTGGGTCAGCGCGAGCCGGCGGTTACGCGGCGGGATGTCCTCCCGCCACCGCCACTGCCCGTCGCGGTTGTCGTAGGCGAGTTCGCGCGGCACCAGCACCCGCAGCCCGGCGCCGGAGAGCATCTCTCCGGTGGAGAGCAGGTGGGTGACCCCGTACGCGGCCGAGACCCGGGCGCGAAGCAACGCGTCGCTGATCTCCTCGCGTCGGTGCGACAGTGGCACCGCGATCAGGGTGGCGGGCGGCATCCGGTCCCGCGCGGCGAAGATCGAACGGACCAGCGCCTCCGGTGGGAGCCCGTCTGCGCCGCCCTCGCCGACCGGGATCATCACGAGCAGATGAGCGGCCAGGGTGCGGGCGGCGTGGGCGATCTGGGCGAGCTGTGGACGATGCAGCGGCCGATCGGCGATCACACCGAGCACCCGGCCCGGGGGCAGCAGCGCGCGGACCTCCTCCGGGTTGCGCCGCAGTCGCTGGAACGGACCGTGCCCGCCGTCGCCCAACCGCCGAACCTGGCCGCCCACTCCCGCCACGCCCTCGCGGACCGGCCAGACGTCGGCCACGTCCAGGGCCGCCGCCGGGGCGCCCTCCCCGTCGGTCAGCACGAGCGCCCGGCGGGCCGGGTCGCGCGGGTCGAAGCTCTGCGCCAGGGCGGCCGGCACCTGGAGAACGACCGCGACCTGCCACGGTGTGCCGTCCGCCAGCCGGCCGCGTCGACTGACCGAGACCAGGTCGGCACGGGTCATGAAGCCGGTCAGCGGGGCGTACGCGCCGGTCAGCAGCAGCTCCAGATCCGCGAGCTCACCGGGACGTGGCGTGTACGCCGGTGCGTCACGCAGCACCTCGTCGGGCAGCACCCAGCCGTTGCTCATCCACACCCCCCACTCGCTGACCGGCACACAGTTTCGCAGCCGACCGCCCATCGGTCGAGAGCGCCACTCCAGGACCCAGGCGGGCGGATCAGCGCTTGATCCGCCGGCCTACCGCCGACCGCACCCGGTTCCACACCTTCCGCTGGTCGCGGATCCGGGGCCGCGATCCGTCGGCCCGGCAGATGAACACCAGCGGCAGTCGGGCGTCCTCGGTCCAACCCACGTTCGTGATCCGGACCTTGAGCTGCCAGCTGCCTCTGGTCCGGCCCCCGTTGAGGGCGGCGAAGTCGATCGTGGCGGTGGCCCGGTGCACCAGGTGGACGGTGTCCGCTCCGGTCGTACCGGTGATCCGCTCGGTCTCGAAGGTGTTCGGAAGAAAGATCTCGGTGCCGGTCTCCCGATGGCGGGCCACCAGGTCCAGGCGGGCCTTACGCACCTGCGCGGTGGCGTCGAGCACCTCGGGGGCGATCTCGTCCATCGGGAGCACCAGCACGTCGCGGCCGTCGTCGGTGCGGAAGCCGACTGGCTGGTCCTCCGAGCGAAGCTCAGCGGCGAGGGTCACCGTGACAGCGTGGTCCGCGTGCTGGAGCTCGTCGATCTTGCCGTGCGCGGCGATGCCCGCCTCCCAGGCGGCCAGCTTGCGCAGGTCAGCGACCCGGCCCCGCTCCGCCAGGTACGTCACTGCCCGCAGCAGGGGCGGCAGGCCGGCGGCGACGCCAGGGGCGAAGCGGTCCTGGATGATCTTCTGGACCTCCAGCGCGACCTGCTCCAGCCACGCCTCGTCGGCCTCGAGTGCCCGCTTGCCGCGCAGGCGGCTGATCATCTCGTTGCGCAGCCAGCGCCGGTGCAACCGGTCCCGCAGCGGACCGGGCTCGGTGTGCGCGTCGACGATGTCCAACGCCTCCCGCACGGCCCGGTAGTAGCTCGTCGGCTCCAGCGGACCCGCGGTGACGTTGCGCGCGTCGGTCCGGTGGACGTGGTGGTAGCAGACGTAGTCGGACAGCACCGAGGTGTGCCGGCTCAGGAAGTAGGCCCGCACGACCATCGCGTGGTCCTCCAGCCGACGCTTCCCGCCCTCCGGAAACCGCAGATCGTGCTCGTTGAGGAACGCGCGCCGGAACAGCTTGTGACAGGTCAGGCTGTCGATCAGGGGCGAGTTCGCCAGGGTGGCGTCGAAGCGGTTCTTGCGGAACAGCTCCCGCGGCACCGGGCGCCCGTACCCAGCCATCTTCCCCACCACGATGT
The DNA here is from genome assembly GCF_040704315.1 of Micromonospora sp. NPDC047644. Taxonomy (NCBI): domain Bacteria; kingdom Bacillati; phylum Actinomycetota; class Actinomycetes; order Micromonosporales; family Micromonosporaceae; genus Micromonospora; species Micromonospora sp. NPDC047644. The sequence continues at coordinate 7,942 of NZ_JBEYSY010000004.1, forward strand.
CGGCGTCGTTGGCCTTCGCGCAGGCGTAGAGCCGCTCCAGTGCCTCCTCGGCGAACCAGTCGTCGTCGTCGGCGAAGAAGACGTACTCGCCGCGGGCGTGTTCGACGCCGAGGTTGCGCGGACGCGACGGCCAGCCGGAGTTCTCGATGTGCAGCACCCTGATGTGGGGGTGCTCGGCGGCCAGCCGGTCCAGCCGCTGCGCGGTGTCGTCGGTCGAGCCGTCGTCGACGAAGACGGCTTCGAACTCGTCGGTGGGCAGTGACTGGCGCAGCAGCGAGGCAGCGAGCTTCTCGATGTGTCGGCCGCTGTTGTACGCCGGCACGACGACGCTCACCTTGGGGACGCCCACCTCGGCCATCAGGATTCCTCCCGCGTCGTCGGTCGATCACCGGGCGGGTCGATGCCTGGTGAACGGGAGGTGAATGGTGTCACCCTGGACGGGTCTTTCCCAAGGCGGGGTCGGGTCGAACGCGGGACCGGCGCAAACGTCACCGGAGCCGCGGCGGGGGACCTTAGGGGTCCGCCGGGAAAAGGATCAGGGGAGTGCCGGGGGCGTGCCGGTGTCCCTGCTGGGCATCGACTCCCTACGCTGGGCCCGTGACACTGATCGCGACCCAGTCGCTCACCAAGACGTACGGAGGTCGGGTCACCGCGTTGGCCGACCTCACCGTCGCCGTCGAGCCCGGGATCATCGGCCTGGTGGGCGCGAACGGCGCCGGCAAATCCACGTTGATCAAGATTCTGCTCGGCCTGATCGCACCGACCAGCGGTCAGGTCTCGGTGCTCGGCATCGACCCGACCGCAGACCCGGCGGCTGTCCGCAGCCGCGTCGGCTACATGCCGGAACACGACTGCCTCCCACCGGACCTGTCCGCCGCCGAGCTGGTCACCCACCTCGGTCGGATGAGCGGCCTGCCCCGCACCGCGGCTCGCGAGCGGGCCTCGGAGGCGCTGCGGCACGTCGGGCTCTACGAGGAGCGCTACCGCCCGGTCGGTGGCTACTCGACCGGGATGAAACAGCGCGTCAAGCTGGCGCAGGCGCTGGTGCACGACCCCGACCTGCTGTTGCTGGACGAACCGACCAACGGCCTGGACCCGGCCGGCCGCGACGCCATGCTGGCCCTGGTACACCGGATCGGCACCGAGTTCGGCATCTCCGTGCTGGTCTGTTCGCACCTGCTCGGCGAGGTGGAGCGGATCTGCGACACGCTGATCGCCATCGACGGCGGCCGGCTGCTGCGCGCTGACAACATCTCCGCGATGACCACGGCCACCGACGTGCTCGCCGTGGAGGTCAGCGAGGGCACCGAGGAACTCGCCGCCCGACTCGCCGAGCTGAAGCTGCCGGTCGCCCGGGACGGGCGACTGCTCCTCGTGCCGCTCGCCGACGACGGCACCTACGACCTGATCCTCGGTGCGGTCGCCGAACTGGACCTGCCACTGCACCGACTGGACCAGCGCCGGCACCGGGTGGCCGAACTCTTCGCCACGAGGGAGCTCACTCATGCCTGAGCCGTCCACCGCCGCGGTGCGCTCCACGCCCACCGGCGTCATCCACGACATCGGCTACCAACGCTACGAGGGCCCGAGACTCGGCCGCCGACAGGTCTTCGGCGCTCTCTACGGGCACGGTCTGCGCACCGCGTTCGGTCTCGGCCGCAGCGCCAAGGCCAAGATCTTCCCGTGGCTGGTGGTCGGCATCGTCAGCCTGGTCGCGGTGGCCCTGGCCGCGATACGCAGCCAGATCGGCGAGCCGGTGGCCACGTACGCCCAGTTCGCCGACGCGATGAGCTGGCTGGTCATCTTCTTCGTCGCGGTCGTCGCCCCGGAGCTGGTCTCCCGGGATCTGCGCAGCGGCGTGCTGCCGCTGTACTTCTCCCGGCCGCTGCCGCGCTCCGACTACGCGTTGGCCAAGCTGCTGGCGCTGGTCACCGCCCTCTGGCTGCTGCTCGGCGGGCCGCAGCTGCTGATGTTCCTGGGTGCCGCGTTCACCACCAAGCAGGGTATGCGCGGGGTGTGGAACGAGCTGCTCGACCTGCTCCCCGGCCTGCTCTACGCCGGGCTGTGGGCGGTGGTCTTCGCCTCGGTCGGCCTGCTGGTCGCGTCAATGACCGGTAAGCGCGCCTTCGCCGCCGGCGGTGTGGTCGCGGTCTTCCTGATGACCACCCCGATCGTGGGCGTGCTGAGCATCCTGCCGTCGCGTGCCGCCAACGAGCTGGCCGGGCTCGCCTCACCCTCCACGCTGGTTCAGGGGGTGGGCATCTGGTCCCTGGGTGACCTGCTGGTCGAGGGCGATCCGGGCGAGATGATGATCGGCGGGTTCGGCCCGGTCTACGCCCTGGCCGCGGTGCTGCTGGTCGCCGGTGCGACCGCCCTCCTGCTGGCCCGCTACCGGAAGGTCGCCTCATGAGCACGCTGAGCCTGACCGGGGTGTCCCGGTGGTACGGCAACGTGGTCGCCGTCAACGACATCAGCATGGCCCTCGGCCCGGGCGTGACCGGGCTGCTCGGCCCGAACGGCGCCGGCAAGACCACGCTGCTGCACATGATGGCCGGTTTCCTCTCCCCGTCGCGTGGCACCGTCACCCTCGACGACGAGCCGACCTGGCGCAACCCCGACGTCTACCGGCGGCTGGGGCTGGTCAGCGAGCGGGAGGCGGTGCAGGGTTTCCTCACCGCCTACGAGTTCGTGCTGGCCAGCGCGAAGCTGCACCGGCTGCCCGATCCGGCGGCGGCGGCCCGACGGGCGATCGATCTGGTGGAGCTGGAGTCGGCGCAGGACCGCCGGATCGGCACGTACTCCAAGGGCATGCGCCAGCGTGCCCGGGTGGCCGCCGCGATGGTGCACGACCCGCAGGTGCTGCTGCTCGACGAGCCGTTCAACGGCATGGACCCGCGCCAGCGGCTGCACATGATGCAGCTGCTGCACACCCTGGGTGACGCTGGCCGGACGATCCTGTTCAGCTCGCACATCCTGGAGGAGGTCGAACAGGTCTCCGGGACGGTGCAGGTGATGGTGGCCGGCCGGTTGGCCGCCTCCGGCGACTTCCGGACCATCCGCCGGTTGATGACCAACCGCCCGCACGTCTTCGCGGTGCGCTCCACCGACGACCGGGCGCTGGCCGTCGCGCTGATCGCCGAGGCGTCGGTGAGTGGGGTCGAGTTGGACCCGACCGGCTTGACCGTGCGGGCCGGCGACTACGGCGCGTTCACCCGGGCGCTGCCCCGGATCGCGCTGAACAAAGGCATCCGGGTACGGCAGCTGGTGCCGTCCGACGAGTCCCTGGAGAGCGTCTTCTCCTACCTGGTGGAGGCCTGACATGTCGACAGTTACCTGGATCACCGCGCGCGGGTTGTTCGGCCGACGTCGCTTCCTGCTGCTGCTGCCGCTGCCGTTGGTGCTGCTCGGGCTGGCCGTGCTCTGCCGGTCGCTGGGGGTGGACCCACGCCAGTGGGGGCCGCCGGTGCTGGTCGGCCTCGGGCTGGCCGTGGTGCTGCCGGTGGTCGCGCTGATCATCGGCACCGGCGTGCTGGGCGCCGAGATCGACGACGGCACCGTGGTGCACATCCTGACCAAGCCGCTGCCGCGCTGGCAGATCGTGCTGCCGAAGCTCGCGGTGGCCGCCGGGGTCACCGCGCTCACGGTGGCGGTGCCGCTCTACGTCGCCGGTGTGCTCGCCGATTCGGTACGCCTCGGACTGGGGCTCGCGGTCGCGGGGGCGCTCGGCGCGCTGGCGTACTCGGCGCTGTTCCTGGCGCTCAGCCTGGTCACCAGGCGGCCGGTGCTGCTCGGGCTGGTCTACGTGCTGATCTGGGAGGGGTTGCTGGGCAACTTCGTCAGCGGCACCAAGGTGCTCTCCATCCAGCAGTACGTGATCGCCCTCGCCGACCGGATCGCCCCCACCGGGCTGCTGGAGACCAGCGTGTCGGTGCCGGTGGCGTCGGTGATGACCGCGCTGGTCAGCGTCGGCTTCACAGTGCTCGCGATCGACCGCCTGCGCTCGTTCAGCGTGGCCGGCGAGACGAGCTGACAACGGTGCGTGCCGCTGTTCCGGCCAGCCCCCGCGCGGCGGTAGGGCTGGCCGGATGGACCGGTCGGGCCACTTCGGGCCAGGCTGGTGGGCGTGAGCGTCGAAGCGGAGCGGACGTCGTTGGCTGAGCCGTACTCCCGGAGCAGCCGGCCGTGGCTGACCAGCCTTGCCGTCGCCGGGCTGGCCTGTGCCACGGTCGCCACGGCGGCTCAGGGCACCGGCAAGTTCCACTGGTGGGCGGTCTTCATCCTGATCCCGGCCGCGTTGATCGCGGCCAGCGGTGGGCCGTTGCTGGCTCGCGGGGGCGGCCGGGCCTTCGCCGGCTACATGCTCGCCTGCGTCGGCACGATCGTCTTCGCGGTCGGCGCGCTGCTGATGTTCGGCGTGATGGGGCGAGGCTGGCCGCTCCTGGTGGTGCTGCCCTGCCTGGCGGTGGCCGGCACCTACTGGTGGCGCGCGGCCCACCCGCTGGTCCGCGGCCTGCACCGGGCCGTGGCGCTGCTCGCGCTGACCGCCGCGCTGCTCGGCCTGACCCTGCAACTGATCCGGGTGGATCTGATCCACCTGAAGACCGGTTGGTGGGGCGCTTTCCTGATGCTGGCCGGGGCCATCGTGCTGGGCAACGCGGGGGAGCTGACCCGGCACCGGATGCCGTACCGCCTCCAGGCGATCACCCTGCTGGTGGGGCCCGCCGTGATCGCGTTCCTGCTCGGGCTGCGTTTCCTACGCGGCTGGTAAACCCCCGGTTCGCCGCCGCCCGCTCGGGCGGCGGCGAACCGGCGGGTCAGAAGGCGCAGGCGATGACCAACTCCGGGGTACGGTCCGGGAGCAGGTCGAGTTTGCCGATCCGGCCCGCCGCCCGTAGGTCGTCGGCGACCAGCGTCAGCTGCTCCAGCAGCGCCGCCGGGCCGAGCGCCTCCGCCAACGGCACCTCCGCCTTCATCGACAGCTTCCGCTCCGATTTGGCCCGTCGCACCTGGCTCAACGCGTCACCGGCGAGCCGCAGCAGCGCCGGGTCGCCTGAGCCGCCCTCGATCGTCCGGGCCACCTCGTAGGTGGTGGGCCAGGGCGCCTTGTGCACCGAGCCGTACCGCCACCACGACCAGACCTCCTCGGTCACGTACGGCAGCACCGGGGCGAACAACCGCAGCTGCACCGAGAGCGCCGAGGCCAGCGCCGCCCGTGCGGAGTCAGCCGCCGCGCCGGTGCCGTAGGCCCGCTCCTTGACCAGCTCGATGTAGTCGTCGCAGAACCGCCAGAAGAACGCCTCGGTGACCTGTAGGGCCGCCGTGTGGTCGTACGAGTCGAAGGCGGTGCCGGCAGCGGTGACCACGGTGGCCAGCTCGGCGAGCATGGCCCGGTCCAGTGGTGTCGTCGCCGACAGCTCCAGGTCGCGGCGTGGCGTCAGACGCGCCGAGCTGGAGTTGTCGTACGGGGCGCGCAGGGCGTCCGCCGCGCCCAGCCCGAGCGCGAACCTGGACGCGTTGAGCAGTTTGGTGGCCAGTCGGCGGCCGACCTTGATCTGCGCCGGGTCGAAGGCCAGATCCATGCCGGGCTTGCCGCTGGCCGCCCAGTACCGCACGGCGTCGGAGCCGTGCTGCTCCAACAGGGCGAGCGGGGTGACCACGTTCCCCTTGGACTTGGCCATCTTCTTGTGGTCCGGGTCGAGGATCCAGCCCGAGAGCACGGTGTCCCGCCAGGGCAGCACCCCGTGCTCGAAGTGCGAGCGGACGACGCTGTCGAAGAGCCAGGTCCGGATGATCTCCTGCCCCTGCGGGCGGAGGTCCATCGGGAAGACCCGGGCGAACAGGTCCGGGTCGGTCTCCCAGCCACCGATGATCTGCGGGGTCACCGAGGACGTGGCCCAGGTGTCCAGAACGTCCGGGTCGCCGATGAAGCCGCCCGGCCGGCCGCGTTGCGACTCGTCGTAACCGGGTGCCGGGTCGCTCGACGGGTCGACCGGCAGCGCGGACTCGTCCGGCGTGAGAGGGTGGGACCAGTCCGGCTCGCCAGTGTCGTCGAGCCGGTACCACACCGGCACCGGCACGCCGAAGAAGCGCTGACGGCTGACCAGCCAGTCCCCGTTGAGGCCGCCCACCCAGTTGTCGTAGCGGTGTTTCATGTGCGCCGGCACCCAGTGCAGTTGCTCGCCCCTGCCCAGCAGCGTGGCTCGCAACGCCTCGTCCCGGCCGCCGTTGCGCAGATACCACTGTCGAGTCGACACGATCTCCAGTGGCCGGTCGCCGCGTTCGTAGAACTTGACCGGGTGGGTGATCGGACGCGGCTCGCCGATCAGGTCACCGGCGTCGGCCAGCATCCCGACGATCTCCCGGCGGGCGCCGTTGACGGTCTGCCCGGCCAGCGCCGCGAACGGTTGGGCCGGCACCCCGTGCGGCGGCTCGGGGAGCAGCCGACCGTCCCGGCCGATCACCACCCGGGTGTCCAGGCCCAGCTCGCGCCACCAGGTCACGTCGGTGAGGTCACCGAACGTGCAGACCATCGCCACACCGGTGCCCTTGCCGGGCTCGGCGAGGGGATGGGCGTACACCGGCACGTCGACGTCGAACAACGGACTGCGCGCGGTGGTGCCGACCAAATCGGCGTACCGCTCGTCGTCGGGGTGGCAGACCAGCGCCACGCAGGCCGGTAGCAGCTCCGGCCGGGTGGTGTCGATGAGCACCTCCCGCCCGTCGGCCGCGGTGAACCGCAGCCGGTGGTAGGCGCCGGGGCGCTCCCGGTCCTCCAACTCCGCCTGGGCGACGGCGGTGGCGAAGCCGACATCCCACAGGGTCGGCGCCTCCGACTGGTACGCCTCGCCGCGGCGCAGGTTGCGGACGAACGCCCGTTGGCTGGTGGTCCGGGCGATCCGGCCGATGGTCGTGTACGTCAGGGACCAGTCCACCGACAGCCCGAGCCGTCGCCACAGCGCCTCGAAGGCCTGCTCGTCGGTGACCGTCAACCGTTCGCACAGCTCGATGAAGTTGCGCCGGGAGATCGGGGTGGGGTCGCGGCGGGCCGCGTCGTCGACCGGAGCCGCCGGTGGCCGCCACACCGGGTCGTACGGTAGGGCCGGATCGCAGCGCACCCCGTAGACGTTCTGCGCCCGACGCTCGGTGGGCAGGCCGTTGTCGTCCCAGCCCATCGGGTAGAAGACGGCCTTGCCGCGCATCCGCTGGTACCGCGCGGTGGTGTCGGTGTGCGTGTACGAGAAGACGTGCCCCATGTGCAGCTCGCCGGATACGGTCGGCGGTGGGGTGTCGATCGAGAACACGTCGCTCCGCTGCTTCGAGCGGTCGAACGCGTACGTGCCTTCCTCCTGCCAGCGGCGTGCCCAGCTCTCCTCGAGCCCGTCCAGGGTCGGACGCTCGGGAACGCCGGCGCGGGCCGTCCTCGCCGTATCGGTCATCCTGCGATCGTAGGCACCTACCGGCTGCGGGGCGACGGAGTTGCGACCGAACACACCGGCCGGCGGTCGTGGCCGCGCAGGGGCGGCCCGGTCAGATCAGCGAGTCACGCCACTGGCGGTGCAGGGCGGCGTAGCGGCCGTCGGCCTCGGCGAGCACGGCCGGCGGGCCGTCCTCGACGACCCTCCCGCCGTCGAGGACGAGCACCCGGTCGGCGGTCTCCACGGTGGAGAGTCGATGGGCGATCACCAGCGCGGTGCGGTCGCGCAGGATCGTGCCGAGTGCCCGCTGCACCAGACGTTCCGTCGGCACGTCCAGCGACGACGTCGCCTCGTCCAGGATCAGCACTGTCGGGTCGGCCAGGAACGCGCGGGCGAACGCGACCAGCTGCCGCTGGCCGGCGGAGAGCCGGCCGCCGCGCCGGTGCACCTGAGTGGCGTACCCCTCGGGTAGTGCGGCGATGAAGTCGTGCGCGCCGATCGCCCGCGCGGCGGCCTGGACGGCGGCGTCGTCCGCCCCCGGGCGACCGAACCTGATGTTCTCCGCGACGGTCCCGCTGAAGAGGTGGTTCTCCTGCGTCACCAGCACCACCGCGCGGCGCAGGTCGGCGTCGCGAACGTCACGCAGGTCGATCCCGTCGAGCCGGACCGTGCCGGTGTCGGGGTCGTGGAACCGGGCGACCAGCTTGGCGATCGTCGACTTGCCCGCCCCGGTGGGGCCGATCAGCGCAACGGTCTGCCCGGCCGGCACCGTCAACTCCAGCCGGCAGAGGATCGGGGTGTCGGACCGGTAGCCGAAGCCGACCGAGCAGAACATCAACTCGCCGCGGCCGGGCCCGGTCGGCAGCGGTGTGGGCCGGGCCGGTTCGGCGACGGCCGGTCGTTCGTCGAGCACCCCGGCCAGCTTCTCGAGTGCGGCGGTGGCCGACTGCAACGAGTTGTAGAACTGGCTCAGCTCCTGCATCGGCTCGAAGAAGCGGCGTAGGTAGAGCAGGAACGCGGCGAGCACCCCGATCTCGGTCTGCCCGCCGAGCACCCGCCAACCGCCGTAGCAGAGCACCGCCGCCACCGTGACGTTGCCGATCAGTTTGATCGCGGGCGAGTACGTGGCGATCAGCCGGAACGCGTGCAGGCTGCTCCGCCGGTAGTCGTCGCCGAGCGCCACGAAGATCCGTTGGTTGCGAGGCTCCCGGCGGAACGCCTGCACCGCCCGGATGCCCCGCATCGACTCGACGAAGTGCACGATGACCAGCGCGACCGCGTCCCGGGTTCGTCGGTACGCGCTGGCCGACGACCGGGCGAACCAGCGGGAGAGCCAGAACAGGAAGGGGAAGGCGAGCAGCGTCACGGCTGCCAGCGGAAGGTCCAGCCAGAGCAGGATGGCGGCCACCGACAGGATGGAGAGCCCGGCCAGCACCAGGCTGTCGATCCCACCGTCGACCAGCTCGGCGATCGAGTCCAGGTCACTGGTGAGCCGGGAGACCATCCGGCCGGACGTGTACCGCTCGTGGAAGCCCACCGACAGTCGCAGGAAGTGCCCGAACACCCGCTGCCGCAGGTCGAACAGGACGGCCTGGCCGATTCGGGCGGAGAGGGTGAGGAAACCGCGGCGGGCCGCGTACTCGGTCACCGCGGCCACCGCGAACGCCCCGGCGACGGTGACCAGCGGGCCGGCGTCGCCGGCGCGCAACGGCGGGATGGCCCGGTCGATGCCGATCATGACCAGGTACGGCCCGGCCATCGCGGCGGCGTTCTGCGCCAGCAGCAGGGCGACCGCCGCGGCGAGACGCCGCCGGTGCGGGCGGAGCAGGTCGCCCAGCAGGGTGCGGCTGAGCCGGCGTAGCCGGGCCACCGCCTCGGGGCTGGTGTCCTCGGCTCGACTGCGGTCGGCCTCCGGGTCGGTGGCGGTTCCGCGCCAGCGGGCAAGCTCGGGCTCCTCCTCGGGAGGTGGATCGGCCTGCTCCGGCACCCTCACGAGCGCACCAGCCCCCACCCGTCCGACGGCGACGAACTCGGGCCGCTGGCTCCGGCCGGAGGTGGGTGCCCGCCGGGCGGCTCGGCGGCCAGCAGAGCCCGGTACGCCGGGACGGTGGCCAGCAGGTCGGAGTGCCGGCCGGTCGCCGTGATCCGTCCGTCCTCCAGCAGGGCGACCCGGTCGGCCAGCGCGATCGTCGATGGCCGGTGCACCACCAGCAGCGCGGTGCTGTCGCGCAGGACCCGCCGCAGCGCCGCTTCGACCAGGGCCTCGGTGTGCACGTCGAGCGCGGAGAGCGGATCGTCCAGCACGAGCACCGCCGGTCGTCCGAGCACGGCCCGTGCCAACGCGAGCCGTTGGCGTTGCCCGCCGGAGAGGGACAACCCCTGCTCGCCCACCCGGGTCGCCAATCCCCAGGGCAATTCGTACGCGAAGTCTGCCTGGGCCAGCGCGAGCGCCGCGCGGATCTCGTCGTCGCCGGCGTCCGGGTGACCCAGGGTGAGGTTCTCCCGCACCGACATGGAGAAGAGCGTCGGCTCCTCGAACGCCACCCCGACCAGCCGACGCAGCGAGGCCAGCCGCAGCTCGCGCAGGTCGTGACCGTCCAGGGTGATCCGGCCGGTGGTCACGTCGTGCAGCCGGGGGACCAGGGAGAGCAGTGTGCTCTTGCCGGAGCCGGTGGCGCCGACCAGCGCCAGCGTCTCACCCGGCTCGATGGTCAGGTCGATCTCGCGCAGCACCGCCGTGGTGGCACCCGGATAGCCGAACGCGACCCGCTCGAAGCGCAACCGACCGTGCACCGCGTTGCGCGGCAAGGCGACAGCGCCGGCAGAATCCACGATCTCCGGTGGAGTGTCCAGCACCTCCTGGATCCGGTCGGCGGCGGTGGCCGCCTCCTGACCGTTGGCGATGATCCAACCCAGTGACTGCACCGGCCAGATGAGCATCAGTTGGAGGCTGACGAACGCGACCAGCTCGCCAATGGTGAGCGCGCCCCGCGCGGCGGCGGCCGCCCCGGCCGCCAGCACCACGCCCAGGGTCACGTTGGGCACCAGGTCGAGCAGCGCCGAGGTGTTCGCCAGCAGCCGCCCCTTGCCGACGCCGGTGTCGTGCAGCCGCTGGGCCGCACCGGCGAAGCGAGCGCCCAGCTCCGGCCCCCGCCCGTACGCCTTCATGGTGCGCAGGCCCTGCGCGGTCTCCTCGACCAGCGTCGCCACGTCGCCCTGCTGATCCTGCATCCGGCGGGACGCGGCGTGGTAGTGCCGGCCGAACCGGCGACTGATCAGCAGCAGCGGCACCGCGCTGGCCGCGACCAGCACCCCGAGCGCCGCGTGCAGGTTGATCAGCAGCACCACCACGACCACGTACGTGGTCAGGTTGAGCACCAGGAAGAAGACGCCGAAGGAGAGGAACCGGCGGATCACCGACAGGTCGCTGGTGATCCGGGAGAGCAACTGGCCGGACTGCCAGCGGTCGTGGAAGCTGGTCGGTAGCCGTTGCAGGTGGGCGTAGACGTCGGCGCGCAGCGCCGCCTCCATGCCCACCGCCGAGGACGACTGGACCCACCGGCGGATGAAGATGAGCACCGCCTCGACCACGCCGAGCAGCAACGCCAGGCCGCCGAGCTGGAGCAGCCCGGCCGGTTCGTGCCGGGCCACCGGCCCGTCCACGACCCGCTGCACGACCAGTGGTACGGCGATCCCGGCCGCGGTGCCGGCGAGGCCCGCGACGAGCAGCCAGGCGAACTCGGCGGTGTACGGGCGCAGGTAGGGGCGAAGCCGCCAGAGGTTGTGCACGGGGTGGGTGCCCGCGGCGGCCCGGGCGGCCGGGTCGCCGTCGCTCTCCACAGGCACTACCAGACGGTAGCGTCAATGAGTGTCGATGCTCCTGTCAGCTTGTTGTCAAGCGTCGCTCATGACCGAGAAGCCACTTCTTCACGTCCAGCCCCCAGCGGTAGCCACCGAGCGTGCCGTCGGTGCGAAGAACCCGGTGGCAGGGCACGAAGAGGGCTGCCGCGTTCCGGGCGCAGGCGGCCGCCGCGGCTCGGACCGCCGGCGGTCGACCGGCCAGCGCGGCGTACCCGGTGTAGGTGACCGGGGTGCCCGGCGGCACCTCGCGCAGCACCTGCCAGGCGTGCGCCATGAACTCGCCACCGGTGCGTTGCCGCACCGGCACGGTGTCGATGGCGGCGAGGTCACCGTCCAGGTAGGAGTGGACCGCCGCGCTGACCGGACCGAGGTCGGCCCGCTCCCGTAGCGGTGCCCGCAGGGCCGGATGGACCAGGGGCAGCAGCACCGCCGGGTCCGGGGTGAAACCGGCCGCCCGGACGTCACCGTCGGGGCCGGCGAGGATGCTCAGCGGGCCGGCCGGTGTGCTCAGGACGGTGCTGTCGATGTTCATGCCGCTCTCCAGAGTCTGATCGTGGCGTAGGACCGCCAGGGACGCCAACGCTCGGCGTACCTGTCGAGGGTCTGTGGGGTGTGGGGCAGACCGAGCGCCGCGGCGCCGCGCCGGACCGCGAGGTCGGAGCTGAGGAGGACGTCCGGGTCGCCGAAGGCGCGCATGCCCAGGTAGTTGGCAGTCCACGGGCCGATGCCGGGCAGCGCGAGCAGCCGCCGGACGGCCTCCTCCCGATCCACCCCCGGCGCGAGGTCGACGGACCCGTCCACCACCGCCCGAGCCAACCCCCGCAGAGCCTCCCGTCGCCCCACCGGCATCCCGAACCTTGAATCCGGCAGGGCCAAGAGTTCCTCCGCGCTCAAGAACCCCCGCAGCTCACCCCCCGCCGGCCCACCGCGTTGATCATGAAGTTGTTGTCCCGACACGCCGTCGTCGGTGGCAATAACTTCATGATCAACGCGAGTGTGGGCGGAGAGGAGGCGGGTGAGGGTCGTTCTTGCCGAGGTGACCGAGACCTGCTGGCCGATGATGGCGCGGACGGCCTGCTCGAAGCCGTCGACGGCACGGGGAACGCGGATGCCGGGTTCGGCGGTGATCGCGGGGGCCAGCGCCGGGTCGGCGGCCAGCGTGGCATCGATGGCCGCCGGGTCCGCGTCCAGGTCGAGCAACCGGCGGCAACGGGCCACCGCCGGCGCCAGGTCGCGCAGGTCGGCCAACCGCAACGTCGCCGCCACGTGCCCCTCCGTCGGGGTCAGCGCCACGTGACCGGTGCCGTGCGGCAACCGCAGACCCCGGTGGTACGTCCCGTCGCGGACCGCCTCCACGCCGGGCAACGCCCGCACCGCGAGGAAGTCCAGCAGCGCCCGGTCGTGCAACGGCGGGCGGTACGCCAGCCGGAGCGAGATGGTTCCCGCCCCGGCCGGTGCCTGCCGGCGGCCACGGGCCGTGCGCAGGTCCGACGGGGCGCTCGCGTACACCTCGCGAAGCGTGTCGTTGAACTGCCGCACGCTGCCGAAACCGGCGGCGAACGCGATCTCGGCCATCCCGAGGTCGGTCGTCTCGATCAGGATCCGGGCGGTCTGGGCGCGTTGCGCCCGGGCCAGCGCGAGCGGCCCGGCACCCATCTCGGCGCGCAGCATCCGGTGCAGGTGCCGCTCGGTGTAGCCCAGCCGGGAGGCCAACCCCGGTACGCCGTCCCGGTCGACAACCCCGTCGGCGATCAGCCGCATCGCCCGACCGACCACGTCCGCGCGGACGTCCCACAGCGGTGAGCCGGGCGCGGCGTCCGGCCGGCAGCGGCGGCAGGCGCGCAGCCCGGCACCCTGCGCGGCGGCGGCGGACGGGAAGAACCGGACGTTCTGCCGCTTGGGCGTGATCGCCGGGCAGGACGGTCGGCAGTAGATCCCGGTGGACGTCACACCGGTGTAGAACCAGCCGTCGAACCGCTGGTCACGGCTGTCGACGGCCCGGTAACACCGCTCGAAGTCCATCTCCATGGCACCGATGATGCCCCGCCCGGCCGGCCTTCGGCTGGCGGGAATCGGACCTGGGCGTGCCGGTGCGCGCAGAGCCGGTCAACGGGGGCGTCGACGCCGCCGGTGCGGCTGACCCGATCGGCTGGCCTGGCCGGACGGGCTCGGCTGTCCGGCCCGGCTCGGCTGTGCGGCTCGGCTCGGCTGGGTGGCGCGGTGGGGCTGGCCGGTCAGCAGGGCCGATCGGAACACACCGTCCGGGTCGTACCGTTTCCACAGCCGCCGCACCCGGGCCCCGGTCTCGCCGGGGTAGATCCGGGCGAACGCGGCCGGGTCCGGTCGGCTCTCGAAGTTGACGTACGCGCCGTCGGCGCGGGCCCCGGCGGCCCGCCAGGCGGCGTTCAACGCGGAATCGGCCTGCGGCGGAAACACCGAGGCCACGATCAGCGTGTCCTGGTGGCGATGGGGGTACGCGGTCGCGTCGGCAGCGACGTCGTTGACCGCGCCACCCAACGAGCGGAGCTGGATCACCGCCCGCCCCGGCCCGGTCACCGCCCGCGTCACGGCCCGCGCCCCGGCGTCGTCCAGCGAGGTGAACAGACCGTTCGTGGTCGTGCCACGCTGCTGCCCGACGTTGGGATTGAGGTGCGCGGTCGGCACCAGCGTCGGGTAGGGCAGCAGGTCGGTCCGGTGTTCGAGCACCTTGCCGATGGCGAGCAGCGGTTCCACCGCCGGCCGGGCCCGGCGCAGGCTCTCGGCGGCGACCACCGCGGTGATGGACATGAGGACCGATCGACCCTCGGCGAACACCACGGCTGCCGCTGACAGCTCTCGGGGCGCCTGGGCGAGGTAGGTCGTCCACTCCCGGACGGTGCGGCCGTCCGGATGCGCCTCGACGACCAGCTGCGCGACGCCCACGTTGCGCTGCTCGGCCGCCTCGATCTCGAAGGCCACCACGATGCCCGCGCCGGCCCCGGCGCCCCGGACCAGCCAGAACAGTTCCGGCTCGTGGTCGGCGTCCGCGCGGACCAGCGTCCCGTCCGCCAGCACCACCTCGACGGCGCGGACCCGGTCGATGGTGAGGCCGTGGGCGCGGACCAGCCAGCCGACACCACCGCCGGTGGCCAGGCCGCCGACGCCGACGCCGCCGTAGTCACCCGAGCTGATCACCAGCCCGTACGGGGCGAGCGCCTTCGCCACGTTCGCCCAGCGGGCACCGGCCTCGACCCGGACCAGCCCGGCCCGCTCGTCGATCACCTGAACCCGGTTGAGCATGGACAGGTCGATGACCACCCCACCGTTGTTGGACGAGGCTCCGGAGAGGCCGTGCCCGCCGCTGCGGACCGCGATGGGCAGCCGCTGCTCCCGCGCGTAGCGGAGCGCGTCGACCACCTGCGCCGTGGTCTTCGGCAGCAGGACCGCGGCCGGTGACGCCGACCTGGTGTACGTCGAGCGCAGTTGCGCGTACCGACGGTCGCCGGGCGTGACGATCTGCCCCCGGAGGGAGTCGGGCACCCGGGCCATGGCGGTGCTCATCGTCGCCGCCGCCGCTCGCTTCTCGGGCTTCCGGGATCGGTCATGGCCCAACAATGAGCGGGCAGCCCGGCCTCGACAAATCCGCCGCCGATCGGCACGGCCCGGGACGCTCGCCGGTACGGGGAGCGCCGCGCGAAGGTGACCCGAATCATCCACCCACCACCGCCGCTGCGTCGTCACCGAGGCAGACGCCCCAGGTCATCGTCGCCGTCCGCGATCGGTGGGGGTTTTCGGCCCGAAAGTGTCGGTCGTGCCGGGTAGCGTCCGGCCACCAACTGAAGAAGGGGTGCGGCGGATGACGAGCGTGGCGGGTTGGGCGGCGGCGTCGACACCGGGTGCGTTCCCGCCGCTGCCCCGCGCGGTGGCGCAGTCCTTCTACCGCCGGATGCGGGCCGTCGCTCCGGCCGCGGTGGGCGCCATCGAACGGGACCGGGCGGGCGATCGCGAGCAGAGCTTCCCCGACACGGCCTGCGGCCGGTTGGCCGGCTCACTCGACGACGCGGGCCTGCGGGCCCTCGGGATGTGGACACACCACTGGTGCATGCGCTTCTACGACGACGACACGAGCGTCGGCCGGCGGTTGATCCGCGAGATCGCCGCGCGGCCGGGGCTGGGCTGGACGGCCGACGAGGTGCGTTGGATGCTGCGCGAGTCGGTCTCGGCCGGGCCGGCCGCCGCCGACCGGTTCACACTGCCCCGCGCCGCCGCCGGGCAACTGCCCCCGGCCGACCGTCGGGGGCTGGGTCACTGGCCCGAGGTCGAGGTGCCCCGCCAGCGGCGGCCCGACCAGTGTCATTGATCATGGTGGGGTTCGGCCGTCACCCGCGGCTGGCGGTCGGCCCCGCACCGAGCACACCGCAGACCCGCTACGGCAGGATGGACGGCGCACCGCCCCCGACGGAAGGACGCTCCGATGCCCGCCAGCGAACCGACCATCATCGCCACCAGCATGGGCTTCTTCCGGGGCGACCGCGGGCCGTACGACCTGAGCCCCAGCCCGGTCTTCGAGCTGGCGGCCGAGTTGGCCGAGGCCGGTCCGCAACCGCGGGTCTGCTACCTCGGGCAGGCCGTCGGCGACCAGCCCACCTCGCTGACCGCCGTCTACAGCGCGTTCGCCCCCACCCGGTTCCGGCTGTCGCACCTCGCCCTGTTCCCGATGCCGAACGTCGAGGACGTCCGGGCCCACCTGCTCGCCCAGGACGTGATCTGGGTCGGCGGTGGCAGCGTGGCCAACCTGGTGGCGGTGTGGCGGGTGCACGGGCTCGACGAGATCCTGCACGAGTGCTGGCAGGCCGGCGTGGTGCTGGCCGGCGTCTCCGCCGGCTCGATCTGCTGGCATGTCGGCGGTGCCACCGACAGCTTCGGCCTCCGGCTGCGCGGCTTCACCGAGGGTCTGGCCTGGCTGCCGTACGGCAACGGGGTGCACTACGACAGCGAGGCCCAGCGCCGCCCGCTCATGCACGAGCTGGTCGGTGACGGCACGCTCCCCACCAGCCACTGCACCGACGACGGCGTCGGCCTGGTCTACCGGGGCACCCGGCTGGTCGAGGCAATCGCGGACCGCGAGGGCGTTTCGGCGTACGAGGTCAGCCGTGGCGCGGACGGCAGCGTCCGGGAGGCGGTCATCGCTCCCCGCCGGCTCGGCTGAGCCTCACGCCTGCTCGCCCGGCCGTCGGTGGCGTCGCACCGCGTCGAAGACCTGGGCCAGCTCGGCGGCGTCCTCCCCGGCGTGGTGCGTGTGCGGCATGTCGTGCAGCCCCAACTCGTGCTTGATCGTGTCCTGCCGGGTCCGGGCCCAGTCGCTGCCGGTCAACCCCATCCAGTAGCTGCGGAGATCGACACCGGAGCCGGTCGCGCCGAACGGGCTGTGCCCGACGAAGCGGACGAAGTACCAGTGCACGAACATGCCGTCCCAGACTGCCGGGGCGGCGAGGAAGACCGGACGGCCGACCCGGCGCAGCCCGTCGACCCAGGCCGCCGCGGCGGACATCGCCTCCTGCGCGGTGGGTGCCTCCCGCAGCAGCCGATCCCGGTCCAGGCCGGAGACGGCCAACGCCGCCGGGACGAACTCGTCGGAGATGGGACGCAGCTCGGTGTAGAAGGTCAGGTCCGGGCGGCCGGCCACGGCCATGCCCAGCGAGATCATGCTGTACGGCCCGGGTACCGGCCCGTCCGCCTCCACATCGACGGCGATGTACAGCTCGGGCAACGTCGAGGTCATCCCACCTCCAGCAGCGGAACGTCGAACCGGGAGATTAGCAACGCCCGACCGGGCGCGGTGGGAGCGACGATCGACCAGCGGCGCGGCGAGGAATCGGAGCCGCGTGGACCGGCCCGGCCGGGACCGGCGTAAGCTGGCCCGTCGTGAGTCTCACCATCGGCATCGTCGGCCTGCCCAACGTCGGCAAGAGCACGCTGTTCAACGCGTTGACCAAGAACGACGTGCTGGCGGCGAACTACCCGTTCGCCACCATCGAGCCCAACGTCGGCGTGGTCGGGCTGCCCGACGAGCGGCTGGGCAAGCTGGCCGAGATCTTCTCCTCGCAGAAGGTGCTGCCGGCGCCGGTGTCGTTCGTCGACATCGCCGGCCTGGTCCGCGGCGCGTCGAAGGGGCAGGGCCGGGGCAACGCCTTCCTGGCCAACATCCGGGACGCCTCGGCGATCTGCCAGGTCGTCCGGGCCTTCTCCGACCCGAACGTGGTGCACGTCGACGGAAAGGTCTCCCCGGCCGACGACATCGAGACGATCAACACCGAGCTGATCCTCGCCGACCTGCAGACCCTGGACAAGGCGCTGCCCCGGTTGGAGAAGGAGGCCAAGCTCCGCAAGGACCGGGCCGTCGCTGTCGCCGCCGCGAAGGCCGCGATCGAGGTGCTCGACGGTGGCACCACGCTCTACTCCGGGGCCGCTGCCGCCAAGATCGAGCTGGAGCACCTGCGCGAGCTGCACCTGCTCACCACCAAGCCCTTCCTGTACGTCTTCAACGTCGACGAGGCCGAGCTGGCCAACGAGACGTTCCTCGACGAGCTGCGCGCCCTGGTCGCCCCCGCCGAGGCGGTCTTCATGGACGCCAAGATCGAATCTGAGCTGGTGGACCTGCCCGAGGAGGAGGCCCGCGAGCTGCTGGAGTCGATCGGGCAGAACGAGCCCGGCCTCAACCAGCTCGTCCGGGTCGGCTTCCGTACCCTCGGCCTCCAGACGTACCTCACGGCCGGCCCCAAGGAAGCGCGCGCCTGGACCGTCCCGGTCGGCGCCACCGCCCCGGAGGCCGCGGGTGTCATCCACAGCGACTTCCAGCGCGGCTTCATCAAGGCCGAGGTGGTCTCCTACCACGACCTGGTCGAGCACGGTTCGATGGCGTCGGCCAAGGCGGCGGGCAAGGTCCGCATCGAGGGCAAGGAGTACGTCATGCAGGACGGCGACGTGGTGGAGTTCCGCTTCAACGTCTGAATCCGGCCTGTTCCCACAGGTCAGGCGGTTGAGTCGTTGCCCTGGGGCACACCGGGGGCACAACCCCACGCGTCATCGACGGCGCGGCGGGTGCGCCCCTCCGAGTCCGGCATCAGATGACCGTACGTCGACAGGACCAAGGTCGCGTTCTCGTGCCCGAGCCGTTCAGCGACCACCATGACCGACGCGCCCTGCATCAGCAGGACCGAGGTGTAGTGGTGACGTAGGTCGTGTGTCGTGATGCAGTCCGGCGGGCCCGCATTCCTGACGGCCGCGCCGAAGATAAGCGTGCCGTAGTAGTCGTGTCGGTAAGGGCCGGCAAAGCGGGTCGTGAAAAGTGCGCCGTCATGAGCCGGTGGAACTGCGCCATGTGCGCCCGCAGGGCGTCGGCGACGACCTCAGGCAATGGCACGGTCCGGCGTGAGCGCGGTGTTTTGGGACTGTCCGCACCTCGGACTGTGGCGCGAACTGCCACTCAATCCGCACCAGGCGCGCGGCGAAGTCGACATCCTGCACGCACAGCGCGAGCAGCTCGCTGAGACGTAGGCCCAATCCGGCTGAGACGAGCCGCGCGGCCAAGAGCCGCGCGGCGTGCGTGGGGGAGCGCACGCCGGCCGCGTCGGCGAGCTGCGGTTGTCGCGGAGTTGCGGTTACTGCGCCTCCGGCGGGGCGCTCCGGCTCCAGGATGGCCGGGGCTCCGTCGGCGGGTCGCGGTCCGTGGGTGGTTGCGGTAGGCCATGACTCCAGGTTGGAGCACGCCGCGTGGTTGAACGTACGGTAACGGTCTAGGTACTAGGATGAAGGCCCCTCGTCTCGCGGCTCGGAGTGGCATGTGGCACGTCGATTCTTGTTCTCGGATGAGAGCGGTGACCTTACATTCGCCAAGGGGCCCAACATCTCGAAGTACTTCGCAGTGGGCACACTCGTCGTCGACGAGCCTGAGCTGCGTAAGTTGCGGGCAGCGCTAGCAGCCCTGCGCGATGAGTTGGCGTTCCGTAACCATGGTCTCGACTCGTACTTCCATGCCACGAAGGACTCACATGACGTGCGGCAGGTCGTCTTTACGATCTTGTCGACGCTGGACTTCCAGTTCGATGTCACGCTGCTAGAGAAGTCGAAGGCGCAACCTCACGTTCGCAAAGATGAGGCCACGTTCTTCCGGTACGCGTGGTACTACCACTCGAAGTGGATCGCCCCCAAGGTCTTCGCGCCGGACGATCAGGCCCTGATCGTAGCCGCTGAGCTGGGCACCAAGCGGACCCGGAAGGCGTTTCGGGGTGCCATCGAGGACGTCTTGACTCAGTGCGTTAGCTACAGGGTGAAGCGCACCTTGGCCTTCTGGCCATGCTCCAGCGACTTCGCGTTGCAGGCTGCGGACTACTGCACGTGGGCTGTCACGCGGAAGCACGAGCGAGGCGATGACACGTACTTCCAGATAATTCAGCCGAAGATCCGCTACGTGTACGACCTTTGGTCCACCGGCACCACGCACTACTACTAGGCACAGAAAGCACGAACCCCCGCCTAACTAGGCTCTCGCCAGAGCCCAGGGGCTCTTTCGTCAGACGGGGTCGCGCAGCTCCATGGTAGCGCGGTAGCCCACTTGACAGAAGGCTGAAACTCGCTCCGTTGTCGTACGTTTGCGCACGGTAGTTCTGGCAATCGGACATACGTACTACTTCAGGATGGCGCAAAGACCGACCATAGAAGACGTCCATAGAAGCCTTGAGGTGCGGCTAGCCCTTGCCTCGGCGGCGCTTCAAGGTCTGAAGCCGGCCGCCCCAACGCAGGTCGGTCGCTCCGGGGCATCCCGGGGTTGCGACCGCGACGCATCGACGGTGCGACGGGTAGCGCCTCCGAATCCGGCGTCGGGTGGCGCCCCAGGTCCACCAGGCCAGGCTCGCGTTCTCGTGCCTTGGCCGTCAGGCAGGAGCGAGACGGTGGGGCGCGCCGTTACGGCTGCATCGAGGCAGGATACTCCCACCATGGACCAGATCTGGCCGGTTCTTCTCGTCGCCGTGCTTGGTGTTGCCGGCACCCTCGGGGCCGCTGTTTCGACCCAGTTCCTGACCACTCGCCGCGAGGACCGTCGGTGGACCCTGGAGCGCGAACGAGAGCAGGAACGCTGGGAGCGGGAGTGCCAGGACCGAGCGGCCCAGTGGCAACGAGAGGATGAGCTTCGGCATCGCGAGTCCCGCGAGGAGACCTACAAAGAGTTCATGCAGACCATCTGGAACTGGGGTCGAAGGGCGGCCGACATCAGGCAGATGATCGAGGCCGGCGAGGGTCATTTGTTCATGGTGGACACCGATGACCTCTACGACGCCAGCGTGAAAGCCGTCGGCATCATGGCGGAGTTGGAGCTGTCGGCCTCCGTGCCGGTCCGAGACTCCGCCCGTGAATGCTGCGACCTCATGTCGAGGTTCGTCTCCGAAGTGGATGCCGTACTTCCCATCTCGGAAGGAGCGGATGGGCTCGACGTGCCGGTCAGGCTTCATGACAGCTACAAGGTTGTCGCCAGAAAGACCGTTGAACTGATGCGCGCCGACCGTGGCCTCATGTCGCTGGCCGCAATCGATCCGCAGATGCTGCCCAATACCCGGTCTGGTTCGCCAGCGCCGTTCGACCGGGACGTCGATCGGTTCGAGCGCTTCCAGCTGGTTGGCCTGGGCGGGGTGAGGGCCAGCTCCGAATCGTGACGGCTGGTGCCCAGGACGATCAGCGACAGCTGCCGACCGGCTATGTCGATCACTTGGTGAACGACGCTCGTCGCCGACTCGGCTTGTGTTTTCTTCCAGCCCTGGCGTTCGCGAACTGTCGTTGGCGCTGGTCTCGTTGCTGACGCTGCCAGTCCTGACGCCGGTGGCCGCGTCGTTGCTGATGGAGGTGGGCCATCACGGCCAGCGCCATCCATCCGGACAGAACCAGGCCTGCCGCTCCGACCACCCCTTGCAGCCGGCCTCGATGCCCGCTGAGGATGCCGAAGTCGGTCACGAAGTCATCCGGGTCGTCGGGGTTGACCCAGATCCGCACCGCGCTGCCGGCCTCCAGGCAGATCTCCCAACAGCCAACCTCGGCCTGACGCCGGGCACCGGCGAACTCGTAGCTCAGGTGCATCGTCTTACGGCGCTCGCGCACCAGATCATCGACGACGGCCTGGGCTGGCACGCCATGGGCCCGCAGTCGACCCTCCCAGGCGTCGTTGTCCTGAAAGGTCTTGAAGGGCAACCACATCATGACCATCCCGACCACGAGGCCGAGCGCGTAGACGGGGTAGCGGACGCGCCACCAGCTTCGCAGGATCTGCACGGTGGCCATGGTGGCAGTCGATGTCGACGAGCGGCGGTACGTTGACCGGATGACGGAACAGATGCTCCGGTCGTCGTTCGGCGCGGTGGCGACCGCGTACGCGGAACACCGCCCGGATTACGCGCAGGCCGCGGTGCGGTGGGCGTTGGAGCCCGCCCCCGGCCTACGCGTGCTCGACCTGGGCGCCGGCACCGGCAAGCTGTCCGCGACGCTGGCGGCGGTGGGCGCGGACGTCGTGGCTGTCGAACCCGACCCGGCGATGCTCGCCGAGCTGCGACGTGCGGTGCCGACCGTCCGTGCCCTGCCGGGCAGCGCCGAGGCCATCCCGATGCCGGACGGGTCCGTCGACGCCGTGCTCGCCGGCAACGCCCTGCACTGGTTCGACATGACCGTCGCGGGGGCGGAGATCGCCCGGGTCCTCGCGCCCGGCGGTGTCCTGGCCGGTCTGTGGAACATCATGGACGACCGGGTCGACTGGGTTGCCAGGCTCGAACGGGTCAGCGGGAGCGCGGCGATCGGCCCGCGTGACACGTTGAGCAGTTGGTGTGCCGCGACGGCGGGCATGCTCGTTCCGAGCGCTGGCGTGGCCGCCCGGTTCGGGTCGGCGGAGCAGGTCGAGTTCCCGCACGGGCAGCGCCGCAGCGCCGAGTCGCTCGTCGCGACGCTCGCGACACGGGCCGGGATGCTGGTCATGCCGGAAGAGGAGCGAGCGGCCACCCTCGGCCGGATCCGTTCCTTCCTCGACAGCCGAGCCGAGACGGCGCACGGCGAGTTCACGCTGCCGATGCTGACCGGCGTGCTGCGCGCCCGGCGACGCTGACGACCGGCGAACCGACAGCGGGGTGGGGCAGTAGGTCAGGGGCGGGCGGCCTTCTCGCCGTGGACCGCCACGTACTCCGCGGCCAGCCAGGGCCCGAGGTCGTCGATGAGTTCGCCGAGCACGCCTGGATCCGGGGAAGGCCGGCGGCCGACGACGGCAGCTCTCCGCATCTGCCCGACGCGTTCCGGATAGTGAAGTCCGAACGCCTCGGCGGACTCGGTGAGGTCGCTCGTCCAGCCACCCCACCGAGGCATGACCAGGGTGAATCCGGTCCTGACGATGCGACGAGCGACGAGCCGCGTGAGAGTCTGGCGTTGCTGGTCGGTGTCCGCTTCGGCTGCCTGGCGGCGCCACCCCGCAAGCGCGAGAGAGAGGTCTCCGTTCGTCTCGCGGGCGAGCAGGGGAGTGGGCCGGTAACGGGGGAGTTGGTCGGCGAGGTCGTCGCCGAGCAGGGGAGTGCACAGGCAGGCCACGAAGAAACCGAGGTCGTGCCGCTCAAGCTCGCTGAGCAGCGTACGGGCGCTGAACAGCAGGATGCCCACGCCGTCGATCTGTGCGAAGGACCGGTCGAGGTCCTGCTCGATCCTGGTGGCAGCCGTCCGGTCGGCCTCGGTCGGTTCGGTGCGCAGGGCGAGAAGCAGATCGAGATCGGAGACGCCGAGGGTGGCGGTGCCGCGCGGGATGCTGCCGTAGAGGTAGGCGCTGTGCAGCCGACCATCGTCGAACGACTCGGCTGTCCGAGTGCGTGCCGCTTCGACAACACCGGCGAAGGCGGCCGGGACGCGGCTCAGTGCACCCTCACGCGCAATCCATCCCTCGGCGTCCAATCCCCTTCCGGCCATGGGGACACTCTGCCGGAGCGGGCGGCGACGACCACCCCCCGGTCCGAACGATCGGGGAGCCCTACTGCTCTGCCCAGGCGCCCAGCTCGTTGCCGCTGGGATCGGTGAAGTGGAACCGCCGGCCACCGGGGAACTCGTACGGCCCGTCCACCACCTGGCCGCCGGCCTCCTTGACGGCCTGCGCGGACCGGTCCAGGTCGCTGGAGTAGAGCAGCACGAGCGGGCCGCCCGCCCGGACCGTCCTGTCCAGACGGAGACCGCCGACCTCGGGCGTGCCGTCGCCGTGTGGGCTGCGGATGCCGGCGTACTCCGGCCCGTAGTCGTTGAACTGCCAACCGAACGCGTCGGCGTAGAACCGCTTGGCCACGGCGAGGTCGGTCACCGTGAGCTCGACGTAGTCGATGGCGTGGTGTCGGTGGGGCGTTGGCTCAGACATGTGCCGATCGTGCACCCCGGGTACGACGGAACCGCGACGCGCAACGAAAGGTTGCGTGAGAGGCGTGGGCTGTCGTAGGTTAAGTGCAACCAAAGGTTGCGAAAGGTTGTGGACATGGAACAGGGAACGATCGAACGCGACATCCACGTCAACGCGTCCCCCGAGGTCGTCTTCGAGGTGGTCAGCCAGCCCCAGCACATGCGGGAGTGGTGGCCCGACGACGCGCGGTTCGAATCCGTCGCCGGTGCGCCCGGCGAGCTGGTCTGGCGCGACGCCGACACCGGAGAGACGAAGACCGTGGCGATCGCCGTCGTCGAGGTCGACCCGCCCAAGCGGTTCGCCTTCCGGTGGTGCTTCACCGAGCCGGACCGGAACGGGCAGGCGCTCTTCGTCACCTTCGACCTGGTGCCCAGCGGTGGCGGCACACTGATCCGGATGACCGAGACCGGGTTCCGTGAGCTGGGTTGGGAGGTCGCTGTCCTGGAAGAGCAGTACCGCGACCACGAGAACGGTTGGGATCACTACATGCCCCGGCTGGGCGAGTACATCGTGCGGCTGGTCGCGACCCCATGAGCGCGGTGGTCGACGACGAGCTGTGGTCGGCAATCGGCGACCCGATCCGTCGTACGATGATCGATCTTCTTCTCGCTGACGGGCCCGGCACGGCCACCTCGTTGAGCAGACGGCTACCCGTCACCCGTCAGGCCGTCTCGAAGCACCTTGCGGTCCTCGACCGGGTTGGGCTGATCCACGCCGAACCGGCCGGTCGCGAGCGTCACTACCAGGTGGACGAGGCGCAACTCGCCCGCGCGGTCGCCCAGTTGTCGGCGGTCGGCTCGACCTGGGACGCCCGCCTCCGCCGGATCAAGCGCATCGCGGAGACGATCGAACACCACCGCATCAGCAACCAGGGAGGCTGAAAATGGTCGACATCCTGCACCAGGTCGGCGTCGTCGCTCCACTTGCCGACGTCTACCGCGCGGTGGCAACCCCCGAAGGCGTCGCCGGCTGGTGGTCGGTCGACACGACCGGCAAGAGCGAGGTCGGCGGGCAGTTGGCCGTCCACTTCGGTGACGAGGGCGGGTTCGACCTGGAGATCCTTGAGCTGGACCCGGCCGGCCGGGTGCGGTGGCGGGTCGTCGGTGGCCCGGAGGAGTGGATCGGCACCGAGATCAGTTGGCGGCTCGCCCAGCGGGGTCGGTACACGATCGTCGACTTCACGCACGCGGCGTGGCGCGAGCCGACCGAACTCATGCACGAGTGCAGCACCAAGTGGGCGATCTTCCTGATGAGCCTCAAGGAGTTGGTCGAGACGGGGCGCGGCCGGCCGGCGCCGGACGACGTCCAGATCAGCGACGGGCACTGACCTCGGTGTTGGTTGGGCCGCCGGGGGATCGCACGCTTCGCCGCGAGATCGCGATCCCCCCGGCGGTCAGGCCGAGAGCGGCTATCGCCACCGCACAGAGCAGCAGCGTCGGGCGTGCCCCGAGGGCGCTCACCAACGGCCCGCCCAGCATGGTGCCCAAAGGCACCGCCAGCACGAGGATGGCGCCGTTCGCGGCCAGCACCGCCGGGAGCTGCGTGGTCGACGTGCTGCGCTGGAACAGCGCTATCGAGGTCGACCGGTAGGGCGCCCAGATGACGCCCGCGAGCGCGAAGGCCGGCAGCGACAGGCTGACCGGTGCGCCCAGGCCGAGGGGCAGCATGGCCACCCCGAACCCGATGACGATGCCGATGGTGGTGGCGCGCAGCGGCCAGTCGCGAAGGTGGCCGGCGATCACACCGCCGACGAGCCCGCCGAGACCGAAGGCGGTGTAGTAGGCGCCGAGCAGCGTCGCGGACGCGTGCAGGTCGTCGGTGATGTGAATGGGCATCGCCACGTACACCGGTCCGAAGAGGAAGAAGAACCCGAGGCTCAACACCAGCAGGCCCAGCAGGGCGGGGTTGTGGCGGATGACAGCGAAACCGGCCGTCCGCGACGCGCCGCGCTCGGCCCGCTGGACGCCGCCGGCGTCGGGAAGGGCGAAACGGTACGTGAGGGCCAGCACGGCGAAGGTGACGGCGTCGACAGCGATCACCCACACCGGGCTCACCCAGCCGATCAGAACGCCCGCCAGCGGCGGGCCGACGATGGTGGCGGATGCGGCGATGGTGGTGAGAAGGGCGTTCGCCGGCAGGTGGTGCTGTGGCGGCAGCAGCTCGGCGATCAGGGTGAAGCGCCCGGCGGTTCCCCACGAGTGCAGTAACGCCGAGGCGGCCAGCAGGAGGACGTACAGCCAGACGGTGAGCACACCGGTGAGGTGCGCGAGGGGGATCGCCGCGAGCGCGCTGGCCCGCAGGATCGCGTCCCACCCGGCGAGTTGTGCGCCGCTGCGCCCGCGCAGCAGCCGACCGAAGACGACGGTCCCGGCCGCGCTGGGCAGTGTGTACGCCGCAATGGCCAGCGCGAACCAGGTGCGATCGTGCGGGGCGAGTTGGATGGCGAGCCAGGTCACCGCGACCACCGCCAGGCCGTCCCCCAACGCGGAGACGGCCAGCCCGGGTAGGACGCGTCGGAGCCGAGGGTGACTGACCACCGGCCAGTACGGAGAGGAGCGCGGGAATCGGGCGGCGTCTGTCATGAAAGTCAGCTCACCCGGCGCGGGACCCGCGGATCAACACCTACTGCTGGCAGCAGAATCAGCCGAGGGTGAACGGCCGGGTCACCGGTTCGAGCCGTCGTTTCGGCGGGCAGCACGGAAGGACGAGCCGATGCTGGCCACGATCGAACCCACCGAGGCGAGCGACACCGCCACAGTGCCGGCCGTGTCGGCCCCGCCGTCCCCGGTCACCTTGAGGATGATGCCGGTGACCATGAGGACGACCGACAGGGCCAGGACCACATGGATGGCTCGTCTGCTCATGGCGGCATCTCACTCTCGGTCGGCGGGGGATCGACTCGGGTTCCTTGACGTCGGGGCGATGACTGCTCGACTTTCCGGAACCCGAGCCGATCAAACCGCTACTCCGTGCGGTAGACCGAGATGTGCGACGGACTGTCGGCCTGGAACGGTCGCCGGTGCCAGTCGGCGTACCGCTCGGTGAGCCGGAGCCCGGCCCGCTGCGCCATCTCGTCGATCTGGTGCGGCCAGGCGTAGCGCATGGCGAACGGCTTCAGGTGCACACCGTCCCCGTCGAACGTGATCGTCTGCCGGATGAACCGCTGCGCCGGCCGGTCGTACCGGTGCAGTCGGATCGTCGCGGAGTCCTCGGTCACGGCATGTACCTGCACCTGCTCGTGGCGGTCGAAGTCACGCGGATCGGGCACGAACGTCTCGATGACGAACGCGCCGCCGGGCGACAGCACCCGGGCGACGTTGCGGAAGCAGTCCGCCTGCCGCTCGGCGTCCACCAGGTTGAACAGGGTGTTGAAGACCAGGTACGCGAGCCGGAACTCGCCAGGCACCGGTACGTCCGCCATGTCGGCGACGACCACCGGGATCTGGTCGCCGCCGGGTTTCGCCCGCAGGTGCGCGAGCATCTCCTCGGACGCCTCGACGCCGTGCACGGCGAGGCCGCGTTCGGCCAGCGGCAGCGCGACCCGGCCCGTGCCGATCGCCAGTTCGAGAACCGGACCTCCGTCGGCCAGGTCGGCCAGGAAGTCCACGGCTGGCGCGGGGTCGGGGTTGCCGGGGCCGTCGTAGTCGGCGGCCCAGAGTCGGCCGAAGAGGCCGGGATCGTCGAAGACCGACATCAGCGGCCTCCGGGGTTGGGGTCAGTGGCGCTGCGCAGCGCCAGGGGAACAGTCCTGCTCACGAAGTCTCGATTCGTCGGGTCGGATGACGGTCGGTTCGGGGGACTTCGTCGTGTTGGGCATGGTGGCTGCTCCCTTCGCGTGACTGTCGACCGAGGACACCAGAGACGCCGAGGGCCCGGCAAGGCAATTACGCCAGCCGGGCCCCCGACGGGACGTGCGGTCAGGAGATGTGGTGCAGGATCACGTTGTGCACGTGGTGGCTCTTCTGCGCGCCACGGAACTCCACCTCGTAGGTGTGCGTACCGACGTGGATGGCGATGGCGCCGGTGGAGAAGAACGACCCACCCCACGACTTGTTGCTGACCACGCTCACGCTGGTGATCTTCGAGTACGGGATGCTCGTGATCGCGAACCGCTTGCCGACGAACGAGCGGTCCTGAATGATCACGCGCCGGTCGGTCAGCCCGATGAAGCCGGTGCCGGTGCCGACGGCGTCGTAGACGGCGATGATCTGCTCGCCTTCGAGGAGGCCACTCTCGATCTGCTGGACCTGCTCCTTGCGGTCGTACGCGATGTTCGCCATGTGCTCCAGGTTAGGAAACCGGTGCCAACGTGCCGACCCGGGCGACGACCACGAACTCGCCGTCGCCGAGGCCGACGGGCTCGCCGAGCCAGCCCCCGTGAACCCGGTCCACGACGAAGCCCGCCCTGGTCAGCGAGGTGCGCAGCTCGGCCTCGGTGCGGAAGCGCAGGCTCGCCGCGCTGAGCAGTTTCTCCCCGTCGTCGAAGAGGTAGTGGTGGGTGAAGTCGACCACTCCGTCGCGTACCCCGGTGACCTCGGTCCACGCGCGGACCTGGCCGCCGTCGGGCAGCGTGACCACCCGGTGCGAATCCACCGGGTTCCACCGCTCCCAGCGACGGTCCGCCGGGTCGCGGGCGTCGAACACCAACCGGCCGCCGGGCACCAGCGCCCGGGCCAGGTCGGCGAGGGTACGCGCCCACTCCGCGTCGTCCACGAAGAACTGCGCGACGTGGCTGGTCAGCACCGCCACGTCGAACGCCCGCTCCGGCAGCAGCGCCGAGGTGCCCTCGATCCAGGTCACCCGATCACCACCCGGTCTGGCGCGGGCGGCGGCCAGGGACGCGCCGGCCGGGTCCACCCCGGTGACGGTGTGGCCGGCGGCGGCGAGGGCGACGGTCAGCCGGCCGGTGCCGCAGCCGAGGTCGATCACCCGGGCGGCCGGGGTCTCGTCGACCACTGTTCGGAAGAAGTCGTCGTCCGGCCCCCACCGGCACTCCGCGTCGTACACCGGGACCAGCCGGTGGTGGCGGAACTCGGCGTGCCTCATCGGGGGTTCGCGTCGGTCGCGGCGCGGACGAACTCGCGTACCCGGGTGGTGGTGTTGCTGGGCAGCCAGACCGGCCCTCGTTCGATCGGTGGCGCGTCGTGGATGGGCACGTACGCCACGTCGGGGCGCGGGTAGTAGCGCCGCGTGTGCTCGCCCACCGGCAGGACTCCCCGGCCCAGCGCGACCAGGGAGAGCATCTCGGAGAAGGTGTTGCCGGCGGGCCCCTTCGGCACCGCCCGGCCGGACGGGGTGCGCTCCGGGGTGCGGTCCCGCTTGAACTCGGACGAGGTCACCGTCGGGTACTGCACCACCGGGTGATCGGCGAGCACCTCCAACGACACCGACCGTTCCCGGGTGAGCGGGTGCCCCGCCGCCACCGCGAGCGCCCGGTCCTCGCAGAGCAGCGCCGGGCCGGTGGCCATGCCGTCGAACGGGTACGAAGCGATCAACACGTCGGTCGAGCCGTCGAGCAGCCCGGACCGGCTGGTGGACAACTGCGCCTCGTGCACTTCCACCCGACAGTCGGGGTGCCGTTCACCGAACAGGGCCACCGCCCGGAGCAGCGCCGGCGCGGTCCACTCGCCGAGAAACGCCACCCGCAGCGTCCCGGTCACGCCCCGGGCGGCGTCGGTCGCGCGGCGGACGGCCTCGTCGATGCCGGCCACCAGCGGGGCCAACTCGTCGGCGAGCTGTCGGCCGATCGGGGTGAGCCGGACGACCCGACTGGTACGGGCGAACAGCGGTGCGCCGATCTGGCGCTCCAGCTTCTTCACGATGTGGCTGACCCGGCCGGTGCTGACAGTCAACCGCTCGGCGGTCCGGCCGAAGTGCAGTTCCTCAGCGAGGGTCAGGAACGTCTCGACCTCGTACCGCTCCAGCACACCAGTCCCATCGTTGACCTGTGGGCAACGATCGTAGCGGCATCAGGTCTTGGTCGGCGTCCCTCGTCCGGGGATCGTGAACGCGGCAGGGAAAACCGAGCGGGAGGCTCCGAGATGAGCATTGACAATGACCTGGCCAGCGCGGTGCGGGTAACCGGTCTCGACCATCTGGTGCTGACCGTGGCCGACGTGGAACGGTCCCTGAGCTTCTACTGCGACCGGCTCGGGCTGGCACCGGTACGGGTCGACGAGTGGCGAGCGGGCACCGTCCCGTTCCCGTCGGTGCGGATCAGCTCCAACAGCATCATCGACCTCGTCCGCGGCGAGCCGCAGGGCGCGAACGTCGACCACTTCTGCCTGGTGGTGGCTCCACTGGACTGGGCGCAGGTGATCGAGTCGGGGGTCTTCACAGTGCTGACCGGCCCGGTCAGCCGGTTCGGTGCGCGCGGTTCGGCGACCTCGATCTACGTACGGGACCCGGACGGCAACTCGGTGGAGCTGCGCTGGTACCCGCAGGACGCCGGGTCGGATGCGGAGACGGTCGTCAGCCCTCGGTGACCGCCCGGTAGGCGTCCTCGATCCGGGCGGCCAACAGCACCTCGCCCTCGGTCAGCGGCTCGCCGCTGCCGTGCCCGACCCGGATCTGGGTGCTGTCGGCCCGGCGGCTGATCTCGGGCCGCAGATGCAGCGCATCCGCGACGACCTTGACCCGTTCAGTTAGTGCGGCGTGTTGGGTATCGTCGATCACGAGCGTCCGTCGGATCTGCTCGCCCTCGCGCGTCCAACCAGATAGCAAGGTCAACGCGTCGGAAAGGTAGTCGTGCTTGGCCCTGCTGCTGAACAGCACGCGCATCACCGCACCCCCCAAGCGCCGTTGCCGGCTTGTGGCCAAATCGTCGCCATCCCGTGTCTTGTCGGTGTCCCCTAGTCTCTCGCTGCCCGGAGGGGGTGTCCACGCCCACACTTCCGTGTCTTATTGGCCTAGCGGACGGCTACGGTACCCAAACCGCCGATTGATCTGGCACCCTGGACGCCCGTGCGGACCGAACGGGCGAATGATGGCGGGCAGGCCGAACGACGGGACCTGAAGGTGATCGTCGGTGCGGCGATCATCCGGGATGGGCGGGTGCTCGCCTGTGCGCGTTCCGCCCCACCCGAGGTGGCGGGCATGTGGGAGTTTCCGGGCGGAAAGGTCGAGCCGGGGGAGGCCGAGACCGACGCGTTGATCCGGGAGTGCGCCGAGGAGTTGGCCGTACGCGTCGAGACCGGCGACCGGGTTGGCCGCAACGTACGGATGGCGCACGGCCGCTCGGTGCTCAAGGTGTACGCGGCCCGCCTGCTCGGCGGTGACCAGCCGCAGGCGCTGGAGCACCAGGCGCTCCGCTGGCTCGCGGCCGACGAACTGGACTCGGTCACCTGGCTCCCCGCCGACGCCCCCATCGTGGCCGCCCTCCGCCCCCTCCTCCTGCGCAACTCTCGTTGATCATGAAGTTATTGCCAAGACACGCGCGCGTGAGGGCAATAACTTCATGATCAACGGCCCGGGTCCCGGGTCCCGGGTCCCGGGTCCCGGGTCCCGGGTCCCGGGTCCCGGGTCCCGGGTCCCGGGTCCCGGGGCCGGGCCCGGGGCCGGGGCCGGGGTTGGGGTGGGGTTGGGAAGTGGGACGGGGGCCGTGGCGACAGCCACGGCCCCCGTTTCTGTTCGGGTTGTCAGTGCTTGTTGTCCTGCTCCGGGTGGGCGAAGTTGAGGTGCTCCGGAGGCAGCGGGAAGGTCACGTCGTCGCCGAAGGGCGACGGCGCGGCGGCCCGGTCGAAGGTGAGCTCGGTCAGCGGCAGCTTGCCCCGGTCGTCGACCGCCGGAGCGGTCGGGTGGGGCACCTCCCGGTGCCAGTTGACGCCGCTCTGCGCCTGCGCCTCGGCCGCCGAGTCGTGGGAGCCACCCGCGTGCGAGTGCACCCCGCCCCGGGCGGAGCCCGGCGTCGCCGAGCCCGTACGGGCGGTGGTCACGCTGGTCTGGGGCGTCTCGCCCCGACGGAAGATCTTGCTACCAAGCCACACAAGGGGATCGTACCTGCGGTCGACGACCCGTTCCTTCATGGGGATGATCCCGTTGTCAGTGATCTTGATGTGCTCGGGGCAGACCTCGGTGCAGCACTTGGTGATGTTGCAGAAGCCGAGGCCCTGTTCGGCCTGCGCGTACTCCTTGCGGTCGGTCCGGGCGTCCAGCGGGTGCATGTCCAGCTCGGCCGCCCGGATGAAGTACCGCGGACCGGAGAACGCCTGCTTGTTCTCCTCGTGATCGCGGATCACGTGGCAGACCGTCTGGCACAGGAAGCACTCGATGCACTTGCGGAACTCCTGCGAGCGCTCCACGTCGACCTGCTGCATCCGGTAGTCACCCGGCGCCACGTCCGCCGGAGGGGCGAACGCCGGGGTCTCCCGTGCCTTCTCGTAGTTGAACGAGACGTCGGTGACCAGGTCCCGGATGACCGGGAAGGTGCGCAGCGGGGTGACCGTGACGGTCTCGTCGTCGCCGAAGGTCGACATCCGCGTCATGCACCCCAGCCGCGGCTTGCCGTTGATCTCCATCGAGCAGGAGCCGCACTTGCCGGCCTTGCAGTTCCACCGGCAGGCCAGATCGGGCGCGTCGGTGGCCTGCAGACGGTGGATGACGTCGAGGACGACCTCGCCCTCGTTGACCTCCACCATGTAGTCCTGGAGGTCGCCGCCGCTCTCGTCGCCCCGCCAGATCCGGAACTGACGCTTCCCGCTCATCGGTTGTCCGCCTCTCCAGCGTCGTCAACGAGGGCGTCGAAGTCGGCGAGCTCCTCGTCGGTGAGGTACTTGGCCAGCTCGGCCCGGTCGAAGAGGCCGATCAGCTCCGACCGCATCTTCGGCAGCGGCTTGCGGGTCAGCTGCACGGTGTCGCCGTCCAGCGCGCAGACCAGGTTGACCTGCCGCCACTTCGGCTCCATCGTCGGGTAGTCCTCCCGGGTGTGCCCGCCGCGCGACTCCTGCCGCTCCAGCGCCGCCTTCGCGGTGCACTCCGAGACCACCAGCATGTTGCGCAGGTCCAGGGCCAGGTGCCAGCCCGGGTTGTAGCGTCGGCCGCCGGCCGCGCTCACCTTGGCCACCCGCTCCCGCAGCTCGGCGAGCCGGACCAGCGCGTCGGCCAGCTCACCCTCCCGGCGGATGATGCCCACCAGATCCCCCATCACCGCCTGGAGGTCCTGCTGAAGGGTGTACGGGTTCTCGCCGGTGTCCCGTTGCAGCGGCGCGAGGGCGGTCTCCACGGCCGCCTCGACCTCGTGCACGGCCACCTTCGGTCGGGCGGTCAGCCCGTCGGCGTAGCTGGCCGCGTGCCCGCCCGCCCGCTTGCCGAAGACCAGCAGGTCGGACAGGGAGTTGCCGCCGAGGCGGTTGGAGCCGTGCATGCCACCGGAGACCTCACCGGCGGCGAACAGCCCGCGTACGTGGCCGAAGGCCGCACCCGAATCCGGGTCGACCTCGACGCCGCCCATCACGTAGTGGCAGGTCGGGCCGACCTCCATCGGCTCGGCCGTGATGTCGACGTCGGCCAGCTCCTTGAACTGGTGGTACATCGACGGCAGCCGGCGGCGGATCTCGTCGGCCGACCGTCGGCTCGCGATGTCCAGGAAGACGCCACCGGCGGGGGAGCCCCGGCCGGCCTTGACCTCGCTGTTGATGGCCCGGGCCACCTCGTCGCGGGGCAGCAGCTCCGGCGGGCGTCGGTTGTTGTCCGGGTCGGTGTACCAGCGGTCCGCCTCCTCCTCGGTCTCCGCGTACTGCTTGCGGAAGACGTCGGGGACGTAGTCGAACATGAACCGCTTACCCTCGGAGTTCTTCAGGACGCCACCGTCACCACGCACCGACTCGGTGACCAGGATGCCCTTCACCGAGGGCGGCCAGACCATGCCGGTCGGGTGGAACTGGAGGAACTCCATGTTGATCAGCGTCGCCCCGGCGCGCAGCGCCAGCGCGTGCCCGTCCCCGGTGTACTCCCAGGAGTTCGACGTGACCTTGTAGGAGCGCCCGACGCCACCGGTGGCCAGCACGACCGCCGGCGCCTCGAACAGGATGAACTCGCCCGACTCGCGGTAGTAGCCGAACGCGCCGGCCACCCGGTCACCATCGAGCAGCAGCTCGGTGATGGTCGTCTCGGAGAACACCCTGATCCGGGCGTCGTACGAGCCGAACTCCCGCTGGTCCTCCTGCTGAAGCGAGACGATCTTCTGTTGGAGGGTGCGGATCAGCTCCAGCCCGGTCCGGTCACCCACGTGCGCCAGGCGCGGGTACTCGTGGCCACCGAAGTTACGCTGCGAGATCTTGCCGTCCTTGGTGCGGTCGAAGAGCGCACCGTACGTCTCCAACTCCCAGATCCGCTGCGGCGACTCCTTCGCGTGCAGCTCGGCCATCCGGAAGTTGTTGAGGAACTTGCCACCGCGCATGGTGTCGCGGAAGTGCACCTGCCAGTTGTCCCGGCTGTTCACATTGCCCATCGCGGCCGCGGCGCCGCCCTCGGCCATCACCGTGTGCGCCTTGCCGAACAGCGACTTGGAGATGATCGCGGTCTTCTTGCCGGCCAGCCGGGCCTCGATCGCCGCGCGCAGACCGGCGCCGCCGGCCCCGATGACGACGACGTCGTAGTGGTGTCGTTCGATGCGAGTGGTTGTGGTCATGTCAGGGGCCCTTTAGTTGATGAACCGCAGGTCGGAGAACCAGCCGGCAGCGAGCGCCATGATGTAGAAGTCGGCCAGCGCCAGGGTGCCGAGGGTGATCCAGGCGAGCTGCATGTGCCGGACGTTCAACGCCGAGACGAACGTCCAGGCCTTGTACCGCACCGGGTGCTTGGAGAAGTGCTTGAGCCGGCCGCCGATGATGTGCCGGCAGGAGTGGCAGGAGATCGTGTACGCCCAGAGCATCACCACGTTGAGCAGCAGGATGATGTTGCCCAGCCCGAAGCCGAAGCCCTTCGGCGAGTGGAAGGCGAGGATCGCGTCCCAGGTGTTGATCAGCGAGATGATCGCGGCGGCGTAGAAGAAGTAGCGGTGCAGGTTCTGCCCGAGCAGCGGGAAACGGGTCTCACCGCCGTACTCCTTGTGCCCGTCCGGGACCGCGCAGGCCGGCGGCGACAGCCAGAACGACCGGTAGTACGCCTTGCGGTAGTAGTAGCAGGTGAGCCGGAACAGCAGCAGGAACGGCAGGGTCAGCGCGGCGTCCGGGATGATCCACCAGCCGGGCAGGAACCGGCCGAAGTGCGAGGCCTCCTCGACACACCGGTCGGTCACGCACGGGGAGTAGAACGGGGTCAGGTAGTGGAACTGATCCACCCAGTACCACTTGTGCATGAAGACCCGGACCGTCGCGTACGCGACCCAGGCGCTGAGCCCGATCACGGTGATCAGCGGGGCGAACCACCATCGGTCGGTACGCAACGTCTTCGCCGCGATGGCGGCGCGCGCCCGCGCCCCCTTCGGCCTCGTTGCCGTTGAAGTCATTCGAGTCGTCTCCTCGACGGGCCCGTACGGGCGGGCTGGTCTCTCTCCGGTCGGCACGCGGACCGGCGAACCCGCACCCGCTGCCACGTCATGCGCACACCAACGACCACGCCGGATCGACCGACGCAGCTAAGTGACACACGTTACGCCGATCTCCGCGAGCCGTCCGCGCAAGGGAGTGTCCCGTGTGTCTGGCCTGCGGAAAAGCCCTCGCCGCGCCGCTTTTGGCGCGTCGCCGACATCGGCGAGCGTGGCCGACACCGTCAGCCGGAAGCTCCTCCGGTGAAGTGCCAGGACGCCAGCCGCAGCGAGGGGGCCGCCCACCAGGCACCGTCCACCCGGTCCGGTTGGCGCACCGCCCGCGCGCCGAGCCCGAGCACCGCCCCCGGCCCGAGCGCCCGCGGGTACGACTCGATGAACCGCAGGTCACGGACCGCCCGGACGACAGTGCCGTCCTCGATCAGCCAGACGCCGTTGCGGGTCAGCCCGGTGACGACGAGGCTCTTCGGGTCGAGCACCCGGGTGTACCAGAGGTCGGTCACCAGCAGCCCCCGGCGTACGCCGGCCACCAACGCGGCGGTGTCCGCGTCGACGACCGCCCCGGCCGCCGCGCCGGTGGTGCTCCGGCCCACGGCGCTGGCCGGCCCCGCCACCGCGCCGCTCAGCCGCAGGTTGCGGGGCATCGGCCCCCAGGTGGCTCCCCCCGCGACCGCGTGCCCGGTGGACTCCGCGCCCGCCTCGGCGGCGGTCCGCCGATCGTGCGCCACCGCCCGGGTGGTGCCCGCCTCGACGAGCGTCAGCGCCCGTCGGCCGGTGCCCTCGGAGTCGAACGGCAACCCGGACCCGCCCAGCGGGTCGTCCACCACCGTCACCGCCCTGTCGAACTGGGCCGCGCCCGGCTCGGCGAACGACTGCCGCTCGGCGTACCGCTTGCCGTTGAAGCCGTAGAAGGACAGGTTCTGCAGGAGATCCGCCACCGCGGCCGGCTCGAACACCACCTCGTAGTGCCCCGGCGGCAGCTCCACCGGGTCGGCCGCCGCCCGCACCTTCGCGGCCGCCTGCGCGCCCAGCTCGGCGCCGTCGAGGTCGGACAGCCGGTCGGTGCTGCGCCGGGCCACCCCGTCCGCGCCGTCGAGGCGGGCGATGCCGTCCATCGCCGCGTCGACCGAGCGGCCGTACGCCGAGTGCCCGGCCGAGTTGGCGAACGCCGACGAGCGGTGCGCGGTGCGGCAGTAACCGGCCGTGCTGAGGCCCCCGGCGGCGGCCACGAACGCCCGCACCCGATCGGCCCGCTGATCCGGCTCAGCGTGCGCGGTGGCCTCGTCGACGGGCGGGGCGTCGGGCGTGGGCATGGGCGGGGTAAGCCCCGGCCAACCCGGGTCGGGCGGGCAGAGCCGCGCCGCGGCCAGGGTGCGCTCCACCAGATCGGACGTCCCGTCGGCGGTGACCACGCTGCCGCCACCGGCAGCCGTCCGACCGTCGACGTGCACCCGCAGTCGGACCCCGACGGTGGACTCGGAGACGTTCTGGTGGATGCCCGAGTTGGCGAACCGGGTCAGCGCCAGGTCCGCCCGCGTCACCACCGCCTCGGCCTGCGCGGTCGGCCCGCCAAGACGCCGCACCAGCTCCACCACCTGCCCCGCCAGCTCCAACTCCGTCTGCCCAGTCATGCCGAGCCACCTTTCGTTCGCGACTGCGGGGCGCGCAAACCCGGCTCACTCCTCGCGCTCACGCTGGGCCACCTTTCGTTCGCGACTGCGGGGCTCGCAAACCCGGCTCACTCCTCGCGCTCACGCCGAGACCCCGACGCGGACGTTGCGGAACCGGGCCGGCGCGGCCGGGTGGCCGGTGTGCCCGATCTGGCCGGGCTGGCCCTTACCGCAGTTGGGCGTGCCCCAGGAGACCGTCTCGCCGGAGAGCATGTCCATCGAGCGCCAGAACAGGGGGCCGATCCCGGTGTACGTGGGGTTGCGCAGCATCCGCCCCCGCCGCCCCTTCTTGACCTCCCAGCCGACCTCGCAGCCGAACTGGAAGTTGAGCCGCTTGTCGTCGATCGACCAGGACCGGTTGACGTCCATCAGCACGCCGTCGTCGGTGGCCGCGATGATCTCCTCCAGCGTGTGCGGGCCGGGTTCCAGGCCGACGTTGGTCATCCGCACCATCGGCAGCCGGGCCCACCCGTCGGCCCGTACGCTCCCGCTGTAGTCGAGGCTGGCCATGGCCGCGGAGTCGCGGCCGGCGAGCACGCCGACCCAGCGACCGTCCCGGACCGCGTCCCGTTTCACCGCCGGGGAGCCCTCGTCGTCGAAACCGAAGCTGCCCAGCGCACCCGGGATCGTCGGGTCGATGGTGATGTTCATCAGCTCCGAGCCGTAGCGGAGCGAGCCGAGCTGGGCCAGGTCCAGCCAGGACGTGCCGGCGAAGGCCGCCTCCCAGCCGAGGATCCGGTCCAGTTCGATGGCGTGCCCGACCGACTCGTGGATCTGCAGGGCCAACTGTTCGCCGCCGAGGATCAGGTCTGTCTCACCGGCCGGGCAGGCTGGCGCGGTGAGCAGCGCGCGGGACTCCTCGGCGATCTGCGCGGCGTGCGCGGCCAGCTCCAGCGACTCGACCAGCTCCCACCCGGTGGTGCCGTACTGGCCGCGGTAGCTCGGCCAGGAGCGGCGCTGCGTCTCGCCGTCGCCGATCGAGGTGGCCGAGATGCCGCCGCCGCACTCGCGGATGCGCTGGTCGATCCGGTGGCCCTCGCTGGAGACGAACCACTTCGCGGTGTCCCAGATCTGGTACAGGCCCTCGGCCAGGTCCGCGCCGTGCTCGGCCATCGTGCGCGTGGCGTCGACCAGCAGATCGCCCTTGTCCGACAGCGCCACCCCGAGTGGGTCGATCTGACAGCCGGAGGCCCAGCTCGCGGTGACAGCCTGGACCGGCACCAGATCGACCGAAGGGCCCGGCACCCGCGCGCTCGCCATGGCGGTCCGCGTCGCGCGCCGGCCGGCGTCGCGGGCGGCGGCGTCCGACAGATCGGGTACGGCGTGGAAGCCCCAACTCGCCCCGACGAGCGCTCTGACCCCGAGCCCGATGCTCTCGTCCTGGGTCAGTTCCTCCACGTCACCGTTGCGCGCGGTCATCGACTCGTAGCGGCGGTGCATCACCCGGGCGTCGGCGTACCGGGCGCCCCCGTCGAGGGCGGCCTGGACGGCGGCGGCAGCCGCGTCGAACTCGGTCATGGACCGACCCTAAGCCAGCCGACCGGCACCCGTCAGGGGAGCAGTTCCTCCGGCCGGATGGTGGCCTTCACCGGCTCGGTCAGCTCCAACACCTCGCCGGTCCTGGTGGTCGACCGCTCTACGTAGTGGGCCCCCTCTAGCTGGTAGAGGTTCACGCTCAGGCTTTCTTGCTCAACGAGGAGATACCACTCGATCCCGGCTCTGGCGTACAGGTGCGGCTTCAGCACCCGGTCGATGGTGGCGGTGTGTGGTGCGGTGACCTCCCCGACCAGCAGGACCGGGCCCGCCGGCACGCAGTCGGCCGTGAGATCCAGCTCCGCCGTCACCACAAGGTCGGGGTTGAGGATCCGCGTGCCAATCAGTCGTAGGTTGATCACCGGGAGCAGAAGGCGATTCGCCGCAGCGCAGCCGGGTTCCAACGCGGCCGTCAGACCACGGACGATCACCTGGTGTCGGACGGACGGCGGTGGTCCGATGAGCAGGCTGCCGTCGAGGAGTTCGATCCGCTGGGTTGTCTCGCCGAGGGCGAGGTAGTCCGACTCGGTCCATGGCAGCGCGTAGCCAAGAATGCTGGCGGGAATCACCTGCCCAGTGCAGCTCATTCCGGATCGCTCAGGTCGCGCCTGACGTGCGAGCACAGGATGAAATGCCCGGTCAGAAGGGGTAGCCGTCGAGGTTGAGGTGCCAAAGATCGCGCTCTGTGCAGATGTAGGCGTTCCCGGCGCTCCGCGGAAGGCAAGATCGCGCAACATCCTGGTTGTAGTGGTGTCCGCGCGTCGGCGATGCCACTGGATCCTGGTTCGAGCGTGACCTTGGCGGCGGTGGGCGCACCAAACCCCGCTCCTGCTCTCCGTGCGGTGGTTCGTCGTCAAGATCCGCGCAGGATCGGAGATGTTGCTGCCTCCTCGCGTGTCGGAGGCAGCAACATCGGGGAAGTTGCGCAGATCTTGGCGCGGTGCGCGGTGCGCGGTGCGCGGTGCGCGGTGCGCGGTGCGCGGTGCGCGGTGCGCGGTGCGCGGTGCGCGGTGCGCGAGATGAACGGGTGTGGATGGCGAGGTGACGGGGGTGCGGGGCCGATGCCGACTCGTTACGCTCGGGCCCGCTGACACGTGCCGACTTTGTAGCTTATTTTCACCCTCGGGACTTTGTTGTAAGTTCTCTTCGTCACTGAGGGAGGTGGCCGTGGACAGCTCGGAACCCTCGCCGTCCGGGGACCCGGACGACCGCCCCGCTGTGCCGGCACAGCGCTCCGACCAGGACGCCTACCTGCGGGTACGTGACCTGCGGGTCCGGTTCGACACCGAGGACGGCGTGGTGCACGCGGTCGACGGGGTGTCGTTCGCCGTCCAGCGGGGCCGCACTCTCGGCATCGTGGGTGAGTCCGGCTCCGGCAAGAGCGTCACCTCGCTGGCGATTCTCGGCCTGCACGACCCGAAACGGACCACCGTCACCGGGGAGATCTCCGTGGGTGGCCGGCAGGTGGTCGGCCTCGCCGACGAGGAGGTACGCCGGCTGCGCGGCCGGGACATGGCGATGATCTTCCAGGATCCACTGTCGGCGCTGCACCCGTACTACACGGTGGGCCGGCAGATCGCCGAGGCGTACCGGGTGCACCACCCGAAGGCCAACCGGCGCGAGGCCCGCCAACGTGCTGTCGACATGCTGGACCGGGTCGGCATCCCGCAACCGGCACGTCGCTTCGACCAGTACCCGCACGAGTTCTCCGGCGGCATGCGCCAGCGGGCGATGATCGCGATGTCCCTGGTCAACGACCCGGCGCTGCTGATCGCCGACGAGCCGACCACCGCGTTGGACGTCACCGTGCAGGCGCAGATCCTGGATCTGCTGGCCGACCTCCAGGCCGAGTTCCACTCCGCGATCATCCTGATCACCCACGACCTCGGCGTGGTCGGCCAGGTCGCCGACGACGTGCTGGTCATGTACGGCGGGCGGGCCGTCGAGCGGGGCAGCGTGGAGCAGGTGCTCCGGGCGCCGCAGCATCCGTACACCTGGGGGTTGCTCTCCAGCGTGCCGTCGCTGCACGGCGACGCGGACGCGGACCTGGTGCCCATCCCCGGCAACCCGCCCAGCCTGATCAACCTGCCCTCGGGCTGCGCGTTCCACCCGCGCTGCCGGTACGCGGACCGCGCCGGCAGCCGCTCCCGCACCGAGGTGCCCGAGTTGCGCCCAGCCGGGGCCGATGGCCACCTGGTCGCCTGTCACCTGAGCGCGGAGGAGCGCGCCGCGTTCTACGCCGAGGACATCGCGCGAGTGGGGGTGGCTGTGTGAGGGCGAGGAACGCAGCGCGGCGGAGTACCGCAGTCCCGAACGGAGGACCGTGGAGATGACCGACGAACCACTGCTGCGGGTACGCGGCCTGAGCAAGCACTTCCCGGTACGTCAGGGGCTGCGCTCCACCGGTCTGGTGCGGGCGGTCGACGGGCTCGACTTCGACGTGCGCCCGGGCGAGACGCTCGGCCTGGTGGGGGAGTCGGGCTGCGGCAAGACCACCACCGG
Organism: Micromonospora sp. NPDC047644; assembly: GCF_040704315.1. NCBI lineage: Bacteria > Bacillati > Actinomycetota > Actinomycetes > Micromonosporales > Micromonosporaceae > Micromonospora > Micromonospora sp. NPDC047644. The sequence continues at coordinate 48,844 of NZ_JBEYSY010000004.1, forward strand.
TCGGATGCTGGTGCGGTTGCTGGAACCGACGAGCGGCAGCATCGAGTTCGACGGGCGGGACATCACGCACGCCGGCCGCCGGGAGTTGCGCCCGCTGCGCCAGGAATTCCAGATCATCTTCCAGGACCCGTACGCCTCGCTGAACCCTCGGCACACGGTGGGCCGGATCGTGGCGATGCCGCTACAGGTCAACGGCATCAAGCCGCCGGGTGGCATCAAGGCCCGGGTGCAGGAGTTGCTGGAGCTGGTCGGGCTGAACCCGGAGCACTACAACCGGTACCCGCACGAGTTCTCCGGTGGTCAACGCCAGCGCATCGGCATCGCCCGCGCGCTGGCCCTGCGGCCGAAGCTGATCGTCGCGGACGAGCCGGTGAGCGCGCTGGACGTCTCGATCCAGGCGCAGGTCGTCAACCTGCTGCGCGACCTGCAACGCGACCTTGGCCTGGCCTTCGTGTTCATCGCGCACGACCTGGCCGTGGTCCGGCACTTCTGCCAGCGGGTCGCGGTCATGTACCTGGGTCGGATCGTGGAGATCGGCGACCGGGCGGACATCTACGAGCGCCCACAGCACCCGTACACCCGGGCGTTGCTCTCGGCGATCCCGGACGTCACCCAGCTCGGCCCGGCGGGGCGGATCCGGCTGACCGGTGACGTACCCACCCCGCTGGACCCGCCGTCGGGCTGTCGGTTCCGCACCCGGTGCTGGAAGGCGCAGGACATCTGCGCCACCGAGGAGCCCGCGCTGATCCCCCGCGATGGCGGCAACCAGGCCACCGCGTGTCACTTCCCCGAAGGGGCGGGGTCGATCACCCAGGTCGTCGAGGAGGTGTCGTCGTGAGCCTGTCCCCGGTGGAGGGCGTGGCGCTGGCCGAGATCGAGTCCGGCGGCGACGAGGGCGCAGCCGCGACCAGGGGCGTCGTAGGCCGTTCGCCCGGTCAGCTCGCCTGGCTGCGGCTGCGCCGCGACCGGACGGCGATGATCAGCGGCGTACTCCTGGTGTTCTTCCTGCTGTTGGGGTTGGCCGCCCCCCTGATCGAAATGGTCTACGGGATCGGCCCGCGGGAGCAGTTCCAGAACATGCTGGACGGCTTCGGCATGCCGCTGGGGTACGCCGGCGGGGTCAGTGGGGAGCACTGGTTCGGTCTGGAGCCGGGGTTGGGCCGGGACATCTTCATCCGCCTGATCTACGGGCTGCGGACGTCGCTGTTCATCGCGTTCGCGGCGGCCCTGATCACCGCGACGATCGGTGTCGTGCTCGGCGCGCTCGCCGGCTACCTCGGCGGCTGGCTCGACGCGGTGATCAACTGGATCACCGACCTGACCCTGGCCATGCCCTTCCTGATCATCGCGCTGGCGCTGACGCCCACCATCACGTTGCGCTTCTACGGTGAGCGGGGGCAGGTGTCGTCCGCCTTCGGGGTGGGCGTCCTGATCGCCGTCTTCGCCATCTTCGGCTGGACCAGCACGGCCCGGCTGGTACGCGGGCAGGTGATCGCGCTGCGCGAGCGGGAGTTCGTGGAGGCCGCCAAGGCCAGCGGCGCCGGGGTGGGACACATCATCTTCCGGCAGTTGCTGCCGAACATCTGGGCGCCGATCCTGGTGTCGTTCTCCCTGGCGGTGCCGCAGTTCATCACCAGCGAGGCGGCGCTGTCGTTCATCGGCGTCGGCCTGAGCGACGAGACGCCGAGCTTCGGCCGGATGATCTACCGCAGTCTGGACTTCCTCCAGACCGACCCGGCGTACGTGTTCTTTCCGGGCATCACGATCTTCGCGCTGGTGTTCGCCTTCAACCTCTTCGGCGACGCGTTGCGCGACGCGCTCGACCCGAAGTCGTCCCGGTAGGGGTCACAATCATGGCGCGATTTCTGCTCAAGCGACTCTTCTCCGCCACGCTGACCCTCTTCGCGGTGAGCGTGTTGACCTTCCTGATGTTCTTCGCCCTGCCGCGCGACCCGGTCAGCAGCATCTGCTCGAAGAACTGCAACCCGGAGCGGCTGGAGCGGGTCCGCGACGACCTGGGCCTGAACGACCCGCTGATCAGCCAGTACGCCGGCTACATGAAGGGCATCGTGACCGGTCGGGACCTGGGCAGCGCCCAGGGTGGCCGGTGCGACGCGCCCTGCCTGGGCTGGTCGTACGTCACCAACGAGGCCGTCTCGGACACCATCGCCCGGGTGTTGCCGGTGACGCTGAGCATCGTGATCCCGGCGGCCATCCTCTGGTTGCTGCTCGGCGTGGGGCTCGGCATGGTGTCCGCGCTGCGGCGGGGCACCTGGCTGGATCGGCTGGCCATCGGCTTCTCGCTGACCGGGGCCTCGTTGCAGCTGTACTTCGTGGGCGCGGTGCTGCTGCTGGTGTTCGTCTACAACCTGCGGCTGTTGCCGGTGCCCAGCTACACCTCGATATTCGACAATCCGGCGAAGTGGGCCAGCGGGTTGGTGCTCGCCTGGGTGGCGCTCGCCTTCCTCTTCTCGGCCATCTACGCCCGGTTGTCGCGGGCGCAGATGCTGGAGACGCTCTCGGAGGACTTCGTCCGGACCGCGCGGGCCAAGGGCCTGGCCAAACCCACTGTGTACGGGCGACACGCCCTGCGCGCGGCGATCACCCCGGTGGTGACGATCGCGGGGCTGGACGTGGGCGGGGCGCTGGGCGGGACGGTGATCACCGAGACGACGTTCGGCATCCAGGGGTTGGGGCGTACGGCGGTGGACGCGGTGCGCGCGGGTGACCTGCCCACGATCATGGCGACCGTGTTGATCGCCGCCGTCTTCGTGGTGTTGGCGAACGTGCTCGTGGACCTGCTGTACGCGGCAATCGACCCACGGGTGCGACTGCGCTGAGTCATCGGTGACCAGCGCGCGGCCGGTGGCGGAATTTATCGACAACTGTTACACAACTCGTAGGTTTTCTTCCTTACGATCCTCGGGACGTCGGCGGTTCTCGCCCCGACGAATTCGCACGGCACATGGGTGAAGGGGGTACTTCATGAGACCACGCGTGGCGGTTGCCGCAGGCGGCGCGATAGCTCTGGTGGTGGCACTGGGTGCGTGCTCGAAGAACACGGGCGAGGGCACCACGGTGGACAACAACCGGCAGCAGACCGGGGTCATCGCGACCGACCCCAAGGACTCGCAGGGCCCGGCGGCCGAGGTGAGCGGTGCCGTGAAGGGCGGCACCTTCACCATCATCCGGGAGTCGCCGATCTCGCACCTGGACCCGCAGCGGACGTACTCGTTTGCCGGTCTGATGACCAACCCGCTGTTCGCCCGCTACCTGACCACCTGGAAGGACGACGGCAAGGGCGGCCTGGTCCTGGTGGGCGACCTGGCCGAGACGCCGGGCAAGAACGTCAACAACGACTGCAAGGTCTGGGAGTTCACCGTCAAGGACGGGGTGAAGTTCGAGGACGGTCGACCGATCACCTCCAAGGAGATCGCGTACGGCATTGCCCGGTCCTTCGACCCGGACCTGTCCGGCGGCCCGACCTACATCCAGGAGTGGCTGGCCGACACCGCGCAGTTCGACACCAAGTGGGACTTCAAGAAGAACAAGACGTCGCTGCCGCCCGGCCTGACCACGCCGGACGCGAAGACGCTGCGCTTCGAGTTCGCCAAGCCCCGCTGTGACCTGCCGTTCGCGGTCTCGCTGCCGACCACCGCGCCGCTGCCGGCCGACAAGGACACCGGCGTCGACCTGGACAAGCAGCCGTTCTCGTCCGGCCCGTACAAGGTCGCCAAGAACCAGGTCGGCGTGCAGATCACGCTGGACCGCAACCCCAACTGGGACCCGAAGACCGACCCGGTCCGGCACCAGTACCCGGACCAGTTCGTCTGGAGCTTCGGCCCGACCGCGGACGCCGCCAACAACCGGGTGATCGCTGACAACGGCGCCGACCAGAGCGCGCTCGCCTTCAACACCGTGCCCGCCTCGCTGGTCGCCAAGGTGGCCGGGGACGCCACCCTCAAGTCGCGCAGCATCCTCTCGCCGACCCCGAGCGCGAACCAGCTCGTGATCAACAACCAGCGGGTCACCGACCTCAAGGTCCGTCAGGCGCTCAACTACGCCATCGACCGCGAGGGCTTCATCAAGGCCATGGGCGGGCAGACCGTCGCCGCGCCGCTGACCACGCTGATGCCGCCGGCCACCATCGGCTACCAGGCGTACGACGCGTACCCGGCGGGGGCCAACGGCAACCTCGACAAGGCCAAGGAGCTGCTCGGCGGGAAGACGCCGGAGCTGGTTCTCGGTGTGGCCGACAACTCCACCGAGCAGCAGCAGGGCGCGCAGCTCAAGGCCAACCTGGAGCGGGCCGGCTTCAAGATCACGCTGCGGAACATCTCCGACGACGCGAAGCTCGACGAGATCAAGAAGAAGGACAACCCCTGGGACCTGTACATCGGTAACTGGGCGGCGGACTGGCCGAGCGGGGCCTCGATCCTGCCGGTGCTCTACGACGGCCGCACCATCAAGGCCGAGGGCAACAGCAACCAGGCCTACTTCAACGACCCGGCGATCAACAGCGAGATGGACCGCATCTCGGCGCTGCCCGCCGCCGAGCAGGGCCCGGAGTGGGCCAAGCTCGACGAGCGGATCATGAAGGAGCACGCGCCGGTGGTGCCGCTCTTCGTCGACGTGGCCTACAACGTGCACGGGTCCAAGGCGGGCGGGGTCTTCATCTCCAGCGTCTTCGGCTACCCGTCGTTCGTGAACGCGCACGTCAAGCCGTAAGTCGAACCGCAGACCAGCAGGGTCCCCTTCCGACAACGTCGTCGGGAGGGGACCCTGCTGTCATGGACTGGTATCCGCCCATCGAGCCGTACGACTCCGGGATGCTCAGCGTCGGCCACGGCAACGAGCTCTACTGGGAACTGTGTGGAAACCCGGCCGGCAAACCCGCGGTCTTCCTGCACGGCGGCCCCGGCGGTGGTCTGCTCCCCGGCAATCGGCAGTACTTCGACCCGTCCGGCTACCGGGTCGCGCTGTTCGACCAGCGAAACTGCGGTCGCAGCCAGCCCTTCGCCGGCGACCCGAAGACGTCACTGGAACACAACACCACCCCGCACCTGGTGGCGGACATCGAGCAGCTACGCGAGCACCTAGGGATCGAGCGTTGGCTCGTCTTCGGTGGCAGTTGGGGCAGCACCCTCGCCCTGGCCTACGCGCAGGCCCATCCCGAGCGGGTCACCGAACTCGTGCTCCGTGGCGTGTGGCTGGTACGCAGGTCGGACGAGGCATGGGCGTTCACCCCGGCGGGCGCAGCGCACCTGTTTCCCGCCGAGTGGGCGGCCTTCTGTGCGGCGATCCCCGTGCCGGAACAGGGCGACCTCGTCGGCGCCTATGGCCGCCGCATCTTCCATCCCGACCCCGCGGTCCACGGCCCGGCGGCCCGCGCCTGGATGAACTGGGAGCTTTCGGCCAACACCCTGCTGCCGATTGCGCCGCCCGGCATCGACGACGCCAGCCTGCTGGCGTTCGCCCGCATCACACACCACTACATCAGTAACGGCGGCTTCCTCCCGCCGGAAGGTCTCCTGGCGGGCGTCGACCGCATTCGACACATCCCGACGGTGATCGTGAACGGCCGTTACGACATCAAGACGCCACCGAGCCAGGCCTGGGACCTGCATCGGGTCTGGCCTGAGGCCGTGTTCCACATCGTGGAGGACGCGGGTCACAGCGGCTCCGAACCTGGCACCCGCAGCCTGCTCATCGAAGCCACCAACCAGTTCCTCGCGTAAGGGTCGCGCAATGGCCTCTTGAAAACGAATCGGTCCCTGTGACGATCGGGTGGTCGGTGCCCTGCTTGATGAGGCCGCCGAGCTGGCCGTCCAGGTGGGCGACGGACACGACCATCACCGGACGGCGTTCGGGCCGACGGTCGTCGAGTTGGTGCAGGTCGCCGCCGCCGCGGAGTTGGGCGACGGGCCGCAGGGGGTCGCCCGCCACGAGTTGGCGATCGGACGGGACGGGTGGCGATGGCTGCCGGTCGAGCACCGCGCCGCGCACCTGATCGACGCGGCGCGCGCGTACCTTCTGACGGACGACGCCACCAACGCGGCCCGGGTCCTGCTGCGGGCCGAGCGCGTCGCGCCCGCCGAGATCCGCGACCGGCCGGTCGCCCAGGACGTGGTGGCCCAGGTCGCCCGCGACCCGGCTGCCCCAGCCACGATCACCCAGCTCGCGCGAGAAGACCGCGCCGATCTTGCAGTTTCGGTCGTCTATATGAGTGGAATGCCTGTTGTGTCGCGACAGGAAGTGCAAGATCGCCGAGCACTGCTCGGCGGCCTGAATCCGGAACTCGGGCGTGTCCGGGATTCCGGGGCTGTCCGGCGTCGCGAAGATACCGGTCAGCCACCGGACCCACTGGTCGGCGATTCCCCGGCCGCTCGGCGAGTCGGGCGGCACCTGCTCGCGCTGCGTCCATCACCGGTTGGCCGATCGCGGCACCCTTCTCCAGGGCGTCCAGCATCGGCGACGAGGTCACCAGCGGCCCGGCCCCGGTGGTGTATGCCTCGTGCAACTCACGGCGTACGGCGTGGCGCACCTCGGTGTCCCGGACCAACTCGGCCAGCTCGATCCACGACATCAGCTCCGCGCGGGAGGTGGCGTGGGCGACAGCGCCGAGCACCGACCAGGGGTACGGGGAGTGGCCCTGGGAGTCCAGCCAGGGGTAGTAGTGGTCGGACACCGGCACCACGTGGTCGACGAAGTCGGCGAGCCCGCCGGGCAGGTACGGCGGCATGATGTTGAACCCGTCGGCGGCGCCCTGGGTGAACCACAGTGTATAGGGCAGCTCCGGACGGCGGGGGCGAGCGCCGAGATCAGAGTTGGGTCGGGGCCGGTGCGGCTGGGATGATCGGGGCCATGCGGTCGGAGTCGAGGTGACGGCTACGCCGGTGCTGCCGGTGCGCGGTTCGCTGGCGGTCTGTCCCGGCACTTTCGATCCGTTCACCCCCGGCCACGCCGACCTGGTGGCGCGTGCCCGGATGATGTTCGACCTGGTCATCGTGTTGCTGGCGGTCAACGCCGACAAGCAACCAACCGCCGAGGCCACGGCCAGGGCGGCCCGCGTACGCGACGAAATGCCTGCGGCCTGGGGCAATGTCGAGGTGGACACCTGGGCCGGGCTGACCGCCGCCTACTGCGCGCGTCGAGGTGCCACGGTCATCGTCCGCGGCGTGCGCACCGCCGCGGACCTTCGCTACGAGTACCAGCTCGCCGCGATGAACGAGCAACTCGGCATCCAGACCGTCTGGCTGCCGCCCCGTCCGCACCTGGCCGCCGTCTCGTCCACTGCCGTACGGGCGTATGACGCGGCGCGGCCGGCACCGCCGATGCCATAGCGTCCCGGAGAGCCGGAGCGGATGGCCGAGTCGCGGGAAGGCCGGCGATGACGCGTTCGAACGGAAGGGGGCGTCGATGACGCGACCAACACTGTTCCTGACGGTAGGGCTGCCGTGCACCGGGAAGACCACCACCGCCCGGCGCATCGAGATCGAGTCGGCGGCACTTCGTCTCACGAAGGACGAATGGGTGAAGGCTCTCTACGGGCCGGAGAATCCGTCGTCGGCCCAGGACGTGATCGAGGGACGACTCATCGAGATCGGGCTGCGGGCGCTCGAACTCGGCACCAATGTGGTGATCGACTTTGGCCTCTGGAGCCGGGACGAGCGCTCCGCCCTCCGCCAGGCGGCAGCAGACCTCGGCGCGCTCGTGGAGCTGCGCTACTTCGAGGTCAGTCCGGCCGAGCAGCGCCGGCGACTGGATCGGCGGCAGGCCGAAGCGCCGCACACCACATGGCCGATGTCCGACGCGGAACTCGCCGAATGGGCCGCCAGCATCGAGATTCCGACACCCGGCGAGCTGAACGGCAGCGAGCCGGTCGATGACCCACCTGCTGGTTTCGCGACGTGGCACGAGTGGCGCAGGCACCGGTGGCCGCCGACAGTCTGCTGACCGCGCACCTTCTCGACGGGAGCGGAGGCGGCTCGCGGCCGGCCTGCCAGGCAGAAGAGCGTCGCCCAACCGGCCCGCAGTATCGCCATGTCTCATCGCCAGCGCATCCTGTTGCTCGCACGACTTTGGCGACGTCGGCCTCTGACAACCAGTGCTAGGCGTACACGTTGACGACCGACCGCCGAAGAGCGTTGTCCGTGCGTTCCAGAGTTAGGCTCGGCCCGGATCCTGACCCTGGGAGTTGTCGATGCGCATCACCGCTTGGCTGCGATCACCGCCCATCCGTGGACGCGTGGTCATTGCTGCCGTGCTGGTCGGCTGTTTCGTCTGGGCGATGGTGATCGTCGGGCTGTCGTTCGCGATGGTGGAGCAGGGCGGCGGCCAGTGGTGGGTGATCCCACTGTTCGGCGCGTTCGTGTTGGCCATGGCGATGCTTGCCGTCCGACGGGTTGCCGCCGCCCCGTCCAGGACCGACATGGCATCGGCAGGACTGGCCGCACCCGTCGTCGCCCGGGGTCCGTCACCAGTCACGGTGCGGCGCGCGCCCGCCGAGCCGCTCAGCTCGCGCGAACTGGAGGTGCTGCGGCATCTGGCGACCGGCCGTACGAACGCGGAGATCGCCAAGGCGCTCTTCGTCGCGACCGGCACCGTGAAGGCTCACCTCAACCACATCTTTCGCAAGCTCGATGCGGCGAGCCGCCTGCAGGCCGTTGCGCACGCACGCGAGGCCGGCCTGCTCGAGTAAACCCGTTTTAAACCGCCGGTAGGCCGATTGGCAGATGCCCTACCTGGCCGCCGTTCCTAACGTCCGGGGCATGAAGCTGCGTATTGATCATTTCGCGCCGTTCGCCCTCGTCGCGGTATTCACGATCGTGGTGCAAGGGCTGTCCCTGATGGAGTTCCTTCCCTTACCGATCGCCCTGGTGATCGGAGCCGGATGGGCGGTCCTCATCGGGCTCGTCGCGCGCTGGGTCCGCCGTAGGCCGCCGCTGAGCGCACGGATCGAGGACGGTCTGGTGGCGTTGGGCTGTGTGACCATGGCGCTCTTCGCGTTCGGCGGCGGCATCGGGCTGATCATGCTGGGCGCCGCGCTCGACAGTTCCTCGATCACCGGCGAGACGATGGTGACGATGTTCCTGCCCAGCATCCCCATCGCGATCGCGGCGAACGTCCCCACCGAGCTCGTCATCCTCCCGGGTCTGCTGGTCCTGGGATGGCGGCCCGGCATCCGTCGGATCCTCTTCGTCGCCGCAGCCGCGGTCTATTTCGTTCACCGGGTCTGGACCTACCTGGTGTTCGCGCCCGACCGTCTGGACTTCGCCGCTGCCGAGCGGTCGACGGCGGTGCTGACCGCGGCCGAGAAGGACCAGTTCGCCGCGGCGCTGCACGTCGACGATCCTCGCTGGATCCTCAACCTGGTTATCTTCGCGATCCTCTTGCTCGCGGCGTTCTTCCCCCACGGATCAGGGGACGATCACCACGCCGCCGCGCACCCCGCCCTGGGCCAGCCGCTCGTGGGCGACCGCCGCGTCGGCGAAGGGGTACACGTCAGCGACCCGGAGCGGGATGTCGCCGCTGGTGACGAGTTTGACCAGTTCGCCGAGCCGGGTTCCGTCCGGTAGCACCTCCAGCGCGAAGGTCCGGATTCCGCGTACCGGCTCCGGGCGGAGCGGGGGTGACGCGGCCACGTAGCCGCCGCCGTCCCGAACGAGGCCCAGCAGCGATTCGCCGATCACCGCCAGGTCGATGACCGCGTCGAACGTGCCCGTCGGATCGTCGGCGCGGGACAGGAACGCCGCACCCAGCGACTCGACGAAGTCGCGGTCGTCGGCTCCGGCGAGTCCTGTGGCGTGCAGGCCGGTCGCCCGAGCCAGCGCCAGAACGAACCCACCGACCTGCCCGGCGGCGCCGCTGACGAGCACTGTCGACCCGGCGGGGAGCGCGAGCAGGTCGAGTGCCTGGGCGGCGGCCAGGCCGTTGGTCGGCAGGGTCGCCGCCTCGGTGGCGGGGGCACCGGCGGGCGCGGCGGTCAGCCAGGCGGCGTCGAGGACCACGTATTCGGCGTGGGCCCCGGCCGTGGTTTGCAGCCACGGCGAGAAGCCGAGGACCTCGTCGCCGATCCTGAACTCGTCGACCGACGGGCCGACCGCGTCGACGCTGCCGGCAACGTCCCAACCGGGCGTGTACGGCAGACCGGTCGGCAACGGGGCCGGGAACCGACCGGAGCGGACCATCAGGTCGACCGGATGGACGACCGACGCCGCGACCCGCACCCGGACCTGCCCCGGCCCGGGCTCGGGCACCGGCACCTCGGCCACGTGCAGGACCTCCGGCCCTCCGAACTCCGCATAGCTGACTGCGCGCATCGCCGTCTCCTTCGTGGGATTTCGTTCTCACCACGACCCTACGAATCTTAGGCACTGTGAGAAAGTAGGTACCTTGAAGTGCCTAGGGCACCAGAGGAGGAAAGATGGCGACGTCGACCGCAGCGCAACGCCGCGAACAGGCGAAACGTGACTACGACGCGTTCCTTGACCAGTGCCCGACCCGCGAGCTGCTGAGCAGACTCACCGACAAGTGGGTCGCCCTGGTGATCCCGGCGCTCGTCAACGGCCCGCAGCGGCACGGCGAACTCGCCCAGCGCATCGCCGGCGTCAGCCAGAAGATGCTCACCCAGACCCTGCGCACCCTGGAGCGCGACGGCCTGGTCACCCGCACCGTCACCGCCTCGGTGCCGGTGCGTGTCGACTACGAGCTCACCCCGCTCGGCCATGAGCTGTTCCCGGTCATGATCGCGATCAAGGACTGGGCCGAGTCGCACATGGACCGCGTCTTCGAGGCCCGGACCCGATACGACGCACGCCCCTGAGATCCGGCGACGCCGATGGCGTCAGAAGTCGCCGCAACGTGTCCGCCCGGAGCTGACTGCTGCGGGCCGCCACGATCCCGTCGGCTGTGGCGCTCTGCGAACAAGAGATCTTGGACATTTTCCGTTACGCGCTGACGGAAACTGTCCAAGATCTGCGGCCGAGGTCCGGCTTCGGTCGACGTACGATCCGCCACCGGGCCGGGAGCACCTCGTCGAGCGTTGGTGATCGTCAGCCGGGGACACCGAGCAGGTGGGTGCGGAGGAATTCCAGCTCCAGGGGGAGGAGCCGCTCGGCGGTGCCGTTCGCGGCCATGTGCGTCGCCCCGGTCAGCGGCAGCACGGCGTGCGGTCGGCCGGTGCTCAGCAGGGCGGCCGAGAGCCGGAGGGTGTGCGCGGCCACCACGTTGTCGTCAGCCATGCCGTGCACCAGCAGCAACGGACGGGCGTGGTCCGGGCTGGTGACCGGCTCGGCGGCCAACTCGACCAGCGAATGGTGCGCGTAGATGTCCTGGCCGTCTTCCGGCAACCCCAGATAACGCTCGGTGTACGCGGTGTCGTACAGCGCCCAGTCGGTCACCGGGGCGCCCGCGATCCCGCATCGGAACAGCTCCGGGTGGCGCAACACCGCCAAGCCGGCCAGCCACCCACCGAACGACCAACCGCGCACTCCCACCCGCCCCAGGTCCAGGTCCGGGTGCTTGCCGGCGAGAGCGGTGAGCGCGTCGACCTGGTCGGTCAGGATCACGTCGGCGACCCGCCGGTGGATCGCCTTCTCGAACGACGGGGCCACGCCCGGCGTACCCCGGTTGTCGATGGTGACCACCGCGAACCCGGCGTCGGCCCACCACTGCCGCTCCAACCACGCGGCCCGCGCCGCCACGACCTCCTGGTGCCCCGGGCCGCCGTAGATGTCCAACAGCACCGGCAGCCGCCGGCCCGTCACGTGGTTGTCCGGGTAGAGCACCGCCGCCGGCAGCCGCCGGTCGGTCACCCGTTCGAGCAGCGGCAGCGGAGAATACGGCGGGGTGGCGGCGAACGAGCGCAGCTCGGCGATCTCCTGGTCGCCGCGGCGCACCGTCCAGCGCACCCCGGCGTGATCGAGCGACGCGACCCCGACGGCCAGCACGTCCCCGCCCACGGCGGCGGTGTACCAACCGGAGTCGGTGGTGAGCCGACGCGCGTCCACCCCACCGCCGATGGTGGTGCGGACCCGGAACAGGTGCCGCTCGCTCGGCTCGCCGTCGCTCGCCTCCACCAGCAGGTCGGCCGGGCCGGTGGCGGCCGGCAGCCGACCCACCACCCGTCGTACGTACAGCGACGGCGGGGTGAGCAGGGTGCCGTCCGCGAACAGGCACCGGGCGTCGTACCCGTCGTGGGCCAGTTCCCCACCGACGAGTACGCGGCCGTCCGGCAGGTGCGCCGGGGTGCCGGCGATCGGTTCGACCCAGCGCGGATCGGCCAGCTCGGCGTGCACCTGCGTCTCACCCGTGCGCGGGTCGACCGCCAGCACCAGCCCGTGCTGCTGCGAACGGCGCAGCACGGTGATCAACGGGCTGCCCTCGCCCCAGCTCACCCCGGTCAGGTACGGGTAGGTCTCCCGGTCCCAGTGCACGTCGACCCAGCCGTCGTCCAGGTCCAGCAGGTGCAGGCTGACCTCCGCGTTCGGCCCACCGGCCCGGGGGTACGCGACGGCGGTCGGCGCGCTCGCCGGCTCGGCCGGGTCGTGCAGGTGCCACCGCTCCAGGCGGGACTCGTCGACCCGGGCGGCGAGCACCGAACGGCCGTCGGGCGCCCACCAGTACCCCCGGAACCGGCCGAACTCCTCCGCCGCGATGTGCTCGGCCAACCCCCAGCTCACCCCGGCGTCCTCGCCGGCCAGCAGGGTGTCGGTGCCATCGGGGTCGATCACCCGCAGTTCACCCCGACGCACCCCTTCGGCGGCGTCCGTCACGTACGACAGCCGCTGCCCGCTCGGGTCCGGACGTGGGTCCAGCACCGGGCCGACGGTCGCCACCTCCACCACGTCGCCGTGCACCAGATCGGCCCGGAACAGCCGCCCGGCCAGCGCGAACACCGCGACCCGGCCGGCCGCGTCCAACGCGTACGAGCCGATGCCGGCGGCGCTGAGCCGCAGCCGCTCGCGCAGCGCGCGTTCGCCGGGGGAGAGGGAGCGGACATCCCCGCCCTCGCCCAGCAGGGTCGCCGGATCGGCGACCAGGCGCTCCTCGCCGGTGCCCACGTCCAACAGCCAGAGCGCGTCCGCCGGGTCCTCGGGGCCGGCGGAGCGCAGGAAGATCACCCGGGAGCCGTCCTCAGCCACCGAGACAGCGCGTGGCGCGCCGTGGCTGAACCGGCGGGTGCGGGCGGCCAGCTCCGGAAAGTCCACACGCCAAATCGTAGAGCGGGAGCGGGGGTGATGTGGCCGACCTGGGTGGACGCGTCAGCGTTGGCTGGGCCGAACCGCCAGTTAGAGTGACCGTCGTGACGATGCTGCCCGAGCGCCGCCTGCTGCTGGTCCACGCGCACCCCGACGACGAGTCGATCGGCACCGGCTCGACGATGGCCCACTACGCCGCCGACGGCGCGCACGTCACGCTGGTGACCTGCACGCTCGGCGAGGAGGGCGAGATCCACGTGCCGGCGCTGGCGCAGCTCGCCGCCGCCGAGGCCGACCAGCTCGGCGGGTACCGGGTGGCCGAGCTGGCCACCGCCTGCGCCGCGCTCGGCGTCAGCGACCACCGTTTCCTCGGTGGTGCCGGCCGCTACCGTGACTCCGGGATGATGGGGCTCGCGACGAACGAGCACCCCCGGGCGTTCTGGCAGGCCGACCTCGACGAGGCCGCCGGGCACCTCGTGGAGATCCTGCGGGAGGTACGCCCGCAGGTGCTCGTCACGTACGACCCGAACGGCTTCTACGGCCATCCCGACCACATCCAGGCGCACCGGGTGGCCATGCGTGCCGTCGAGCTGGCCGCCGCGGAGGGCTGCGCCCCGCTCAAGGTCTACTGGACGGCCCTGCCGCTCAGCGTCCTGGAGGCCGGCATGACGCATTTCGCCGAGTCGTCCGACAACCCGTTCGGCGGCATCGAGGACATCGCCGACCTGCCCTTCGGCACCCCGGACGCCCAGATCGCCGCCCGGGTCGACGGCACCGACCAGCACGCGGCCAAGGAGGCAGCGATGCGGGCGCACGCCACCCAGATCCCGGCCAACTCGTGGCTCTACTCGATCGCCGGCAACTTCGGTGGCGAGTTCATGGGCGTGGAGTTCTTCACCCTCGCGGTCGGTGAGAAGGGCCCCGGCGTCGGGCCGTACGGCTGGGAGGACGATCTCTTCGCCGGCCTGCCCGCGGAGACCGCCCCGGACCGGTCCCCGGTCGCGGCGGCGGGTTCCCGGTGACCCTGCCGGCCGCACCGGTGACGGTCGAGGAGGACCAGGAAGCCCCGCTCCCGGCGGGGCCGCCGCCGCGGCTGCTGGACGTGGGCGTCCGGGTGATCGGTGGGATCGTCGTGGTGCTCGCTGGGGTGCTGACCGGCGTACTGGAGCTGCTGCTCGCCACGCTCCGCGTCGGCGGGCACCTGGTCGGCGTGTCGGTGCTCCTCGCCATCGGCGCCAACATCCTGCTCAGCTGGTTCGCGTACGAGGCGGTCGGCCGTCGCTGGGCGGTGGCGCTGCCGGCGGTGCCGTGGTTCGCGCTGATGGCGGTCGCCGCCATCCGGACCAGCGAGGGCGACCTGTTGCTGGCCGGCGACAACTGGGTCGGGCTGGCCATGATCGTGGCCGGCGCGATGACCTTCGCGGTGATGGGCTTCCGGCAGATCCTCGCCCCACAGCCGACCATGCTCGGCCGCTGACGCCGGGCTGGTTCCGGCCCCTGCCGGGTGATGACGGCTCCCAGCTAGGAGTGGTAGATATTCCTGCCAGGGATGCGAACCCCGCGACGGGGCGTACGGCAGGAGGGACCGGCGATGGACAAGCGGTGGCGTGACCTCGGAGTGCTCGTTGCAGCGCTGTTCGCGGTCAACGTGGTCGCCCGACTGATCATCCGGCTCGGCTTCGACGGTGACGACACCGCCGCCGACCGGGTGTCGCTGGCGATGTTCACGGTGATCGGCCTGATTCTCGCCGTGGTCGCCTTCCGTTGGGGTCGTCGCCGGCCGTTGGCGGGCTGGGCCGCCGACATGGCGCTCGTGGTGCCGGTGGCGATGCTGCTGACAGTGCTGGTCGGGCCCCTGCTGGTCGGCCACGACCCGTTCGCCGGTGGGGCGGGGACGTTCTTCGCCCAGATCTGGCTCTACCTGCTCGCCAGCGGCGCCGGCTTGCTGATCGGCTATCTGGTGCTCACCGCGCTCGGCCGGGACTACCGCTCTCAGCAGCTCAAGCGGTACGCCGAGGTCAAGGCCGCGAAGCCCCGCCGGGTGGTCCGCCGCTGACCGGCTCGACGCGCCGCGCCGGTCAGTTCGGGGCGACCCGGGTCAGGTAGGTGTGGTGGGTGACGAAGCCGAGCCGCTGGTAGAGCGCGACCGCCGCCGCGTTGCGCTGCTCGACCTGGAGGAACGCGTGCGTCGCGCCACCGGACACGCCCCAGCCGGCCAGCTCGTGGATGACGCGGCGGGCCAACCCCTGACGGCGGGCCGCCGGCACCACCTCGATGAGGCTGAGGCCCAACCAGCGCCCCTGGCCGGTCATTGTGCCGCGGCCGACGGCCACCAGAGTGCTGTCGGCGTACACGTGGGCGAAGCGGACCTGGCCCACGGCGGTGAGGACGTGTCGGGCGGCGTCCGGGAGGCCGCCCTTGCGGCCGGCGGCGATGGCCAGCCACTCGTCGCTGGGCGCGGTGGCCAGCTCGACGACCGCGCTACCCCACCCGTCGGCCTGGCCGCTGGTGAGTGTCGACGCCGGCAGGGGCAGCGGCGCGGTCTGCACCAGCGTCGGCGGGCGGGTGCCCCAGCCGCGGGCGTCCAGTTCGGCACCGACCGGAGCGGCGAGGGGCAGCGGCGTGTTGATCAACGCGGGTTGGCCTCGCTCGGCGTACCAGCGCTGCACCGCGTCGACCGCGGCGGCCAGTGGCCGGTCCGGGTCGCCGATCGGCAGCGCCGAGTTGGCACGCCCGGTCCAGCCTTCGGCCGACCGGAGCAGCCAGTCACCCAGTCGGCCCCGGACCGGTGCCGGCCAGGCCTCGTCGGCGGCCTGTTCCAGCGCCACGACCGCTGCGGCGGTCGGCCGACGGGTCGGCGGAACGCGCTTGGCGCGGTGGACCTGCGCCACCGGGACCCGAAGCGGCCCCTTCGCGGTGGCCAGCGTGAGATGAGTCTCGCTCAGCTCGACCAGCTCACCAAGGGCATCGGAAAATAGTGGGCGGCCTTCGCGAATCCCCACAATCCGGCGGACCACGATTCGGTGTCCCACATCCTGCTGTCGGAGCACGATCGACCCCCTCCCCGGCGAGATACTAGGCTCTTACCGTCGCGGGAGATCGCGGCGAGTCTTGCGGAGGAGAAGACCGGTGACCTACATCATCGCCGAGCCGTGCGTAGATGTGCTCGACAAGGCATGCATCGAGGAGTGCCCGGTCGACTGCATTTACGAGGGCAACCGGATGCTCTACATCCACCCCGACGAGTGCGTCGACTGTGGTGCCTGTGAGCCCGTCTGCCCCGTAGAGGCGATCTTCTACGAGGACGACGTCCCGGAGCAGTGGAAGGACTACACCGGCGCGAACTACGAGTTCTTCGAGGACCTGGGCTCGCCCGGTGGCGCCTCGAAGGTCGGCAAGGTGGAGAAGGACGCCACCTTCGTCGCCGCGCAGCCGCCGCGCGGCGAGGGCCACTGAACCGGCCCGCGCCGGTCTCGTCGCGGCTGCCCGAGTTCACCTGGGACACCCTGGACGCCGCGGCCACGCTGGCCGCGGCGCATCCGGAGGGCCTGATCAACCTCTCCATGGGTACGCCGGTCGACCCGGTGCCCGAGGTGATCCGGCGGGCGTTGGCTGACGCGTCCGACGCTCCCGGTTACCCCCTGACCGCCGGCACCCCGGCGTTGCGGGCCGCCATCGCGGCGTGGGTGTCCCGAGCCTGCGGTGCTGGCGTCGACGGTCTCGGTGTGCTGCCGACCATCGGCTCGAAGGAGCTGGTGGCCTGGCTGCCCACGCTGCTCGGCATCGGCCCGGGTGACGTGGTGGTGGTGCCGTCGGTCGCGTACCCCACCTACGAGGACGGCGCCCGGCTGGCCGGTGCCACGGTCGTCCGTGCCGACTCGCTCACGGCGGTCGGGCCGACCTCGCGGGTCCGCCTGGTCTGGGTGAACTCGCCCGGCAACCCGACCGGCCGGGTGCTGCCCGCAGCGCACCTGCGCAAGGTGGTCGACTGGGCCCGCGAACGTGGCGCGGTGGTCGCCAGCGACGAGTGCTACCTGCCCCTGGGCTGGTCGGCCGACCCGGTCTCGGTGTTGTCTCCGCAGGTCAGCGGGGGCAGCTACGCCGGGGTGCTGGCCGTGCACTCGCTCTCCAAGCGGTCCAACCTCGCCGGCTACCGGGCCGGGTTCGTGGCCGGCGATCCGGCGCTCGTCGCCGAGCTGCTCAAGGTCCGCAAGCACGCCGGCATGATCGTGCCCGCGCCGGTGCAGGCGGCCATGGTCGCCGCGCTGGAGGACGAGCGACACGCCGAGGAACAGCGGGAGCGTTACCGCGCCCGGCGGGAGGTGCTCGCCGCGGCGTTCACCGGTGCCGGGTTCACCGTCGAGCACTCCGAGGCGGGCCTCTACCTCTGGCTGACCAGGGGTGAGGACTGCTGGCAGACGGTCGACTGGCTGGCCCGACGCGGCATCCTGGTCGCCGCCGGCGTCTTCTACGGCCCGACGGCCGGGCAACATGTCCGGGTCGCGCTGACCGAGACCGACGAGCACATCGCCGCCGTCGCGGCGCGCCTCTCCTGATCGCGGCGCCGGACGGTCGAGCATGGTGGACAGGCCGGGCGCGCGGGTACGGGCGGCGGTCGTCGGCACCGGCCTGATCGGTGGGTCGGTGCTGCTCCGGATGGTCGCCGCCGGCGTCGACGTGGTCGGGTGGGACCCGGACGAGGCCACCCGGCGAGAGACCCGCCGGGTGGGCGTACCCGCGCCGGACCGCCTGGCCGAGGCGGTGGCCGACCGGGACGTGGTTTTCCTGTGCGGACCGTTGCCCACCCTGCCGGCGACGCTGGTCGAGGTGGCGGCGATGACCGGTGAGCATTGTGTGCTCACCGACGTCGGTAGCACCAAGGAGCAGGTGGCGGCGTTCGCCGCCGCGCAGGGGCTGACGCACCGGTTCGTGCCCGGCCACCCGATGGCGGGCACCGACCGGGCCGGCTTGACGGCTGCGCGACCGGACCTGCTCACCGGCGCGGCCTGGGTGCTCTGTCCGACGCCCGGCCCGGCCACCAGCGCGTTCCGGTGGCTGGCCGAGTTGGTGGTGGAGGTCTTCGAGGCCCGGGTGGTGCCGATGTCCGCCGCGGAGCACGACTCGGCCGCCGCGCTCGCGTCACACGTGCCGCACCTGCTCGCCGGCGCGCTGGCCGGCGCGGTGCAACGCGCACCGCTGCGCGACGCGATCCTCGCGCTCGCCGCCGGCAGCTTCTCCGACGGCACCCGCGTGGCCGGGACCCCGGCCGATCGGACCGCCAACATGCTGCTCGGCAACCGGGACCGGGTGCTGCGTGAGCTGGCCGAGGTCACCGCCTTCCTGGACGACCTGACCACCGCGCTGCGCGCCGACGACGCCCCGGCGCTGGCCGCGCGCTACGACGAGGCGCGGGCCTCCCGGAGGGCGCTGCGCGACCGGCGGTTCGACGTGGACGACAGGAAGTTCCCGGCCGGTGGTGACCACGCCGCAGAGGTGTCCTGGTTGCGCGAGCTGGGGGTGGCCGGCGGCTACCTGGCCGGCCTGCGGGTCGATGCGGACACCGTCTCCTACGCGGCGCGGCGGCCCGTCGCTGACTAGGCTGAGGGGCATGGCGGTGGACGGTCCGGTGGTGCAGGTGCGCGGCGAGGCGTACCGGGAGGTGCCTCCCGAGCTGGCCCGGTTCGCGGTCACCGCGACAGCCCGCGACCGGGACCGGGAGGCGACGCTGACCCGGTTGGCCGAACGGGCCGCGGCGGTCCGGGTGCTGCTGGACGGCTCCGGGCCGGCGGTGGCGCGGCGGGAGACCGGCGACCTGCGGGTGCGGCCGGAGACCCGGCGCTCGGGTGAGCGGGTGGTCGCCTGGCACGGCAGTGTCACCACCACCGTCACTGTCACCGACTTCACCGCGCTGGGCGAGCTGATGCTCCGGCTCGCCGACCAGGACCAGGTCGAGGTGGCCGGCCCGTGGTGGGAGCTTCGTCCGGACAGCCCCGCCCATCGTGCGGCCCGGCACGCCGCGATCAGCGACGCGCTGCTGCGGGCCCGGGAGTACGCGGAGGCGCTGGGCGCCCGGGTCATCTCGTTGATCGAGCTGGCGGACGCGGGTCCCACCGACCGGCCGATGTTCGCCCGTGCGGCCTTCGCCGGTGGCGGTGGCGCGGGCGGTGGTCCGCCGGAGCTCGAGCTGGACCCGCAGCCGCAGACTGTGCAGGCGGCGGTGCAGGCGCGGTTCACCATCAGCGACCCGGACCTGGGCTGATGCCGCCGGCCCGGGTGCTGTCCGTCGACGAATTGGTGGCGCGGGCGTCGACGCTCGCCGAGGCCGGTCCGCGACAGCTGCTCGGCATCGCCGGCGCACCCGGTGCCGGGAAGTCCACCCTGGCCGAACGGATCGTCGCCGACATCGGGCCGGCCGCCTGCCTGGTGCCGATGGACGGTTTCCACCTGGCGCAGTCGCAACTGGTTCGCCTGGGCCGCGCCGGTCGCAAGGGCGCCGTGGACACCTTCGACGCCAACGGGTATGTCTCGCTGCTGCGCCGCCTGCACCGGTTGGAGCCGACGTCGGTCTACGCGCCGGAGTTCCGCCGGGAGCTGGAGGAGCCGGTGGCCGGCGCGATCGAGGTGCTGCCGTCGGTCCGGCTGGTGGTGACCGAGGGCAACTACCTGCTGTTGCCGGATTTCCCCTGGCAGGAGATCCGACCACTGCTGCACGAGGCATGGTTTCTCGACCTGGACGCCGAGGTGCGGCACCGCCGGCTGACCGCCCGGCACGAGGCGTTCGGCCGGTCTCCGGAGCAGGCGCGGGCGTGGGCGCTGGGCAGCGACGAGTCGAACGCCGCCATGATCACCCCCACCGCCGACCGCGCTGACCTGGTCGTCCGCCTCTCGGAGCCCCCGACCGTCTAGCCGAGTTCGCGAACCGGCCGGGCCGGGTTGCCGACGGCCACCACGTTGGCGGGCAGGTCCCGGGTGACCACCGCACCCGCTCCGACGACGGTGTCCGCGCCGATCGTCACGCCGGCCAGGACTATCGCGCCACCGCCGAGCCACACGTTGTCGCCGATGGTGATCGGCTTGGCCGCCTCCCACTTGTCCCGTCGCGGGCCGGGCTCGACCGGATGGGTCGGGGTGAGCAGCTGCACGTTGGGGCCGACCTGGACGTCCGCGCCGAGGGTGATCGGAGCGACGTCGAGGAAGACCGCGTTGTAGTTGACGAAGCTGCGGGGGCCGATCCGGATCTGCCAGCCGTAGTCGCAGTAGAACGGTGGGCGGATCCAGGTGTCCTCGCCGAGTTCGCCGAGGAGTTCACGCAGTGCCGCGATCCGGGCCTGCGGATCGGCCGCGGGAGTGGTGTTGAAGCGCTCCATCAGCCGGGCGGCCCGGTCCAGATCGGCGATGATCTCGGGATCGTCGGCGATGTATGGCTCACCGGCGAGCATCTTGTCCTTCATGGAGGTCACCGCCCGATCATGCCGGCCGGTTCGTCGGCTCGTGTCGGGTCCGTCACTTTCCGGCCTTCTTTTTGCATACCCGGTATGTAATTCTGAGTTGTCAATGTGACTCCATCCATCAAGACGCTTGACCAGGAGGATCCGTTGCATCAGGGAAGAAGATTGGCCGCTCTCGGCCTCGTGTTCGCGCTGGCGCTCTCCGTGCCAACTCCCGCCTCGGCCACGGCCGCCGCGCCCGCCCCAGCCGGCGGCACCGACAGACAGGCCACTCCGGGTGGACCCATCGCCAACCGCTCGACCACCGTCACGCTGATCACCGGTGACCGGGTCACCGTCACCGCGTCCGGCGCCTCGGTCCGGCCCGGCGCCGGCCGTGAGGACGTGCAGTTCCTGGTCCAGCGCGAGCGCGGACGCCTCACCGTGACGCCGACGGACGCGGTGCCGTTGCTGCGCTCCGGCCGGGTGGACCGGCGACTCTTCGACATCACCGGGCTGGTCGAGGCGGGTTACGACGACACCAGGCGCAGCACCCTGCCACTGCTGGTGTCGTACGGCTCGACGAACTCCGCCCGGCGTGCCCCGGCCGCCCTGCCCGGCACGCGGCTGACCCGCGACCTGCCGGTGATCCGAGGTGCCGCCCTGAACGGCGACAAGTCTTCCCTCGGCGCGGTCTGGGCCACTCTCGCCACCGGTCCCGCCGGGGCCCGGCTCGACGCGGCGGGGGGCGTCGAGCGGATCTGGCTGGACGGCCGTCGACGGGTGACCCTCGACCACAGCGTGCCCCAGATCGGCGCGCCCGCCGCCTGGGCGGCCGGGTTCACCGGAGCCGGAGTCTCCGTCGCGGTGCTGGACACCGGCGTCGACGCGACCCACCCGGACCTGGCCGGCAAGGTGGCCGAGGCGCGCAACTTCACGGAGGTCGCCGACGCTCGCGACACTGTCGGCCACGGCACCCACGTGGCCTCGACGATCGCGGGCTCTGGCGCGGCCTCCGACGGCAAGTACCGGGGCGTGGCACCGGACGCGACGCTGCTGGACGGCAAGGTCTGCGAGGACAACGGCTGCACCGAATCGGCGATCCTCGCCGGCATGCAGTGGGCCGCTGTCGACAAGAAGGCCGCAGTGATCAACATGAGCCTCGGCGGCTGGGACACCCCGGAGGTCGACCCGGTGGAGGAGGCCGTGCAGACCCTGACCGCGCAGACCGGCACGCTCTTCGTCATCGCCGCCGGCAACGACGGCTCGGACGGCTCGGTCGGCTCCCCGGCCAGCGCCGACGCCGCGCTCGCCGTGGGCGCGGTGGACCGCGACGACGAACTGGCCGACTTTTCCAGCCGGGGCCCGCGGGTCGGCGACGACGCGCTGAAGCCGGACATCACCGCGCCGGGCGTCGACATCGTCGCCGCGAAGTCCGCCAACGGCTTCATCGGTGACCCGGTGGGGGACCGGTATGTCAGGCTTTCCGGCACCTCGATGGCCACCCCGCACGTGGCCGGCTCGGCCGCGCTGCTGGCCCAGCAGCACCCGGGTTGGCGGGCCGACCGGCTCAAGGCCACCCTGATGGCAGCCGCCAAGCCGCACCCGGACCAGACCGCCTACCAGCAGGGTGCCGGGCGGGTCGACGTCGCACACGCCATCACCCAGCAGCTCACCACCGACCCGGTGAGCGTCTCGTTCGGGCGTACGCTCTGGCCGCACACTGACGACGTGCCGATCACCCGTACGGTGACCTGGCGCAACGAGGGTCCGACCCCGGTCACCGTGGACCTGAGCATCGAGGGCGCCGGCCCCGGCGGTCGGGCGCTGCCGGTCGGCCTGTTCCAGCTGGGCGCCAGCCAACTCACCGTGCCGGCAGGTGGCACGGCCAGCACGACCGTCACCACCGACACCCGGGTCGGCGACGTGGACGGTTACTGGACCGGGCGGATCGTGGCCCGGTCCGGTGCTGCGGTAGCTGTCACCCCGTTGGCCGTGAACCGGGAGGTGGAGAGCTACACGCTCACCGTGGAGCACCTGAACCGCGCCGGCGCGCGTACCGCGGACCACTGGACGTCAGTGGTCGGATTGGACACCTTCGGCTTCTGGGACGTCGTCAGTTCCGACGGGGTGGCCACCGTGCGGGTGCCCAAGGGGCACTACGGCCTCAGTGGCCTCGTCTTCGAGCCCGGTCCGGAGGACGAGCAACGCGGGATGTCCATGTTGATGCAGCCCGAGGTGACCGTCGAGCGGGACACCCGGATCGTCGTGGACGCCCGTCGGGCCAGGCCGGTGCGGACGACCGTTCCGGACCGGACCGCCGTGCCGCAACTGATCGACGTCAGTGGCAACTTCACCGCCGACGACGGTAGCTCGTACGGGGTCGGGCTCTGGGCGGAGACGTTCACCGGCCTGACCAGCGGTCAGATCGGCAAGCCGGTCTCCGCGGACACGTTCGTCGCCACCGTCAGCAGCAACTGGACCACGCCGGAGGCGGACAACAGCCCGTACCTGTACGCGTTGGCCGAGGCGATCCCTGGCCGGATGCCCACCGGGTTCGTCCGCGACTACGCCCGGCGCGACCTGGCCACCGTCGTGCACCGGTTCCGCGGTGGCACCCCGGGCACGGCGGCCGAGCGGATGGTCTTCCCCGAGCTGGAGTACAACGTCGGCTATTCCGCCGCGGTCCTGCCCACCGTGGTGCCCGGCCAGCGGGTCGAGTACTACAACACCAGGAACGTGAAGTGGGAATCCGAGATCTTCTTCGGAACGGTGGACGAGGAGGGCTGGTTGGACCCGAACGCCGCGCTCTTCTCCGTCCCCACCGCCTACCGGGCCGGGCGGACGGTTCAGGAGATCTGGAACCAGGCGCCGTACTCGCCGTCCTTCCCGAAACCGCGCTGGCCGCACCAGAGCGTCACCCGGATCGGCGACACCATCCTGGCCGACATACCGATCTACAGCGACGCGGCCGGGCACCCCGGCGCGTCGCTGACCGACAGTGAGCACACCAAGCTCTGGCGCAACGGCAAGCTGGTCGGCGAGAGCGAGTACGCCGGCTACGGGGAGTTCACCGTGCCACCGGGTGCTGCGGACTACCGGCTCGTCACGTCGGCGAAGCGAAGCTTCACCGACCTGAGCACCGAGGTCGAATCCAGCTGGACCTTCCGGTCGAGGCACGTCGCCGGCGAGACGCCGGCCCGACTGCCCCTGTCGGCGGTGCGCTTCGCGCCGCCGCTGCGGGTCGACAACAGTGCTCCGGCCGGTCAGGGCTTCGTCGTACCGGTACGGGTGCAGCGGCAGCCGGGTGCTCCGGCCAGCCGGGTGGAGAAGCTCGTCGTCGACGTCTCCTACGACGGCGGGAAGACCTGGGGCAGGGCGAAGCTGGTCCGCACCTCGACCGACGGCTGGTCGGCCCTGTTGCGGCATCCGGCCGGCGCCGGCCATGTGTCGCTGCGGGGCACCGCCCGGGACACCGCCGGCAACACGGTGACCCAACGGATCATCCAGGCGTACCGGTGGCGCTGAGGCGTACCCCCGCCGGGTCCGCGGCCGAGCGCCGCGGACCCGGCGGGGCCGTCAGTCGTTGGCGTGCAGGGCGGCGTTCAGCTCGATGCCCCGGCCGGTGCGTGGCCGGGCCTCCAGCCCACCGGTGACCGAGTTGCGCCAGAACAGCAGGCCGTCGACGCCGGACAGCTCCCGGGCCTTGACCACCCGGCCGTCGGGGAGCGTGATCTTCGACGCGGCGGTGATGTAGCAGCCGGCCTCGACCACGCAGTCGTCGCCAAGTGAGATCCCGACGCCGGCGTTCGCGCCGACCAGGCTGCGCTCACCGATGCTGATCTTGTCGGTGCCGCCGCCGGAGAGGGTGCCCATGATGGAGGCCCCGCCACCGATGTCGGAGCCGTCGCCGACCAGGACGCCCTGCACGATCCGCCCCTCGACCATCGAGGTGCCGACGGTGCCGGCGTTGAAGTTCACGAAGCCCTCGTGCATCACCGTGGTGCCGGCGGCCAGGTGCGCGCCGAGCCGGACCCGGTCGGCGTCGGCGATCCGCACACCGGAGGGCACCACGTAGTCGGTCATCCGCGGGAACTTGTCGACCCCGTACACCGCCAGGTGGCGGCCGGCGGCCCGCTCGATCACCCGCAGCTCGTCCACCCGCTCCGGTGGGCACGGCCCGGCGGACGTCCAGGCCACGTTGGCCAGCTTGCCGAAGATGCCGTCCAGGTTGAGCTGGTTGGGTCGCACCAGGCGGTGCGACAGCAGATGCAACCGGAGGTACGCGTCGGAGGCGTCCTTGATCGGGTCGTCCAACGAGCCGATCACGGTCACCACCTGCACGGTACGCAGGCCAGGCAGCGGCCGGTCACCGAGCGCGGCCGGCGGCAGGTCGAGCACGTCCGCCTTGTCCTCACCGGCGACCAGCGGCAGCTCGCCCAGGCCCAGCTTGCCGGTCGGGTACCAGGTGTCGAGCACCTGCTCGTCTGCGGTGACCGTAGCCAGGCCGATGCCCCAGGCGGAATCTGCGGACGTCACTGTTACACCTCTCGGTCACGGCCGGGCTGACCTCGGCTCGCTCCTCGCGCTGACAGACCTGAAGGTACCGTGCGAACCATGGAGAACCCGCTGACCCCCGAGGTCCTCGCCGATCCGGTGCAGCTGACCCGCGCTCTGGTCGACATAGAGTCCGTGTCCCTCAACGAGAAGGCGATCGCCGACTGTGTCGAAGAGGTGCTGCGGGCCGTACCGCACCTGACCACCCACCGGCACGGCAACACGGTGATGGCCCGTACCGACCTCGGTCGGTCGCAGCGTGTGGTGCTGGCCGGGCACCTCGACACGGTGCCGTTGAACAACAACTTCCCGTCGACCATGCGCGGCGACCTGATGTACGGCTGCGGCACCTCCGACATGAAGTCCGGCACCGCGTACGCGCTGCACCTGGCGGTGACGCTGCCCGAGCCGCGCTACGACGTGACGTACTTCTTCTACGAGGCCGAGGAGATCGAGTCGCGGTACAACGGGCTCAACCTCGTCGCCCAGGCCTTCCCGGAGTGGTTGCAGGCGGACTTCGCGGTGCTGCTGGAGCCGACGTACGGCATCGTCGAGGCGGGCTGCCAGGGCACCATGCGCTCGGTGGTCACCACGACCGGCGTACGCGCCCACTCGGCGCGCTCCTGGCACGGGGTCAACGCCATCCACGCCGCCGGCGAGGTGCTGCGCCGCCTCCAGACGTACGAGGCGCGCCGGGTCACCATCGACGGCTGCGACTACCGCGAGGGCATGAACGCGGTGCGCATCAACGGTGGGGTGGCCGGCAACGTCGTGCCCGACCTGTGCGAGGTGGAGGTCAACTACCGGTTCGCCCCGGATCGCACCCCGGCCGAGGCGGAGGCGCACCTGCGTGAGGTGTTCGCCGGCTTCGAGGTGAGAGTCACCGACACGGCTGCCGGTGCCGCGCCCGGGCTCGACGCGGCCCCCGCGAAGGAGTTCCTGGCGGCGGTCGGCGCCGCGCCGATCGGCAAGCTGGGCTGGACCGACGTGGCCCGGTTCGCGGCGATGGGCATTCCCGCGCTGAACTTCGGCCCGGGCGACCCGAACCTCGCGCACCACCCCGACGAGCACGTCGAGATCAGCAAGATCCGCGACGGCGCGGCAACCCTGCACCGCTGGCTGGCCCCAGCCTGACCCGCGCCGGAGCACCGGTCCCGCCGGAGCGCCCGGTGATCAAGAGGTTTGCGTCAGCCTGGCCCGTTGTCGGCGACGCAAACCTCTTGATCGGCTCCGGACGGGGTGGGGGAGGCGGGGATCGGGTTCTGCTGGCGGGTGCGGCGGCGTTCGGCCACCACGTCTCGGATCCGTCGCTGCATCTGGCGACGAATCCGGATCATCTCGCTGTTACTGATCACGCTGTCTCCTCCCCCGAAGGCGCGCGCCGGGGCATACCCGGTATGTGAATAGTAAGACGTACGGGAGCGCCGAATAGTTGCCCTTGATCGCGAACAATTTCTCGGCGTCCCCGCCCCGCGCACCCGGGCGGTGCTGCTCCACTACGGTTGCCCCATGAGCCAGAGCAACGGGCGGGAGGCCGGTCGCGGTCCGGGACAGGAGCGGCATCGCGGTGCGGTCACCCTGCGCAGAGGGGCGATCCCGAGCAGCACCGCCGACCAGCGACTGCTTGATTCACGGGGGCGGGGCGACTGGAAGACCAAGGACGCCTGGCGCGCGCTGCGCATCCTCGCCGAGTTCGTCGAGGGTTTCGACACCCTCGCCGACGTGCCGTCCGCGGTCAGCGTCTTCGGCTCGGCGCGCAGCGCGCCGGACAGCGCGGAGTGCCAGTTGGCCGAGCAGTTGGGCGGCGCGCTGGCCCGCGCCGGCTACGCGGTGATCACCGGAGGCGGGCCCGGCGTGATGGAGGCCGCCAACCGGGGCGCCAGCGAGGCCAACGGGCTCTCCGTGGGGCTCGGCATCGAGCTTCCGTTCGAGCAGGGCATCAACGACTGGGTCGACCTGGCCATCGACTTCCGCTACTTCTTCGCCCGCAAGACGATGTTCGTCAAGTACGCCCAGGCGTTCGTCGTGCTGCCCGGCGGGTTCGGCACCATGGACGAGTTGTTCGAGGCGCTCACCCTGGTGCAGACCGGCAAGGTCACCCGGTTCCCGGTGGTGCTCATGGGCGTCGCCTACTGGCAGGGCCTGCTGGACTGGCTGCGCGACACGATGGCCGCCACCGGCAAGATCGGGCCGGTGGACCTGGACCTGATCTGCCTCACCGACGACGTCAACGAGGCGGTCCGGTACATCGTCGCGTCGGAGGCCGCGCTCTCGGCCGAGCAGGAGGCGGTCCGCGAGGAGGCCGTCGCCCGCACCGGCGCGGATCAGCAGGCGGCAGCCGAGCAGGCTCGGAGCCACGACTGATGGCGGCGATCTGCGTCTTCTGCGCCTCCTCTCGTACCCTCGATCAGCGCTGGCTGGACCTGGCCGCCGAGACCGGCGCGGAGGTGGCCCGGCGCGGGCACACGCTGGTCAGCGGTGGTGGCTGTGTCGGCATGATGGGCGCGATCGCCGACGGCGCACGATCCGCCGGCGGTCGTACCGTCGGCGTGATCCCGCAGTCACTGGTCGACCTGGAGGTCGCCGACCTGGCCTCGGACGAGCTGCTGGTGACCGACTCGATGGCCAGCCGCAAGACCCTGATGATCGACAAGTCGGACGCCTTCCTCACCCTGCCCGGCGGGCTGGGCACCCTGGACGAGCTGTTCGAGGTCTGGACCACCGCCACCCTGGCCCAGCACACCAAGCCGATGGTGCTGATCGACACCGACGGGTTCTACCGCCCTCTGCTGGACTGGCTCGACGCGCTGGCCGACCAGACCTTCCTCAAGCCCGCCGGCCGCGACCTCGTGACGGTCACCACCACCGTCACCGAGGCCCTCGACGTCCTGGAATCCCACCTAACCTGACCCCCCACCCCACCCTCCGCCCGGCCCTCCCTCCCGCTCCGCCGGGCCCTCCCGGCCCTCGGCCCGCCCCTGTCGATCATGAAGTTAGCGGCGCGTCCGTCGGCGTGTCGCGCCGCTAACTTCATGATCGACAGGGATAGATGGGGGTGGGAGCGCGGGGCGGGGTGTGGGTGGGAGCGCCGGGGGGTTGGGTGGTGGGTGGTTGTCGTACGGGTCTGATGGGATGAGCTGATGCAGGCGTACCGGTTGGTGCGGCGGCCCGGAGGGCCGGCGCGGGGGGACGGGGCCACGCCTGACGGCGTTTCCGTGCTGGCCGGCGGCGGCACGTCCGTGGGCGGTGTCGGCACATCGGGTGGGCCCGATCGCGTGGCCGGGGCCGAGCTGGCCGTCGGCGGTGGCTGGCGGGCCGATCCGATGCAGGCCGAGGTGGTCGGGCACACCGACGGGCCGATGCTCGTGCTCGGCGGCCCGGGCACCGGCAAGACCAGCACGCTGGTCGAGGCGGTCGCCGCCCGGGTGGCCGAGGGGGCCGACCCCGAACAAATCCTGGTGCTGACCTTCGGCCGCCGAGGTGCCACCGCACTGCGACAACGCATCGAGGCCCGGGTCGCGCAGGACGGCCACCGGGTGCTGCGCGAGCCGTTGGTGCGCACCTTCCCGGCGTACGCCTTCGGGCTGCTCCGCCGCGCCGCCGCCGAGCGGGGCGAACCGTCGCCCCGGCTGCTCACCGGCCCCGAACAGGATCTGATCATCCGTGAGCTGCTGGACGTGGTGGGCGAGGAGCCCGAGGACGACCCGGTCGGCTGGCCCACCGACCTGCGCCCCGCCCTGCGCACCCGGGCGTTCGCCGGCCAACTGCGCGACCTGCTCATGCGCGCCGCCGAACGCGGCGTGGGCCCGATCGACCTGGCCCGGCTGGGTGAGAAGCTCGGCCGCGCCGACTGGCCGGCCGCCGCCCGCTTCCTGCGGGAGTACGTCGCCGTGCTCGCGTTGCGCGACGTCAGCAACCGGGGCTCCATCGCGTACGACCCGGCGGAGCTGGTCCGGGCGGCTACCGGGCTGCTGCGCGACGACGAGGAGTTGCTGGCCGCCGAGCGTCGTCGACTCGCGTACGTCTACCTCGACGAGCTGGCCGACACCGACCCCGCCCAACTGGAGCTGCTCTCGGTCATCGCCGGCGGTGGCAAGTCCCTCGTCGCGTTCGCCGACCCGGATTCCTCCACGTACGCGTTCCGGGGCGCCGACCCGGCCGGGGTGGCAACGTTCCCACACCGGTTCCGGACGGCATCCGGCGCGCCGGCCGCACAGGTGCTGCTGACCACGTCGTACCGGGCCGGGCCGGGTCTGCTCGCGGCGATCGCCCGACTGGGTCGCCGGCTGCGGGGCCCGGCCGCGCACCGCCGGCTGCACCCCCTGCCGGATGCGCCCCCCGGCGTGGTCGAGGTGCACACCTTCCGCTCGGCGACCAGCGAGGCAGCCTGGCTGGCCCACGCGCTGCGCTCGGCACACCTGCTCGACGGCGTGCCCTGGTCCCGGATGGCGGTGCTGGTGCGGTCCACCGCGTTGCAGCTGCCCACGCTGCGACGGGCGCTGCACGCCGCCGGCGTACCCACGGTGGTGCACGGCGAGGATCTGCCCCTGCACCTGCAACCGGCGGTCGCGCCGCTGTTGCTTCTGCTGCGCTGCGCGCTGGAGCCGGAACGACTCGACGAGGAGGCGGCGGTCGCGCTGCTGCACTCGCCGCTCGGCGGGGCCGACCCGCTGGCCGAACGGCGGCTGCGGCAGGGCCTTCGCGCGCTCGCGTTGGCCGGCGGTGACCGACGTCCCTCCGGGGAGTTGATCGTCGAGGCACTACAGGATCCGGAGGAGCTGACCGGCATCGAGCGGCACTGGGCGGAGCCGGCGCAGGCGGTGGCCGGGCTGCTGGCCATCGCGCGCGAGGCCGCCGCCCGGCCGGGCGCGACCGCCGAGGACGTGCTCTGGGCCGTCTGGCACGCCAGCGGCCTCGCCGAGCGGTGGGCCGGCGCGATCAACCAGGGGCGCCCGGAGGCCGGTGAGGGCGACCTGGCCCGGCGTCGGCGGGCCGAGGCTGCCGACCGCGACCTGGACGCCGTGCTGGTCCTCTTCGACGCGGCGGCCCGGTTCACCGACCGGCTGCCCGGTGCCCGCACCGAGGTCTTCCTCGACCACGTGCTCGCCCAGGACCTGCCGGCCGACACCATCGCCCCGACCGCCGACCGGGGAGCGGCGGTACGCCTGCTCACCGCGCACGCCGCGAAGGGCCTGGAATGGGACCTGGTCGCGGTGGCCGGTGTGCAGGAGGGCATCTGGCCGGACCTACGGTTGCGCGGCAGCCTGCTCGGCTCCGAGCGACTGGTCGACGTGCTGGCCGGCCGGTCGGTCGACGGGGCGACCGCGGCGAACGTGGTGGGTCAGACCTCGGCATTGCTGGACGAGGAGCGTCGGCTCTTCCACGTCGCCATCAGTCGGGCCCGCCACCGGCTGCTGGTCAGCGCCGTGGCGTCGGCCGCCGTCGGCGGCGACGACCACGAGGAACAACCCAGCCGGTTCCTGCACGAGTTGGGCCCGAGCATTCCGCCCCCGACCCCGCCCCCGAGCGCGCCGCCCACCCCGCCGAGCGCACCGCCGCCGACCCCGCCCGGCCCGCGCACCGAGCCGTCGTCCGGCGGCAACGGGGGCGCTGCCGCGGGCGAGACCGGCGACGAGGAGCCGGACCGCCCCGGGGCGCTGCCGGTGACCCGTCCACCCCGGGCGCTCACCCTGCCGGCGTTGGTCGCGGAACTGCGTACCGCCATCACCGACCCGGCCGCCCCGGCGGCCCGGCGGCGCGCCGCGGCGGCCGAGCTGGCCCGGCTCGCCGCCGCCGGGGTGCCCGGCGCGCACCCCGACGACTGGTGGGGGCTGCGGGTCCTCTCCGACGACCGGCCGCTCGTCGACGACGGCGACCCGGTGCGGGTCACCCCGTCGGCGATGGAGAGTGCGCTGCGGTGCAGCCTGCGCTGGCTGCTGGAACGACACGGCGGTAGCGGCCCGACCAGCACCGCGCAGGGGGTGGGCAACCTGGTGCACGCCGCCGCGATGCTCGCCGAGGACGCCAGCGCCGACCGGGGCGCGCTGCTCGACTACGTGGCCGCCCGGTTCGACGCGATCGAGCTGGCGGCCCGGTGGATGGCCGGGCCGGAGCGGGAACGCGCCGAGGCGATGGTCGACAAGCTGCTGCGCTGGTTGGCCACCAACCCGCGCCGGTTGCTCGCCATCGAGCACGAGTTCGCCGTCCGCCTGGACGACCCGAACCGGCCCGTCGACCTGACCGGTCGGGTCGACCGGCTGGAGGTCGACGAGGCCGGGCGGCTCGTGGTGATCGACCTGAAGACCGGTAAATCCACAGCTGTCACCGGCACCGACCTTGCCGAGCACCCGCAGCTCGGTGCGTACCAGGCGGCGGTGGAGGCGGGGGCGTTCGCCGAGTTCGGTGACGAGTCCGGTGGTGCCGCGCTGGTGCAGCTCGGGACCTCGGCCAAGGACGCCAGGGAGCAGAATCAGCCGGCCGCCAGCGAGGGGCCGGCGGCCGGTTGGGCGACCGCGCTGGTCCGGCGGACCGCCGATACGATGGCAGCCGCCACGTTCGCCGCGGTGGCCAACTCGAAGTGCCGGGTCTGCCCGGTGCGCACCAGCTGCCCGGTCTCCGGGCAGGGTCGCCAGGTCGTCGAGCCGCCCACCGTCCGACGCGCAGGCGAGGGCGAGCAGTGAGGGCGAGGAGTGAGCCGGTGTTGGGAACTGAGACGGCACGGTGAGTCAGCCCACCCTGTTCGGCGCGGGTCCCGCGCCGACGCCCCGACTCGCGGACTCCGGTCCCCGGTACACACCGGTTGAGCTGGCCAAGCTACTGCGGTTGCCGGCGCCCACCCGGGAGCAGGCCGCGATCATCGCCGCCCCGGTGGAGCCGCTGCTGGTGGTCGCGGGCGCGGGGTCGGGCAAGACCGAGACGATGGCCGCCCGGGTGGTCTGGCTGGTGGCCAACTCGTACGTGCGGCCGGAGCAGATCCTCGGGCTGACCTTCACCCGCAAGGCGGCCGGCGAGCTGGCCCATCGGGTACGAACCCGGCTCGACCAGCTGATCCGCCGACTCGGCCGGCAGGGGCGGGACCCGCTGGACGATCCGCTCGCGGGTGAACCCACCGTCTCCACCTACCACTCGTACGCGGGCCGGATCGTCACCGAGCACGGGCTGCGGGCCGGCTACGAGCCGTCCACCCGGCTGCTCACCGAGGCATCCCGCTGGCAGTTGGTCGACCTGTTGGTGCGCAACTACGACGGCGACATGTCCGAGGTGGACCGGATGCCGAGCACCATCACCGACGCGGTGCTGGCGCTGGCCGGGGAGCTGGACGAGCATCTGGTCGCGCCGGACGACCTGGCGGCCTGGACCGGTCGGTTCTTCGCCGAGGTGCAGTCCCGGCCGGGTCGGGTGTACGCCGACGTGCGTAAGGCGCTCACCCTCCAGCAGACCCGGTTGCGCCTGTTGCCGCTGGTGCGGGCGTACGCCCGGCGCAAGGAGGACTTCGAGGCGATGGACTTCGCCGACCAGCTCGCCCGGGCGGCCCGGGTGGCCCGGGACCACCCGGGGGTCGGCGTGATCGAGCGGGACCGCTTCCGGGTGGTGCTGCTCGACGAGTACCAGGACACCAGCCACGCACAGGTGGTGTTGCTCAACGCGCTGTTCGGTGGCGGGCACCCGGTGACCGCGGTGGGCGACCCGTGCCAGTCGATCTACGGCTGGCGGGGGGCCAGCGCGGGCACCCTGGACCGGTTCCCCACCGAGTTCGCCCGCGCCGACGGTGAGCCGGCCCCGGCACTGGGGCTCACCACGAGTTGGCGCAACCGCCCGGAGATCCTCCGGGTGGCGAACGCGCTCTCCACCCCGCTGCGGGCGGCGGGTGCCCGGGTGCCGGAGCTGCGCTCCGCGCTGACCGTCCGGGACCCGATCCCGCATCGCAGCCCGGGCGGCACGGCCGGCGGCACCGTGCACTGCGCGATGCTGACCACGTACGCCGACGAGGCCGCCTGGATCGCCGACAGCGTGCTCGCCGCCTGGCGTGGCGCGGCCGGGATGCCGGGCGCGGCCCCGGAACACATCCCGGTGGAGCGCCGCCCGACGACGGCCGTGCTGGTCCGGGTGCGCAGCCAGATTCCGGCGATCGAGTCGGCGCTGCGTGAGCGGGGCCTGCCGGTCGAGGTGGTCGGGCTGGGCGGCCTGCTGGACACCCCCGAGGTCCGTGACGTGGTCTGCACGCTGCGGGTCCTGGCCGACCCGACCGATGGCGCCGCGCTGCTGCGGTTGCTCACCGGCGCCCGTTGGCGGATCGGGCCACGTGACCTGGTGGCCCTGCACCGGCGGGCTCGGGCCATCGCGAAGGCCCGGCGGCAGGTGGCCGCCGACGAGGACTCCGAGATCAGCCCCGACCTGTTGGACGAGGCGACGCTGGTGGAGGCGTTGGCGGACCTCGGGCCGGCGCAGGCGTACTCGGCCGAAGGGTTCGCGCGGCTGCGCGCGTACGGCCGGGAGTTGGCGCTGCTGCGCTACCGGCTGGACCAGGCGCTGCCGGACCTCATCGCGGACATCGAGCGGACCATCGGCCTGGACGTGGAGGTCGCGGTGCGGGCCGGCCGGGACGGCGCCGGCGACGCGGGCCTGGCTCGGGGGCATCTGGACGCGCTCGGCGACGTGGCGGCCCGGTTCAGCGGGGAGACGCCCGGCGCGACCCTGTCCGGGTTCCTGTCCTACCTGGCCGCCGCGGAGGACGAGGAGCGCGGTCTGGCGCCGGGCGAGGTCGAGGTGGTGGAGGGCGCGGTGCAGGTGGTCACCGCGCACGCCGCCAAGGGCCTGGAGTGGGACGTCGTGGCGGTGGCCGGGCTCTGCCGGGGGTCGTGGCCGGGGCCGGTGCGCAACTCGGATCACTGGCTGGGTGGGCTGGGCGTACTGCCGTTCCCGCTGCGCGGCGACGCCGACGGGCTGCCCGAGTTGGCGCTCGACGAGGCGGGGGACCAGCGGGCCGTGGCGCGGGCGGTCACCGACTTCACCGACGCGTGGCGGGCCCACGACGAGCGCGAGGAACGCCGGCTGACGTACGTGGCGGTCACCCGGCCCCGCCGGCTGCTGCTCTGCTCCGGTTACTGGTGGGGAGAGGGCACGAAGCGGCCGCGAGGTCCGTCGGTCTTCCTGCGTGAGGTGTACGACGCCTGCCTCGACGGCGGGCCGGGGCACCTGATCGACGCGTGGGCGCCGGAGCCGACCCCGGACGCGACGAACCCCACGGCCGAGGTGGTGCTCCGCGCGGAGTGGCCGGCCGACCCGCTGGGCGGTCGCCGGCCGGCGTTGGCCGAGGCGGCCGGGCTGGTACGTCGCCTGATGGCCGACGGTCCGGCGGCGGCGCTCCCCGGGCCGGTCGGGCCGGTGCTCCCTGTGTCGGCCGGGCCGGTGCTCGCCGGTCCGGTGACGCCGATCGGCTCGGCGGTCGAGTCAGGCGAGCCGGTCGAGCCGGTGGATCCGGAGGTGGCACGCTGGCAGCGCGAGGCGGACCTGCTGTTGGCGGAACGCGCCGAGCTGACCCGGCTCTCCGGTGCGGTCGAGGTGGCGCTGCCCGGGGCGCTGAGCGTCACCCAGCTGGTAGCGCTGCGGCGTGATCCGGCGGCATTGGCCCGTACGCTCCGTCGTCCGGTGCCAGCCGAACCCAACCCGTACGCCCGTCGAGGCACCGCCTTCCACGCCTGGTTGGAGCAGCGTTTCGGCGCCGACCGCCTGTTGGACCTGGACGAGCTGCCCGGCGCGGCCGACGCCGACGCCGCACCCGACGAGGCGCTGGTCGAGCTTCAGGAGCGGTTCCTGGCCAGCGAGTGGGCCGACCGGTCACCGGTGGAGGTGGAGGTGCCCTTCGCCACGGTGATCGCCGCAGTGGTGGTGCGGGGCCGGATGGACGCGGTCTTCGCCCGGCCGGGTGGCCGGTTCGACGTGGTCGACTGGAAGACCGGCGCGCAGCCCACCGGGCCGGCAGCCGACGTGGCCGCCGTGCAGCTGGCGGTATACCGGCTGGCCTGGGCGGAGTTGGCCGGCGTGCCGGTCGACCGGGTGGGCGCGGCGTTCCACTACGTCCGCCACGGGGTCACCGTCCGGCCCGCCGACCTGCTGGATGTGACCGGCCTCACCGCCATGATCGCCCAGTTGCCCGAGGATTCCGCCCAACATTGACCACTGCGGGGAAAACCGTGGTAGGTTGACCGGGTTGCAGTTTTGGTTACCAGAGACTCTGTGTGCGCCTGGCGGGATTGTGGCCCCAGGCGCTCTTTGTTGTGTCCGGAGTTCTCCGGGCGGGGCGACCAGAAGCGACAGGCGATTCGCGCATCCCCGCGCGGAGCGCTCCTCTTCGGGCACGCAACACGTGCGTGTCCGACGTTCCGTCAAGGAGACGAAACACATGGCTATTGGCACCGTGAAGTGGTTCAACGCTGACAAGGGCTTCGGCTTCATCACCCCCGACGGCGGCGGCGCCGACGTTTTCGCCCACTTCTCGGCGATCCAGTCCTCCGGCTACCGGAGCCTGGACGAGAACCAGCGGGTCGAGTTCGAGGTGACCCAGGGCCAGAAGGGCCCGCAGGCGGAGAACATCCGCCCGCTCTGATCTTCGGATCGGTCAGCATTACCTGTCGCGCCCTCCGGGTGTGACGGTGACGGGACCGGCCCGCCCCGCTGCCGCCTGCCCACGCAGGCGGCAGCCCGGAGGCGGGCCGGCCTGTACTCCCTTTCGGTTCGTGCTTGTGAGTCCTGGCGGCCTTTCTCCGCTGGTGACAGCGCCGACTTCGGCGCCCTCCCTCGACACGTGCCGCGTCGAGGAAGGCTTCCGCATGACCACAGTTGTCTCTTCTTTCGCTCATACCGGTCTGGCGCCGGCGCTGCTCACCGCGCTGACCGGGCAGGGCATCACCGAGCCGTTCCCGATCCAGTCGGCGACGCTGCCCGACTCGCTCGCCGGCCGGGACGTGCTGGGCCGGGGTCGTACCGGCTCCGGCAAGACCCTCGCCTTCGGGCTCCCGCTGCTGTCCCGCACCGCCGGCCGTAAGGCGCGGCCGGGCCGCCCGCTGGCCCTGGTGCTGGTGCCGACCCGCGAGCTGGCTCAGCAGGTCACCACCGCCCTCGCCCCGTACGCCCGCGCCGTCGGGCTGCGCTGCGCCACAGTGGTCGGCGGCCTGTCCCTGCAGCGGCAGGCGGACGCCCTGCGCGCCGGCGCCGAGGTTGTCGTCGCCACCCCCGGTCGGCTGCACGATCTGATCAACCGTGGCGACGCCCGGCTCGACCAGGTCGAGATCACCGTGCTCGACGAGGCCGACCAGATGGCCGACATGGGTTTCCTGCCGCAGGTCACCAAGCTGCTGGAGCAGGTCGCGCCGCAGGGGCAGCGGATGCTCTTCTCCGCGACGCTGGACGGCGGTGTGGACCGGCTGGTCCGCCGCTTCCTGAGCAACCCGGTCACCCACTCGGTCGACCCGGGCACCGCGACGGTCACCGCGATGACCCACCACGTGCTGCACGTCGACGCCGCGGACAAGCCCGACGCGTTGACCCGGATCGCCGCTCGTGAGGGCCGCACCATCCTGTTCATGGGCACCAAGCACCGCGCCGACCGGCTGGCCCGTCAGCTGCTCGCCAAGGGCGTACGCGCGGCCGCGCTGCACGGCGGCAAGTCCCAGCCGCAGCGCACCCGGATCCTGGAGCAGTTCCGCAACGGTCAGGTGACCGCCCTGGTCGCCACCGACGTGGCGGCCCGTGGCATCCACGTGGACGGTCTGGACATGGTGGTCAACGTGGACCCGCCGACCGAGGCGAAGGACTACCTGCACCGCGGCGGTCGTACCGCCCGGGCTGGCGAGTCGGGTTCCGTGGTGACCCTGGTCCTGCCGGAGCAGCGCCGGGACGTGTCCCGCCTGATGGCCACCGCCGGTATCCGGCCCGAGTCGGTCCAGGTGCGCGCGGGTGACGGAGCGCTGGCCCGGGTGACCGGTGCCCGCGAGCCGTCCGGTGTGCCGGTGACCATCGTCGCGCCGCCGGCGCCCGCCTCCCGGGCCCGTACCTCCGGCGGCTCGACCGCCGACGGTGGCGCCCGCCCGGCGCACCGCGCGTCGGGCCGGTCCCGTCGACCGCGTCGCCCCCGTACCGTCTGATCTCTGCGCGTCGACCGACCCGTCCCGCTTCGGTGGGGCGGGTCGGTTCTGTCTGCGCGGCGATCCCGGCCGGTCGGCTGTCAGCACGGCCCGACCGGTCAGCCGGCCACGCCGGGTGGCCCCCTCCGCTGAGTCGGTAATCAGCCTCTTCCGGGTCGGCTGGCCGACTGCGCCCCGGTCGGTCGTGGTCGAGGCTGACCGACGGGGGGAAGTCGGGCGGGGGGCCCGGCTCGGGAGGGGTGACCATGGCGGGCGAAGCCGGCTCGGGCGCGCTGCGTGAACTGATCCTGGTGGTCGCGGTCGCGCTCGCCGGGTTGTTGCTCGCCATGGTTGCGGCCTTCGCGCCCTGGCATGCCACCCCGGCGGGTAACGCTCCCGCCGGTCTGGTGGAGCTGCGCAGTCCCGGCGACCCGGGCCTCGGCCCGGCGACCGCACACGCGGGCTGAGCGGCGACCGGCCTACCGGCGCCGGCGGAGGGGCAGGCCCGGTCAGGATCGGTACGAGGTGTGGTCGGGTCGGCGGGGCACCGACCCGACCACATCACCCCACATCCCCACCCTGACCGCCGCACCCTCCACACTCTCCGCGCCACCCACACCCCCGCGCCGACCCAGCACCTACCGCGCCGACAGCACCCATTGCGTCGATCTTGCAGTTTCTGTTGCCGGTATGGGCGCTTATAGCCCTTATGCCACGACAGCAAGTGCAAGATCGCGAGGCGGGGTGGGGCAGGGCGGGGCGGGACAGGGCGCGGGGTGGGGCGGGGGGCGAGGCGGGGGCGAGGCGGGGGCGAGTGGGTGGGGCTAGGCGGGGGGTGTGGGGGTGGGGGTGGGATTGGCGGGGGCGTGGGTGAGCAGGTCGGCCAGGGTGGTGCTGTCGACCACGGTGGCGATCGCCCCGTGCACCGCCAGCCAGACGTCGGTGAGCCCGGCGGCCACTCCGTGATAGCCGGCCCGCTCGGCCGGCAGGCCGCGCACCGTGGTGAGCGACCCGCCGACCGCCCGCAGCACGTCGCCGACGGTGATCTCGTCGGCTGGGCGGGTCAGCGCGTACCCGCCGTCGGCGCCGCGATGGCTGTGCAGCAGACCGGCCCGGCGCAGATCCAGCAGGATGCCCTGCAGGAAGCTGAGCGGGATGTCCTGCACCTCGGCCAGGCTGGCCGCCTTCGCCAACTCGCCGACCCGATCGCCGCCGCCGCCGTCGCCGCCACCACCACCGGCGGCGGCGGCGACGGCGAGCATCGCCCGGAGCGCGTAGTCGCTGCGCGCGGAGACGAACACGTCACTGACCAGCCTGGTCCAGCACGCCCCAACGCCGCCGGATCGCCTTGTCCGCAGCGCCGAACGCGGTGTCCACGAGGAGCCCGACGACCAGGATGACGATCATGATGGCCATCAGTCGTTCCGCGTCCGAGAAGTCCCTGGCGTAGGTCAGCTGAGCGCCGATCGACGTCCGGGCGGCGATGACCACGAGCAGTTCACCGGCCATCAGGCTGCGCCACGCGAAGGCCCAGCCCTGCTTGAGGCCGGCGACGATCGCGGGCAGCGCGGCGGGAGCGATGACGTATCGGTACAGGTTGAGGCCTCGGGCACCCAGGTTGCGGCCGGCGCGCTGCAGCAGCGGCGGGACATAGTCCACCCCATGGATGACGCCGTTGGCGATGGACGGCGCGGCACCGAGCACCACCACAAAGAAGATCGCCTGTTCGCTGAGTTCGAACAGCAGGATCGCCAGCGGGAACCAGGCAATCGACGGCATCGTCTGCAATGCCGTGATCATGGACCCGATGGCGGCCCGGAGCACCTTCGACCGAGAGACGCCGAGGCCGAGCAGCAGCCCGACGGCTACCGCGGCGGCAAAGCCGATCACCGCACGCCGTGCCGTGGTGGCCAGCCCGTCCCAGAGCGCCTGACTGAGGAAGTAGTCGGCGAGATCGGCAAAGACCGGCCCTGGGCCAGGCAGAGCCCACGGGTCCTTCCACCCGGTCCAGACCACGGCCTGCCAGATCCCGATGGCGATGGCCAGGGCGGCGAGCTTGGGCCAGGTGGCCGCCCAGATCCGGGCGCCCCGGGAGACCTCCTTGTCCCGACCGGCGATCTCCAGCGCGTCGAGGCCGGTGATCTCCGCGTCGGTACGCGCCGAACTGGTGAGGGTGTCACCGGCCATGGCGGCCCACCTCCGTACGGAGCCGCTCGGTGACCTCGGCGGCGATGGCGGCGACCTCGGGGGAGTCGATCCGGCGAGGGCGCGGGATGTTCACCTCGGTGGAGTAGATGATCCGGCCGGGTCGGCTGGAGAGCAGGATGATCCGGTCGGCCAGCCGGGCCGCCTCGCGGACGTTGTGCGTCACGAAGAGCACCGAGAGCTTGCGCTCGGACCAGATCCGTTCCAGCTCGTCGTGCAGGATGTCGCGGGTCATCGCGTCCAGCGCCCCGAACGGTTCGTCCATCAGCAGCACCGGAGTGTCCAGGGCCAGCGTGCGGGCGAGCGCGACGCGCTGCCGCATTCCGCCGGAGAGTTCGTGCGGGCGCTTGCGGCCGAAGTCGGCCAGGTGGACGGTGCGCAGCAGCTCGGCCACCCGCTCGCGACGCTGGGCGCGGGGCAGTCGGCGGAGCTTGAGGGGCACCTCCACATTGGCGTCGACGGTCAGCCACGGGAAGAGCGCCGGCTCCTGGAACATCAGGCCCGGGTTGACGTCGCCGGCCAGGGCGATCTGTCCACCGCTGACCCGGTCCAGCCCGGCCACCAGGTTGAGCAGGGTGCTCTTGCCGCAGCCGGACGCGCCGACCAGGCAGACGAACTCGCCGGGTGCGACGTCCAGCGACACCCCGTCCAGGGCCAGGACGGCGTTCGCCCCGCGCCCGTACACCTTTGTCACGCCGGAGAGC
Source organism: Micromonospora sp. NPDC047644 (assembly GCF_040704315.1). Classification (NCBI taxonomy): domain Bacteria; kingdom Bacillati; phylum Actinomycetota; class Actinomycetes; order Micromonosporales; family Micromonosporaceae; genus Micromonospora; species Micromonospora sp. NPDC047644. The sequence continues at coordinate 89,061 of NZ_JBEYSY010000004.1, forward strand.
GCGACCGCTGTGGTCGCGCTCTGCGGCGTCGTCGTGGTCGACGTCATGGCTGGACGACCTCGGGCTTGCCGGCGGCCTTCAGCGCGTTGTTGAGGTACTTCAGGTCGTACAGGCCCTTGAGGTCGACCGGCTCGGTCAGGCCGACGTCGACGGCGTGGTCGAGCCCGGCCTTCAGGGAGGACGAGATCGGGTCGTTGGTGAATTCCAACGTCGGCCACGCCTGCTTGATGAGCTTCAAGTCCAGCGGCTTTCCGGTGATCTTGCCGATCGCGTCGGAGATGGCCTGCTGCGCCTCGTCCGGCTTGGTGTTGACGAACTCGTTGGCGGCCACCTGACCGTCCACCAGCCTCTGCACCACGTCCGGGTGCGCCTTGAGGAACTTGGTGCTCACCAGCAGGTTGGTGATGACGAACTTCTTGTCCGGCCACAGGTCGCGCTCGTCGACGAGCACCTTGCCGCCGGCGTTGACCAGGCGGGAGACGAACGGCTCGGGCACCCAGGCGCCGTCGATCGCGCCGCTGTTGAACGTCTCGATGGTCTGGGCGTTCTCCTGCGGCACGATCTTGACGTCGCCGCCGCCCTCCTTGGTGGTGGTCAGGCCCTGCTGCTTGAGCCAGTACCGGATCGCCACGTCCTGGGTGTTGCCCAGCTGCGGGGTGGCGATCTTCTTGCCCTTCAGGTCCTGCGCGCCGGTGATGCCGGGCTTGACCACCAGCGCCACGCCGCCGGAGGCCGCGCCGGAGATGACCCGGACGGCCTCGCCCTTGGACTTGGAGAAGGCGTTCACCGTCGGGTTCGGACCGATGTAGGTGGCGTCCAGCGCACCGGAGAAGACCGCTTCGATGGCGGCCGGGCCGGCGTTGAAGGTCTTCGGGTCCAGCTTGACGTTGGTGCCGAGCTTCTCGGTGAAGATGCCCTTCTCCACGCCGACGACGGCCGGCGCGTGGGTGATGTTGGGGAAGTAGCCGAGGCGCAGCGTCACCGGGCCGGAGCTGCCGCCCGCGCCCTCGCTGTCGTCGCCGCACGCGGCGGTGCTGCCCAGGGTCGCCGCTCCGAGGGCGGCGAGGGTGGCCAGGGTGACCAACCGGCGCAGAGGGAGCCGTCTCATCGTCCATCCAATCCGCAGTATTCCTACTTAGTTGGTAGGAAGAGTGGGCCAGGCTGTGGTCAGCGTCAAGACCCATCCACATGGCGGGACGGCGCATCTCAATTATGTCGGTATTTCCTACCAGCTTGCTAGGGTAACGGCGTTCGGTACCGGCTAGAGAGGCGGCTTCGCGATGACCTTCCATTGGTTCCTGCCCACCTCCGGCGACGGCGACCAGGTCGGTGCCGCCACCGTCACCGCGGGCGCCGCGACGCACGACCGGGCCGCGACGGTGGCCTACCTGGCCGAGGTGGGCCGGGCCGCCGAGACGAACGGGTTCACCGCCGTTCTCACCCCGGTGGGCGCCGGCTGCCCCGACCCGTGGATCGTCTGCGCCGCGGTCGCCCAGCACACCGAACGGCTCGGCATGCTGGTCGCGGTCCGGGCCGGTTTCGCGCTGCCCACCCTGATCGCCCAGCAGGCCGAGGCGTTCCAGGCCGTCTCGGGTGGCCGGCTCTCGCTCAACATCGTGACCGGGGGCGACCCGGCCGAGCAGCGGGCGTACGGCGACTTCCTCGGGCACGACGACCGCTACGCGCGTACCGGCGAGTTCGTCGAGGTGCTGCGCCGTGCCTGGGCCGGCGGGCCGTTCGACTACGCCGGACAGCACTACCGGGTCGACGGCGGCGGCCTGGCCACCCCACTCGCCGCGCCGCCGCCGGTCTACTTCGGTGGCGCGTCCCCGGCTGCCGAGACGGTGGCCGCCCGGCAGGCCGACGTGTACCTGATGTGGGGTGAACCGCCGACGTCGATCGCGGCCCGGGTCGCCCGGGTCCGGGCGCTCGCCGCAGAGCAGGGCCGCACCCTGCGCACCGGCCTCCGGCTGCACGTCATCGCCCGTCCGACCGCCGTCGAGGCGTGGGCCGAGGCCGACCGGCTGCTGGCCGGGATGTGCCCGGAGCGGATCGCCGCCGCCCAGGCCCGGTTCCGTCGGATGGACTCGGTGGGGCAGGCCCGGATGGCCGCGCTGAACGCCGGCCGCACCGACGGGCTCACCGTCGCACCGAACCTCTGGGCCGGCGTCGGCCTGGTCCGCGAGGGCGCCGGCACCGCGCTTGTGGGCAGCTACGCCGAGGTCGCGGCCCGAATCGACGAGTACGCCGCGCTCGGCGTCGACGAGTTCATCCTCTCCGGCTGGCCGCACCGCGAGGAGGCCGAGCGGGTCGGTGCCGAGGTGCTGCCGCTGGTGACAGCCCCGGTCGCGGCGGCTCCGGGAAGGTCGCGGGTGGCGGCGGTGTCGACGCGCTAGGGTCGACTCCGTGGCGGCGCGGAGATCCAGAATTCCAGCGACGAAGTATCCGGTCGAGCGGTTCACCCTCGACAACGGCCTGCGGGTGGTGCTCACCCCCGATCGCAGTGCCCCGGTGATCGGGGTGGCCGTCGTCTACGACGTGGGCATCCGCTCGGAGCCGGAGGGGCGTACCGGCTTCGCCCACCTCTTCGAGCACCTGATGTTCCAGGGCTCGGAGAACCTGGAGAAGCTGGCCCACTTCCGGCACGTGCAGGGCGCGGGGGGCACCTTCAACGGCTCCACCCACCTGGACTACACCGACTACTTCGAGACGCTGCCGAGCAACGCGCTGGAACGCGCGCTGTTCCTGGAGGCGGACCGGATGCGCGGCCCCCGGCTGACCGAGGAGAACCTGCGTAACCAGGTCGACGTGGTCAAGGAGGAGATCCGGGTCAACGTGCTCAACCGGCCGTACGGCGGCTTCCCCTGGCTGACCCTGCCTCCGGTCATGTTCGACACCTTCCCGAACGCCCACGACGGCTACGGCTCCTTCGACGACCTGGAGTCGGCGACCGTCGCCGACGCCGCGGACTTCTTCCGTCGCTACTACGCCAGCGGCAACGCCGTGCTGGCCGTCAGCGGGGACATCGACGTGGCCGAGGCGACCGAGCTGGTCACCCGGCACTTCGGCGACGTGCCGGCCCGGCCGGCACCGCAACGGCCCGACTTCACCGAGCCGGACCTGAGCGCGGAGCGGCGCACCTCGTACACCGACGCCCTGGCGCCGCTGCCGGCGGTGGCCGGCGCCTGGCGCGTGCCCGACCCGGTCACCGACTTCGCGGGCTACCTGCCGTACGTGGTGCTGGCCGAGGTGCTCACCGACGGCGACGCGTCGCGGCTGGTCGAACGACTGGTGCAGCGGGACCGCACGGTGACCAGCCTCGGCGGATACCTCGGGTTCATGGGCGACCCGTTCGACGTCCGCGACCCCACCGCGCTGCTGTTGCAGGCGCACCTGCCGCCCGGCGGCGACGTGGACAAGGTGCTGCGCACTATCGACGAGGAGCTGGACCGGCTGGCCACCGACGGGCTGACCGACGGCGAGCTGGCCCGCACCCAGGCCCGGATGGCGACCCACCTGCTGCGGGACACCGACGCGGTGCTCGGTCGGGCGCTGCGCATGGCGGTGCTGGAGCAGCAACGCGGCGAACCGGGTCTGCTCAACGAACTGCCCCGGCTGGTCGGCGAGGTCACCGAGGAGCAGGTCCGGGCCGCCGCGGCCACCCTGCGCCCGGAGCGCCGGGCCGCCATCGAGGTCATCGCCGGAGGCGCCCGATGAGTGTCACCACCGCTCCCGCCCACCCGCGTACGCTGCCGCCGCTCGGGCCGAACCGCAAGCTCAAGGTGCCCAAGCAGGCCGAGCGCACACTGCGCAACGGGCTCACCGTGATCGCCGTACGCCGGCCCGCCGTACCCCTGGTCGAACTGCGGCTCTGGGTGCCGTTCGGCCGGGTCCATCTGGCCCGCGGCGCGATGCTCTCGCAGACCATGCTCTCCGGCACCGAGTCGATGTCCAGCGTGCAGATCGCCGCCGAGTTGCAGAAGGTGGGCGGCGGGCTCTCCGCGGGCGTCGACCCGGACCGGCTGATGCTCTCCGGCGCCGGCCTGGTCACCGGTCTGGACCGGATGCTGGAGCTGCTGGCCGAGGTGCTGACCGGCGCCAGCTACCCCGGTGACGAGGTGGCCACCGAACGGGACCGACTCGTCGACCGGATCCAGGTGGCCCAGAGCCAGCCCTCGCACCTGGCCCGGGAGGCGCTGCTCAAGCGGATCTACGGCCGGCACCCGTACGCGACGCAGACGCCGGAGCCCGGCCAGATCCGTGCCGTCCGACCGGCGGCGCTGCGCACCCTGCACTCGGAGCGGGTCCACCCGACCGGCGCGCAGTTGGTGCTGGTCGGTGACGTCCAGCCGGAGAAGGCGCTGGACGCGGCCGAGCGGGCGCTCGGTGGCTGGTCGGGTGCCGGGCGGGTGGCCGAACTGCCGGCGACCCCGCCACTGGAGCCGGGGCCGCTGCTGCTGGTCGACCGGCCCGGCTCGGTGCAGTCCTCGTTGCGGATCGCGCTGCCGGCGGTGTCACGCACCGACCCGGACCACGCCCCGCTGCAACTGGCGAACCTGATCTTCGGCGGCTACTTCTCCTCCCGATGGGTGGAGAACATCCGCGAGGACAAGGGCTACACGTACGGCCCGCACTCGGTGATCGAGCACTCCGTCGCCGGGTCGGTGCTGGTCGCCGCCGCCGACGTGGCCACCGAGGTCACCGGCCCGGCGCTGCTGGAGACGACGTACGAGCTGGGTCGGTTGGCGTCGCTGCCGCCGAAGCCCGAGGAGTTGGAGCAGGCCCGGCAGTACGCCCTGGGCACCCTCCAGCTCGGCATGTCCACCCAGGCCGGGTTGGCGGCGTTGACCAGCGCGTACGCCGGCAACGGTCTGCGTCTGGACTTCCTCGCCGAATACGCGGCGAGGTTGGCGAAGGCCAGCATCGACGACGTCGCAGCGGCGGCGGCCCGCTATCTGGCCCCGGCCCGGGCGGCGGTCGTGGTGCTCGGCGACGCGGAGCGGGTAACCCCGGGGCTGGCCGCGCTGACCACGGTGCAGACCGAGCCGCAGGCGTGAGCGAGCGGAGCGCTGGCGTGAGCGAGCGAGCCCCGGGGCTCCGCAGCGGGGGGCTGACGTGAGCGGGGAGGCGGCGCCGCCGTTGGCGCGGTCCACGCTGGATCGGGCCGCGCACCGGCGGGTCGACCCGCAGTGGTTGACCGAGGCGTGGTTGCGAGCCCGGGTGCTGCTGCTCGACTCGACCGACGAGGGTCGGACGCTGGCCCGCACCGAGACGTCACCTCCGACGTTGGTGCTGTTCGGGGCGGCGGACGTGCCCGCCGGGTCGGAGTCGGTGGCGATGTTCCTGGGTGTCGAGCCGGACGGGGTGCCGGTCTTCGCTGTCGACGCGCCTCTTCCGGCGATCCCGGGGACCCGGGCGGTCCACCTCCGGGAGGTGGGTCACCTGCTGGCCGACCGGGAGGCCGGCATCTTCACCACCGCGTTGGCGCTGGTCAACTGGCACACGCGACACGGTTACTCGACGAGCACCGGCGCGCCGACCGCGATGGACGAGGCGGGTTGGTCCCGGGTGGACCGCAACGGTGGGCGGATCTGGCCGCGTACCGACCCGGCGATGATCGTGCTCGTCCATGACGGCGTGGACGGCCCGGACGGCCACTGCCTACTCGGCAACAATGCCGCCTGGCAGGGCACCCCGGGTGGTCGCCGCTACTCCTGCCTGGCCGGCTACGTCGAGCCCGGGGAGTCGGCGGAGGCGGCTGTGCTGCGCGAGGTCCGCGAGGAGGTGGGCATCGGCGTCGAGCGCATCGGGTACGTGGGCAGCCAGGCGTGGCCGTTCCCCGGGTCGCTGATGCTGGGCTTCCTGGCCACCGCCAACCCGGCCGAGCCGGTGCGCGTCGACCCGTCCGAGATCGCGTACGCGCGGTGGTTTACCCGCCGGGAGATCGGGGCGGCGTTGGCCGGGCAGACGGTGGACGTGGGCGACGGTGCCCGGCTGATCCTGCCGCCTCCGTCGTCGATCGCGCTGTTCCTCATCCACCGCTGGCTGGACGGCTGGACGGACGCGGACCGCTGAGCACGGTCCCGACCCGTGGCCGCCGTTGCCGCGGCGGTCACGGGCCGGGAACACGGGCCGTCGTGGTCAGCGGGTGCGATCAAACGCGGCGGGGGAGCCGGTCCGACCACGACGGACGACCTGTGGGATCAGGTGCCGGTGTGGCCCGGTCTGTCTCGGAAGGCGGGCCGCGACTCGATCAGCGGGAGGACCTTGACCCGTTGCTTGCCGGCACGGACCGCGCCGACGGTGGCCAGGGCGCGGGCCAGTTGCAGCGCGGCGTCCCGGTTCTCGGCGTGCACGGTCTGCCGGCGCGACTCGGGCGCTGTCGTCTCGTCGCGAAGTCGGTGGCCGTCCGCCCAGGCGGCGGCGATGTCCCCGTCGGCGACGGCGCGGATGTCGGTGCGAACGATCAGGAACCGCATGAGGGTCTCCGGATGAACCGCGACGGATGAGCCAGTGTGGAAGTTCCACGTACTCGAGGCCATGTTACGCCCCGTGTTCGTCGCAGCAACTGAAACGCGCCTATCGGTTTCGAGCCTCGTCCGATCGGCGGATGCCTGCTCAGTGGGGTCGTCGGGTCGCCGAGAGGCGGTGTCGGTGGGTCATGGAGCGACGGTGTCGGCGGGTATGACGCGACGGGGCCGTCGGCAGTGCGCCGACGGCCCCGTACCAGTCACCAGGTCAGTTCAGATCGAACTGGCCCTTCTTCGCTCCGGTGATGAAGCCGAGCCATCCCGCGCGATTGAACAGCAGCACCGGGCCGCTCCGGTCCTTGCTGTCGCGCAGGGCGACCGCCGACGGTCCGGTGGCCAGCGGGGCGACCTCGACGCAGTTGGAGGTCTGGCTGCGTGTGCTGGTACGCCACGGGGCGTCCGCCAACGAGTGGGCGGAGACGGACGGCGTGTTGCGGATTTCGTTCATGGTTCTGCTCCTGAGGTGCAGCGATCCGATGGGACGAGTGGTGCCGCACGTCCCGACGGAAGGTCCCCCGTGGATCACCGGTCCGTCAGTCGCCCCGAATCCCGGCGGCGTTGGGTCGGCGCCGTTGCCGGCCCGAACGCCACTGTGGATGGGGGCGTCGCCTCGGTCAGCCGTCCCGTCGCCTCGATCAGCCAGGAGAGGGTGTCCGAGGCGTCAAGTGCCGCCTTGCATAGCCACTCGAACACCACTTTATAGCGATTTAGCGTGATTGACTCGGTCGACATGACGTCGGTGAAGCCACCTTCGATGGCCAATGTCTCCGGATCGAGGGGATCGGCGAACCGATAGACCGAGAAGGCGGTCGGCGGAAGGTACCAATCGCCGATCTGGGTGTCCCGGGGTAGCACGTGCAGGGCCACGTTGGGCAGCAGCGCCAGCTCGCAGAGCTGGAGCAGTTGTTCGTGCAGCACCTCCGGCGGCCCGGCCCGGCGGCCGAGAGCCGCTTCCTCCAACACCGCCGTGTAGCGGGGAGCGTGCGGCTCACGTGTCAGCAGCGACTGGCGGGCCAGTCGCGCCTGCACCTCGGTCTCCGGCTCGTCGCCGGGCTCCGGCTCGCCCGCGCCCGCGTTCACCTGCCGGGCCGACACGATCCGGAGCTGGGCGTACCCGGGGGTCTGCAACAGGCCCGGCACCAGCACCGGGTTGTACTCGGAGATCTCCGCGCAGCCCGCCTCCAACTCGGCCCAGCCGCGCTGTTGCTGCGTCATCACCGGGAAGTTCTTCAACCAGCCGCGCATGTCGCCGGCCTCGTTGGTGATGCCCAGCAGCTCGTCGTGCAGCGCCTGGTCGGCGCCGTAGAGGTCGAGCAGGTCGCCGACGTCCTGCGGGTCCGGTCGACTGCGGCCGTTCTCCAAGCGGGACAGTTTGGACGCGGAGGCCCAACCGATACGCTCGATGACCTGATCGCCGGTGAGACCCGCAGCCTCACGGAGGCGGCGCAGCTCGATGCCCAACCGGCGACGACGCAGGATCGGGCTGGGTGCGGCAGGAGGCACAGTGTCCTCTTTCCCGTCGACCGCCGCAGACGCGACGGTAACTGTATGAAATTCGCCCCCCACGGTCAGTATGGACGGCGCGACCGGTGTCGGAGGTTCCGGCGAGGGCGTGTCTTGCGAAAATCGCACCACGGGAATGCCGGATAACGACGGACCCGCGGTCGCGGCCCGTCGACCTCGCCCACCCGGGCACGCCATCCCGCCGGAGGGACCCATGCGCACGATCCTGCGCCGACCCGACTTCCGTCTGCTCTTCGGCGGTCTGCTGGCCAGCATGACCGCCGAGTCGATCCTGCTGCTCGCACTCGCCATCTGGGTCAAGGATCTGACCGGCTCGAACGGGTTGGCCGGTGCCACGATCTTCGCGGTCATCGCTCCGATGACGCTGGCGCCGCTGGTCGGCTGGGTTGTCGACCGTTACCCGCGCCGACCGTTCTTCGTGGCCGCGAACGTGTTCACCGCAGCCCTGCTCGCCCCGTTGTTCACCGTCCGCGACGCGGGCGACGTCTGGGTCGTCTATCTGGTGGCGGCCCTGTACGGACTCGCGTCCATCACGCTCGGGGCGGCGCTCAGTGGGCTCATCCGCGAGATGGTGCCGATCGAGCTGCTGGGGGAGGCGAACGGCGTTCTGCAGACCGTACGTCAGGGGATTCGACTTGTCGGCCCGCTGGTGGGCGCGGCGCTCTACGCGGCGCTCGGCGGATGGGCGCTGGCCGGGATCGGCATGGTCGGATTTCTGATCGCGGCGGCGGTGGTCACCGCGCTGCCCACCCCGCAGCAGCGGCAATCTGCCGTCCGGCTGCGGTGGCCGGCCGAACTGGGCGCCGGTCTGCGGCACCTGGCCGGTGAGCCGGCCCTGCGGCGGGCCCTGCTCGGCTACGGGCTCGGGTCACTGGTGATGGGCTTCAGCGAGTCGCTCATCTTCGCCTACGTCGACCAGGGGCTGAACCGGGATGCCGCGTTCGTGGGGGTGCTGTTCACCGTGCAGGGCGTCGGTGGGTTGCTCGGTGGGCTCTGCTCACCGACGCTGGTCCGCCGGCTCGGAGAGGTCGGGACGCTGGCCGCCGGGGTCGCCTTCTTCTCTCCGGCCGCGCTCGCGCTCGCGTTCCCCGATCTGTGGCTCGGGTTCGCGGCGGTGCTGCTGGCCGGGGTCTCGCTTCCGCTGACGATGGTGGGTCTGCACACGCTGATCCAGCGCCGCACGCCGCCTTCGCTGGTCGGCCGGGTCGCCGCCGCCACCCAGGCGGTGGTCCGCGGGCCGCAGGCGGTCTCCATCGGGGCGGGGGCCCTGCTGGTCGGGTTCCTGGACTACCGGCTGCTGTTCGCGCTGGTCGGGGTGGCCACCCTGGCCGCCGGCAGCTACCTGTGGCGGGGCCGGCACCTGAGCGCCCCGGCCGGGGCCCGCCCGCCGACGCCGCCCACCCGCCCGACGCTTCCGGCACCCCGCCGTCCGGCCGAGGACGCCGACCGGGCCGGGCTTCCGGCACCCCGCCGTCCGGCCGAGGACGCCGACCGGCCCGGGCTTCCGGCACCCACCGACGGTGGCTACCGGGGCCGCTTCCCGAAGACGACGAGCGGCCGCCCCGGGTGGGGCGGCCGCGCACCGAGAATGAACCGGCAGATCAGGCGCTGAGTGTCTCCAGGTGCTGCTTCACCTGGGTGATCGAGGGATTCGTCAGGGCGCTGCCGTCGGCGAAACGCAGCGTCGGCACCGTCTGGTTACCGCCGTTGACGCTCATCACGAAGTCCGCGGCCTTCGGGTCCTGCTCGATGTCGACCACCTCGTACCCGATGCCCTCCCGGTCGAGCTGGGACTTCAACCGGTGGCAATAGCCGCACCAGGGGGTGGAATACATCGTCAGCATGGTCGGATCCTCCAACTCCTCCGGCCGCGACTTGGGGATCAAGCCGAGGCTGTTCGCTGCAACGCTGGGAGGAGCTGAGATGATTCCTGGTTGTGGTGGTTCACTCAGCGTCGGAACAGGTGCTCGCCGGGCTGGACCCGGAGCAACGCGCCGCCGTGACCGCACCTGCGGGCCCGGTCTGCATCCTGGCCGGCGCCGGCACCGGCAAGACCCGGGCGGTCACCTCCCGAATCGCCCACCGGGCCCTCTCCGGGGAGATCTCCCCCCGCCACGTGCTCGCGGTCACCTTCACCGCCCGGGCCGCCGCCGAGATGCGACACCGTCTCACGCTGCTCGGGGCGCAGGGTGTCCAGGCCCGGACATTCCACGCGGCCGCGCTGCGCCAGGTGCGGTACTTCGCCCCCCGGCTGCTGGCCGGCAGAGCCATGCCCGAACTGCTGGACAGCAAGGTACGACTGGTCACCCTTGCCGCCGCGCGGGTCGGCCTGCGTACCGACCGGGCGGCCGCCCGCGACCTGGCCGGCGAGATCGAGTGGGCGAAGTCGTCGCTGGTCGAGCCGACCGAATACGTGGTGGCCGCGGCCCGGGCCCTGCGCGACACACCGCACGAGCCGACGAAGGTCGCCGACGTGTTCACGGCGTACGAGCAGCTCAAACGGTCGAACGGCGTGATCGACTTCGAGGACATGCTGCGGGCCGCGGTGTGGGGCATCGAGGAGCACCCGGACGTCGGCGAGCAGATCCGCAGCCAGTACCGGCACTTCGTGGTCGACGAGTACCAGGACGTCAACCCACTCCAGCAGCGGTTGCTCGACGCCTGGTTGGCTGGTCGCAACGACCTGACAGTGGTCGGCGACGCCAGCCAGACGATCTACTCGTTCACCGGGGCGACCTCGGCGTACCTGGTCGACTTTCCCCGCCGGCACCGCAACGCCACAGTGGTCCGGCTGGTCCGTGACTACCGCTCCACCCCGCAGGTGGTCGGGCTGGCCAACGCGGTGATCTCCCAGGCCCGGGGCACCGAGGCGCGCCTGCGGCTGGAGTTGAGCGGGCAACGCCCACCCGGCCCCGAGCCGGACCTGCGGATCTTCACCGACGAGCCGGCCGAGGCGAACGCCGTGGCCGCGCGCTGCCGGTCGCTGATCGACGCGGGCACACCGGCGAAGGAGATCGCCGTGCTGTTCCGCGTCAACGCGCAGTCCGAGGCGTACGAGAAGGCGCTGACCGAGGCCGAGGTGCCGTACGTCGTACAGGGCGCCGAGCGGTTCTTCGAACGGACCGAGGTGCGCCAGGCGATGGTCGCGCTGCGGGCGTCCACCCGCTCGATCCCGGGGGAGACACCGCTGCCGGCCGCCGTCGTCGAGGCGCTCACCGCCGTCGGCTGGGCCCCGGACGCGCCCCCGGCCGGCGGCGCCGCCCGCGAGCGGTGGGAGGCGCTGTCCGCGCTGGTCCAGCTCGCCGAGGAGTACGCGGCCACCCCCGAGGTCGTGCCGATCGGCGAGGCCGCCTCGGTGGAGCGCCCGGTCACCCTCACCGACTTCACCGAGGAGTTGGCGCGCCGGGCCGCACAGCAGCACGTGCCGACGGTGGACGGTGTGACCCTGGCGTCCCTGCACTCGGCCAAGGGGCTGGAGTGGGACGCCGTCTTCCTGGTCGGCCTCGCCGAGGGCACCCTGCCCACCACCTACGCCAAGACCGTCGAACAGGTCGAGGAGGAGCGCCGGCTGCTCTACGTCGGAATCACCCGCGCCCGGGAGTGGCTCTGGCTGTCGTACGCCGCGGCGCGCTCGCCGGGTGGACGAGCCCGGCGGCCGTCGCGGTTCCTGCCTCAGCTGGACCGCTCCGGCGGCACGGAACGGGCGACCGGCGGCACGGGTCCGGCCCGTGGTCCCGAGCGACGGCGGACCCAGACCGTGTCCTGCCGGATCTGCGGCGCGACCCTGCTCGCGGGCCCGGACCGCAAGCTCGGCCGCTGCCCCACCTGCCCGTCCGACATAGACGACGAGCTGCACGAACGGCTGCGCGAGTGGCGGCAGCGGGTGGCCGGCGCGCAGAAGGTCCCGGCCTACGTGGTCTTCACCGACGCGACGCTCGTCGCCCTGGCCGAGCGCCGCCCGGGTCGGTCGGAGGAGCTGATCGCCATCGCCGGTATCGGGCCCCGCAAGCTGGGTCTGTACGGGGACTCGGTGCTGGCCCTCGTGGCCGGTGCCGGGGTGGACGATGTATGCCCTGAGAAAACTTTCGAAATCTCGTCGTAAATTCGTTTGCCCTCGCCCCGGCGCGAGGAATAGCCTCAGGACACACCACGCGAGCGGCGCCATTCCGGCTGCTCACGAGGTCGGTCTAGTCGATTCGAGGAACGTGAGGGAGGTGGCACCCGTGAAGATCTTCACCTATGAGCGTCTGGCGGCGATGCCGTCTGTCTGCGCTCCGCTGTCGGCTGTCCGGGTGGCCCTTGCGGCTGCACGACCGTCGGTTCCACAGGTGCACCAGGTTCAGGCCGAGCTGACCCTGACCGTCGCGCCCGCTGGAGTCGAGGGGACCAGTGGCTTCACGGGCAATGGCATCCAGGTCGTCAAGAAGCGCATGGATGTCCGCGGCGTTCCACCTCGAGGTAAACCGGTCTGACCATCAGACTCCGGCTCACCTCGAGGCCGCGGAACCCGCTTACCGGGATCCGCGGCCTCAGTTTTTTGCCCGCCGTAAGTACGTCGGAATGCGATCCACGAGATCGAAGTGAGAGAGAGGTGACCGGGAGATGAGTCTGGCGTTGGCCCCCCTCGACATGAGCGTCGAGATGGAGGCGAACCTGCCCTGCCGGAAGTTCGACCCCGACCTGTGGTTCTCCGACTCGCCCACCGAGCTCGAGCTGGCCAAGTCACTCTGCGGGGACTGCCCGCTGCGTGTCGAATGCCTGGCCGGAGCCGTTGAGCGAGCGGAGCCGTGGGGCGTCTGGGGCGGCGAGATCTTCGAGCGTGGCGCGGTTGTCCCGCGTAAGCGGCCCCGTGGCCGTCCGCGTAAGGAGGACGTCGCCCGTGACGCCGAGCTTCGGGTCGAGGCCGAGGCGCGCCTGGCGGCCAGTGGGCTGTCCGAGGTGCGTGGCGCGGTCCGGCTGGCAGCCTGACATGTTCCCGACCCGTTCCAACTACGCCGGTGGCACACCGGCAGTGAGTGAGAAGACGATGTTGAACGTTCCGAGTGGAGCCTTCGAGATGCAACTACTCCACGAAGCGTTGTCCCGGGCTCGAATGCGCCGGCCTCAGGCCGGTCGTACCACCACGAGCACTGAGGCAACCCGATCCGCCCGTACCGTCGCCATGACCAGCCGCAATCAGGCGGCCCGCGACCTGGGCGTTCTCTAGTACCACCCCACGCAGAAGGGCGGGTGCCGACTGGCACCCGCCCTTCCCCATGTGATCAGCCGCCCGGCCTCGACGTGATCAGCCGCCCCGGGTCTCGACGCTCAGGCGACCGGGGCGAAACCGGGCAGCCAGCGCTCCAGGATGCTCCGGTACGGCGCCTTCGCCTCCAACTGGCACAGCACCCCGATCGACCCGAGCGTCACCCGGTGGATCAGCAGGTACGACGGTGGCAGGTTGAGCTGCCTGCTCAGCTGGTACGTGGGGGAGCGAGGGCTGGCCAGTCGACCCGCCTCGGCCCGTAGCCAGGCCCGGGTGAACCGGAAGCCGTCCGCCGCTATGGGCTCCAGCATGGGGCGGATGAAGTCGAGCACCCCCTCGGCGTCGATCTCCTCGGCCGAGCCGATGAACCCCTCCGACCGCAGCCCCGCCACGACCTCGTCGGCATCGCCGCGCAGGGCTGTTGCGGCGATACGACCGATCGGCTCCGGGGTGCCCTCCGGCATCCGGGCCACCGCACCGAAGTCGATCACCCCGAGTCGACCGTCCGGCAGCAGCCGGAAGTTTCCCGGGTGCGGGTCGGCGTGCAGCAGCCCGGCCCGTTGCGGCGCGGAGAGGTGCAGGGTGGCCATCAACCGACCCGCCTCGTCCCGATCCTCCTCGGTGCCCTCGCGGATGATGTCGGCCAGCGGGGTGCCGGTCACCCATTCGGTGACCAGCACCCGGGGCGAAGCGTTGATCACCTCCGGGATGTAGATCTCCGGGTCGTCGGCGTACGCGGCGGCGAAGGTGCGCTGCGACTCGGCCTCCAACTCGTAGTCCAACTCCTCGGTGATCCGTTCGCGAAGCTCGGCCAGGAGCGGCTTGACGTCGAGGCCGGGCTGGATGGCCCGGAACATTCCGCCCAGTCGGGAGAGCTGCTTGAGGTCGGCGAGCAGGGCATCGCCGGCCCCCGGATACTGGATCTTGACCGCCACGTCGCGGCTGTTCGGTTCGCCCGACTCGTCGAAGCCCGGCTCGCGCCACCGCGCCCGGTGCACCTGGCCGATGCTCGCGGCGGCGGCCGGGACGTCGTTGAACTCGACGAACATGTCCCGCCAGTCGGGGCCGAGCTGCTCGGCCAGCACCTTGTGCACGCTGGCGGCCGGCAGCGGTGGCGCCGCCTCCTGCAACTTCGTCAGCGCCTGCCGGTAGGGCGCGGCGATCTCCTCCGGCAACGCGGCCTCGAAGACCGACAGCGCCTGGCCGAACTTCATCGCCCCGCCCTTGAGCTGGCCCAGCACGCTGAACAGCTGCTCGGCGGTGCGCTGCTGAATCTCCGCGGAGATCACGTCGGAGGCCAGCCCGGTGACGCGCTTGCCCATCCCGAGAACGGTCCGGCCGGCGAAGCCGAGCGGCAGGGCGGCGAGCTTGGCGGTGCGGGACACGGCGCGGCGCGGGATGTCGGTCACCCGGTCATTGTTACCGACCGGAGGGCCCCGCTGCTGCTCTGCGGCTGGGCTGGTGCGGACAGTCGGCCTCGCGAGCACGGGCACGCCGGGTGTGGCGGCCAGCCCCGGCGACGGAAATGGCCGGCACCGGTGATCTCCATGGCGCTGCCCAGCGTCTCCGGCTGGCCGCCGTCGAGCTGCCTCAGCGCCTCGGCCAGGGCGTACCCGCAGGCGGCGAGCAGCGTGCCGGTCGTCGCGGCGGCCACCGGGTCGGCGGCGGCGAGTTGCGCGGCGAGCCGGGGCCAGTCCGGGTCGCGGTCGGCCCGGTGCAGCTCGACGCAGTGCAGGCAGGGCCCGGCGGGTGGGCGGACCATCGGCCCGATCACCGGTACGCCCTCGCGCAGTGTGACCAGCAGGTGCGGCTGTCGGCGTTGGGCGAGACCGGCGGCCAGCAACGCCGGGGGTCGGTCCGTCCCGAGCTGGATCACCAGGTCGATCCGCCCGGCGCGGCGGGGGTGGGTGCCGGTGCCGGGTGCGACGCGGTTGACCGCGGCCCGCACCGCCGGTGCGAGCGGCCGACCCAGTTCGGCGGCGGGGATGCCGGTGCCGACCAGATCGACGGGGCGTACCGAGCCGGTGAGCTGGGGTATCACCTGCCCCACGCCGGACTGGGCCAGTGCCACGGTCAGCGGCCCGCCGAGCGCCCCAGCACCGGTGAGCAGGACGCGGGCGGCCCGCCGCCTGCGCAGGACCTGCGCGGGGGTGCCGGGCAGTCGGGCGGCGGCCAGGGCCAGCGCGCCGGCCTCCGCCGCGAGCCGGGCGCGGACCGTGCCGGTCAGGTCGCGGGGAAGCAGGCTGTGCGCGGCCACCAACAGGCCGGCGGCCCGCAGGGTGTCGAGCAGGGTACGCGCGTCGTCGGCGCTGACCTGGGCGGAAGCCGCCTGGATCAGCACGGTCCGCTCGCTGCGGCTGCCGTCGAGCAGGTCGAGCAGGTGGGCGGCGCGGGGGTTGGCCAACTCCAGTAGGGCGGCCGGCCCGGGGCCGACACCGAGTTGGAGGGTGTGTCGGTCCCGCCAGAGCCGGTTGAGGCCGGGCAGCAGGGTGGGGCGGGGCAGTACGGTGCGGCTCATGGTCACGAATCGTGACCGCGTCTTAGCGTTCAGTCGATCGTTGTCCACAGGCGGTCAGGCCGCTGTCCAGCGCTATCCACAGGGTTTCGCGAGTTTTCCACAGCCCTTCCCGCCTGTTGTCGGCCACCCGACAGGGCTCCCGCAGAGGCGGTGCCACTCGCGATTGGCAACGGGGGTGGGGTGGCCACCCGGCCACCCCACCCCCGTTCACCCGTTCGGGTCAGACCTTGGCCTTGCCCAGGATGCGGTTCACTGTTGTCCCGCATACCGGACACTTGCCCTTGGCCATGTTCATTCCGGTCTTCGAGACCTCGACGTGCCCCTCGAAGTCCCGCTTCTCCTTGCACTTCACGCAGTAACCGTTGTAGGTCGTCTGGGCCTGGTCGGCCACGGTGCCCTCCTCGTCTCGTCCGCCGGTCAAAACCGTCCCGGCGGGGTGCCCGGCGGCGGGCCACACGGGGCGCCGGCGCTGGGTCTCACTCCGCGGCCACCTTCGTGACCGCTGGTCCGCGGACCCTACCCAGGTCTGGGCAGTTCCATGTCAGCTGTGCATCGACACTGTGAGCAAGTCGACGTCGAGAGTGTGCATGGCGAAATAGGTCGGATAAGTCAGTTTGGCGGGGACACGCCGACCAAACCCTGACAGCCACCCGTGCGGGTGCCTCCGCGGCGCATCTCGGACGGTGATCACCTACGGTAGGAGATGTGCCGCGCACCGGCGCCGTCGGCGTTCACCAAGGGTGACGAGACGGCGTGATGGCGCTGCGGTCAAGAAATTTTCGGGACGCCTGGCGACCAATCACCATTTTCTGGGCGCGTGTCGTGCGGTTGACTCTTGCGGACCCCTGGTCAGTGGGCATTAGCTTTCCTTCGTGACACGTAGTCGAGGCTGCGCGGCCGAGTGATGGCGGGGACGCGCAAGCCGGTCGTCGAGGTGCGACGCAGTCAGCGTCGACGACGCACGGTGTCCGCGTACCGTGACGGTGAGCGAGTGGTCGTCCTCATTCCCGACCAGTTCTCCCGTGCCGAGGAGAGCGAGTGGGTCGACCGGATGCTCGCCCGGTTGGCCGCCCGGGAGGGGCGCCTCGCCCGGTCCGACGACGAGTTGCTGGCCCGCGCCAACCGGCTCATCGACCTCTACCTCGCCGGATACGCCACGAAGGCGGTGCCGGCCAGCGTCAGATGGGTCACCAACCAGAACGGCCGGTGGGGCTCCTGCACGCCGGCGGACCGCAGCATCCGCATCTCGCACCGCGTCCAGGAGATGCCCGACTGGGTGATCGACTACGTGGTGCTGCACGAGTTGGCGCACCTCATCGTGCCCAGCCACAACGCCCGGTTCTGGGCGCTCGTCGGTCGCTATCCCAAGGCGGAACGCGCCCGCGGCTACCTCGAAGGGGTCGCCGCCGCCTCCTCCTGCGCGCCGCTGCCCACCTGATCCCGCACTGCCGCCCCGAGCCGGTGGCTACGCGGGCCGAGTCGCGGGGTGCCACCGGGGACGCGAACGCCTAGATCCACTCGCGTTCCTGAATACCGCGCTGTCGGGAGTTCCGGGACACCGCGACTTCATGGAAGCCGAGTCGATCATGCCGCCGGGTCCCGCTCAGCTACCTGGGTCGGGCGGGTCGGGTGGCGGGGTGGGGCGCTAGGGTCGGGGGATGGCGCGACGGGTGGTGGTGGCGTTGCTCGGGCCGGTGCACTGGTCGCCGCCCGGCGTCGACCGGGCGCAGTGGCGGGCGGCGCTGGCGGAAGACGTCATCGACCTGTTCGCCACGCTCAACGAGGTGGAGGTCGCGGTCGCGGTGACCCCGGCCGACCGGGCCCTGGCCGATGCGCTGGTGTGGCCCGGCACAGCGGTGTACGAGGTGGCCGAGCCGACGCCGAACGCCGTCTTCGCCGCGCTGGAGGGGTACGACCAAGCAGCCGTGCTGGTCAGTGACGTGCCCGACCTGCCCGCCCTGACCGTCGGCAAGCTGCTGCGCCCACTCACCAGCCGGCCGGTCGCGGTGGCTCCGGTCGAGGGCGGTGGCCCGGGTCTGCTCGGGGTCGCGGTACGACTGCCCGCGCCCGACTGGCTGCCGACGCTGGAGCTGGACACGGCGACGCCGGCTGAGGCGCGCGCCAATGCCCCGCGCCCGGGTGACGTGGCGGTCACCACCGGCTGGCGACGGCTGCGCGGCCCGGCTGACCTGGCCACGCTCGACCCGGCTTTCGAGGGTTGGGAAGCGACCCGCGCCCTGCTCTCCGGGGCGGGCCGATCCACCTGAACCTCCCCCCGGCGAGGGGGAGGCCGACCCACCTGAACCGTCGGCACCGCCGGACACGCCGCGGGTGCCCGCCGTGGATCTGCGGGCACCCGCGGCGCAGGTCGTCGATGGGCGGGGGTCAGGACCTGGCGTCGCCCTCGCCGTCGGTCTCGTCGGACGGGCCGGGCCGACCCGACTGATCCGACTGGCCGGGGGCCTTCTCCTCCACTCCGCCGGGGGCGGTGAAGTCGAAGCTGTCCAGCTCGCTGAGATCCATGTCGTTCATCGCGAAGGCGACCGGATCGGCGAAGTCGTCGTCCGACGGCAGCAGGTCCGGGTGGCCCCAGATTGCGTCGCGGCCCTCGATGCCACGGTGCTCGGTGAGTGCGGCCCAGAGCGCCGCGGCCTCCCGCAGTCGGCGGGGCCGCAGCTCCAGACCGACCAGCGCGGCGAAGGTCTGCTCGGCGGGACCGCCGGCGGCCCGGCGACGGCGGAACGCCTCGCCCAGCCGGACGACGTTCGGCAGCCGGTCGCTGGCGGCGCTGTCGACGACGTGGCACACCCACCCCTCGACCAGGGCGAGTGCGGTCTCCAGGCGGGCCAGCGAGGCCTTCTGCGCCGCAGTGTCCTCCGGAGTGAAGATGCCCTCCAGGGCGATCGCCTGCATCGACTCGGGGTCGGTCGGGTCGACCCGGCCCATCGCCTCCTCGATCGCCTCCCGGTTGACCCGGATGCCCGAGGCGTACATCTCGACAGCGCTGAGCACATGCCCACGCAGCCACGGGACGTGCTGGAACAGCCGCTGGTGGGCGGCCTCGCGCAGCGCCACGTAGAGGCGGACCTCGTCCTCGGGCAGCTCCAGGCCCTCGCCGTACGCCCGGATGTTGGCCGGGATCAGCGCGGCCGTGCCGGCCGGACCGAGCGGCAGCCCGATGTCGCCGGCGGAGAGCACCTCCGCGGCGAGCGAACCGAGGGCCTGGCCCAGCTGACCGCCGAAGAGCGCGCCACCGAGGGAGGCCACCATCGACTGCATCGGGCCGAGCTGGGCGCGCGCCTCCGGTGGCACCAGGTCGCCCATCGCGCCGACCATCCGGCTGGCGACGGGGTCGCACAGCTTGCGCCACACGTCCAGCGTCTTGAAGATCCACTCGTTGCGGTTCCACGCAACGGGGTTCTGGATGCCGGTGGGCCACGCCGAGGCGGGCTCCAGCCACAGGTCGGCGAGGCGCAGCGCCTCCTCGACCGCGTTGCGCTCGTACATCGACACCGCCGGGTCACCGGCGGCCGCGAGCTGACTGGCTGCTACCTGCCGGGCCAGGTCCCAGTTGACCGGCCCGCTGCCCGGCGCGGAGAGCAGGTGCTGCAACTGCGACATGAACTGCTGCATCTGCGCGGGATCGTTGGGGTCTGGTGGTTGCCCACCCGGGAGCGCGAAACCGAACGGAATATCAGGCACGACATCTACGGTACGCGGACCGCGCCCCAGGTAGCCGCCGCTGGCGTTGCGCTGAGGGCGAAGTCGCGCGGCGCATCCGGCGGGCGGGCCGCAACCGGTCGGTACGCTCTGCGGCATGAGACGTCGCGGCCTGACGGTCCTGCTCGGTGCCCTGTTCACCGCCCTGCTGAGCATCGGGGTGCTCCGGGTGCCGATTCCGTACGTGGTGCTGGGCCCGGGGCCGACGGTCAACACCCTCGGTACCGAAGACGGCAAGGAGGTCATCCAGGTCACCGGTCGGGAGACCTCGACCTCGGCCGGCCAGTTGCGGCTCACCACGGTGGGGGTGCAACCCTCGGTGCGGTTGCGGGGGGCGATCGCCGGCTGGTTCTCCGACGACGAGGCGGTGGTGCCGCGTGAGCTGGTCTACCCGCCGGGGGAGTCGACAGAGCAGGTCGAGCAGCGCAACGCCGAGGACTTCAAGGCGTCGCAGACCAGCGCGGAGACCGCAGCGCTGCGGGAGCTGGGCTTTCCGGTGCAGGTGGTGATCAAGACGGTGGCCGGGGACGGCCCGGCGGCCGGTGCGCTGAAGGTCGGGGATCTGATCACCTCGGTCGACGGCCAGCCGGTGCCGGTGGCGGCGAAGGTCACCGAGCTGGTCCGGGCCAAGCCGGCGGGCACGGCGTTGACCATCGGTTACACCCGGGACGGCACGCCGGCCACCGCGACGGTGACCAGTCAGGAGCAGGACGGCCGACCGCGGATCGGTGTGGAGATCGATCAGCAGCAGCCGCACCCGTTCACGCTCGGCATCGACCTGGGGGACATCGGTGGGCCGAGCGCCGGTCTGATGTTCGCCCTGGGGATCGTGGACAAGTTGACCCCGGCCGATCTCACCGGCGGTCAGATCATCGCCGGCACCGGCACCATCGACGACGAGGGCGCCGTCGGGCCGATCGGTGGGATCGCCCAGAAGCTGGTCGGCGCCAAGCGCGCCGGCGCGAAGGTCTTTCTGGTGCCGGCCGACAACTGCGCGGAGGCGGTCCGCAATCCGCAGCCCGATCTGCCGCTGTTGCGGGTGGGCTCGTTGGACGAGGCGATGACCGCTCTGGAGGCGTTGCGCGCGGGTGGTCAGCCGACGCGTTGCTGACCGGTGTGACCGTGCCCCGACACGCTCAGGAACACCCCGTACTCTGGGTGCCTGGTCGGAGCCGATCATATCGAGCGTGCGGAGCCAACAGTGGTCATGCGTAGCAGCAGCCCCCTCCCGAGGATGAGCCGGCGCGGGCGCGTCACCATCGCGGTCCTGGTCGGGGTGTTCGTGCTCTTTACCCTGCTCGGCTGGGGTGTCCAGGCGTGGACCGACTGGTTGTGGTTCGACGAGGTCCGCTACACCGAGGTCTTCACCGGCGTCCTGCTCACCCGGTTGGTGCTCTTCCTCGCCATCGGCCTCGGCATGGCGGTGATCGTCGGTGGCAACCTGTGGCTGGCCTACCGGTTGCGCCCGCGACTGCGTCCGCACTCGGTGGAGCAGGCGACGCTGGAGCGCTACCGGATGCTGCTCAGCCCGCGTCTCGGCACCTGGATCGCGCTGACCGCCGCGGTGGTCGGGCTCTTCGCCGGTCTGTCCGCGCAGAACCGGTGGAACCAGTGGCTGCTGTTCCGCAACGGCGGTGACTTCGGCGTCAAGGACCCGGAGTTCGGTGTCGACATCGGCTTCTACGTCTTCCAGCTGCCGTTCTGGCGTTACCTGCTCGGGGTCGCCTTCACCGCCGTGGTGCTGGCCGTGATCGGCGCGCTGGCGGTGCACTACCTCTTCGGCGGGGTGCGCCTGCAGGGCGTCGGGGACCGGATGAGCAACGCGGCCCGCGCGCACCTGAGCACCCTGGTCGCGGTCTTCGTGCTGTTGAAGGCGATCGCGTACGTGTTGGACCGGCGGGCCATGCTGCTGGAGTACAACGAGGGCGCCAAGTTGTACGGCGCCGGCTACGCCGACGTCAACGCGTTGCTGCCGGCGAAGGAGATCCTCGCCTACATCTCGATCGTGGTGGCCATCGCGATCCTCGTGTTCTCCAACGCCTGGATGCGGAACCTGGTCTGGCCGGGGATCTCGCTGGCGCTGCTCGGCGTGTCCGCGGTGGCCATCGGCGGCATCTACCCCTGGGCGGTGCAGACCTTCGAGGTCAAGCCGAGCGCCAAGGACAAGGAAGCGCCGTACATCCAGCGCAGCATCGACGCGACGCGCGCGGCGTTCGGGTTGGGCGCCACCGAGACGACCCCGTACGCGGCGAACAACCTCACCCCACCGGGAAACCTTGCCACCGACACCTCGGTGGTGTCGAACGTGCGGCTGCTCGACCCGCAGTTGGTCAGCGAGACGTACACCCAGCTCCAGCAGGTGCGTGGCTTCTACGACTTCGGCCCGAAGCTGGACATCGACAGGTACGGGGTGAACGGCAAGGTCTCCGACTACGTGGTCGGCGTCCGGGAGATCAACTACGGCGAGCTGACCGACCAGCAGAACACCTGGATCAACCGGCACACCGTCTACACCCACGGGTACGGGCTGGTGGCCGCCCCGGCCAACCAGGTGGTCTGCGGCGGGCAGCCGTTCTTCGTCTCCGGCTTCCTCGGCGAGAAGACCCAGGAGGCGTGCTCCTCGCAGACCGAGCAGATTCCGGCCAAGCAGCCGCGCATCTACTACGGCGAGCGGATGGCGGCCGACGACTACGCCATCGTCGGGCAGTCCGACCCGAACAAGAAGGCCGAGTTCGACCGGCCGGTCGGTGAGGGCGGCGGCGAGTCCTACACCTACACCGGTGAGGGCGGCGTGGAGATCGGCTCCTTCACCCGGCGACTGCTGTACGCCATCAAGGAGCAGGAGTCGAACTTCCTGCTCTCCGAGGCGGTGAACAAGGACTCCAAGCTGCTCTACGTGCGCAACCCGCGCGACCGGGTGGAGAAGGTCGCGCCGTTCCTCACTTTGGACGGCGACCCGTACCCGGCGGTGGTCGACGGTCGGGTGCAGTGGATCGTGGACGGCTACACCACGGCGGCCTCCTACCCGTACGCGGAGCGGGTCAACCTGCAGACCGAGACCACCGACGAGTTGACCAACCGGGGCACCTTCCAGCTGGCCCGCGAAGACGTCAACTACATGCGCAACTCGGTCAAGGCCACCGTCGACGCGTACGACGGCACCGTGAAGCTCTACGAGTACGACGACACCGACCCGGTGCTCAAGGCGTGGAACAAGGCGTTCGGCGGCGACCTGGTGGTGCCGAAGGCGGAGATCCCGGTCGAGCTGAACGAGCACCTGCGCTACCCGGCGGACATGTTCAAGGTGCAGCGCAACCTGCTCACCAAGTTCCACGTGACGAACCCGGGTGACTTCTACTCCGCCCAGGACTTCTGGCAGGTGCCCAACGTGCCGGACGCCCCGGACAGCGGTCAGAAGCAGCCCCCGTACTACCTCTTCACCCAGTTCCCCGGGCAGGAGAGCCCCCGGTTCCAGCTCACCTCGGCGGTCACCCCCAACGGCCGGCAGAACCTCGCCGCGCTGATCTCCGGGTCGTACGTCGACGGGCAGCCCCGGCTGGAGGTGCTGGAGTTGCCGGATCAGACCCGGATCTCCGGCCCGGTGCAGGTGCACCAGCAGATGACCAACAACGCGAACATCCGTCAGCAGCTCAACCTGCTCTCCAGCAACCAGGCGCAGGTGCAGTACGGCAACCTGCTCTCGTTGCCCTTCGCCGACGGGATGCTCTACGTCGAGCCGGTCTACGTGAAGAGCAACCAGCAGGACGCGTACCCGCTGTTGCAGAAGGTGCTGCTCTCGTACGGTGACGGCGGCTCCTTCGTGGCGCTCGCCGACAACATCAACGACGGCATCAAGCAACTGGTCGAGCAGGGTAAGAAGGCCGGGCAGGGCACGTCGCCGCCGCCGACGACCGGGGGCAACCCGACGACCCCGACGCCGACGCCGACGCCTTCGGGGACGGCGGCGCCAACGCCGACCCCGAGCGCCGGCACCCCACCGCCGACCGGTGACCTGGCTGCCGCCGCGGACCGGGTGCAGACCGCGATCACCGAGGTCCGGGCCGCGCAGGCGTCGGGCGACTTCGAGCGGTACGGGCGTGCGCTGAAGGCCCTCGACGAGGCGCTCACCGCGTTCCAGCAGGCGCAGCAGGCCGCTGGTGCGCCGGGTGCCAGCCCGAGTGCTGGAGGCTGACCCGCACCGCACGCAGTTCCTCCCCGAGCCCCCGTCACTCGGACCGCATCAGGTCCGAGCGGCGGGGGCTCGGCCGTTGGCCTGATCTGTGCGGATCTGTCACGTCACCGACAGCGCTGCCCTGGGCCGCAACCTGCGACGCCGGTCCGCCGTCCTCACTGCAACGGGGTGGGGACGAGGGGGAACAGTCGTGCGGGACGCGCAGAGCTTCGACGACTTCTACCGCAGCACCGCCCGGCGGACGCTGCGGTACGGCTACGCGGTCGCCGGCGACCACGGTGAGGCGCAGGACCTGGTGCAGGAGGCGTACACCCGGGCCTGGCGGCAGTGGGGGCGACTGTCGTCGCATCCGGCGCCGGAGGCCTGGCTGCGGCTCGTGGTGGCCCGGCTGGCGACCGACCGCTGGCGGCGCCTGCACCGGTGGCGGGTGGTGCTGAGTCGCACCGGACCGCCGGCGGTCGCACCCCCGCCCAGTGAGGACGGGGTGCTCCTGGTCGGAGCGCTTCGGCAGTTGCCCGCCACGCACCGGCAGGCGCTGGCCCTGCACTACCTCTTCGACATGTCCGTCGAGGAGATCGCTCGGGAGACCGACGTGCCGGTCGGCACCGTGAAGTCCTGGCTGTCCCGGGGCCGGTCCCGGCTGGCCGCGCTGCTGCCCGACCTCAGCGTCGTGGAGTTGGAGGCGAACGATGTCAGTTGAACTCTCCGACCTGTACCGGTCGCTCGGCACCGTCGCGGACGGGCACGAGCTGACCCGTCCCGAGTCGCTTCGGCGGTTCGCCGACCGGCGGGCCCGAGCCCGGATGGCCGGTTCGACGCTCGCGGTGGCGCTGCTCGTGGGCGGGGTTGCCGTCGGTGGCCGACTGGCGTACCCGGCGGACGGCTCCGCACCGCCGCCCGCCGGCACCGTTGGCCCGCCGCCGACCGGGGCGACGGCTACCTCCCGGCCGTCACCCACGCCGACTCCCTCGACACCGCCGCCGCCGTCGCGGGCCACCCCGAGCGGTACGCCGTCGCAGCCGACCACCACCGGACCGGCGGCACCTCGGCCGCCCACCTCGATCCCGGACCGCGCCTTCTTCGTGCTGGCCGCTCCGAATCGGACCGGACTGGAATCCTCGCTGGAGGGTCCGGCACTGCCGACGCTGTGCGGTGCGCGCCTGCCCAGCGACTCGGCGATGATCCAACGCCGTGGTCGCTACCTGGCCTTCAAGTTGCCGGAGACGCCGACGGGGCACGTGCCGGACGGCAGTTACCGGCACACCATCACCATCTACCGGGCGGGTCGTGCCGACGACGCGTTGCGGGAGCTGCGGCAGGCGGTGCGCGGCTGCCCCGACCAGAAGCTGCCCGACGACAGCAGGACGTGGCGACAGCGGCTGCTGACCTCGGGGGCGTACGGGGACGGGTCGGTGCTGTTCGAGCTGCGGGCTCCGATGCCGGACGGCATGGGTGAGCCGGGTGCGGAGGAGGTTCGGCTGGTCCGGGCGGTCCGGGTCGGCGACGTGGTGACGGTGCTCTGGGAGCAGGGTTGGGAGCACACGGCGGCCGTTCGGTCCCAGGTCGATGCTGACAGTCGACGGGCGGTCGTGGCGATCGAGAACTGGCTCGACTGAGAACGCCCAGGTCAGAGCTGGCCGGGTCGGCGGTATCGGAGTCGCTTTGCGGTGTCCCGGGTCGGTGCGCTACGGTTAGCGAACCGACGCGGGGTGGAGCAGCTCGGTAGCTCGCTGGGCTCATAACCCAGAGGTCGCAGGTTCAAATCCTGTCCCCGCTACGAGAGAAACACCAGTTCGAAGCCCGTCTCCG
The DNA here is from genome assembly GCF_040704315.1 of Micromonospora sp. NPDC047644. Lineage (NCBI taxonomy): Bacteria > Bacillati > Actinomycetota > Actinomycetes > Micromonosporales > Micromonosporaceae > Micromonospora > Micromonospora sp. NPDC047644. Next base: position 114,599 of record NZ_JBEYSY010000004.1, read on the forward strand.
GTTCACCGGAGGCGGGTTTTCGACATTGCGGGGTGCCGTGCCACAGCGGATGGCGACCCCACTGATCATCACCCGGAACGGGTGAGTTAGTCTTATCCAGTCGACGCGGGGTGGAGCAGCTCGGTAGCTCGCTGGGCTCATAACCCAGAGGTCGCAGGTTCAAATCCTGTCCCCGCTACCACTGAAAGTGATACACGTCCGGCCCCCACAGTGTGGGGGCCGGACGTTTTTGGTGCCGAGGTCAGAGGCGAGGGTCCCGCAGGGGCCGGCACCTTGTCGGTGCCGACCCCCGGCGGGCGCTACCGCAGGCCGAAGGCCCGGGTGACGCTCTGGGTGACGCCACCACCGTTGCGCTGCTTGGCGGTGACCCGGATCGACACGAAGTCGGCCCGGTGCGGCGCGTTCAACGACGCCTGCCAGGTGCCCTTCTTCGCCCGCAGGTCCTGTCGCTGCCAGGTCACTCCGTCGTCGTAGGAGATCTCCAGCTCGACTGCCGACACGGCGTCCCGAGCCGCGGTGCTGCCCACCACCACAGGCGTGATCGAGAAGTCGGTCCGGCGCTTCGTCCGACCCGCGAAGTCCACGTCCGTTCCATAGTCCAGTTGGACCAACGGAACGGCCTTCACCTCGGTGCCGCCGCCGGAGACGAAGCTCCACTCGGTGTGCGTGGCGGTCGAGTACGGGCTGAACTCGGGCTTGCCCTTGGTCTCGACGACCAGTCGGTACGGCAGCTCCTCCGGTGACAGCTCACCCGCGCCGACCTCCGGCCAGCCGTCGAACCGGGTCAGCAGCCTGTCGCCCTGATAGAACGTGACGATCTGCGACATGCTGGCCCCGCCGCTGTGGGCGGCGCCCGCGTCGCCGAACCCCTGGATGTAGGCGCTCATACCGGTCTCACCACGGAACGGGATCTCGGTGCTGAGTAGCCGCGGCCGGGTGATGGGCCCGAACCAGCGGTCCTTCTGGACGCTGCCCGCCCGGTACGCGATGGCCTCGGTGTTGGACCGCGCCCAGTCGGCGACGTCGGCGTACTGCATCCACCTGATGCCGGGACCCGTGGAGACCCAGTCGGTGCGCGGCCCTGGCGCGACCGGCTCGAACGGGAACGACCGTGCCGCCGCGTACTCGTACGGCGGGAAGTCCATCCGGGTCTCGCTGGCCTGCTTTCCCGGTGGCGGGGAGAAGGTGAGATCGATCCGGGCGAGCTTGCGCGGGTCGGTCCTGGCGGACGGGTCCTTCGGCACCCCGCCGGTGTGGTAGTCCACCAGGTCGTACAGGTACGTCGCCCGGGGGTGGGCGACCACGACCAGCCGGACCGGGTTGCGGCCGGCGGTGATCTTCTGGATCAACGCCTCGCCCTCGTCCATGGTCACCGAGGCCACCGGGATCGGCCCGGTCGTCACGGCGTCGGAGTTGCCGTACCACTCGCTCCGGCGACCCGCGCGGTCGTTGACCACGACGAGCATCGCCGCGCCGGCGGCGTGCGCCGCTGCCGCCCGGTCCGTGGGGGTCACCGAGTCGTTGCCGCGGACCACCACGGCCTTACCGCGGGCGGAGACGCCGGCGTAGTCGGCGGTGCCGCCGACGCCCGCGAAGACGGCGTCCAGGCGCGAGGTGCCGTCGGGCAGCGGCGGGGAACCGGGCTGCGCGAGCGGGCCGCTGAGGTGCCGGCCCTGGTAGCTGATCGCCAGTGGCGTCTGCGCGGCGCGGATCCGGGTGGTGAAGACGAAGCTGCCCCTGCGCACCTTGTCCCCGGTCGGCAGGGCCCACAGGCTGTCGTAGGCGGCACCCGGCCAGAACGTCTCGCGCAGGGCGCTCCAGTCGGCGGGTGTCGGCTCGCTTGAGGTGAAGGAGCGATAGACGTCGATTCTGCTGTTGACGACGGCGGTCGGCTGAGGTGTCGCCACCTTCACCTGGCGGGCCCGCGCGGCGTCGAGTTCCACGACCCGGTTGGCCGTCAGGTCGACCTCGGGAGCGGTCAGCATCGCGAGGCCGAGAGAGCGGGGCCCGTGCAGACCCTCCACGTCCGCCGCCGTGACGACGGTGTACGAGCCGGGTGTCAGACGGGCGGTGAGCCTTCCGTCCGGCACCCACATGAAGGCCGAGCCGGTCTCGGCGTTGACGACCTCGACCTCGCCGCTCATGGGCCGGCCGGCGCGGTCCTTCAGGTGGATGGTGAGGTCGTACTTCTTGGACTCGACGGCGACCCCGACGGCCGTGTGCACCTCGCCGGCGGCGAAGCGGGCGGTGACCTGGGCGGAGTACCTGCCGGGGGAGAGGCCGGCGGGGGCCACCACGACGTCGACCGTCGCGCTGGCCCGAGCGGGCACCGTGACGCGGTCGGCGGTCGTCGTGAACGTCCGCGTGGGGGCGGCGCCGTGGTCGACGGAGAGCTCCAGCGCGATCGGGCCGTCCGTGGTGTTGGTGTAGGTGATCGTCCGCGTGATCGGCTCTGGTGCGCCGCCCCAACCGACGAGTCCGGCGTCCACCGACCCGGACGCGACGACCTGGTCCTGGTGGTAGGCGGCGGCGACGTTCAACCGACCGCTACCGGCCTGGTAGGCGTCGTAGTCGGGCGTACGGACGCTGGTGCTCATCAGCGCGTCCTTGAGCTGCCGCGCACTCCAGGTCGGGTGCTTCTGTACCAGCAGGGCGGCCGCCCCGGCGACGTGCGGCGCTGCCATCGAGGTGCCACTGTCGGTGTAGTAGTAGCCCTCACCCCAGGAGATGTGCTGCGAGCGCGCCGCCAGCACGTCCACCCCGGGAGCGGTCATGTCAGGCTTGAGGGCCTCGTCGTTCATCCGGGGCCCGACGCTGGAGAAGCCCGCCAGGTGGTCGGAGGTGTCCACCGCGCCGATGGTCAGCGCGGCGTCCGCGGTACCCGGCGCACCGAGGGTGTACGGGTCTGGTCCGCTGTTGCCGGCGGCCACGACGAAGAGCGCGCCCGTCTCGGCGGTCAGTTGGTTGACGGCCTGGCTCAGCGGGTCGTCCTGGGTGTGCCAGGCGCTCACGCCGAGGCTCATGTTGATCACTTTGGCGTGCTCGGCCCGTGCCGCCCACTCCATGCCCGCGATGATCCCCGAGATCGACCCGCTGCCGTACTCGTCGAGGACCTTGCCGATCACCAGGTCGGCGTCGGGGGCCACGCCCCGTTCCCTGCCGCCGGAGGCGGCGCCCGTTCCGGCGACGGTGGACGCGGTGTGGGTGCCGTGCCCGTTCCGGTCGATCACGTCCTGGCCCGCGATGAAGCTTCGGGAGGCCACCACCTGGTCGGCGAGATCCGGGTGGGTGGTGTCCACCCCGCTGTCCAGGACGGCGACCCGGACACCGCTGCCGGTGCCACCCGCGGCCCACGCCGCGGGAGCGCCGACCTGGGCGGTGGTGTCGGCCAGGGTGGCCTTCGCCTTGCCGTCGAGCCACACCTTGTCGACGCCGGCCGCGAAGGAGGGCGCGCCGGTGGCAGCGCTGCGACCGGTCGGCGACTGTCCACTGGTGAGGGCCGACCAGAAGTCCGCCGCCTGCGACCGGCGGGTGCGGATCGCCTCACCTCGGACGGAGGGCAGCTCCAGCGTGGTCCGCGGGCCCGGCAGCGTGGTGCCGGTCCTGAGCTTCGCCGCGCCCGTCGTGCGGGTGACGATCAGGGGAAGGTCGCTGGTCCGCGCGTCGTCGTAGCCCTGGGCGATGAGCTGGGTGACGTCGAACAGTTGCTTGTCGAGTCGACCGGTGGCGAGGTACGGCAACGCCTCGTCCGGGTACACGTAGGTGTCCCGGCCCTCGGTGGAGACGCGTACGGAGCCGGTGGCGCCCGGGGCGCGCTTGACGTCCACCGATGCGGTTGCGCCGTGGACGCCCGGCGTCACCGTCACCTGGTCGCCGGTGATCAGCGTGACCGTGACGGGGGTGCGGTCCGCGTCGCCGCTCTGAGCCGGTCTCGTCGCCGTCGTCGGCGGCGGCGGGGGTGGTGGGGCGCCGTGCGCCGCCGTGGGGGTGAGGAGAGCGGCGACGACTGTGACGCCGACCGCTGCCGCCGCAGATCTTCGGGTGCGAGAGATCCGCGCACTGCCTAAAGAGGTGAGCATGAGGCGAATCCGATCACCTCGAGAGATTCATGTAAAGATCATCATCTTTGCCGGGACGTTGCGAGCGCGTTGCGCGCCGGCCGGGAGCTTCCGAACCATCCGGTCCCGTGATTCGGCGTGGACCGACGTGCCGAGGTTGCGCCCTTCGGCGAGGATGGGCACATGTCTTCATTCGGTAAGTGGTGGGGCCGCCTGAGCGCGGTCTTCGGTGCGGTCGTACTGGCGGTCTTCGTGCCGGTCGCAGCCTGGGCGTCCACGGGCACCGGCGAGATCGTGGTGGAGGCCGCCAGGCGGCGAGGCCGCAGCGGCTTCGGGGTGCTCCCGCTGCTCTGCTGCCTGGTCGTGGTCGCGATCGTCGTGTTCCTGGTGTTGCGTCTGATGCGCAACCGCCGGGGTGGCCCGCCGCGCTGACGAGGCCCGGAGACGCCGGAGGGTCACCAGCGGCCGGTTCCGGACTGGCCGCCGGTGCTCACCGCCGCCAGGGCCGCGATGGCCTGGGACAGGAAACGCGCGGTGGCCTCGCGGGTGCCGTCACGCTTGACGCGGATCCGCTCGGCGGCGGCGACCAGCAGGGTGCGCACCTTGGCGTGCCCCTGGGGCGGCGGCGCCGGCGCCGGCCCGAGCAGGTCCGCGATGCTGGCACCGAACTCGGCGGCACGTCGCTGGGCCGGGTCGGTGATGCTGCCCTCGGCGTAGCGGCGGACCTGGGCACTGGCGTTCAGCCCACGTTCGTGGCCGAGAACGGCACCGACCTCGCCATTGGTGGTCAGAAAGTTGATCACGTCGGCGACCGTGTCCGGGTGGCGGGTGCCCCGGAACCCCGCCCAGTACATCGACGCCCGCGCCCACTGAGCCCCCGGTGGGCCGGGGAAACCGACGATGCCCAACTCGGACTCGGTGAGTCGTTGCAGCTCCGGTAGCTGGTGCGACCAGGCGAAGGACGCCGCCGTCACCCCACTGACCACCAGTTGCCGGGCCGGCTCGCCGCTGTCGGCCTGCTCGACCAGGGCCGCGCTCGGCGTGGCCCGGTCCCGCCGGGCCCGCTGCCACAACTCGAACCACGCGATCAGCTCGTCCGCGCCGAAGCCGAGTTGGTTGCCCCGGTAGAACTCGCCGCCCTGCGACCGCAACCAGAGCCAGAGCGCCCGGTAGTCGCCCGAGCCGTCCATGGTGCCGGCCACCCGGCGGTCGCTGGCCTCGGTGACCTGCGTGGCCCAGGAGATGTAGTCGGGCCAGGTCATGCCGGCGCGGGGCTCCGGCATCTCCAACTCCCGCAGCAGGTCCCGGTTGAACACCACCGCAGCGTGGGTCTGCCCGGCGGCCACCGCCATCGTCCGCCCCTCCACCGTGCCGTAGCGGATCAGACCCTCCGGCAGGCCCCGAAGATCCAGGCGGTGGTCGGTGAGGTCGAGAATGACCTGACGGTGGGTGTACTCGGTCAGCATGGCGTCGTCGATCTGGATCAGGTCCGGCACGTTCCCGCCGCCCGCCTGGGTGGCCAGCCGGTCGTAGTAACCGTCCGCGCCCTGCCAGGTGACCCGGAAGGTGACCCGGGGGTTGCGGTCCGAGTAGAGCCGCAGTGCCTTCTCGGTGAGCTCGGCCCGCTTGGTGCCACCCCACCAGAAGACCGACAGCTCGACGGGCCCGTCCTGGGTCGAGGTGGCCGCGTCGTCGCTGCACCCCGCCAGCCCGCCGGAGGCGAGCAGAGGTACGCCGAGCAGCGCGCCGAGCAGTCGGCGTCGGCCCGGATCGGCGCCGAGGCGGTCGAGCGAGGGGCGAACAACGGGCACGGGGCTCTCCTGGACCTACGGGGGTGGCGGTCGGACCATTCACGCAGGCAGCACACGAAGGTGTCAACGTCCGTCCGGTCACCCTCGGCCGGGTGGTCGAATCAGGCCCCCGCGATCTCGCATGGTGTACTAGGGCGCGTGGAACTTCTGCACTCGGGCAAGGTCCGGGACGTCTACGCCGACGGCGACGACCTGATCCTGGTGGCCTCGGATCGCATCTCGATCTACGACGTGGCGCTGCCGACGCCGATCCCGGACAAGGGCCGTCTGCTCACCGCGCTCTCGCTCTGGTGGTTCGAGCAGCTCGCCGACCTGGTGCCGAACCACGTCATCTCGGCCACCGGCGTGCCCGCCGAGTTCGCCGGGCGGGCCATCCGCTGCCAGCGGCTGGACATGCTCCCGGTCGAATGCGTCGCCCGTGGTTACCTGACCGGCGGCGGCCTGCGGGAGTACGAGAAGACCGGCGCGGTCTCCGGCGTGGAGCTGCCGCGAGGGCTCGGCGAGGCGTCGATCCTGCCCGAACCGATCTTCACGCCGTCGAGCAAGGCCCCGGCCGGCGAGCACGACGAGCCCATCACGTACGACGATGTGGTGGACAAGGTGGGTCAGGCCACCGCCGAGCGGCTCCGGCAGATCACCATCGACATCTACCGGCGCGGTGCCGAGCTGGCCGCCGACCGGGGCATCCTGGTCGCCGACACCAAGATCGAGCTGGGTTGGGCGCCGGACGGCACCCTGGTCCTCGCCGACGAACTGCTCACTTCCGACTCGTCGCGGTTCTGGCCGGCCGAGTCGTACCAGCCGGGTCGGGTGCAGTTCTCCTACGACAAGCAGTACGTGCGGGACTGGGCCACCGGCAGCGGCTGGAACAAGCAGGCCCCCGCCCCGGACATGCCGGCCGAGGTGGTCGAGGCGACCCGGGCCCGCTACATCGACGTCTACGAGAAGCTCACCGGCAACCGCTGGGACTGACCGGGACACCGCGCTTTTCCCGCTCCTGCTGGACCTGACCGTCGTCACCGTCGAGGATGGATCCATCACTCTTGGTGGAGTCTGGGGCGGTCGGATGAACGGCGACATGTGGATCAGGGCGCTCAAGGCCGCCCGGGCCGGTGCGGGCGTCTCGCAGGAGGCCCTCGCGGAGCTGATCAGGTGGAGTCCGTCCACCATCGCGGCGATCGAGACCGGGCGACGCAGGCCCACCCCGCAGTTCGCCGAGGCGGCGGACACCGCGCTGGACACCGGCGGGCTGCTGGCCGAGTTGCTGGCGGTGGCGGCCCGGCAGGAGTCGCCGGCCTGGTTCGCGCCGTGGCGGGCGATCGAGGCCGAGGCGGTCGCCCTCCGCACCGTTCAACCGTCGCTCGTGCCCGGTCTGCTCCAGACCGAGCCGTACGCGCACGCGGTGCTCAGCGCCCAGGGCACCCACACCCCGGAGCAGGTCGACCAGCTGGTCACTGGCCGGCTCGCCCGCCAGGAGCTGCTGGCCGGCCCGGCCCCGAAGCGGTTCACCGCGGTCATCGACGAGACCGCGCTGCGTCGTGTGGTCGGCGATCGCGACGTCCAGCTCGCCCAGTTGGACCGGCTGGTCGACTTGGCCACGCTGCCCCACGTCCGGCTCTACGTGATCCCCGCCGGCGCGGGCGCGCACCCCGGGCTCGCCGGCGGCTTCGTGCTGGCCAACCTGCCCGACGGCGACGAGGTGGCCTACATCGACGGGGTCGTCGGCCAGATCGTCGACCGGCCCGACACCGTGGATACCATCAGGACGATGTGGGACACCCTGCTGGGCGAGGCCCTGCCGGCGAGCGTGTCCGTCGAGCTGATCGGAAAGCTGGTGAACGAGCTGTGAACTCCGCCCCCACCCCTCGGTGGCGCGTGTCGACCCGAAGTGGCAACGGCGGCGACACCTGCGTCGAGGTGGCCGACAACCTGCCGGACCAGGTGCTGGTCCGGGACTCCACCGACCGCGCCGGCACCGTCCTCACCTTCGCGCCGTCGGCCTGGCGCGCGTTCGTGGCACAGGTCCGCACCGGCCGCTGAGGTCACTCCACCCAGTCGAGGGTGCGCTGCACCGCCTTACGCCACTGGCGCAGCTCCTGCTCGCGTAGCTCCGGGGCCATGGCCGGCTCCCACTGCGCGTCCGAGCGCCACTGCGCCCGCAGGGTGGCCAGGTCCGGCCAGAAGCCGACCGCCAGACCGGCCGCGTACGCGGCACCCAGGCAGGTGGTCTCGGTGATCCGGGAACGGACCACCGGCACGTCGAGCACATCGGCGAGGAACTGCATGAGCAGACCGTTCGCGGTCATCCCACCGTCCACCCGGAGACGACGCAGCGCCACGTCCGAGTCGGCGTTCATCGCGTCGACCACCTCGCGGGTCTGCCATGCCGACGCTTCCAGCGCCGCACGCGCCAGGTGCCCCTTGGTGATGTAACCGGTCAGTCCGGCGATCACCCCCCGGGCGTCCGGACGCCAGTGCGGGGCGAACAGTCCCGAGAATGCCGGCACCACGTAACACCCGCCGTTGTCGTCCACGGTGCGGGCCAACTCCTCCACCTCGGCGGCCGTGGAGATCAGCCCGAGGTTGTCCCGCAGCCACTGCACCAGCGAACCGGTGACCGCGATGGCACCTTCGAGGGCGTACGCCGGTGGTTGGTCCTTGATCCGGTAGGCGACGGTGGTGAGCAGACCGTGCGTCGACGGGACCGGGCTGGCACCGGTGTTGAGCAGCAGGAAGCTGCCGGTGCCGTAGGTGCACTTCGCCTCACCCGGCTGGAAGCAGGTCTGCCCGAACAGGGCGGCCTGCTGGTCGCCCAGCGCGCTGGCCACCGGCACCCCGGCGAGCACCCCGCCCGCCGTGCCGTACACCTCGGCGGAGCAGCGGATCTCCGGCAGCATCGCCGCCGGAACACCCATCGCGTCCAGCAGCTCCGGGGCCCAGTCGAGGGTCGTGAGGTCCATCAGCATGGTCCGGCTGGCGTTCGTCACGTCGGTGACGTGCTCGCCGGTCAGCTTCCAGATCAACCAGCTGTCCATGGTGCCGAAGAGCACCTCGCCGCGGTCGGCGCGTTCACGCAGGCCGTCGACCTCGTCGAGCAGCCAGCGCAGCTTCGGCCCGGCGAAGTAGGTGGCCAGCGGCAGGCCCGTGCGGGCCCGGAACCGCTCCTCGCCGTACGCCGACGCAAGCTCGCGCAGCAGCGGCCCGGTCCGGGTGTCCTGCCAGACGATGGCGTTGGCCACCGGGCGACCGGTGGCCCGGTCCCACACGACGGTGGTCTCCCGCTGGTTGGTGATGCCGACAGCGGCCAGCCCGGACGCGTCGGTGCCGGCGGTCCGCAGCGCCTCGGCGACCACCTGCTCGACGTTGTCCCAGATCTCCTCGGCGTCGTGCTCCACCCACCCCGGTCGGGGGAAGATCTGCCGGTGCTCGCGCTGGGCCACGGCGATGACGTCCCCGGCCCGGTCGAAGACGATGCACCGCGAGGAGGTGGTGCCCTGGTCGATGGCGGCGACGTACTGGGGGGTCACCGCAGCACCGTACCCGGACGGCGGCGGGGTGCGACAGGCGTCACGGCGGGTTCCGGCCTGCTGCCATCGTCGGCCGTGGGCTTCCCCTACGATGTGCGAACGTGCGCGACATCGCCGTTTTCAGTGGAACCGCCCATCCCGACCTGGCTGCCGAGATCTGCGCCCACCTGGGGGTGCCGTTGCACCCGGTACGGGTCTCCCGGTTCGCGAATGACTGTCTGGAAGTCCAGTTGCAGGCCAACTGCCGGGAGCGGGACGTCTTCCTGATCCAGCCGCTGGTGCCGCCGGTGCAGGAGCACCTGGTCGAGCTGCTACTGATGATCGACGCCGCCCGGGGTGCCTCCGCCGGTCGGATCACCGTGGTGCTGCCGCACTACGCGTACGCCCGGTCGGACAAGAAGGACGCCCCACGGATCTCGATCGGCGCGCGGCTCGTCGCCGACCTGCTCACCTCGGCCGGGGCGGACCGGGTGCTCGCGATGACCCTGCACTCGCCGCAGGTGCACGGCTTCTTCAGCGTCCCGGTGGATCACCTGCACGCGCTTCGGGAACTCGCCACCCACTTCCGGCGCTACGACCTGAGCAACACCGTGGTGGTCTCGCCCGACCTGGGCAACGCCAAGGAGGCCGCGGCCTTCGCCCGGCTGCTCGGCACTCCGGTCGCGGCCGGGGCGAAGCAGCGGTTCAGCGACGACCTGGTCAAGATCAGCGCGGTGATCGGCGACGTGACCGACCGGGATGTCATCGTGCTGGACGACGAGATCGCCAAGGGCAGCACGGTGGTCGAGCTGATGGAGCATCTGCGCGGCCTGAAGGTCCGGTCGATCCGGCTCGCCTGCACGCACGGCCTCTTTTCGGACGACGCGTTGCAGCGGCTCAGCGACCAGGACGGCGTCCTGGAGATCGTCTGTACCAACACGGTGCCCATCCCGGCCGCCAAGCGGGTTCCCAAGCTGCAGGTCCTGTCGGTGGCCCCCGCCCTGGCCGAGGCGACGCGCCGGATCCACAACGGCGAATCCGTCTCCGCACTCTTCGCCTGACCCCGCCCCGCACCCCGGCGCGTGCTGCGCCCCGTGCCGCACCTGTCTGCGTCGATCTTGCAGTTTCGGTTGTCGAAAAACGTGGAATGCCGCTTATGTTGGGACAGTAAGTGCAAGATCGCGGGCAGGTGCGGTGGATCATGGAGTTGTGGTGCCGGGCTTGGCATAATTCGGGGATTTTGTCCCCCACCACAACTCCATGATCGACGGGCTGGGCTGGGGCTGGGCTGGGCTGGGCTGGGCTGGGCCGAGGCGGACCGGGCCGAGGCGGGCTGGGCTGGGCTGGGCTGGGCCGGGCCGAGGCGGGCTGGGCCGGGCTGGGCCGAGCTGAGGCGGGCCGAATCGGGGCGGGATGGGATCAGGCCGACCCGAGGCGGGCCGGGTCGAGGCGGGTCGGGCCTGGCCGGGTCTGAGACGGGCGGGCGAGGCCGGCCGGGGTGGGGTGGTTAGTGCGGGGTGGGGCTTTGGTTGGTCAGGCCGGTGGTTATGCGGACGGTGGTGCCGGCGGTGCCGGTGACCACTTCCATCGCGTCGGTCAGCTCGCGGGCCAGCCAGAGGCCCCAGCCGCCGGCCGTGTCCGGGGCGGGCCGGCTGCGGTCGCCCAGCCGCTGCGGGCTGATCCCGTGCCCGTGATCGGCGACTTCGCAGACCAGCACGCCCGACTCGTGCCAGAGTCGCAGCCAGCCGCGCCCACCGCCGTGCCGCACCGCGTTGGTGATCAATTCGTTGATCGCGAGCACGAAGTCGTCCAGCCGTTGGCCGCTCAGGCCGGAGGCGCGCGCGCAGGAGGTGACCGAGTGTCGAATCTCGGTCACCTGGGCCTGGTCAAAGGCTTCGGCGATCAGGAGGGCAGGTTCGATGGGCACAACCGTACGCGGTGCGTGCGGATCTGCGTTTGTCATGGGCCCGTCCCGGCGGCGCATCTCGGATAATTCGCGGCTTTTCCACCGTACGTCAGGGTTTCCTGAACCGCACTCGCTGCTGGCCGTGCGCCGGACCGGTTGTGGCATCCTGACCGCCATGCCGTCGCCGCCGGGTGGGTTCGAGGTGCCGCTGTGGCGTGCGCTCGCCGTGTTCAGGCTGGCCTCCCTGGCGTACGTCTGCGCGCTTGCGGTGCGCGACGCCGACCGGTACGCCCACCCGTACGCCGTCGGTGCTCTGATTCTTCTGATGGTCGCCTGGACCGGCGCGACAGCGGTCGGGTACGCCCGGCCGGCGTGGCGGCGCTGGCCGCTGCTGCTGGCCGACCTCGGGGTGGTGATGGCCATCGTGCTGGCCACCCCGTGGGTGGTCGGCCGGACGGCGCTCGCCCACGGCGTACCCACCCTGGGGGTGGCCTGGATGGCCGGCCCGGTGCTGGCCTGGGCCGTCTCCGGTGGCCGGCGGCGGGGCACTGTCGCCGCGCTGCTGGTCGCCGGCGCGGACCTGGCCACCCGGGAGCGGATCGGTCAGTCCTCGTTCACCGGGGTGATCCTGATGCTGCTGGCCGGGGTGGTGGTCGGGCACGTGGCCCGGCTCGCGGTGCGGGCCGAGGAGCGGTTGCAGCGGGCGGTGGAGTTGGAGGCCGCCACCCGGGAGCGGGAGCGGCTGGCCCGCGACATTCACGACTCGGTGCTCCAGGTGCTGGCGCTGGTGCAGCGGCGCGGCGCCGACCTGCCCGGCGAGGCCGGTGAGCTGGCCCGGCTGGCCGGCGAGCAGGAGGTTGCCCTGCGGGCGCTGATCGCCGGCGCCGGTCCGGCCACCGAGAGCCTCCCGGACGGCGGCGGGAGCCTGCTGGACGGCGGCGAGGCGGTGGACCTGCGGACCCTGCTCGGCCGGTACGCCTCGGCGGCGGTGGCGCTCTCCGCTCCGGCCACCCCGGTGCCGCTGCCCCGACGGGTGGCCGCGGAGTTGGCCGCGGCGACCGGGGCGGCGTTGGACAACGTGGGGCGGCACGCCGGCGGGCGGGCCTGGGTGCTGATCGAGGACGAGGGGGCGACGGTGACCGTGTCGATCCGCGACGAGGGGCCGGGTATTCCGGACGGCCGGCTGGACGAGGCGGCCGCCCAGGGTCGGCTCGGCGTGACCCAGTCGATCCGGGGACGGGTGACCGACGTGGGCGGCACCGTGCGGATCGTGTCCGCCCCGGAGGCGGGCACCGAGATCGAGCTGAGCGTGCCGAGGTGACAGCGGCGAACCCGGTCCGGGTGATGGTGGTGGACGACCATCCGATGTGGCGGGAGGGCGTGGCCCGCGACCTGACCGAGGCCGGTTTCCTGGTGGTGGCGACCAGCGGCGAGGGGCGACAGGCCATCCGGGTGGCCGCCGCCGCCCGGCCCGACGTCGTCGTCCTCGACCTGCAACTGCCCGACATCTCCGGCGTCGAGGTGATCCTGGGGTTGCGCGCGGCGCTGCCCGCGGTACGGGTGCTGATGCTCAGCGCCAGCGGCGAGCAGCAGAGCGTGCTGGACGCGGTCAAGGCCGGGGCCACCGGTTACCTGGTGAAGTCGACTGCGCCCGCCGAGTTCCTGGAGGCGGTGCACCGCACCGCCGTCGGCGACGCGGTCTTCACTCCCGGACTGGCCGGGCTGGTGCTCGGCGAGTACCGCCGGCTGGCCGCCGGACCGGGGCGGGGGACCGGCCCGGCCGGCGCTGCCGAACCCGCGACGCCCCAGCTCACCGAGCGGGAGACGGAGGTGCTGCGGCTGGTGGCGAAGGGGATGTCGTACAAGCAGATCGCCCAGCGCCTCGGCCTGTCGCACCGCACGGTGCAGAACCACGTGCAGAACACCCTGGGGAAGCTGCAACTGCACAACCGGGTCGAGCTGACCCGGTACGCCATCGAACGCGGTCTGGACGACTGAGCGGACGTCAGACCGAGCGCGGCGGCTCCGTCTCGTGGATGGCCAGCTCCTCGGCGGTGGCTCCGCCGCCGGCCGATCCGGCGTCGTACGCCACCGAGTCGGTCTCCTGGTCGGTGTGCGCCCCCTCGTCGGGTTCCACCAGCCGACCCACTGTGGCGTCGGCAACGGTGCCGAGCTGACCGTGGTCGTAGAGGGAGACCGGTGAGTTCGGGTCCGAGGTGGGCCCGGGATCCATCACGTCGGCGTCGAGCTGAGCCTCCGCCGCGGCTTCCAGGTTGTCCGCCTCGAAGGCGATCTTCGGGTCGATGGTGCCGGCCAGCGGATCGTCTGCCGGGCGCTCGTAGACCTCGCGGTCGAGCTTGTAGTCCAACGACTCACCGTCGAGCTGCTCCTCGGCGGTCGTGCCGAACCGGTCCACCGCCACCGGCGTCCGGTCGCCGGGCAGTTGGGCCGGGTCCGGGCCGTCCGCCTCGCGCCCGGTGAGGACGTCGTCGTTGGCGGTCGAGTCGTCATCGGCGGTGTCGGGCAGCCCTTGCGCCTCGGTGTCGGACACGGGGGTCGGGAACTCGTTGTCGCGCATGTCTGATCACTACCCGCTGCCCTGCCGCCGTAACCGGGCGGCAGTCGACGGTACGGCGCCGAATCGGGCGCCGACGGCGAAAGCCCCGTCAGGCGGCCTCGTCGTCGGGGTGCAGCACACACCAGACGACCTTGCCGTCCGGTACGGCAGTGCTGCCCCAGCGGCGGGTCACCGTGTCGATCAGCAGCAGTCCCCGGCCGCCGGCCCGGTCCGGTGGTGACAACCCGGCGAACGTCGGCTGACGCGGGGAGTAATCGCGCACCGCCAGGTGCAGGGTGGTCTCCCGGGGGGCCAGTCGCACCGTCATCGGGGTCCGGGCGTGCGCCACCACGTTGTTGACCATCTCGGTGATCGCGATGCACGCCGGGTCGGCGAGCGTCGGCATACCCCAGCGCTCGCAACCGGCGGTGACCAGCTCGCGAGCCTGCCGGGCGGCGCCCACCGCCGGAGCCAGCTCGGCGGTGAGGACCGCCGCCAGCGGCGTCGCCGCCACAGCGGCCAGCGCCCCGTCGAGCGTCGGCCAGGCCGGCACCCCGGCGAGCGCGGCGTCCGGCTGGGCGGGCCGGTCGACCGCCGGGTCACACAGCAGCAGGTCAGCGGCGGGCCAGTCGGCGACCTCCCGGCGTACGTCGGCGAAGACGCCGCGCCCGGCCGGGTCGACGACCCGCAGACCGGTCACGTCGGCCACCACCGGGCCGGGCCGGTCCGCCAGGCGGGCGAGCAGCGCGTCGCGTACCGCCTCGGTGCCGGCGGAATCGAGCACACCGGTCAGCCGGACCACCGCTGACGACTCGACGATTTCCACCAGAAAGCGCGACATGATCGCCTGATTGTGCGCGTTGGTGACGGCCAGCGCATTCGGGCGCTCGACATCGGCCATCAGCGGCCCGACCGGGAGCGGCGGTTGATGGCCGCCAGGGTGCCGACAGCCGTGCCGGCGGCGGCCAGGCCGAACGCGGCGGTCATCCGCGCCAACTGTCGCCGCCGACCGTGCCAGCCACCGTCCTCGCGCGCCTGAGCATCGGGTTGGAACACGTTGCCGCTGCTGTCCGGTCGGGCCCCCGGGCCGAACTGGGTGCGGTGGGCGTACCAGCCGAGGGTGCGCTCGACCAGCGCGGGCGCCAGCCGCCACTGCAGGCCGATCAGCCGGGCCGCGCCGCCGGCGTACGCCTCGCGGCGAGGCCGGCGCAGCAGCCGGACGATGGTCTCGGCCACCACCTCCGGCGGGTAGATCGGAGGAGGTGGCACCAGCTCCCGGCCGCTGTGGTTGCCGGTGTGCCGGAAGAACGGGGTGTCGATCGTGGCCGGCAGCACGGTGCAGACGGAGATGTGACCGCGGCCGGTGACCCGCAGCTCCTGTCGGACGGTGTCGGCCAGCCCCCGGATGCCGTGCTTGGTGGCGTTGTACGCCGACTGGTACGGCATTGCCACCTCGGCCAGCACGGAGGCGTTGTTGACCAGCACGCCGCCACCCGCCGCACCCAGGTAGGGCAGGGCCGCCTTGATGCCGTGCACCGTTCCGAGCAGGTTGACCTCCAGCACCCGGCGGAACTCGGCGACCGGGATCTCGTCGAACAGCCCCACCGCGCTGACCGCGGCGTTGTTCACCCAGGCGTCGATCCGGCCGAACTCGGCCGCCGCCTGGTCGGCCAGCCGCCGCACCGACTCCAACTCGGTGACGTCGGTCGGTACGACCAGCGCCCGACCGCCCAACGCCTGGCAGCGCTGCGCGACCTGCAGCAGGGCCGGCTCGCTGCGGGCGGCCAGCACGACGGCGGCACCACGGCGGGCCAGCGCGTACGCGGTCGCCGTGCCGATCCCGCTGGACGCACCGGTGATCACCACTGTCGAATCGTCGAGACTGCGGGTCAGCGGCATTTCTGAGCGGTACCCCCGGCCGGGCCTGGTCACACCGGCGACGGCTTGTCGATCATCGTCGAAGCGTGCTGTCGCGTGTCGCGTGTGCTTGTCGTGGCGCAAGTGTCGGTGGCACTCGCGGGGACTCTTCCTGATCTGCCAGGTTTCGGCTCAGCGTCGCGGGGTTAATGGGACGCTCTGACCGGGAGGACCACCGCCGAGGAAAGATCGCAGGGAGGTGACCCATGCGCGTCGGCCTCGTCTGCGCGCACGCCAGTTCCTACCGCCACGCCGACGGCCCGCCGGTAGGCACCCGACAGCACACCGCGAGGGTCGCCGCCGAGCTGGCCGAGCGAGGCCATGACGTTCGGCTCTACGTGCGCCGGGACGACCCGGCGCTGCCGGCGACGATGACCGTCGACGGTTACCAGGTGCACCAGGTGCCCGCCGGCCCGCCCACCCCACTGCCCACCGTCGAGCTGATCCCGTACGTGACGGAGGTCGGCCGGTGGCTGGCCGACGAGTGGTCGGGTTCCTGGCGGCCCGAGGTGGTGCACGGGCACTACTGGGTCGGTGGCCTGGCCGCCGCGCACGCCGTCCGGGAGACCGACATCCCGGTGGTGCAGACGTTCCACTCGCTCGGCATCGAGCAGCTGCGTCATCTGGGTGGTCACTACGACGGGCCGGGCCAGCGGATCACGCTGGAGCGCGCGCTGACCCGGGCCGTCGACATCGCCGTGGCTCAGTCCAACGACGAGGTCGACGAGCTGACCCGGATGGGTCTGCAACGCAGCTCGGTCGCGTTGGTGCCGGCCGGCGTCGACATCGACCTGTTCCATCCCGACGGCGAGGCGGCACCGCGCGAACAGCGGTCCCGGATCCTCTCGGTGGGCTCGCTGGCCGCCGGGCACGGCCAGGAGGACCTGATCCGGGCGATGCGGCTGATCGGTGACGCCGAGCTGGTGATCGCCGGCGGGCCGCCGGCCGACCAGTTGGTCAACCACGCCGAGGCGCGACGGCTGCGCGAGTTGGCCGAACAGCTCGGCGTCGTCGACCAGGTACGGCTCATCGGGGCGGTGCCGCACGACCAGATGGCCACCTGGTACCGGTCGGCGGACGTGGTCGCCTGCACGCCGCACTACTCCTCGGCCGGACGGGTCTCGCTGGAGGCGATGGCCTGCGGTGTGCCGGTGATCGGCTACGCGATGGGCGGCCTGGCGGACGCCGTCGTCGACGAGGTCACCGGCCGCCTGGTGCCCCCCGGTGACGTGCGGGCGCTCGGAGTGTCGCTGCGCCGGCTGCTGGCCGACAACGCCGGTCGGTTCGCGTACGGGCACGCCGCGGTGGACCGGGTGCGCAGCAGCTACACCTGGGAACGGACCGCCGGCGCGCTGGAGCGCCTCTACGAACGGGTGGTGAGCCGCCGCAAGCCCGTCGAGGCGTGAGTCGGCGGTGCCGCGGCACCTCGACCGTGGTGCGGTGCCGGACGGTCAGCCCGGCTGGCCGGCACCGACCATGGCGGGGTCCCGACGGCGGGTCACCGACCGGTGCTGCTGCGGTTCGGCGTACCGGGTCAGGCCGATCACCGCGGCCAGGGTCACCAGGAAGCCGACCGCGGCCAGCCACTCCCGGCCCGGCCAGATCTTGTCGTTGAGCAGCAGCAGGCCGACGATCGCGGCCGGCACCGCGCCGGCGGCGTCCATCGCGGCGACCGCGGCGGTCGTCGAACCGCGCTGCATGGCCAGACCGAGCAGCAGTTGACCCACGATCGAGTGGGCGATCAGCAGGTAGAACAGCGGGTCGGCGAGGAACGCCTCGGCGGACGGCGCGGATGCCAGTGGCCGGGCGGCGACAGCGGCCGAGCTGAACGCCAGCCCGGCCAGTGAGCCGAGGGCCACCGAACCCGGCGCGCCGTGCAGCCGGACGGCGAAGAAGCCGAGCACCGCGATCACGCCCAGCGCCACCAGCAGGGCGATCGAGCCGGCGGTGCCGAGCTGCTTCGACGGCGCCGGTCGGGCGGACAGCACCAGCGCGGTGATCCCCGCGAAGAGCAGCGCCAGCAGCACCACCTCCGCTGCCGGCAGCCGCCACTTCAACACCAGCACCCCGAGGATGGCGGTCACCCCGAGCCCGGCGGCCACGCTGGCCTGCACGAGGAACAGCGGCAGGTCCCGCCGGGCCAGGAAGGCGAGCACGAAACCGGCGATCTGACAGCCGAGACCGACCAGGTACGTCCGGTGCCCGGCGAGGCGCAGCAGCAGGCCCGGATCGAAGGTGTGGTGGACGGTGGTGCGGGCCGCCGCCACCGACTGGAGCAGGTTGGCGAAGCCGTAGGCGACGATCATCGCCGCGAGGAAACACCAACCGGAGGAGACCACCTGGCGAGGATAGAGGTTGCCGGGGGTCAGCGCTCGGTTGGTCGGTTGAGCCGCCCGAGGATGTCGGCGTGCAGCACACCGTTGGTGGCGACCACGCTGCTGTCGGTGCCCGCAGCGCCGGCGGGAGCCGGTTGTCCGCCCAGATCCGTGACGGTGCCACCTGCCTCCGTGACGATCGGCACCAACGCCGCCACGTCCCACAACGACAACTCCGGCTCGACCATCACGTCCAGTGCCCCCTCGGCCAACAGCATGTAGCCGTAGAAGTCGCCGTACGCCCGGCTGCGCCAGCTGTCCCGCATCAGGTCGAGCACCGCGTCGAGCCGCCCGGTCTCCTCCCACCCGTTCAGTGACGAGTAGCAGAAGCTGGCATCCGCCACCCCGCGCACCGCGGACACGCCGATCCGCTCACCGGCCGTGGGACCCGGCCCGGCGTACGCGCCCGCGCCCGCGCTGGCCCACCAGCGTCGTCCGAGCGCCGGTGCGGACACCACGCCGACCGCCGGCCGGTCGCCGTCGTAGAGCGCGATCAGGGTGGCCCAGATCGGCACGCCACGGACGAAGTTCTTGGTGCCGTCGATCGGGTCGATGATCCACCGGCGGCCGTTCGGGTCGGCGGACGGCTGCGCGCCGAACTCCTCACCGAGCAGCCCGTCGGCCGGTCGTCGCTCGGCCAACAGGGCGCGGATCTCCCGCTCCACCGCGGTGTCCGCGTCCGATACCGGGGTCAGGTCGGGCTTCGCCTCGACGCGCAGGTCGAGCGCGCGGAACCGGGCCGTGGCGATGGCGTCGGCCCGGTCGGCGAGCAGGTGGGCGAGGGCGAGGTCGTCGGCGTACCCGGTCATGCCGGCAACCTAGCCCACGCCCGTCGGGTCACTCGTCCGGGCCGCGCCGGTCACCCTCGCCGGGGCCGCGCTGGTCGCTGTCGCCGCGCGAGTCACCCTCGCCGGCCCGGGAGGCCAGCAACCGACGGTACGAGGCCAACCGGCGCGGGTCGGCCTTGCCGGCGGCCACCCAGGCGTCCAGCCCGCACTCGGCCTCGTCGGCCGTGTGGGGGCAGTTCGGTGGGCAGTCGACGGTGCCCTCGACCAGGTCCGGAAAGCCGTGCAGCAGGCTGTCGGCCGACACGTGCGCCAACCCGAAGCTGCGGATCCCGGGGGTGTCGATGATCCAACCCGGGTCGGTGTCGACCCCGGGCACCGGTGGCAGCCGCAGCGCCACCGCGCTGGTCGAGGTGTGCCGGCCCCGGCCGATCGCGCTGACCACGCCGACCGCGCGCAGCGCGTCCGGAACGAGGCGGTTGACCAGCGTCGACTTGCCCACGCCGGAGTGCCCGACCAGCACCGACACCTTGCCGCTGAGCAGCGCGCGGAGCGCGTCGAGGTCGGAGTCGGGGCGGTTGAGCACGTACGGCAGCTCCAGCTCGGTGTAGTAGCCGAGCACCTCCTCCGGCCCGGCCAGGTCGGCCTTGGTGAGGCAGAGCAACGGCTCGACGTCCGCGTCGTACGCGGCAACCAGGCAGCGGTCGATGAACCCGGTGCGCGGCGGTGGGTCGGCCAAGGCGCTCACGATCACCAACTGGTCCGCGTTGGCCACCACGACCCGTTCCAGCCGACCCTCGGCGGTGGTCTCGTCGTCGTCGGCGGTGCGGCGCAGCACCGAGCGGCGTTCGGCGATCCGGACGATGCGGGCGAGCGCGCCCTCCGCCCCGGAGGTGTCGCCGACCAGACTGACCCGGTCACCGACGACCACCGACTTGCGGCCCAACTCGCGGGCCCGCATGGCGGTGACAGTGGGCAGCTCGGCGCCGACCACGCCGCGTTCGGCCCCGGAGAGCACGCAGGTGTAGCGCCCCCGGTCGACGGCGATGACGAACCCGTCGACCGCGTCGGCGTGCTGCGGGCGGGTGCGCGTACGTGGGCGCGACGACTTTCCGGGCCGCACCCGCACGTCGTCCTCGTCGTACTCCCGCCGTTTGGTCGCCAGGACCTGTCCTCTTCTCGCGTCAGCTCTTACCGAGCGTCCGGACGCTCACTTGCCGGTCACCATCGCTGACCATAGTGCCGGGAACTCGGGCATGGTCTTGGAGGTACACCCCACGTCGTCCACCTCGATGCCCGGGACGGCGAGCCCGGCCACCGCGGCGGCGTGCGCCATGCGGTGGTCGTGGTAGGTGCGGAAGACGCCGCCGCGCAGCGGTCGGGGCCGGATCTCCAACCCGTCCGGCGTTTCGGTGATGTCCGCTCCGAGCCCGCCGAACTCGCGCGCGAGCGCGGCGAGCCGGTCGGTCTCGTGGCCGCGGATGTGCCCGACGCCGGTGAAGACCGACGGCGAGTCGGCCAGCATGGCCAGCGCGGTCAGCACGAGGGTCAGCTCGCCCACGTCGGAGAGGTCGGCGGTCAGGCCGTGCACGACGCCGGTGCCACGGACGGTCAGCCCGTTGGTGGAGAGGGCGACCTCGCCGCCCATCCGCTGCAGCAGCGAGCGGAGTTTCTCGATCGGCTGCCCGCTGCTGTGCGGCCAGCCCTGGAGGGTGACCTCGCCGCCGGTGACCAGTGCGGCGGCGAAGAACGGCACGGCGCCGGAGAGGTCCGGTTCGATGTCCCAGCCGCGCCCGGTGAGTGGGCCGGGCTCGACGGCCCAGACGTCGGGGGTGCTGTCGTCGACCGCCGCACCGGCGGCCCGCAGCATCTGCACCGTCATCCGGAGATGCGGCGCGGAGGGCACCGGCGGCCCGACGTGGCGGACCACGACGCCCCGGTCGAAGCGCGGGGCGGCCAGCAACAGCCCGGAGACGAGTTGGCTGGATGCGGACGCGTCGATCACGACCTCGCCGCCGGTGACCCGGCCGGTGCCGAGCACGGTCAGCGGCAGGCTGCCGGTGCCGGTGACGTCGATCCGGACGCCCAGCGAGCGCAACGCGTCGACCAGCGGGCCGAGGGGGCGGGTGCGCACGTACGGGTCACCGTCGAGGGTGACCTGCCCGTCGGCCAGGCCCGCCACCGGTGGCACGAACCGCATCACGGTGCCGGCCAGCCCGACGTCGACGTGGGCGGGACCGGCCAGCGGGTGCGGGCGGACCAGCCAGCGCTCGTCGTCGCTGATCGAGACGTGCGCGCCCATCGCCCGCAGGCCCGCGGCCATCAACTCGGTGTCGCGGGCGCGCAGTGGCCGGGCCAGCGTCGACGGGCCGGCGGCCAGCGCGCTGAGCACCAGGGCCCGGGCGGTCATCGATTTGGAACCGGGCAGGCGCAGCGTCGCCGCCACCGGGTCGGATGCGGTCGGTGCGGTCCACGGCTGCGGCGGCCGGGTCGCGGTCAGGTTGCCCACCGTTACATTCTGCCGTGTCGACGGGCGGGCGGCGGCACCCGGCTTTCGTACTCCCGGTTGGCGGGACAGCCGACAGGGCCTCCGACGCGTTAGCGTGTGCCCCATGTGCGGCAGGTACGCGACGACCCGGAGCTCCGGTGAGCTGAGCGCGCTGTTCGAGTCGTCCGACGACTCCGACGGCCTGGTTCGGCCGGACCACAACGTCGCGCCGACCGACCCGGTGCCGCTGGTCCGGGTCAGCCCGCAGGGGCATCGCAGCCTCTGCGTCGGCCGCTGGGGTCTGCTGCCGCACTGGTCCCGGTCCGCGTCGGGAGCCGCCCGGATGATCAACGCGCGGGCGGAGACGGTGGCCACCAGCCGGGCGTACGCCGGTTCCTTCTCCCGCCGCCGTTGCCTGGTCCCGGCCGACGGCTGGTACGAGTGGGTCCGGCTGCCCGACGGCGGGCGACAGGCGTACTTCATGACGCCCCGGGACGGCTCGGTGCTCGCGCTGGCCGGCATCTGGTCGGTCTGGGAGTCCGCCGCCGAGACCCGGCTCACCTTCAGCGTGCTGACCACCACCGCACTCGGCGACCTGGCCGAGGTGCACGACCGGATGCCGGTGCTGCTGCCACCGCAGCGGTGGTCGTCGTGGCTCGCGCCGACCGACGAGCCGGGACGGCTGCTCACCGCGGCGTCGGCGGAGCAGTTGGCGGGCCTGGAGATCCGGCCGGTGGGTACGGCGGTGGGGGACGTTCGTAACGACGGGCCACAGCTGACCGCGCGGGTGCCGGTGGCGCCGATGGTGTCACCGCAGGAGCTGACGCTGTTCTGACGGCGCGGCGCATAGTCGGTCACCGATTTGCCAGGGTTACGCGCGATTCGTCTCCTGACTGTTCAGTCATGTTCCCGGCAGACCCTTGTCCCGAGGTTGCGAAGTGCGATAGAACACAGCGCCGGTAGTGGCTGTCGGTCCGCACGGGGCGGACGACGTCCACAGCTTTTGCCGGTCCCACGGGGGAGGTGGGTGGATGACACGGGCACGTATGCCGCGCCCGCACGAGGTGGCAGCGGCGCGGCGAGATCCGCGGCTGCTGCGGGCCGTGCGAGAACGGCGACAGGACGACGCGTGGCGCACCAGAGGAACGTGCCAGAGCGTCGATCCGGAGACATTCTTTCCGGCACCGAACGAGCCGGCGGACGCCGCCGTCGCGTTGTGTCGCAGTTGTGACGTGCAGGGGTCCTGCCTCGCGTGGGCCCTCGACGTCGGTGACTGCCACGGCGTGTGGGGCGGCACCACGCCACGGGAACGGCGGGCGATGCTGGTCGCCTGGCGCGGCGAGGTCGAACCCGATCCGGACGCCATCGACGACGCCGGTCCACCGGTGCGAGACCGACTGCTCGCCCTGGTCCCGCTGAGCTGATCGGCGGCCCGGTTCGCACCCGACACCCGTCCGGCGGCGCAGAATAGGCCGGTGCCAGCCAGCAACGAGATCGACACCCCGCGCGGCCCGGCGTGGATCGACACCGACCTGCCGGGCCGCCCGGCCAGCGCCCTGCTCGTCCTCGGGCACGGCGCGGGCGGCAGCGTCGACGCACCCGACCTGCTCGCGGTCCGGGACGCGTCGGTGGCGGCCGGCCTGGCCGTGGTCCGGGTGACGCAGCCCTACCGGGTCGCCGGTCGGCGTGCGCCGGCACCGGCGGGTCACCTCGACGAGGCCTGGACGGCGGTGCTCGCCGAGCTGCGCGCCCGGCACGCCGACGTGCCGACGGTGGTGGTCGGTGGGCGTTCCAGCGGCGCACGGGTGGCCTGTCGGACGGCCCGTGCGGTGGGTGCGGTGGGCGTTGTCGCACTGGCCTTTCCACTGCACCCGCCCGGCCGACCGGAACGCTCCCGCGCCGCCGAACTGGGCACCGGCCTGCCGACGTTGGTCGTCAACGGCGACCGCGATCCGTTCGGGACGCCGGAGCCGGGGCCGGCCGTGCAGGTGGTGAGTCGTCCCGGTGAGACGCACGACCTGCGTCGCGATCCGGCCGGCACCGCCGCCGCCGTGCGCGACTGGCTGTCCGCCCAGGGCTGGGCGGACAGCTGACCCGTCGCGCCCGGCTCGCCGGGTGGACCGTTTCCGGCGCGGGCACGGTTCGTTGCATCCGTTGGTGCCGCCGGCCCGAGCAGGGCCGGTGACACCAGTCCTCCCAGGCCCTTCCTGGTCCCAGCGCCGGCCGCCGTCGGGGCCGGGACCAGGAACGGGGAGGAGGCGGCCGGAATGCCCCAGTGGTCATCTCGCGTTACAACCCCCGGACGACTTTTCTGCGAGGGGGGTGACCGGTGCCAACCGAGACACGAAGCCTGGAACGGGACGAGCGGGACGCCCGGCAGCTGAAGCGGCTGCTGGACGGCCCGGAGTGGCCCGCGACGGCGGGACCGGGCGGGGTGGGTGCGGTGAGCACGGGCACACCGGCCGGAAGTGAATCTGCGGGCAGGTCCGTGCGCGTATCCTCGGCGGGAAAGCATCCGACGCGAGGGGATGTGCGGTTGACCACCGAGAAGACGGACGAGCGCAGGGCCCGATTCGAGCGGGACGCGATGCCATTCGTCGATCAGCTCTACGCTGCTGGGCTGCGGATGACACGCAACCCGGCGGATGCCGAGGACCTGGTCCAGGAGACGTACCTGAAGGCGTACGCGGCCTTCCACCAGTTCGAGCAGGGCACGAACCTCAAGGCCTGGCTCTACCGGATCCTGACCAACACCTACATCAACTCCTACCGCAAGCGGCAGCGCCAGCCGATCCAGGCGCCCACCGAGGAGATCACCGACTGGCAGTTGGCCGAGGCTGAGTCGCACACCTCCAGCGGGTTGCGCTCGGCCGAGACCGAGGCACTGGACCGGCTGCCGGACAGTGACGTGAAGGAGGCCCTCCAGCAGTTGCCGGAGGAGTTCCGCCTGGCCGTCTACCTCACCGACGTCGAGGGCTTCTCCTACAAGGAGGTCGCGGACATCATGGGCACGCCGATCGGCACCGTGATGTCGCGTCTGCACCGGGGCCGTCGTAATCTGCGCAAGCTGCTTGAGCGTTACGCGGGCGAGCGGGGCTTCAGCGCCGCCCGCTCGGCGAAGGGCTCGACCGCCGCTGCCGGCCGGGAGGTGTGACGTGAGCTGTGGGGAGCCGCACGAGACGGACTGCCGCGAAGTGCTCGCGGAGGTGTATCTCTACCTGGATCTGGAGTGCGCCGACGAGCGTCGCTCGCTGATCCGGCACCACCTGGACGAGTGCGGGCCCTGCCTGCGCGAGTACGGGCTGGAGCAGGAGGTGCGGGCGCTGGTGGCGCGTTGCTGTGGCAACGAGACCGCGCCGGATCAGCTGCGTGAGCGGCTGCGGGTCAAGCTCACCGAGCTGGTGGTCTTCGAGACCAGCGACTCCCGTGAGCTGGCCGACTGATCGTTTGCGCCGGCCGACCGTGCGTCGGCACCAAATGGCAAGACCGGTGGCCCGGGTCGATGTCGACCCGGGCCACCGGTGTACCCGGCCTCGGCCGGCTGAGCGGCGACGGGCAGTTGGCCCGCCGACCTGTTCAGGAGTTGGGACGCTTGCCGTGGTTCGCGGCGCTCTTCTTACGAGCCTTCTTCTTCCGGGACTTCTTCGCCATGCTGACCTCCTCGTGATGGGTCGGATCCGTCCTGCGCACGACCTCGGCGCGGATGCGGCCACCGGCGGTCCGGCGTCGGGTCCGACCCGCTGATGGTAGTGCGGTCGACACCCGCCGCCTTCCCCAGGGCGGGCCTGTCATCCCGGCTGCGTCGCTGCCCGCCCACCGCCGGTCGGCGCATGATTGGATACATCGGCAGGCACGTCGCGAAGAGGGAGGGCCTGGACATGGCCGAGGAGATCCGCGCCGAGATGGTGGCCAACGTCTGGAAGGTCGTCGCCACGGCGGGTGACACGGTGACCGAGGGCGACACCCTGGTGATCCTCGAGTCGATGAAGATGGAGATCCCGGTCGTCGCCGAATCCGACGGAGTGCTCCAGCAGCTCGCCGTCAACGAGGGCGACGTCGTGCAGGACGGTGACCTGATCGCCGTGATCGCTTGACCGGGCTGCGGGTCCGTTCGGCCGAGTCGGTCGACTTCCCCGCGGTGGCCCGGCTGACAGTGGCCGCGTACGAGGCGGACGGCCAGCTCAAGGGCGAACACGGGTACGGCGAGGTGCTGGCCGACGTGTCGACCCGGGCGGCCAGCGGCGAGGTGCTGGTCGCTGTCGACGAGGTGACCGGGGCGGTGCTCGGCTCGGTCACGTTCGTGCTGCCGGGCAGCCCGTTCGCCGAGCTGGCCGGGCCGGGCGAGGCCGAGTTCCGGATGCTCGCCGTCGACCCGGGCGCTCAGGGGCGGGGTGTGGGTGCCGCACTGGTCGAGGCGTGTGTCGACCGGGCGACCGGGTTGGCTTGCACGGCGGTGGCGATCTGCGTACGGGCGGGGATGGCCGATTCGGCGCACCGGCTCTACGCGCGGCGCGGTTTCGTCCGTTCGCCGGAGAAGGACTGGTCACCATTGCCGGGTGTGGACCTGCTCGGCCTCCGGCTGGAGCTGACGCGCGGCTGAGCCGGCGATCGGCGGACTCGGCTCGGCCGGCCGGCGGGTCACCGACAGGCCGGACCGGCCGCGTCGATCACGAGATGGTCAGGCGTCCGTGCCGATGGCGGCCAGCAACTCGTCGGCCACCTCCAGGGCGATCTTGCGGCGTTCGTCGTCGCTGATGTGCGGTGCGCGCAACGCGAACCAGCTGCCGTGCACCGCGAACAGGGACAGGGTGGCGCGCAGTTGGGCTCGGGGGGAGTCGTCGCCCCGGCAAAGCGCGTCGGCGAGGGTCATCATCCGGCCGCGCATCTGCTGGCCGGCGGTGAGGCTCTTCAGCACCGTCTGGTTCTGCTCGAAGAAGCGCATCACCGACGGCATCTCGCCGCCGAACATCGTCTCGGCGTAGCGGGCGACGAGCTCGCGCCGGGTTTCCAGGGTCGCGGGCTGCGACTCGGCCCAGGCGGTCAGCGCGTCGATCTGCTCCAGTCGGTCCTCGACGAAGCTGGCGACGATGTCGTCCTTGCTCTTGAAGTGGTAGTAGAGCGCGGCCTTGGTGACGTTGAGGCGCTCGGCGATCTCCCGGAGCGAGGTCTTCTCGTACCCCTGCTCGGTGAAGAGCTCGAGCGCGACGGCCTTGATCCGTTCCCGCGTCCCGCCTGTGCTCTCGCTCACGCACGCCCCCCAAATGGCTTGACCGTTGCTGATACCCAACTTACCGTGCGGCTAGTAAGGTGACTAGCCGGGCGGCAAGTAAGTACGGCAATCCTCGGGGGGAGCTTACCTATGACTCAGGCAACCCAGGCCGGCACGCGACCCAACAACATCCGGGTCGTGCTGTTCGGGCTGATGATCGCGATGATGCTCGCGATGCTCGACAACATGATCGTCAGCACCGCGTTACCGCGGATCGTCGGCGAGTTCGGCGGGCTCAACCACTTCACCTGGGTGGTTACCGCGTACGTCCTGGGCACCACCGTCTCCACCCCGATCTGGGGCAAGCTCGGTGACCTCTACGGCCGCAAGTCGGTCTTCCTGACCTCGGTCGTCGTCTTCCTGGTCGGCTCCGCCCTCTGTGGCATGGCCGGATCCGGGATGTTGGGCGGTCCAGAGGACGGCATGGTCCAGCTCATCGCCTTCCGAGCCGTGCAGGGTCTCGGCGCCGGCGGCCTCATGGTCGGCGTGATGGCGATCATCGGTGACCTGGTGCCGCCCCGCGAGCGCGGGCGCTACCAGGGCATGATCGCCGGCATCATGGCCATCGCCATGGTCGCCGGCCCGTTGGCCGGCGGATTCATCACCGACCACCTCTCCTGGCGCTGGGCGTTCTACGTGAACCTGCCGCTGGGCGGCATCGCGTTGCTCGTGCTGATCAGCACCATGCACCTGCCGAAGTACCGCACCGAGCACCGGATCGACTGGCTCGGCGCCGGGCTGCTCTCGGTCGGCATCACCGCGATCGTGCTCATCACCACCTGGGGTGGCAACGAGTACGACTGGGTGTCACTGCCGATCATCGGTCTGGCCCTGCTGGCCCTCGTCGCGCTGGCGGTGTTCGCCGTGGTGGAACGCCGGGTCCAGGAGCCGATCCTGCCGCTGGCGCTCTTCGCCAACCGCAACTTCGCGCTGATCTCGGTGATCGGCTTCCTGCTCGGCTTCGCGATGTTCGGCGCGATGAACTTCCTGCCGCTCTACCAGCAGACCGTGCAGGGGGCCTCGGCCACCAACAGTGGTCTGCTGCTGCTGCCCCTGATGTTCGGCATGCTGGTCGTCTCGCTGGTCATCGGCCGGGCGATCACCCGCAACGGCAAGTACCGGGCGTACCCGATCATCGGTGGCGTGGTGATGACCGCGGGCATGGCGCTGCTGTCCATGCTCGACACCGACACCAGCAAGCTGATGTCGTCGCTCTACATGGTCGTGCTGGGCGTCGGCATGGGCTTCCTCATGCAGACGTCGATGCTGATCGCGCAGAACAGCGTGGAGCAGAAGGACCTCGGCGCGGCCAGCGGCGCGGCCACCTTCTTCCGGTCGATCGGCGGTTCGTTCGGCATCTCGCTGTTCGGCGCGATCTTCGCCAACCGGCTGGCCAGCTCCGAGGGCGGTCGGGCCTTCGGCGGTGAGTCCGGCGGCGCGGGGATGGACCTGGAGAAGCTCAAGGAACTGCCCGCCCAGGCGCGCGAAGCGGTGCTCGGTGGTCTCTCCGATGCCATCTCGCACGTCTTCCTCTGGGCGGTGCTGTTCACCATCGTGATCCCGGTGCTCGCCTGGTTCATCAAGGAGATCCCGCTGCGCACCGCGAACGAGGCGCCGCCGCAGGCCACCCCGGAGGAGGACGCCGAGGTCGCCCTCGGCAAGGCCGCCCCCGTCGCGTAACCCCCCAGACCCCGCGATCTTGCACTTTGTGCGGGTACATAAGCACTGTTTCCGACAACACGGCGACAGTAAGTGCAAGATCGCGGGGTTGCGGGGGGAAGTCAGCGGCGGAACAGGCGTTGCCAGAGGCGGCGCAGGGGGTTGCGGGGGCGGGGTAGTCGGGGGGCGTTGGCTCTCAGCAGCTCGGTGGCCAGTGCTGCCGTTGCCGGATCCAACTGCGGGGCGGCGAGTGCCAGGTGCGCCAGCGAGGCGGCGATCGGTACCGGTCGGCTGCGCGCCACGGCAGCCGCGTCGGCCAGCCGCTCGGCCACCACCCGGGCCACGTCCGGCCGCACCGAAGGATCCACCCAGGCGGCGGTCACCAGGGCGAACAGCGCCGCCTCGGTGACCCAGTCCTCGACGCCCCAGATCAGATCGAGCAGCACCCGGCGTCGGGTCGAGCCCTCCCACGGCTCGTCGGTGCGGTGGTGCAGCAGCCCCAGACAGGCCCACACCTGGACTCCACGCACCCAGACCGACGGGTCGTGGGCCGCCAGCAGCCGACCCACCGCGTTCGCCGGTGCCGCCGGCGGGTGCACCAACAGGCCGAGCAGGTCGTCGACGTCGAGGCCGGCCAGACCCACCGCCGCGTCGTACGCCGCCGGCGGGTGTGCCCACGCCGGGTGGGCGATCTGCCCGATCCGTTCGACAGCCGTCGCCGAGGGCGCCGCCAACGCAGGAGTGGGCACCGTGTCCGCGTAGTGCCACAACCGCTGAGCGGACTCCCGCCGGGGCTCGCGCGGGTCGGGTTCCGGCGCGCCGACGACCTCGATGCGCAGCCCGGGGGCCGTGGAGATCGCCGTCCCGACCGCGCTCGGCGGGGCGGCGGCGGAGAGGCGTACGGAGCCGCCGAGACCGTTGTCGTCGTCGGCCACCGCCTGGCGCATCGCGTCGACCAGGGGCCCGCCGGCCGGGGTGAGTTGGCCGAGCCAGGGCCGGCCACGGCAGCACTGGGCCAGGTCGCCGTGCTCGTGGCTGTCGTCCGGGTGGTCCCGGACGAAGTCGGCGAGCGCGACCAGGTGGGCGAGGTCACCGTCGCGCAGGTGCCGCAGGCGGTGAGCGGTGTGCACCGCACAGTCGAACGACGGATCGCGCGCCAGCGCCCGCTCGGTCCACTCCAACGCCTCGTCCAGCCGGCCGATCTCGGCCAGGGTGCCGGCGATGTCCGCGTAGATCGCCAGGTCGTCGGGGTCCAGCTCGACGGCGCGACCGAGCGCCGCGAGGCCGTCGCGGGTCCGGCCAGAGCTGCGGTACGCGTAGCCGAGCCACACCTCGCCCATCTTCGAGGGCTGTGCGCGTACTCCCCGGGTGGCCCAGCGGACCGCCAGCTCGACCTCGCCGAGGCGCCGGGCCAGCGCGGACGCCGCGCCCAGCAGCAGGCCGTGTTCGGGGTGCACCGTCGCCGCGTTGCGGGCGAGCGTGAGGTACGGGGTCAGCGGGGCCCGGCCGATCCGCGGCACCGGGTCGGGCAGTGCGGCGCAGACCTGCATGAGGACGCGGGCGATGTGCTCCGGTTCCAGTCGTTCGGCCAGCTCGGGCGCGGTGACCCAGGGCACGCCGGCCCACTCGGTGCCGGGCGCGTACGACGTCGCCGCGGCCAGCAGCTCCAGCCCTTCGGCGGGACGCCCGGCGGTGGCGAGGAGGTGGGCGCGGGCGACCACCGCACCGACGAAGGTGTGGTGGTTGATCGGAAAGAGGTCGAGGCCGCCGCCGCTCGACACGGCCAGCCGGGCGAGGGTTTCGTGCACCTCCGGCAGGGTGGGGGCCCGTGCCAACGCGCCGGCGACGTGGCCGGCGGCGTGGTGCAGGTCGCCCTCGTCGAGTGCCAGCCGGGCCAGCGCCAGCTCCTCCGTCGCGGAGAGCGCGGGATCGTCCGTTCCCTCGGGCACGTCGTCCTCTCGTGGCAGTTAGACCGGGCGCAACGGGTAAAGCGTAGTTGATATTGAGATCAACTGGTGATCAGCTGCGCAGTCCTGCTCGTTCGATTGCCGAGATACGCTTAAAAGTGCAAGACTGAGCAAGAACCGCGCGGCAACCGCGCAGGGGGAGGGGTTTCCGTGACACGTGCAGGGGCTGGAATGGCCGCCGACATCGACGAGCAGCCGGCCGGCTACGCGCGCCTGCTCTCCGCCGCCAACGCCGCCGAGATCGCCCGGGTGGCGGCGGTCATCGCCGAACGCCGGCCACGGCATGTGGTCTTCACCGCGCGGGGCACCTCCGACCACGCGGCGCTCTACGGGGCCTACCTGACCGAGATCCGGCTCGGCCTGCCCGCCGGGCTGGCCTCGCCCAGCGTCGTCACCCTCTTCGGGGCCCGCCCCGACCTCTCCGACGCGCTGGTCGTCGGGGTCAGCCAGAGCGGCGGCTCGCCCGACCTGGCCGAGGTGCTGCGTGCCGCCAGAGCGTCCGGTGCGCTGACCCTCGCGGTGACGAACGCCCCCGACTCGCCGCTGGTCGACGTGGCCGAGCTGAGCGTCGACATCGCCGCCGGGCACGAGCGGGCGGTCGCCGCCACCAAGACGTACACCGCGGAGCTGCTCGCCCTGCTGATGCTGGTGGAGGGGATCCGGGCCGGCGACGGCGTGCTCCCCAACGCCGAACGGGAGGCGCTCGACGCACTGCCCGAGCTGGCCGCCCGCACCCTCGCCGACGGCACCCCGGCCCAGCTCGCCCCGCGCTACCGGTTCGCCCGTCAGCTGGTCACCACCGGCCGGGGGTACGCGTACCCCACCGCCCGGGAGGCCGCGCTGAAGCTGATGGAGACCTCGTACCTGCCGGCGCTCGCCTTCTCCGGCGCCGACCTGCTGCACGGCCCGCTCGCCATGACCGACCCGGAGGTCCCGGTGCTCGCCGTGGTCGGCTCCGGTCCCGGCGGCCGGTCGATGGGCGAGGTGCTGCCCCGCCTCGGCGAACGCCGCGCCGACGTCGTGGTGGTCGGCTCCGCCGACGTGCCGGGCGCCACCCGGCTGGCCGTCCCCGAGGTCGACGAGCGCTACGCCCCGCTGCTGGACATCCTGCCGATGCAGCGGTTGGCGCTGGCCCTGGCGCTCACCCGGGGCGAGGACCCGGACGCGCCGCGCGGGTTGAAGAAGGTCACCGCGACGATGTGAGGCGCGGCGTGGCACCCTGGTCACCGTGTCCACGCTGCGCGACCTCGCCGAGGAGCACACCCATCTCCGTCCGGCCGACATCGACCACCTGCACCGGATCGCCGGCGACTGGCAGCTGCTCTCCGATCTGTCCTTCGCTGACCTGCTGCTCTGGGTGCCGGTCGACGCCGACGGCACGTTCCTCTGCGTCGCCCAGGTGCGCCCGACCACCGCGCCGACCGCCTACCAGGACGACCAGGTGGGCCGGATCGTCGGCGGGCCGGAGGTGGCCCACCTGGGGGTGGCGTACTCCCAGGGTCGGATCTGGCGTGAGGGCGACCCGGTCTGGTACGGCGACGTGCCGGCCCGGCACGAGGCGATCCCGGTCCGGCTGCGTACCGCCGAGGGGGAGGCCGGCGAGGTGATCGCCGTGGTGGGGCGGGACACCAACCTCTCCACCGCGCGTACGCCCAGCCAGCTGGAGCTCAACTACCTCACCACCGCCGACGACCTGGCGCAGATGATCGCGGACGGCACCTTCCCGCCGCCGCGGCATCCGGGCGAGACCACCTCGGCGCCCCGGGTCGGCGACGGCCTGGTCCGGCTCGACGCCGGCGGCAAGGTCACCTACGCCAGCCCGAACGCGCAGTCCGCGTACCGCCGGCTGGGCTACGCCTCGCACCTGGTGGGGGAGGACCTGGCCGCGTTGCACCGCCGCCTGGCCGGTGACCCGCTGGACGGCACCGAGGCGTCGAACGGCATCCTGGCCGCGCTGCGTGGTGAGGCGCCGCCCCGTCGGGAGATCGACGCACGAGGTGCCACGATGCTCACCCGGGCGCTGCCGCTGATGCCGGCCGGGGTGCCGATCGGAGCGTTGGTGCTGGTCCGCGACATCACCGAGGTCCGCCGCCGGGACCGCGCACTCATCACCAAGGACGCCACCATCCGGGAGATCCACCACCGGGTGAAGAACAACCTCCAGACGGTGGCCGCGTTGCTGCGGTTGCAGGCCCGCCGGGTGGCCATGCCGGAGGCGCGGGTCGCGCTGGAGGAGTCGGTCCGTCGGGTCGCCTCGATCGCCCTGGTGCACGAGACGCTCTCGATGTCCAGCGACGAGGCGGTGGAGTTCGACGGCATCGTCGACCGGGTGGCCAGCGCGGCGACCGAGGTCGCGGCGACCGAGGTGAGCGTCGGCATGCGCCGGCGGGGCAGCTTCGGGGTGCTGCCGGCGGAGATCGCCACCTCGCTGGTGATGGTCCTCAACGAGTTGCTGCTCAACGCCGTCGAGCACGGTTTCCCGCCGGCCGACGAGGGGGAGGAGAGCCCGGTGGCCTCCGCCTCCGGCATGGTGCCGGTCGCCGCTCCCGAGGTGGACCCGTCGCTGCGGCCCGAGGTGGTGGTCTCCGCGCACCGGTTCCGCAAGATGCTGCACGTCTCGGTGACCGACAACGGGCGCGGCCTGCCCCCGGACTTCGACGCCGAACGTGGGAGCCGGCTCGGCCTCCAGATCGTCCGAGCCCTGATCACCGGGGAACTGCGCGGGACCATCGAACTGCGCGCCGGCGCCAACGGCGGCACCGAGGCCGTGCTGGTCGTCCCGCTGGCCCGCACCACCAACGACGGCCGCTCGCAGGCCTGACCCTCCGTGCCACCTCCGGCGGGGCGGGTTCCGTGGCGGGACCGGATGTCAGGACGGGCGTGATGTCTCCCAGTCATCCTGATGACTGGGAGACATCAGACGCATCGAGGTGGGCGGGCCCGGTCGGCGACCCGGGGTCAGCGGTCGGAGCGGCTGGTCAGCAGGGCGACGGTGAGGCCGGGGCGCTGCCAGACCTGGGCGACGGTGAAGTCCCTGCGGAGCGCATCGCCCTTGGCGTCGGGCACGGCGGTCAGCGGCTCGGCGTGCCGGCCGGAGACGACGAGCCACACCCGTGCCGTACCGGCCAGGCACGGTGCCGGCTGGGGGCACTCGGCGGCCCACAGATCGCCGCGGCGGACCTCGTCCTCGGTGACCAGCACGTCGCGTGGTGGGTCGCTGAGGTGGTACTCGATGCCGAGATCGAGGAAGAGCCAGCTGTGCCGGGGCGAGTAGACCACCGCGTCACCGGGGCGTTGACCGTCGGCGATCACCCGGGCCACCCCCGCGTAGTCCACCGGCGCGCTGCGCGGCCACTCGTGGGTCCGTCGTAGCGCGGCCTGATCGGGCAGGCCGAGCAGCCCGGCCAGGACCACCACGACGAGCGCCGCCGGAGCGGTCACGGCGGCCAGCGCCGCGCCCGCCAGCAGGCAGGCGAAGGGCACCACGAAGACCAGATACCGAGGTACCCACAGCGGTACGACGGTGCCGGCGGCGAAGAGCAGCAGTACGGGCAGCAGCACCGCGCCGACCGGCAGCAGGGCGCGCCGCCCGAGCCGTGCCGCGCCCAGCGCGGCGACCCCGAGCAGCAGGCCACCGACGACGCTGCTCTGGGCCACGCCGCCGGGCAGCGCGGTCAGGTCGTCCAGCCGGACCAGATGGACCCAGTTCAACTGCCGGGACTGCTGGGTCCGGGCCTTGACCAGCAGCGGGCCGGCGAGCAGGGCGACCGGCAGCACGGCGACCAGCCACCGCCACACCCGCCGGTCCCGCCCGCCGTCGGGCTGGGCCGAAGTGGCGATGCCGGCCGGGGTGGCGATGCCGGCCGAGGTGGCGATGCCGGCCGGGGTGGCGATGCCGGCCGAGGTGGCGATGCCGGCCGGGGTGGCGATGCCGGCCGGGGTGGCGATGCCGGCCGGGGTCGGGCCGCGCCACCAGGCGACGAGGACGACCAGCGCATGGGCGGCCAGCAGGGTGAGCGCGATCAGGTGGATGAGCCCGAGAGCGGCGACGGCGGCCGCGTAACCGGCCCAACGGGCCCAGCCCGGCCGGCGCAGCGCGACCACCAGCAGCAGCGTGGCGAGCACGGCGAGCATGGTGGCCAGCGCGTACGGGCGGGCCTCCTGCCCGTAGCGGGACGTGCCGGGGAGCACCGCGAACAGCAGCCCGGCGAAGAGGCCGCCGCGCCGGTCGACGAGGCGCGCGCCGAGCACGGCGAGCAGCCCGGCGGCCACCGTCATCGCCAACACCGCCGGTACGCGCAGGGCGATGGTGGAGTCGCCGAAGACTCCCGTCCACAGGTGCATCAGCAGGTAGTACGGCCCGGTGGCGGCGTCGATGGTGCCGGCCAGTCGGGCCAGGTCGCCGGGCGACCGGGTGGCCGCGCTCCACGTCGCCAGCTCGTCGCGCCAGAGTTGGGCGGAGCCCAGCCCGGTCACCGTCACCGCCAGGGTCACCAGCGCCGGGGCGAGCCAGACCGGCAGGCGGCGCAGGTGCTCCCACGCCGCCCCGGCCGACCTCTCGGACAATTGCCCCACGGTGCGAGCCTGCCACGACCACCCCCTCCGTGGGCGTCAGCCGGCGGCAGGCGGCGGACGCCAGGCGGGCATCACGTCGTTCGGCCGGGCGGTCTTCGTGGCATCACGCTCCACGAGTTCGTCGAGCACGGCGTCGACCTGGGCCATCAGCTCGTCGTCGAGGCGTACCGTGGCGGCCCGGGCCGTCTCGGCGAGCTGCTCGGGCCGGGACGCGCCGACGATCGCGCCCGCCACTGTCGGCCGGCGCAGCACCCACGCCACCGCCAACTGGGCCATCGTGCAGCCGGCGGCCTCGGCGATCGGCCGGAGCCGGCGTACCCGGGAGAGCAGCAGATCCGAGGAGTAGCGGGCGATGAACGAGCCACCGAAGCCGTCGGTGGCCCGGGAGCCGGCGGGCGGACGCCGGCCGGGCTCGTACCGACCGGTCAGCACGCCCATCGCGAGTGGCGCCCAGGCGAGCTGACCCAGACCCAGGTCGGCGCAGGCGGGCGACACCTCGGCCTCCACCACCCGCCACAGCATCGAGTACTGCGGCTGGTTCGCGATGAACGGGATGCGCAGCTCGGCGGCGAGCCGCACTCCCGCGCGCAGTTGCGGGGCGGTCCACTCGGAGGCGCCGACGTAGAGCACCTTGCCCTGCCGGACCAGGTCGGCGAAGGCCAGCATCGTCTCCTCCAGCGGCACGCTGTCGTCGTACCGGTGTGCCTGGTAGAGGTCGACGTAGTCGGTGCCCAGCCGCCTCAGCGAGGCGTGACAGCCCTCGATGACGTGCTTACGGGACAGCCCGGCGTCGTTGGCCCCCGGCCCGACCGGCAGGCACACCTTCGTGCACAGCTCGATCGAGCTGCGCCGGACGCCGCTCAGCGCCTTGCCCAACACCTCCTCGGCCCGCCCCTGGGCGTACCGGTCGGCGGTGTCGAACGTGGTGATGCCCGCGTCGAGGGCGGCGGCCACGCACGCGGCCGCGGCACCGTCGTCGAGCTGGTTGCCGTGGGTGACCCAGTTGCCGTACGCGACCGCGCTGACGCGCAGGCCCGACCGGCCCAGTTGCCTGAACTCCATAGGAGGATCCTCGGGCCGCCGCAGGCTGTCGCCGAACCGTTCGAACGTGGTCGAATCCGGGGGTGATCGAGGTTCGGTTCTCACCCGACGACCTGAGCCGGGTCCGGTTCGTGCACTCGCCCCTGGCCGAGCTGGTGGCCAGCTCCTGGGCGCTACGCAAGCCGGCGAAGTACTGGATGCACCGGCCGTGGCGGGAGCGCGCTGAACGGCTGCTGCCGGATGCCGGCCTGGAGCCGCTACTGGCGGTGCTCCGGTCGGTCAACGGGTACGTGCCGGACTTTCTCACCCCGATCGGGGTGGCACCGAACCTGGCCGCCGAGTTGCGGGCGGTCGCCGCCACCCACCCTGCCCGGGTACGTCGGCAACTGGAACGGGCCGGCGCCCCCCGGCTGGCCGCGGACGAGTTGGTCGCGCAGCTCCACCGGTACTTCACCCTGCTGATCGCACCGGACTGGCCCCGGCTGCGGGCTCTCGCGCTGGCCGACATCCGGCGGCGGACGCTGCTCGCCGCCGAGCAGGGCGGGCGCACCCTGCTGCACGACGTGCACCAGTTGATC
Source organism: Micromonospora sp. NPDC047644 (assembly GCF_040704315.1). Taxonomy (NCBI): domain Bacteria; kingdom Bacillati; phylum Actinomycetota; class Actinomycetes; order Micromonosporales; family Micromonosporaceae; genus Micromonospora; species Micromonospora sp. NPDC047644. The sequence goes on from NZ_JBEYSY010000004.1 coordinate 151,091, forward strand.
CGTTGGGACGGCGCGGCGCTGCGGGTCGCCGTCGGCACGACCCTGCCGGCCGACCTGCACGGACGCCCGTGGACGCTGCTGCCCACGGCGTTCGCCGGGCCGACGGTGCACGCGATCATGGAGGGCGACGCCGGGCCCGCCCTCTGCTATCCGCCCACCGGGTTGGGCGGGCTGTGGGATTGGCCGGCGCCCAGCGCGGCGCTGGGCGCCCTGCTCGGCGGTACCCGGGCGGCGGCGCTCTCCCTGCTCGACTCGCCGCTGAGCACCGGGGAGCTGGCCGCGATGCTGGGCCTCGCGCCGGCGACGGCGTCGCACCACCTCACCACGCTGCGGGACAACGGCCTGATCGTCGGCGTGCGAGAGGGGCGGGTGGTGCGGTATGCCCGAACTGTCCTTGGTGACCAGCTGGTCGGCTGAGCCCCCGGCCCGTGATGTGGGATCCAGCACGCGGACATTGGCCGGCCCCCATGGGGTGTGGCAGCATGGGCCCATGACCGCCGCAGTCGTCCGCCGCTTCGTGGCACGTCGCCACGTCGATTACGGCCGCGTGCGCAGCGCGATCTGTCCGGCCTACTGACGACGCCCGACCAATCCGTCTCGGGCGCGCTCCGCGCCGGCTGTCTGAAGACACCGTTGTCCCGCCCGCTTCGCCGGGCCGGCCGCCGCGCCCCGCGTATCCCGAGGCACAGCAGACAACGGAGGACGCCGCGATGGCGGTCAGCAGCATCCCGGCCCGTTCCGAGGACCCGACGGCTCGCCCGGCCCGAGCGCCGCGCCGGCCACGGGGTGAGGGTCAGTGGGCGCTCGGCCACCGCGAGCCGCTCAACCCCAACGAGCGGATCAAGAAGGACGACGACCCGCTCAACGTCCGGGCCCGCATCGAGAACATCTACGCGCACCGGGGCTTCGCCTCGATCGACCCGCAGGACCTGCGGGGCCGGTTCCGCTGGTGGGGCCTCTACACCCAGCGCAAGGCGGGCATCGACGGTGGGCGTACCGCCGTGCTGGAGCCGCACGAGCTGGAGGACGAGTTCTTCATGCTCCGGGTCCGCATCGACGGTGGGCAGCTCAGCCTGGCCCAGCTGCGGGTGATCGCGGACATCTCCCGGGAGTTCGCGCGGGACACCGCCGACATCACCGACCGGCAGAACATCCAGTACCACTGGATCCGGGTCGAGGACATGCCGGAGATCTGGCGTCGGCTGGAATCGGTCGGTCTGCAGACCACCGAGGCGTGCGGCGACTGCCCGCGCATCGTGCTGGGCAGCCCGGTCGCCGGGGTGGCCCGCGACGAGCTGCTCGACCCGACCCCGGCGATCGACGAGATCGTCTCCCGGTACGTCGGCGACAAGCAGTTCTCCAACCTGCCCCGCAAGTTCAAGACCTCGATCTCCTGGCTGGTGGACACCCCGTACGAGTCGAACGACATCGCCTTCCTCGGCGTCGACCACCCGGAGCACGGGCCCGGGTTCGACGTCTGGGTCGGCGGGGGCCTCTCCACCAACCCGATGCTCGCCAAGCGCCTCGGCGTCTGGGTGCCGCTGGCCGAGGTGCCGGACGTGTGGGCCGGCGTGGTCGGGATCTTCCGCGACTACGGCTACCGCCGGCTGCGCAACCGGGCCCGGTTGAAGTTCCTGGTGGCCGACTGGGGCGTGGAGCGCTTCCGTGAGGTCCTGGAGAAGGACTACCTGGGTCGTACGCTGCTCGACGGCCCGGCACCGACACTGCCGTCCAAGCCGGTCGACCACGTGGGCGTGCACGAGCAGGCCGACGGGCGGCACTACGTGGGCGCGGCTCCGGTGGTCGGGCGGGTCTCCGGTGCGCAGCTCAGCCAACTGGCCGACGTGGTCGAGGCGCACGGCAGCGACCGGGTGCGGCTCACCCCGTACCAGAAACTGCTGGTGCTCGACGTGCCGTCGGAGCGGACGGAGTCCCTGATCGACGGGCTGCGCGCGATCGGCCTGGAGGCCCGGCCGTCGGCCTGGCGGCGCGGCACGATGGCGTGCACCGGCATCGAGTACTGCAAGCTCGCCATCGTCGAGACGAAGGCCCGCGGCGAGGAGTTGGTGGCCCGGCTGGAGCAGCGGCTGCGCGACTTCGACGCGGACATCTCGATCCACATCAACGGCTGCCCGAACGCGTGCGCACGTACCCAGGTTGCCGACATCGGGCTCAAGGGTCAACTGGTGGTCGGCCCGGACGGCCGACAGGTCGAGGGCTTCCAGGTGCACCTGGGCGGCGGGCTGGGCATGGCCCAGGGGCAGACCGCCGGGTTCGGCCGCAAGCTCCGCGGCCTGAAGACCACCGCCGACGAACTTCCGGAGTACGTGGAACGGCTGGCCCTTCGCTACCTGGCCGGTCGGAGCGAGGGCGAGACGTTCGCCAACTGGGTGATCAGAGTCGACGAGGAGGAACTGCGGTGAGCAGCGAGAACCGAGCGGCACCCCTGTACTGCCCGTACTGCGGCGAGGAGGACCTGCGGCCGCACGAGGCGGGTCACGGCGCCTGGGAGTGCCACGCCTGCACCCGGGTCTTCTCGGTGAAGTTCACCGGGCTGCTGAGTCGGGCGGTGGCCTCATGAGTCTCGTCTCGGCCGCGAACCTGCGCCTGGTGGGCCCGGGCGGCTCGACACTGGCCGACCCGGCCCGGCGCGACCCGGACGAGCTGCGGGCCCTGGCCGAGCAGGCCGCTCGGGACCTGGAGGGCGCCCCGGCACTGGAGATCGCCCGCTGGGCGGCGCAGACCTTCGGTGAGCGGTTCTGCGTGACCAGCTCGATGGCCGACGCGGTGCTGGCCCACCTGGTCTCCCGGGTGGCCCCCGGGGTGGACGTGGTCTTCCTCGACACCGGCCTGCACTTCCCCGAGACGCTGCGGGTCCGCGACGAGGTCGCCCGGACGCTACCGGTGAACGTCCGGTCGATCCGGCCCCGGCTCACCGTCGGCCAGCAGGACGGCCAGTACGGCCCCCGGCTGTTCAACAAGTCGCCGGACGACTGCTGCCAGTTGCGCAAGGTGGAGCCGCTGGAACGGGCGCTGACCGGGTACGACGCCTGGGCCGCCGGGCTGCGTCGGGACGAGTCGCCGAGCCGGGCCAACACACCGGTGGTGACCTTCGACGCGCGTCGGGGCAAGGTCAAGGTCAACCCGATCGCGGCCTGGTCGCAGCAGGATGTGGACTCCTACATCGCCCGTTTCAACGTCCCGGTCAACGAGCTGTTCAAGCAGGGTTACGGGTCGATCGGCTGCTGGCCGTGCACCCGCCGTACGAAGGCCGGCGAGGACGCGCGGGCCGGCCGGTGGGCCATGTTCGAGAAGACCGAGTGCGGGCTGCACGTCTGACCTCCCCGGCGACGACCCCGACCGGCCCACCGGTGGCCGGCGGGGCGGATCCGGTCGTGCTGGTCGCGCACGGCAGTCGTGACCCACGGGCGGCCGATGCCACCCGGGCGCTGGCTCGGGCGGTGTCGGCGGCTCGGCCGGGCACACCGGTGTGGGCGAGTTGGCTGGACCACACCGAGCCGGGGCCGACCGAGGTGCTGCGCGACCTGGCCGTGGCCGGTCACCGCCGGGCGGTGCTGGTGCCGCTGCTGTTGACCGCCGCGTACCACCATCGGGTGGACATTCCGGCGGCGGTCGCCGCGGCGGCGCGGTCCGGGCCACCGCTGTCGGTACGGGTCACCGATGTGCTCGGGCCGGCGGACGACACGCCCGATCCGGGGCTGCTGGCCGGCCTGTGTCGACGGCTGGGCGAGACGCGTGAGGGCCGCTTCGACGCGTTGGTGCTGGCTGCGGCGGGCACCCGGGACGCGCGGGCGCGACGGTCGGTGGGCCGGGTCGCCGATGCGCTGGGCGTCGAGGTCGGGGTGCCCTGCCGGGTGGCGTACGCCTCGGCGGCTCCACCGGCGGCCGGTGTGGCGGTGTCCCGGTTGCGGGCGTCCGGCGCGCGTCGGGTCGCGGTGTGCGCGTACTTCCTGGCACCGGGGCTGTTCCACGACGCGGTGACCGTGGCGGCGGAGGCGGCGGGCGCGGTGGCGGTCGCCGCGCCGTTGACCGACGCGCCGGAGTTGGTCGAGTTGGTGCTGCGTCGGGTCGACGGCCGGCCCGTGCTGGCGTCCACGGGCTGACCCGTTTCGGCACTGTGAAGTCACGGTGCCGCGCTGGGTGATCCGGTGCCGGACGGCAGAACGCCCCGGCGGGCGAACCCACCGGGGCGTACGGCTGTGTCGTTGGGGATCAGGCGGAGTGAGCGCGCAGCACCCGGAGACCACCGCGCCGCTTGACGGCGCGCCGCTCTTCCTCGCTCATTCCGCCCCAGACGCCGGCGTCCTGACCAGACTCGAGTGCCCACTGAAGGCACTGGTCGGTCACGGAGCAGCGCCTGCAGACGGCCTTGGCCTGCTCGACCTGCAGGAGAGCCGGTCCGGACGTCCCGATCGGGAAGAACAGCTCTGGGTCCTCGTCGCGGCAGACACTATGGTGACGCCAGTCCATGGCGGCAACACTCCTCATTCTGGGTGGGTGGCGAACAATTGCTTGTCGTGCTTTTCCTATATGCATCCGCAGTGCCGATGGTGACGGTTAGCGTCCGTCCATTCGGCAGTGCGTGAGCAGGCGTTCAGCGCCGGGGACCTGCTGGAACAGCTCAACCTGACGAGCATATCCAGGCAATGTCCCGGTACTTCAAGTTCGCTTGTGAATACTTTCACGAACGGTCGCGATGTCAAGGGTGACGCTCGGAAAAACTCCGGGCGGTGAGCAAGCCCACAACCCATTTGTCCGGATTCCAGTGCTTTCCTGGTTACCCGCCGTGCCACAGTCGAGGATCAATATAGTACAGTCCGCGTGACATTGCTGACATTTCCGGCACCTGCCCCTCGGTGTGGCGGCGACCAAGTCGATCGGTTGTGGCCACCGTGTCGACCAAGGGCAGTACCCGAGACCTAGCAGATTACTCTCAGTGCGGCGGGAACGGAGGTGAATCTGACTTTCTCCCGCTCGCCGAGATAGTCCCCGTCCAGCTGGAACGCCTGCGGACGGCTGGAGACCAGCGTGAACTCCGCTGTGTCATGGAGTCGTAACACCTGCCGACCGCGTGGATCCGGTTGCCGGGACAGGAACTGCGTCACCGTCCGTGTTGTGCTAGCCACCCGGAGCTGACGCAACGCCAGCACATCCAGCCCGAGATCGAACGACGCCGCCGGGTTCGGGTTGACCTCCCGGTCGCCCAGGTACGTCCACGGTGCCGTGTTCTGGATGATGACGGTGGCCAGCTCGGCCTCCGCCGGCTCGCCCGGACGCTCCAGGACGATCGCCGGGTGCCGACGGTCCGAGGCGAAGAAGTACTGACTCATGATCGAACGCAGATAGAGCGACGGCGTGGAGACCCGCCCCTTCCGCCGGGACTGCTCCACCCGGTGGATCACCGCGGCGTCCAGGCCGAAGCCGGCGCAGAAGGTGAAGTAGCGGTCGTCGGCGAGACCCAGCCCCACCGTCCGGCTCCGGCCCAGCCGCAGCCCTTCGAGGATCATGCTGGTCGCCTCCGGCCACTCCCGAGGCAGACCCACCGCGCGGGCGAACACGTTCGTCGAGCCACCGGGGACGGTCGCCAGCGCGGGCAGTCGCTCGGCCATCGGCGCGCCGCCGGCGCGAATCGGCGGTTCGGCCGTCATCAGGCCGTTCACCACCTCGTTCACAGTGCCGTCGCCACCCAGGGTGACGACCAGGTCGACGCCCTCAGCGGCTGCCTCCCGGGCCAGCGCCACGGCGTGCCCCCGCCGACGGGTGTAGCGCACGCTGAGATCGACCTCGCTGCGCAGCGCCCGGACGAGCACGTCCCGGCTGCGTTCGCTGGTGGTGGTGGCCTTCGGATTGACCACCAGGACGGCCCGCATGGGCGGCACTGTACCTTCCGGCAGCCCGGGTATCGTGGCGCGCGTGACCATCGACTCGGACCCGATCCCCGTCACGCTCCGCTGGGCGGTCCGGCTGCTGTGGGTAGAGGCGGCCGTCGTCGGGCTGATCGCCGTCTGGCTGGTCTGGGCCGACCTCACCGCCACCCGCACCGATCTGCTGGCGGCATTGCTGGTGACCGTGTTCGCCGTCGGGGCGGCCGTCGCGCTCTGGGCCCTGGGTCGCGCGCTGCTGCGACGTCAGGCGGGCGCACGCGCCCCCGCGATCGTGCTTCAGCTGATGCTGCTGCCGATCGGGTGGTTCATGATCCAGGCCGGCCTGGGCTGGCTGGGCGTGCCGCTGATGGTGTTCGGCCTGGGCGTGGCCTGGCTGCTGATCTGCCCACCGACGACCCGCGCCCTCGGCGTCGAGTGACCGCGCCGGTGCGTCGGACCGGTCAGTAGCCGCCGGAGCGGCGGGTGAGCAGCGCGATCGTGGCCCGATCGTCGGCGGAGCTGGCGGACGCCGAGGTGGTCAGCGCGGTGAGCACCTTCCAGGCGAAGGACGACTCGGCGGGCAGGGTGGCGCCGCGCACCGTCGGCACCGTCACCTCGACGGTCAACGCGTCGTCGGTGACCGCGAAGCGGCACTCCAACTCGGCGTCACGGGTGGCGATGGCGAGCAGCATGGCGCACGCCTCGTCGACAGCGATCCGCAGATCCTCGATCTCGTCGAGCGCGAACTGCAACCGGGCCGCGAGACCTGCGGTGGCGGTGCGGAGCACGCCGAGGTAACCGCCGTCGGCAGGCACCGTGAGGTGCACCACGTCGTCGTCGGTCGCTGGCTGGCCAGTCAGTTGAGTCACGCCTCATCCCCCCGGTCGGGGACTCTACCCGGTCAGTCGCCCATTACGCCTGCCGGCGGTGGTGCTTGCTCGGCCAGCTCGCGGAGCGCGGCGCCGCTGAGCCGGTAGGCAACCCACTCGCTCATCTGTTCGGCGCCGATCGAGGCGTAGAAGCCGGCAGCCGGATTCCAGTCGATCATCTGCCACTCCAGCCGCTGGTAGCCGCGTCGTACGCAGATGTCGGCCAGCGCGGCGAGCAGCAGTCGACCCGCTCCGGTGCCCCGGGCGGACGGCCGGACGTAGAGATCCTCCAGGTGGATGCCGTGCACACCGGCCCAGGTGGAGAAGTTGAGAAACCACAGCGCGAAGCCGATCGGTTCGTCGTGCTCGTCGACCGCGACGTGACCGAAGAGCGCCGCGGCGGATGGACCACCGCCCCGGCTCGGCGCGTCCGACGCCACGCCGCTGTCTGCGGCACCCGTGAAGAGCGCCGAGGTCAGCTGCTCGTCGGTGAGGTGGCACTGCTCCGGGGCGCGCTCGTACTCGGCCAGCTCGTGCACCATGGCGACGACGGCCGGCACGTCCTCGGGACGTACCGGCCGGATCGTCGGAATGACCGGGGAGGTCACGCCTTCTTGGTCTCCCAGAAGATCTTCGAGATCTCGTCGATCTTCGCGAGCAGCTTGTCGGCGGTGGCCGGGTCGAGGCTGCCCTTGACGCCGCTGGCGCCGGCGAGCTTGGTGGCCTCGTTGAACAGGTTGTGCAGGTTCGGGTACTTCTCGAAGTGCGGCGGCTTGAAGTAGTCGGTCCACAGCACCCAGAGGTGGTGCTTGACCAGCTCGGCGCGCTGCTCCTTGATGATGACGGCGCGGGTGCGGAACTCCGGGTCGGTGTTCGACTGGTACTTCTCGCAGATCATTTTGACCGACTCGGCCTCGATCCGGGCCTGTGCCGGGTCGTAGACACCGCACGGCAGGTCGCAGTGAGCGCTCGCGGTGACGCGAGGCGCAAGGATGCGCGAAAGTCGCATCAGGATCCTCCATGGGAAGTTTGCGATGATCAAAGGCGACATTACTCCTGGGGATGCTCCCCGAACCGGGTGGAGGTGAAACCAGTGGTCGCCGATCACCCGGCTGAGGTGCCCCGGTTGCGCAGGCCGCTGACCGCCGTTCTGGTGACCGGCCCGTCCATGGCCCCGACCCTGCGCCACGGTGACGCGGTGCTGGTTCGTCCCGGTGGCCGCCCGATCCGAGCCGGCGACGTGGTGGTCGCGGTCTTCCGGACCCGGCCCGACCTGCTGGTGGTCAAGCGTGCGGTCCGGCCGCAGGACGGCGGCTGGTGGCTACGCGGCGACAACGACCTGATCACCGACGACTCCCGGTCGTACGGGGTGGCCGACGTACGCGGACGGGTGGTGGCCCGCTACTGGCCGCGCCCCGGACGGGTGCCTCGACGCCAGTTATGACCCTGCTCACATCCGGGGGGTGGTGCCGACACTATGCTCGGAAAGTGCCCGGGTGACCCCCCGCACCGCGTGCCACCGCTCGCCGCCCACCTCGCGGCGAGGCAGGCCGCCTCACATCTGCTCGACAGATCCTGGAGTCACCACCATGTCTTCGTCCACCGTGGACCCCGCTGATCCCGTCTTCCTGCTGCACCGGGGCGGCAAGATGGCCGTCACCTCGACCGTGCCGCTCACCAGCCGGGAGGACCTCTCCCTGGCGTACACCCCGGGGGTGGCCCGGGTGTGTGAGGCGATCGCCGCCGACCCAGCCCTGGTGGACGACTACACCTGGGTGTCGCACACGGTCGCGGTGGTCACCGACGGCTCGGCGGTGCTCGGGCTGGGCAACATCGGCCCCCGGGCCGCGCTGCCGGTGATGGAGGGCAAGGCGGTGCTGTTCAAGCAGTTCGCCGGGGTGGACGCGGTGCCGGTGTGCCTGGACACCCAGGACGTGGACGAGATCGTCGCAGTGGTGCGGGCGCTGGCGCCCTCGTTCGGTGGGATCAATCTGGAGGACATCAGCGCGCCGCGCTGCTTCGAGATCGAGCGTCGGCTCGACGACGCGCTGGACATCCCGGTCTTCCACGACGACCAGCACGGCACCGCCATCGTGGTGCTGGCCGCGTTGCGCAACGCCGCGATGCTGCTCGACCGCAAGCTCGGTGACCTGCGGGTGGCGGTGAGCGGCGCGGGCGCGGCCGGCGTGGCAGTGACGAAGATGCTGATCGCCGGGGGCGTCGACCCCGACCAGGTGGTGGTCTGCGACTCCAAGGGGATCATCGGCCGACACCGCGCCGAGCTGACCGGCACCAAGGCCGAGCTGGCGGCGAGCACCAACGCCGACGGCCGCCACGGCGACATCACCGAGGCGCTGCGCGGCGCGGACGTGCTGGTCGGGGTCTCCGGCGGGCAGATCCCCGAGGCCGCGGTGGCTCAGATGGCGCCCGGCGGGATCGTGTTCGCGCTGGCGAACCCGACTCCCGAGGTGCACCCCGAGGTGGCCGCCCGGCACGTCGCGGTGGTCGCCACCGGGCGCAGCGACTACCCCAACCAGATCAACAACGTGCTGGCGTTCCCCGGGGTGTTCCGCGGCGCGCTGGATGCCGGTGCCACCCGGATCACCGAGGCCATGAAGGTCGCCGCCGCGGACGCCATCGCCGGTGTGGTGGCGGAGTCCCTGACCGCCGACGCGATCGTTCCGTCCCCACTCGACCCGCGAGTCGCGCCGGCGGTGGCCGAGGCCGTCGCCGAAGCCGCCCGCCGCGACGGCGTCGCCCGCCGGTAACCGCCCGCCTGTGCGCACGGCTTCTTAACGAGCGCTCAGCTTGTTACCGTGCCGATCATGCGTGCTGCCTTTGCCTCCCGTTTCGACGACGCCGATCCGCTCGCCGCGCTCACCGTCGGCGAGCGGCCCGAGCCGACCCCGCCGGCCGACGACTGGGTGACCGTGCAGTTGCGGGCCACCTCGCTCAACCACCACGACCTCTGGTCGCTGCGCGGGGTCGGTCTCACCGAGGCCCAGCTGCCGATGATCCTGGGCTGCGACGCGGTCGGGCTGGACCCGGAGGGACGCCCGGTGGTCGTGTACCCGGTGGTCGTCACGCCGGGTGACCCGCGCGGGGTCTCCATCCTCTCCGAGCACTTTGCCGGAACGCTCGCCGAGCGGGTGGTCGTACCCCGGTCGAATCTGATCCCGTTGCCCGACGGCATGGCGGCGACCGACGCGGCGTGCCTGCCCACGGCCTGGCTGACCGCGTGGCGGATGCTGACCACCAAGGGACGCGTCGCGGACGCCGACAGCGTGCTGGTCCAGGGCGCGGGCGGCGGCGTGGCCACCGCGGCCGTCGCACTCGCCGTGGCGATGGGCAAGCGGGTGTACGCGACCAGCCGCGACGCCGCCAAGCGGGACCGGATCTCGGCCCTCGGCGCCACCGCCTTCGAGCCGGGTGCCCGGCTGCCGGAGCGGGTCGACGTGGTGATCGAGACGGTCGGCGCGGCCACCTTCGACCATTCGCTGAAGTCGGCCGCGCCGATGGCCCGGATCGTGGTCTCCGGCGCGACAGCCGGGCACGAACCGTCGGTCAACCTGCGCCGGGTCTTCGCCATGCAGCTGGAGATCCTGGGTACCTCGATGGGCACGCCCGGCGAGCTGTACGAGCTGCTGGCGTTCTGCTCCGACAACGAGGTGCGCCCGGTGGTGGACAGCGTCATCCCGTTCAGCCGGGTCGAGGACGCCTTCGCCCGACTGCACTCCGGTGACGCCTTCGGCAAGGTCGTCATCGACCACACCGCCTGACGCACCGCCCTGCGGCCTTCCCATCAAGATCCGCGCAACATCGGGGAAACTGCTGCCTCCCGGGTGTCCCGAGGCAGCAACATCCCCGATGTTGCGCAGATCATGGGCGCGGGGCGCGCGGTCAGAGGTGGTCGTCGAAGGTGGCGATGTCGCCGCGCGTGGCATCGGTGGAGATGCGCTTCTTGGCCTCCGGGTCGCCGTAGAGCGACCAGCGCAGGAACTCGACCGATGTGTCCGAGACGACCCGCAGCGTCGCGCCGTCGCTGAGCAGTGCCCGCCCGTGGTCGCCCTTGGGCAGGCTCAGCATCGCCTTCGGCCAGGGCACCTTGTCGTACGCGGCCCGGCCCGCCGCGTACTCGACCACCTCGTCCAACTCGCCGTGCACGAACAGCTGCGGTGCCGCCGCACCGGCGAACGCGGTGCCCACGCCGAGCGCCGTGCCCGCGAACACCACACCCGCGTCCAGCCGCTTGTCCCGGCTCGCGGTGAACAGGCCGATGGTGGTCACGCCGCCCGCCGAGTGCCCGGCCGCGGCCACCCGCTCGCCGTCCAACCGGCCGCGCAAGGCGTCGCCGGCCTTGCCGTCCAGCGCCAGCACCTGGTCCAACGCGTACGACACGTCGGCGGGTTGGTTGAGCACGTCGAGGACGTTGTTGTCCGCGCCCCGGGAGGTGTGCGGGAACGTCGGCGCGGCCACCACGAAACCCGCCGCCGCCCAGCGGGTCAGCAGCGTGGTGTAGTCGTCCGGTCGCCCACCCAGGCCGTGACTGAACATCACCACCGGGAACCGGCCCTCCGCCGCCGTCGCCGACCGCTTGGCCGCGCCGCCGGACTGCCCGGCCGCCGGGTACCAGAGCGTCGTCGGCAGCGCACGGCCGTCCCGGTTCAGCTTGAGCTGGCGTACGCCGACCGCGAAGGCGCGCTGCGGGGCCTTGCCGGCGGGGACCTGTGGTGTCGGTGTGGCGGCGGGCGGTGGTTCGACGGGGGCCTGCTGGCCCTCGGTCTTCCTGGCGTCCGCCGAGCAGCCGACCAGGCCGGCCATGAGCACGGCGCTGGCCAGCAGGGCGGGGGTGACGCGACGTGGCATGAATCCGATTGTGCCCTGCCCCGCCGACGTGCCCGGTGGAGTTCGACGCGGTGTGCTCGTCGACTCACCCGCCGTCTCCGGGCAGACGTCACGGAGCCGAGGTGAGACCACGCAGCCGGGCCAGGTCGTCGGCGTCCTTCGGGCGGCGGGGACGTTCCGGCATCCAGACCGGGTACATCTGCTTGAACTCGATCTGGGCCGGCACCGAGATGGTCGGCGCGCGGAGCGGGCCGATCCGGCCGGGTGGGGCGTCCAGCATCCCGGCTGGCAGCGGGGTGCCCGCCCAGGACCCGGCACCCACCGTCGGTCGGCCGGCGGCGTCGCGACCCAGGTACGCGAAGCTGACCTCCACGTCGGCGGCGAACAGGTCGAGCTGTGACTCCACCGGCATCCGCGGGTCGGAGAGCCAACCCCGGGCCAGTAGCAGGCTGGCCAGCCGGTCGGCGTCGCCGCGCCAGCAGTACCAGTCGACGTCGACGTGCCGGCGGGTCACCGCGCCGAGCTGGAAGTCCATCGCCCAGCCGCCGCGCAGCCAGACCGGAATGCGGTCCGCCCCGGTCACCTCGATGACCTCGGCGATGCTCGCCAACTGCCGGCGCGCGAGCTGGTCCACCACCGGACCGTACCGGTGCCGATCGGGTCAGTGGGGCGGGCGGGACTCGTAACGCGTCAGGGTGGGGGAGTGGGCGTCGGCGGGGAGGCGGGCACCGGCGGCCCGGTCGTCGTAGAGGGTCCAGCGGAGGAAGTCGGTGGTGGTGGCGAGGACCGGGGCGAAGCCCGGGTGGCCCGGCGTGAGGTACGCGCCGTGGTCCTGGCCGAGCAGGCTGAGGAACGCGGCCGGCCCGCGGGTGCGCGCGTACGCGGCCCGGCCGACGGTCACCGGCACCACCGGGTCCGCGGTGCCGTGCACGAAGAGCACCGGCGCGGCCGGCCCGGCGAAGCTGCCCGGCAGCCCACCACCGGCGATCACGATCCCGGCGCGTAGCCGGGCCACGTGGCCCGCGCTGAACATGCCGGAGGTGGTGAAGCCGCCCGCTGAGTGCCCGGCGGCGGCGACCGAGGTCAGGTCGAGGTGCCCGGCGAGGGGATCGGCGGGGCTCCGGTCGAGGTCGCCCAGATGCCGGATCAGTCGCCAGGCGTCGGCCGGCTGGTGACGTACGTCGGCCCGGGTGAGGTGGGGGGCACCCTGTCGGGTGTGCGGATACGCGGGTGCGGCCACCACGAAACCGGCTGCCGCCCATCGGGTGGTCAGGCCGGCGTGCAGCTCCGGTCGGCTGCCCAGCCCGTGGCTGTAGATCACCACCGGGAACCGTCCGGCCGCCACCTGACCGGTCGACGCCGGGTACCAGATCGTCACCGGCAGCGGGCGCGCCGAGCGCGGATCGAGGGTGAGCGTATGCACGCCGACGGCGTACGACCCCTCGGGCGCCCGGCGCGCCGACGCCGGCCCGGTGGCCCCGCCAGCCACGGCGGTGGCCGGCGCGCAACCGGCCAGCAGCGCTGTCACCAGTACGGCCATCAGCCGGCCCGCCCCCATCGTTCCACGGTAGGTGCCGGGGCGGGCGTAGCGTCCCCGCCGTCCGGCTCGCGTGCACCCGCCACCCGGTCGGGTCTCCTCCGCCGGCCGGGTCCACCCCTGGGACGCGGCGGGCCGGGGACGGTGCCGCGTGACCAGCTTCGCTAGGGTCACCGACATGCCTGAGAACTACACGGACCCCAGCGGCAACACCGAGGCGTTCCGCGCCTTCAACCAGACGCCGGAGGCGACGCCGACGGAGGCTCCGTCCCGCCTGCCGCTCATCGTCGGTGCGGCAGTGGTCGTCGTGGTGCTGGTGGCACTCGTCGCCTGGCTGGCGACCGGCTGACCGAACCGCCCGGCTGACCGAACCGCTTGCCTGACCCCGGCACTGAATGGGCTTCACCGACTCGCGCGCACCCTCGGGCCTCCCGGGGGTGCGCGCCTCAGTGGTGTCCGGCCGCCCCGACCACGTCCCGGGTCTGCCGGGCGATCTCCCGCTCCTCGTCGGTGCGGATGACGCAGACGCTCACCTCGGCGCCGTCCGGCGAGATGAAGCGGTCGCCCTCGCCGTCGTTGCGGGCGTCGTCCACTGTGATGCCGAGCCGGCCCAGGCCGGCCAGCGCGGCGGCCCGCACCGGCGCGGCGTGCTCGCCGACGCCGGCGGTGAAGGCGATCGCGTCGACCCGGCCGAGCAGCGCGTAGTACGCCCCGACGTACTCGGTGATGCGCCGGCAGTACACGTCGAAGGCCAGCGCCGCCGCCCGGTCACCGGCGGCCCGGCGTTCGAGCACCTCGCGCATGTCGTTGACGCCGGTCAGCCCGAGCAGGCCGCTGCGGTGGTTGAGCAGGTCGTCGATGTCGTCCACCGACAGCCCGCCCTCCCGGCGCAGATGGAAGATCACGGTCGGGTCCACGTCGCCGCTGCGGGTGCCCATCACCAGCCCCTGCAACGGGGACATGCCCATCGAGGTGGCGACACTGCGGCCGTTCGCCACCGCGCAGGCGCTGGCCCCGTTGCCCAGGTGCAGGGTGATCGTGTTGACCTGCTCGTACGGGCGGCCCAGCATCTCCGCAGCGCGCCGGGACACGTACGCGTGCGAGGTGCCGTGGAAGCCGTACCGGCGGATGTCGTACCGCTCGGCGGTGTCCCGGTCGATCGCGTACGTCGCGGCGGCCTCCGGCAGGGTGTGGTGGAACGCGGTGTCGAAGACGGCGATCTGCGGTACGTCCGGCAGCGCCGCGCGGGCCACCTCGATGCCGGCCAGGTTGGCCGGGTTGTGCAGCGGGGCGAGCGGCACCAGATCCTTGATCGCGGCCAGCACCGCGTCGTCGACGAGCACCGGCGCGCTGAACGTCCGGCCCCCGTGCACCACCCGGTGTCCGACCGCCGTCAGCCCGGTCAGGTCCAGCCCGTCGAGGATCTGCCGGACCGCCTCGGCGTGGTCCGCCGGGCCGCCACCGGGCTCACCGATCCGCTCGACGGTGCCGTGGTCGAGTGCCTGGTCACCGTCGTAGCGACGCCACTTCACCGACGACGACCCGCAGTTGAGCACCAGCACCCGACTCACGACGCCTCCTCGGTGGCGGCCTGGATGGCGGTGATCGCCACGGTGTTGACGATGTCCGGCACCGTGGCACCCCGCGACAGGTCGTTCACCGGCCGCCGCAGGCCCTGCATGACCGGGCCGACGGCGACCGCCCCGGCCGAGCGCTGCACCGCCTTGTACGTGTTGTTGCCGGTGTTCAGGTCCGGAAAGATGAAGACCGTGGCGTGCCCCGCGACGGGGCTGTCGGGCAGCTTCGTGGCCGCCACCGCCGGGTCGATCGCCGCGTCGTACTGGATGGGCCCCTCGACCAGCAGGTCGGGCCGGCGCTGCCGGACCAGCGCGGTGGCCGCGGCGACCTTCTCCACGTCGGCGCCCGCGCCGGAGCTGCCGGTCGAGTACGACAGCATGGCCACCCGGGGCTCGATGCCGAACCGGGCGGCGGTGTCGGCCGACGAGATCGCGATGTCGGCGAGCTGGGCCGCGTCCGGGTCGCGGTTGACCGCGCAGTCCCCGTAGACCAGCACCCGGTCGGCGAGCAGCATGAAGAAGACGCTGGAGGCCACCGAGACGTCCGGCAGCGTACGGATGATCTCGAACGCCGGCCGGATGGTCGCGGCGGTGGTGTGGGTGGCGCCGGAGACCATGCCGTCGGCTCGGCCGGTGGCCACCATCAGCGTGCCGAAGTAGTTCGGCTGCGCGACGATGTCGTGCGCCAACTCGGCGGTGACGCCGCGGTGGGCGCGCAGCCGGGCGTACTCGGCGGCGAAGTCGTCGCGCCACTCGCTGGCCCCCGGGTCGACCACCCGCACGTCGCCGAGGTCGATGCCCAACTCCCGGGTGCGTCGGGCGATGTCGTCCGGCCGGCCGAGCACCGTCAGCTCGGCCACTCCACGCCGTAGCAGGATCTCCGCGGCCCGCAGGATCCGCTCGTCGGTGCCCTCCGGCAACACCAGGTGCCGGGGCGTCGAGCGGGCCCGGTCGATCAGCTCGTTCTCGAACATCAGTGGGGTGACCCGCGCCGACCGGCTGACCCGCAGCCGACGGGCCAGGTCGTCGGTGTCCACACAGCGCTCGAACGCGCCGAGCGCCGCCTCCACCTTTCGGGGATTGCTCGCGCTGGGCCGGCCCTCGATGCGACTGGACGCGGCCACCGTGTCGAAGCTGTCGGTGCGAACGGAGAGCACCGCCAACCCGGTGTTGAGCCCCTCCACCAGCCGCATGACCCTCGGGTCGGGCTGCTCGCCGAGGGTGAGCACCAGTCCGGCCACCGACACCTGTCCGGCCACGTGCGCGGCGCTCGCGGCGACGAGCAGGTCGGCCCGGTCCCCGGGAGTGATCACCAGCGCGCCCTCGGTGAGGTGACCCAGCAGGGTCGGCACGTGTGCCGCGCCGACCACGAAGTCCAGCACGTCGCGACCGAGCGCGGCGTCGTCCCCGGCCAGCAGGGTGGCGCCGAGCGCCGCCGCCACCTCGGCCACCGTCGGCGCGGACACGGTCGGCACCTCCGGGATGGCGTACGCGGGGACCGGCAGCTCGGGCAGCGTCATCGGCTCGGTGACCCGGTTGGCGATCACCGCGAGCACCGTCGCGCCGAGGTCGGCCAGATCGTGGTACGCCCCCCGCATCGCCGACGCGACAGCCGCCGGCTCCTGCCCGAAGCCGTCCACCACCGGCACCACCACGCTGCCGAACTCGGTGGCCAGCCGGGCGTTGAAGGCCAGCTCCCGGGGATGGGCCGGGTCGCCCGGCTCGTCGAAGTCACTGCCCACCACGACCACCGCCGGGCACTGCCGCTCCACCGTCCGGTAGCGCTCGACGATGGCGGAGATGAGCTGCTCCCGTCGGCCGTCGGCGACCAGTGCCGAAGCCTCGGCGTAGCTCGCCCCGGCCAGTTCGGGCAGCGGCACCTCGACGCGGTAACGCTCGCTCAGCAGGGCGAGGATCGGGTCCTGGCCGGTGTCGGCCACCAACGGCCGGAACACGCCGATCCGCCCGACCTGGCGGGACAGCAACTCCGCCAACCCGAGGGCGATCGTCGACTTGCCCCCGCCGGACCCCACGCTGGTCAGGTAAACACTCCGAGCCACAACCCCACCCTAGAAGATCGCCACGGCCCCCACCCGGCCCCTCCAACCCCTCCGAACCCGGGGCCCGGCCCCACCACCCCGTTGATCATGAAGTTATGGCCCGACACGCCGACGACACGCGCGGCTAACTTCATGATCAACGCGCGGGGGGTGGGGTGGGTGGGGGTGGGGTGGGTGGGAGCGGGTTAGGCGTCTTCGTCGTCGGGGTCTTCTAGGCGGGCGAGGTAGGTGGCTAGGCGCTCGATGGGGGTTTCGAAGTCGGGATTGAGGTCGACGAAGTCGCGCAGGCGCTCGCCGAGCCACTCCAGGGTCACCTGCTCCTCGCCCCGGCGCTCGACCAGCTCCTCGATGCCACGGTCGGTGAAGTACACGGCGTACGTCCTCGTGCTCGGCCCGGCGCGAACCGGGCGGGTCGGTGATCGGATGGACCGACGCGAGCCGGGGCAGGACCGTGGGAAACGGCCCTGCCCCGGCTCGCGCGGCGCGGGTCAGGTCACGGGCGGGGGAGAGCCGCCTCGATCAGCGCGTTCTGCTCGACCTCGTGGGTCTTGGCCGAGCCGACCGCCGGGGCGGCCGCGGCCGGGCGGGAGATCCGCCGCAGCCGAACGTCGGTGAGGTGCTCCAGCAGGTTGAGCGCGACGAACGACCAGGCACCCTGGTTGGCCGGCTCCTCCTGCACCCAGGCGAAGTCCTCCGCGTTCGGGAACTGCGCCAGGGCGGCCCGGATCTCCTCCACCGGCAGCGGGTACAGCTGCTCCAGTCGGAGGATCGCGGTGTCGGTGACGCCGCGCTCCTGCCGGGCCTGGAACAGGTCGTAGTAGACCTTGCCGGAGCAGAGCAGCACCCGCTTCACCGCCTCCGGCGCCGGGGCGGCCGTGTCGCGCAGCACCGGTTGGAAGGTGCCGGTGGTGAAGTCCTCCACCGACGAGACGCAGAGCTTGTGCCGCAGCAGCGACTTCGGCGTGAACACCACGAGCGGCTTGCGCTTGGGCGACAGGGCCTGGCGGCGCAGCAGGTGGAAGTAGTTCGCCGGGGTGGTCGGGATGGCCACCCGCATGTTGTCCTCGGCGCACATCTGCAGGAACCGCTCCGGCCGGCCGGAGGTGTGGTCCGGGCCCTGACCCTCGTGGCCGTGCGGCAGCAGCAGGGTGACCGCGGAGCGCTGGCCCCACTTCACCTCACCGGACGAGATGAACTCGTCGATCACCGACTGGGCGCCGTTGACGAAGTCGCCGAACTGGGCCTCCCAGGCGACCAGGGCGTTGATGTTCTCCACCGAGTAGCCGTACTCGAAGCCCATCGCCGCGTACTCACTGAGCAGTGAGTCGTGCACGAAGAACCGGGAGCGCTCGCCGTCGCCGGTGAGTGACTTCAGCGGCAGGTAGTCGTCGCCGGTGCGGGAGTCGACAACCGAGGCGTGCCGCTGGACGAAGGTGCCGCGACGCGAGTCCTGACCGGCGAGCCGGACGGTGACCCCGTCGTGCAGCAGCGACCCGAAGGCGATGATCTCGCCGTAGCCCCAGTCGATGTTGCCCTCGACGGACATCTTGGCCCGCCGGTCGAGCAGCTGCTGGATCCGCTTGTGCGGGGTAAAGCCCTCGGGCAGGTTGATGTGCGCCTCACCGATGGCCTTGACCACCGACGCGTCGGTGGCGGTGTCGACCTGCGGCTCCGGCTCCTCCTCGCGGCGCGGGCGGTTGAGCTGGCGCGGGGCCGAGGCGGCGTCCCGGGTGGCCTTGAAGACCTTCTCCAGCTGCGCCTGGTAGTCGCGCAGCAGCTCCTCCGCGTCCTCCACGGTGATGTCACCGCGACCGATGAGCTCCTCGGTGTAGAGCTTGCGGACCGAGCGCTTCGAGTCAATGATCTTGTACATCTGGGGGTTGGACATCGACGGGTCGTCGCCCTCGTTGTGCCCGCGCCGGCGGTAGCAGACCATGTCGATCACGACGTCCTTGTTGAACGTCTGCCGGTATTCGAAGGCCAACCGGGCGACCCGGACCACTGCCTCCGGGTCGTCACCGTTGACGTGGAAGATCGGTGCCTGGATCATCCGGGCCACGTCGGTGCTGTAGAGGCTGGACCGGCTGTACTCCGGTGCGGTGGTGAAGCCGACCTGGTTGTTCACCACCACGTGCACGGTGCCGCCGGTGCGGTAGCCGCGCAGCTGGGACAGGTTGAGCGTCTCGGCGACCACGCCCTGCCCGGCGAAGGCGGCGTCACCGTGCACCGCCAGCGGCAGCACGGTGTAGCCCTCCAGCTTGAGGTCGATCCGGTCCTGCTTGGCCCGGACGATGCCCTCCAGCACCGGGTCGACGGCCTCCAGGTGCGACGGGTTGGCCACCACCGACACCTTGACCGCGTGCTCGCCGTCCGGGGTGGTGAACTTGCCGTTCTGACCCAGGTGGTACTTCACGTCGCCGGAGCCCTGCGTCGAGCGCGGGTCCAGGTGACCCTCGAACTCCGAGAAGATCTTCTCGTACGGCTTGCCGACGATGTTGGCCAGCACGTTGAGCCGACCCCGGTGGGCCATGCCGATGACGACCTCGTCCAACCCGTTCTCGGCGGAGGATTCCAGCACCTCGCCGAGCAGCGGGATCAGCGACTCGCCGCCCTCCAGCGAGAAGCGCTTCTGGCCGACGTACTTCGTCTGCAGGAAGGTCTCGAACGCCTCGGCGGCATTGAGCCGGTTGAGTACGTGCTTCTGCTCGTCGGCGGACGGCTTCTCGTACTTGCGCTCGATCCGTTCCTGGACCCAGCGCCGCTCCTCCGGATCCTGGATGTGCATGTACTCGATGCCGACGCGGCGGCAGTACGAGTCGCGCAGCACGCCGAGGATCTCGCGCAGCTTCATCCGCTGCCGGCCGGCGAAGCCGTTGACCGGGAACTCGCGGTCCAGGTCCCACAGGGTGAGCCCGTGCTGGAGGACGTCCAGGTCGGGGTGCTTGCGGATCTTGAATTCCAGCGGGTCGGTGTCGGCCATCAGGTGACCGCGCACCCGGTAGGCGTGGATCAGCTCGTGCACCCGGGCGGTCTTGTTGATCTGACCCTCGGAGTTGACGGCGACGTCGCGCATCCAGCGCACCGGCTCGTACGGGATGCGCAGCGCGGTGAAGATCTGGTCGTAGAAGCCGTGCTCGCCCAGGATCAGCTCGTGCATCACCTTGAGGAACTCGCCGGACTGCGCGCCCTGGATGATCCGGTGGTCGTACGTGCTGGTCAGCGTGATGATCTTGCTGACCGCCAGCTCAGCGAGGGTGGCCTCGGACATCCCCTGGTAGGGGGCCGGGTACTCCATCGCCCCGACGCCGATGATCGCGCTCTGCCCCTGCATGAGCCGCGGCATCGAGTGCACGGTGCCGATGCCGCCCGGGTTGGTCAGCGAGATGGTGGTGCCGGAGTAGTCCTCCATGGTCAGCTCGTTGCGCCGCGCCCGTCGGACCACGTCCTCGTACGCCTGCCAGAACTGCCGGAAGTCCATCTGCTCGCAGCCCTTGATGGAGGGGACCACCAGGTTGCGGCTGCCGTCCGGCTTGGCCAGGTCGATCGCGATGCCGAGGTTGACGTGCGGCGGGCGGACCACCGCCGGCTTGCCGTTCGCCTCGGCGAAGGAGTTGTTCATCTCCGGGTGCGCGACGAGCGCCCGGACCAGCGCGTAGCCGACCAGGTGGGTGAAGCTGACCTTGCCGCCCCGCCCACGGGCGAGGTGGTTGTTGATCACGATGCGGTTGTCCACCAGCAGCTTCGCCGGGACCGCGCGAACGCTGGTCGCGGTGGGCACGCTCAGCGAGGCGTCCATGTTCTGGACGATCTTCGCGGCGACGCCCCGCAACGGCGTGGTCTGCGGGCCTTCGGCGGTCGGCGCGGCGGCCTTGGCGGCCGGCTTGGCCGCAGCGGCCTTCTCCGGCGTCTTCTCCGGCGCGGCCTTCGGCGTGACGGGGGCGGCGGGCTTGGCCGGCGCCGGCTGGGCGGCGGCCGACTTGCTCGCGGTGGCCGGCTTGGCCGGGGCGCTCGGCTGGGTGACGGTGGCGGCTGCCTCCGGCTGACCGTCCGGCTCCGGGGCGGCGGCCGGCTTGTCCGACGACTCGGCGCCGCGCGGGGTGGCCGCTCCCGGTGCCGGTCGGTAGTCGGCGAAGAAGTCGTGCCAGGCCGAATCAACGCTCGATGGGTCGGCGAGGTAGCGCTGGTACATCTCCTCGACGATCCACTCATTCGGGCCGAAACCCGCCAGTGGGTTCTCCTGCGAAGTCTGCTGGGTCGACACGGCCGGTAATCGCCTCTTTCACGCGGGTTGTGTGGCACGCGGTGGGTCCGTCGCGCCCGATGAGGAGCACGGACTAGACGGCTCCCAGGCTACGCCGTACCGATCCCGCAGGCATTTCCGCCTCGGTCCCGTGGCCGGTTTCACAGAAGATGCCAGAAGTTCAGCAACGCCTGCGCACACCGTGTCGAACTGGTAGCACCAGGGCCCGGACGCCGAGCGGACGCCCGACCCCGGAACGGCAGCTCGTTGCCGCCCCGGGGTCGCGGACGCCGTCAGGCGATGTCGCGCCGTCGGGTGAGCAGGATTCCGACGACTCCACTGACCAGCGCGTAGCCGATCAGCACCAGGGCACCGACCCACCAGGACGGGGTGAACTCCGAGGTGCCCTCCGTGATCATGACCTGGGACGCCACAGCGGGCCAGATCACCTGCCACTTGAGCACCGCCTC
This sequence comes from Micromonospora sp. NPDC047644, assembly GCF_040704315.1. Classification (NCBI taxonomy): domain Bacteria; kingdom Bacillati; phylum Actinomycetota; class Actinomycetes; order Micromonosporales; family Micromonosporaceae; genus Micromonospora; species Micromonospora sp. NPDC047644. Next base: position 172,574 of record NZ_JBEYSY010000004.1, read on the forward strand.
GCTGTCGAGCAGGTTCGACAGGAGCAGGAAGAGCAGACCCACCACCTGGGTGCCGATCAGATAGAGCACCGCCGCCGTGATCACCGCTCCGAGCTGGTTGGTGATCAGCGTGCCGATGCCCACCCCGAGGATCGTCCAGATGGCGTAGGCCAGCAGGTTGAACAGCAGCGCCCGCTGCACCGGCCACTCACCGAGCTGAGTGCCGTAGTCGTTCGCGGACAGGAAGATCGCGCCGGCGGCCAGGTCGATCAGCGTGGTGGCCAGCCAGAACATGAAGCCCAGCAGGCTGGCGGCGACGAGCTTGCTGACGATGACCGACGTACGCCGGGGGGTCGTCAGGAACGTCGTGGTCGCGGTCTGGTGGAAGAACTCGTTGGTGACCATCAGGATGCCGATGAGCATCACGAACATCAGCCCGAGGTACTGGCCCGAGGTGTAGAGGTTCGCCGCCTGCGCCGGCGCGGTCGCCTGCTCGGGGCTGACGCCGATGTTCTCGGCGTCACCGCCGAGCGCCGTGACGGCCAACCACGCGTTGACCGCGAAGGCCAGTGCGATCGAGAGGAGCGCGCCGATGGCCAACCACCACCAGGTGCTGGTGGTACGGATCTTGAGTAGCTCGGATCGGACCAGGTTCATCGGATGCCCGCCTTTCCGGCCGTCAGCTCCAGGAAGACCCGTTCCAGATCGGGCCGTTCGGTGGTCAGTTCGTGCAGCTCGACCCCGGCCGCGAGAGCGGACCGGCCGATCGTCGGGGCGTCCACCCCGCCGACCAGCAGCACACCCTGCTCGTCGGTCTCGACGGTCGCCGACTGCGCCTTCAGGGCGGCGGTCAACACCTCGGCCTGCGGGGTGCGCACCCGGACCCTGGCGCCCTGGGCCATCGACCCGAGCACCTGGTCGACCGGACCCTGCCGAACCAACTGCCCGGCCGCGATGATCACCACGTCGTCGGCCAGCAACTGCATCTCCGACAGCAGATGGCTGGAGACCAGCACCGTACGACCCTCGTGGGCAAGGTTCTTGAGGAACCCACGCATCCACCGGATGCCCTCCGGGTCCAGCCCGTTGGCCGGCTCGTCGAGGATCAGCACGCGGGGGTCACCGAGCATCGCGGCGGCGATGCCGAGCCGCTGCTTCATGCCCAGCGAGTAACCCTTGAACTTTCGCTTCGCCGCCGGGGTCAGCCCGACCAGGGCCAGCGCCTCGTCGGCCCGCTGCTTGGGCAGCCCGGCCGCCGCGCAGATCACCCGCAGGTGGTTGATGCCGGTGCGGCCCTTGTGCGCGCTGGACGCCTCCAGCACCGCCCCGACCTGACGCAGCGGGGTGGCGAGGTCGGTGTACCGCTGGCCGCTGATGGTGGCCGTGCCGGCGGTCGGCGTGACCAGGTTCAGCAGCATGCGCAGCGTGGTGGTCTTGCCTGCGCCGTTCGGGCCGAGGAAGCCGGTCACCCGTCCCGGCGCCACCGTGAAGGACAGGTTGTTCACCGCCCGGACGTTCTTGTACTGCTTCGTCAGACCGGACACCACGATCTGACCGTCGTTGGTGGGGCTTCGCTGCCCGTCAGTCATCGTTCTCCTCCCGTGTGTGGCGTCGAGGTACGCCGTGGCACAGCGTGACGGCCCGTGGCAACAAGGTCAATCAGGCGCGGTCGGTACGTTCGCCTCCGTCGCGGGGCGGAGGTGACTCATCCCTGCGGACTACGGACCGGATTCAGCGGGCGATCCAGGTTGCCCGCGCCGCGCCGAGCAACGACCCGTCCGGGCCGTACAGGCTGGTGTGCACGAGCGCCTTGCGCCCATCGACGCGCAGCAACTCGCCGGTCACCACACACTCGTCGCCCGGCGCGGGCAGCGCGGCGACCACCGCGGCGATCCGGCCCAGCAGGTACGGGCGGCCCGGCGCGAGCACCGCCCAACCACCGGGACAGTCCAGCGCGGCCCAGACCGTTGCCGCGCCGACCCGTGCGGGCGCGCGGAACGGTGCGGCGGTCCGCCCGTCCGGCAGCCGGCCAGGGAAGATCCGCAGTCCGTCGGCGCGCTGCGGCCCGCAGACGTAACAGGTGGGGAACGGATGCTCGGCCAGGCCGGGGTAGCGGGCCGCCGCGGCGACCGCCGTCTCCAGGTCGACCGGGGGTACGACGGCGTCGATCATCCCGGCCGGGCGTACCTCGGCCACCAGCTCGCCGGCCGGGTCGCGCACCTCGCCGTCGACAAGCGTCAGCTCGGTCTCCAACGGTGGTGGCCGACGCAGCGTCACCTCGACCGGCCCGCCGCCGCCCGCCTCGGCGGCGAAGATCCCCGCGCTCCAGCCGCCGTTGCCGGAACCGGCGGGCCCGTTGTAGCGGGATTCGATGCGCATAGTCGGCCTCCGGTGGGGCGTGCCGGCGTCGTCGCCGGGCCGTACCGCAGCCTCGCACGGTCGCGGTGAGAACCATCTGCCGGCCGGCGTTCATCCTGCCGACACCAGTGGTCCCCGTGAATGGCAACCCGGGCCCTTACACAGATCCCATGGCCGTTCTGCATGCCGCTGGCGCACCCCTGAAGACCAGCGGATACACCCTGCTGATCGCCGACGACCCCACCCAGGTCGCGGCCGCGCAACGCCTGCGCCACGAGGTGTTCGCCACCGAGCTCGGCGCCACCCTCCTCCCCGGCGAGGCCGGGTTGGACGTGGACCCCTTCGACGCGTACTGCGACCACCTGATCGTCCGCGAGGACAGCACCGGCGAGGTGGTCGGCACGTACCGGCTGCTGCCGCCGGGGCGCACCAGCCGGCGCTACGCCGAGGGCGAGTTCGACCTGAGCCCGCTCGACCCGCTCCGCGACGACCTGGTCGAGGCGGGCCGGTCCTGCGTGCACCCGGACCACCGCTCCGGAGCGGTGATCAACCTGATGTGGGCCGGCATCGTCCGGTACCTGCACCTGCGCGGCTCCCGCTGGCTCGGCGGCTGCGCCTCGGTGCCGGTGGCTGACGGCGGGCGGACGGTGGCCGAGGTGTGGACCCAGGCCCAGACCCGGCACCTGTCGCCACCGCCGCTGCGGGTCCGCCCGTTGCGGCCCTGGTTCGCCCGGGCGGCTGCCGCCGGCCCGGTCGCCGCTGCCCCGGCCGGGCGGGTGACGGTTCCGCCGCTGCTGCGGGGCTACCTCCGGCTCGGCGCGTGGATCTGCGGCGAGCCGTCCTACGACAGCGACTTCGGGTGCGCGGACTTCTACGTCCTCTTTTCCATGGACCGGATGAACCCGCGCTACCTGCGGCACTTCCTCGGCGGTGAGCAGCGGTGAGCGCCGTGCCGGGCGACCTGTGGCGGCCCTCCTCGGGCTGCGACGACGACTGCCTCCCAGCGGCCGGCGAGGTGCCCGCGGTGCCGCTGGCCCGCCGGGTGCTCCGGCTGGTCGCCGTGCTCGGCATGCTGCTGGCCGGGATCGCGGTGGTGGCGCTGCTGCCGGTGCTCCCCACCCCGGAACGGCAGGCGCTGGTCCGTGGCTGGGCGCGGAGCACGGTGCGCGCCTTCGGCGTCCGCCTCGTGGTCCGGGGTCGGTTGCCCCGGCGGCGCGCGCTGCTGGTCGCGAACCATGCCTCCTGGCTGGACATCCTGGCAGTGCTGGCGGTCGCGCCCACCCGGATGGTGGCGAAACGGGAGATCCGCTCCTGGCCGGTGGTTGGTCTGCTGGCCGCGGCGGCGGGCACGGTCTTCGTGGACCGCGCCCGGCCGCTGGCGCTGCCCAGGACCGTGGCCCGGGTCGCCGACGCGCTGCGCGCCGGGCGGTCGGTGGCGGTCTTCCCGGAGGGTACGACGTGGTGCGCCGGGAACGACGCCACCGACTGCCGCCCCGGCGGTGGGTTCCGGCCCGCGACGTTCCAGGCGGCCATCGACACGGGCAGCCCGGTGGTCCCGCTGCGGCTCACCTACCGCTGTGCGGACACCGGGTCGACCACCACGGCAGCCGCCTTCCTCGGCGCGGACACCCTGCTGCGCTCGGTGGCACGGGTCGTCGCGACGCGGAACCTGGTGGTCTCGGTGACGATCGCCGCCGCGCTGCACCCGGCCCGGAACGCCGACCGGCGGTTGCTGGCCCGGGCCGCCGAGTCGGCCGTACACCTGGTGCCCCCGGCGGGCGCCGTGGCGCGGGCCCGGCTGCGGCCGGTCCCGACGGTGACCCCGGCCGTCCCGGTGCCGAGGCCGGACACCGAACAGGAGCTGGACCTGGCGGCCTGAGCGCCCGGCGCGCGGCGGAGCGAGAGTCGCGACAGTCTTGTGATGTCGCGATGTATCGCGTTACAGTCTCCTTCTGTTCGGCGTGCCTTCCGCGCGTCGTCGAGAGGGGGACGCCATGGCCGGTTGGACGGTCGAGAGCCCGCAACGGCTCACCGTGGACGCTCCGGTCGTCCGGCTGGACGTTCGACTGGTCAGTGGGCGGCTCAACGTGGTCGCCACCGATGGGCCGACCCGGATCGACGTGACCCAGGTCGGCCGTCGGCCGGTCCTGATCGACCACACCGACGGTCGGCTCAGCATCCGCCAGGAGCGTGGTCGGGGCTGGTCGGACGTCCTGCGGTTCTTCCGGATGATCCACCGCTACCCCCGGGCGGACGTCTCCGTCGCCGTGCCCGCCGACGTCCTCGCCGACCTGGGCCTGGTCGCGGGGTCGCTGGTCGCCTCCGGCCTGCGTCGGCAGACCACCGCCCACGTCGTCGCCGGCCAGATCACCCTGATGGGTCTGCGCGGTAGCACCTCGGCGAAGCTCACCTCAGGCCCGGTGGAGGCGCTCGGCGTCAGCGGTGACCTCACGGTGGAGACGGTCTCCGGGGAGGTGATCCTCGCCGACAGCGCCGCCGACCGGGTGCGGGCCCAGACCGTCTCCGGTGCCATCACCTGCGATCTGGACAACCCCCGGCGCAGCGAGATCCGGTTGACCACCATCTCGGGCAGCATCACCGTCCGGGTCCGCGCGGACAGCGACCTCGCCGTCCAGTTGAACACCGCCTCCGGCCGGATCACCAGCGGCTTTCCGCAGCTGCGCAGCTCGACGTTCCCGCTGCCCAGCAGCGAGGGAGTGCTCGGCGCCGGCGACGGTAAGCTCTGGGCTTCCGCGACCTCGGGGAGCATCGCCCTGCTCGCCCGAGCCGTCGACGACGATGGAGAGGAGCTGCCGTGACCGCCGTGTTCAGCCACGGGCGGCTCCGGCTCTACCTGCTCAAGCTCCTCGACGACGGCCCCAAGCACGGCTACGAGCTGATCCGCCTGCTCGAGGACCGCTTCCTCGGGCTGTACGCCCCCAGCGCCGGCACCATCTACCCCCGCCTGCAACGGCTGGAGGTCGAGGGTCTGGTCAGCCACACGGCGGCCGGCGGCCGCAAGACGTACGACATCACCGACGCCGGCCGGGCGGAGCTGCGCCAGCGGGCCGGTGAGCTGACAGCGTTGGAAACGGACATCGCGGCCTCCGTGGCGGACCTCTCCAGCCTGGCCGGCGAGATCCGCAGCGAGGTACGCGGGTCGGCCCGCGACCTCAAGCGGGAGTTGAGCGACATCACCCGGCAGACCAGGCGGGCCCGGTGGGAGACGCCCGCACCGCCGCCCAGGCCGGGGTCGACCGCCGGGCCGCAGGCCGAACTGCTCGACGAGCTCGACCAGCGGCTGGCCGCGTTCACCGCCGAGGTGGGCCGGCTGATTCGCGCCCGACAGTTCGGCGACACCCAGCTGCGCACCGCGATCCGGCTGCTCGACGGCGCCCTGGACGGGATGCGTCGCCTGTTGCGCTGATCGGCGTCACCGGACGGTCCGGCGACTCACAGCCTTTTTGCAGGAAGCGTCCAGCGCTGGCGCAGTGACGTCACCGATGATGGGCGCATGCCCGCTACCCAGACCGAGGCGCGACTGCTTGTCGTCGAGGACGACCCCAACATCCTCGAACTGCTCTCCGCGAGCCTGCGGTTCGCGGGCTTCGACGTGGCCACCGCGACAAGTGGAAGCGCGGCGCTCAACGCCGCCAAGGACCATCGGCCCGACCTGGTGGTACTCGACGTGATGCTCCCCGACCTCGACGGTTTCGAGGTCATCCGGATGCTCCGCGAGGGCGGCACGCGTACCCCGGTGGTGTTCCTGACCGCCCGGGACGCCACCGACGACAAGATCCGTGGGCTGACCCTGGGCGGCGACGACTACGTCACGAAGCCGTTCAGCCTGGAGGAGCTGACCGCCCGGATCCGCGCCGTGCTGCGCCGCACCACCACCGGCGAGCAGGCCCCGTCCCGGCTCACCTTCGCCGACCTGGAGCTGGACGAGGAGACCCACGAGGTGCACCGCGCCGGCCAGCGGGTGCAGCTCTCGCCGACCGAGTTCAAGCTGCTGCGGTACCTGATGCTCAACGCCAACCGGGTGCTGTCCAAGGCGCAGATCCTCGACCACGTCTGGAACTACGACTTCCGTGGCGACGACAACATCGTCGAGTCCTACATCTCGTACCTGCGGCGCAAGGTCGACACCACCCAGCCCCGGCTGATCCACACTCTTCGCGGCGTGGGGTACGTCCTGCGCAAGCCGGCGGCGTGAACGCAGTCCAGCAGGCGAAGGGGCGGGTGCGAAGCGTTCCGCTGCGGGTGAAGCTGGTCGCCTCGGTGCTCGCGCTGGTCGCCGTCGCGCTACTGGTGATCAGCTCGTTGACCGCGTACTTCCTGCGCAACTACCTGGAGGGCCAGGTCGACGGGCAGGTCCGGTCGACCGCCCAGGGCCTCGGCAAGGTGCTTCAGCAGTTGCGCAGCGGTGAGGTCGGCGCGATGCTGCCCAGCGACTACGTCGTGATCGTGGCCGACGAGCGGCAGGTGTACGACCCCCAGTACGACAAGCGCAACTTCTACCCCGCACAGCTGCCCACGTTCCCCGCCACCCGCAGGGACTTCGAGGCGGCGGAGGGCGAGCCGCGCACCGTCATCTCACACGATCGCCTCACCCGGTGGCGCGTCTACTACGCCGCTCAGCCGGACGGCTCGGTGCTGGCCGTGGGTCAGCCGCTGACCGAGGTGGACCGGGCGGTGAAGCAGCTCGTCTGGATAGACCTCCTGGTCGGCGGCGCAGTGCTGATCATGCTGGCCTCGGTCGGCGCCGCGATCGTCCGGACCAGCCTCAAGCCCCTCGTCGAGATCGAACAGACCGCCGCCGCGATCGCCGGCGGCGACCTGACCCGCCGGGTGCCCGACCCGGAGGAGGGCCAGGCCGAGCCGACCTCGGAACTGGGCCGACTGTCGCGCGCGCTGAACGCGATGCTCACCCAGATCGAGGCGGCGTTCACCGCCCGAGCCGCCTCGGAGACCTCCGCGCGATGGGCGGAGAGCGCCGCCCGGGATGCCGCCGTCGCGGCTCAGGCGTCCGAGGCGCGGGCCATCCGCTCCGAAGAGCGGATGCGGCAGTTCGTCGCCGACGCCTCGCACGAGTTGCGGACTCCGCTCACCACGATCCGCGGCTTCGCCGAGCTGTACCGGCAGGGCGCTGCGCGTGAACCGGAACAGACCTCCGGCCTGTTGCGCCGGATCGAGGACGAGGCGTCCCGGATGGGGCTGCTGGTGGAAGACCTGCTGCTGCTCGCCCGGCTGGACATGGAACGGCCGCTCTCGCTGACCCCGGTGGAGTTGCCGGTGCTCGCCTCCGACGCGGTGCAGGCCGCGCGGGCGATGGCACCGGAGCGGCGGATCGAGCTGGAGATCGCTCCCGAATCGGGCCCGCTCGTCGTCTCCGCCGACGACGCGCGGCTGCGGCAGGTGATCGGCAACCTGGTCACCAACGCGCTCACGCACACCCCACCGGAGGCTGAGGTCCGGGTACGGCTGCGCGCCGAACCGGGGGGCTTCGCCGTCGTGGAGGTCGTCGACACCGGCCCCGGTCTCTCGGCCGAGCAGGCGGAACGCGTCTTCGAACGGTTCTACCGGGCCGACGCGGCCCGTACCCGACGAGCCGACGGCAACACCGGGACCGGCCTTGGCCTGGCCATCGTGGCCGCGCTGGTCGCCGCCCACCACGGCTCGGTCGAGGTGGCCCAGACGCCCGGCGGCGGAGCCACCTTCCGGGTGCGGCTGCCGCTGCTGCCGCAGGTCGACGGCACGGCGGAGTGACTTTCAGCCAACTTCCAGGACGGTTCCAGGTTGATTGCAGTGCGGAGGGAGAAGGTAGTGCCATGACCGAGTTCGAGTCCGACCCGCAGCGCCGGCCGGCCCCCACCGACGCCGAGCCGTCGCACCCCACCGCCGAGCTGCCGCGCGACGAGCGCGTGCAGTCCGACTCCCCGACCACTCCGGTACCGGTCGTCTCGACCGGCGGCGACCCGACGGTCGCCTCCACCACCGGTGACGCGGAGACCACCACCGCCATCCCGGCCGGTTACCCCGGCTCCGCCGCGCCCGCCGGCCCGCCGGCCGCCGCCCAGTCGACCGGCTACGAGCCGTCGACCGGCTACGAGCGTCCGGCCGCCACGCCGTCCGCGCCGCCGTACCCGGTCTCCGGTCACCCGGCGCCCGGCCAGGCCGGCTACCCGCAGCCGGCCGGTCACTACCCCGGTGCCCCCTGGTACCAGGGCCAGCAGTCCGGCTGGGCCGGCGGGGGCCAGCCGGGTATGCCGTACGCCCAGCACCAGCAGCACCCCGGGCAGCACGCCCAGCACCCCGGGCAGCACCCGCACCACCCGGGCCAGCCGGTCCCGCCGTGGGGCCCGCAGGTCGCGCCGCCCGGCAGCGGCCCCCGGCCGGGTCGCATCGCCAAGTTCGCCGGTGCCGGCGTCGCGGTGTTCGCCCTGATGCTCGGTTCCGGTGTCGCCGGTGGCGCGCTCGCGCTCGCCCTCGACGGCGACGGCGGCGGCATCACCCGCACCTACTCCGCGGCTCCCGTGATCAATGGCGCGGACCTGCCGAAGATCGCCGCGTCGGTGCAGGACAGCGTCGTCTCGATCACCACCGGCAGCGGTGAGGGCTCCGGGGTGGTGCTCAGCGCCGACGGGTACGTGCTGACCAACAACCACGTGGTCGCGTCCGCCGCCGGCGACGCCGTACGGGTGGTCTTCGCCGACGGCAAGACCGCCGACGCGAAGATCATCGGCACCGACCCGAAGACCGACCTGGCCGTGGTGAAGGCCAACGGGGTGAGCGACCTCAAGCCGGCCAAGTTCGGCGACAGCGACGCCATGCAGGTCGGCGACCAGGTGCTCGCCCTGGGCAGCCCGCTCGGTCTGCAGGGCTCGGTGACCTCGGGCATCCTCAGCGCCCGGGACCGCACCATCCGGGCCGGCGAGGGTCAGCCGCAGGACCCGACCCAGCAGCAGGGCCAGGCGGTCAGCTCGATCTCCGGCCTGCTCCAGACGGACGCCCCGATCAACCCGGGCAACTCCGGCGGCGCGCTGGTCAACACCCGGGGCGAGGTGATCGGCGTCAACACCGCCATCGCGACCTCCGGGCAGAGCACCGGCAACATCGGTGTCGGGTTCGCCATCCCCAGCAACAAGGCCAAGGACGTCGCCGGCAAGCTCCAGCGTGGCGAGAAGGTCAGCCACCCGTCACTCGGGGTCGGCGTCAACCCGGCCGAGGGCGGCGGCGCCCTCGTCGCGTCGGTCACCCCGGGTAGCCCGGCGGAGAAGGCCGGCCTCCAGCGCGGCGACGTCGTCACCCGGTTCGGCGACAAGCCCGTCAACGACTCGGACGACCTGGTCGGCGCGGTGCAGGCCGGCAAGGTCGGCGACCGGGTCGAGGTGCAGTTCAAGCGCAACGGTGTCGAGAAGTCGGCGACCGTGACGCTCGCCGAGACGTCCTGACCAGTTACTGAACCTGCTTCCTCCCGCCAGCGGCGGGTGGCGGGGCCGAGGGGGTCGGCTCCGTCACCCGCCGCTTCTTTGCGCCCGGACGGCGGTTCACCCGGATCGGGTGAACCGCCGTCACCCGTCCGCCCGGCAGGTTCGCAGGGCGACGACCGGAACCGGGGGTGACGTGCCATGACCGAGGTGGTGGATGTCCGCGAGGACCAGCGGATCCAACGCGACGTCCTGGCCGAGCTGGCCTGGGACCCCCAACTGCAACCGAACGAGATCGGGGTGACCGTCGACCAGGGCGTGGTCACCCTGACCGGGTTCGTGGACGGTGCGGCGCGCGGTTGGGCCGCGACCCGGTGCGCACAGCGGGTCCGGGGCGTACGGGCGGTGGCCGACGAGATGGAGGTGCGGCTGCCGGGCACCCCGGGGCGTACCGACGCCGAGGTCGCCGACGCCGCCACCCGCGCCCTGGAGTGGGACAGCTTCGTGCCCGCCGAACGGCTCGACGTGACGGTGGCCAACGGCTGGCTGATGCTGCGCGGCGAGGTCGAGTTCGGGTGGCAGCGGCGGGCCGCCGAGGGCGAGGTGCGCCGGCTCGACGGCGTACGGGGCATCACCAACCTGATCGAGGTACGACCCGCGGCGCCACCGGACGCCGAGCGGCTGCGGCGGGACGTCCAGCGGGCGCTGCTGCGCACGCTCGGCGGCGAGCGGGTGACCGTCGAGGTGGACGGCGACACGCTGGTCCTCGCCGGGGTGGTCCGCTCCTGGTGGGAACGCGACCAGGTCGAGCGGGTGGCGTGGTCCGCGCCCGGGGTGCGGGTGGTCCACGACCAACTCCTGGTGGGCGGGTGATCGTCGTCCGCCATGTCCGGTTTACCGGGGACGCCACCGGGAAACCGCCGCCGACCGGCGGTGCCGCCGTACCGGGGAGCAACGGGGAGGACTCGTGGCCGTGAACCACTCGCCTGCGGGCCGCCCCGAGGAGCGATCGTTGCGGATCGCGATGGTGGTTCCGCCATGGTTGTCAGTTCCGCCGCCCGGCTACGGCGGCCTTGAGCAGGTCGTCGCCGCCCTGGTGGACGCGCTGTGCGGGCAGGGGCACTCGGTCACCCTGTTCGGCGCCGGAGGTGACCACGGCACGGCGGCCGACGGTTTCGTCTCCACGGTGGCCGAGATCCAGTACGAGCGGCTCGGCGAGTCACTACCCGAGCTGGCACACCTGGCCCGGGTGAATCGGCTGATCAGCCCGGCCGACTTCGACGTGATCCACGACCACACCACGATCGGTCCGCTGGTCGCCGGTCGTCGGGCCGTGCCGACGGTCGCGACGGTGCACGGCAACCCCGTGGGGGAGTACGGCGACGTGCTGAGCGACATCGACGCGGGCGTCGCGCTGGTGGCCATCTCGCACGCCCAGCGCCGGCTGAACACGGACCTGCCCTGGGCCGGCACCGTGCACAACGCGCTCGACATCCGCGGTTTCCCGCGCAAGCACACGCCCGGCGCGGGGCCGGTGCTGTGGCTGGCCCGGTTCAGCCCGGACAAGGGCCCTGACACCGCCATCCGGGCGTGCCGGGCGGCCGGACTGCCCCTGCTGTTGGCCGGCAAGTGCAACGAGCCGGCCGAGCGCCGCTACTACGAGCAGGTCGTCGCGCCGATGGTCGACGAGGACGTGACAGTGGTGCTCAACGCGGACCGCGCGACGACGCTGCGGATGCTCGTCGACGCGCGCTGCCTGATCATGCCGATCCAGTGGGACGAGCCGTTCGGCATGGTGATGCTGGAGGCGATGGCCACCGGCACGCCGGTGGTGGCGCTCAACCGGGGTGCGGTGCCGGAGCTGGTGCGGCCGGGGCTGACCGGGCTCGTCGTCGAGCGGTCGGAGGAGCTACCCGCGGCGTTGCTGGCGGCGCAGCGACTCGACCCGGAGGACTGCGTGGCGCACGTGGCCGGGAACTTCTCGGTCGAACGGATGGCGAGCGGCTACGCCGAGGTCTATCGGCGCTTCGCCCTCGGCCGGCACGACGTCCGTGATCCGGCCCGGGTGCCGGTGCGCTGACCCATCGGTGTCGCTGGGTCAGGCCCCGGTCGCGCCCAGCTCGGCGATGGCGGCGTCCAGCCGGGAGGCGTACGCCGGGCTGATGCCGCCCTCACCGAGACGGACGGCGACCTTGGCGCGCAGCCGGGCCACCGGCGGTGCCAGCTCCTCGCGGCCGGAGCTGACCGCGACGGTCAGGTTGCGCAGCTCGTTGCGCAGGTCGAGGGCGACGTCGTCGCGGATCTCACCGGCGCTCAGCCCGGTGCCGATCAACCCGTCGACCCGGTTCGCGACCTCGGTGAGGGTGCCCGGGTTCGAGGTGGGCGCCCCGGTGGTCGGCTTCGTCGAGGGCGGCGGGGTCGGCGGGGCGGACGTGATCGGCGTGGACGGCTCGGGGGCCGGCGGGTCGGTCGACGGGGTCGTCACCGGCCCGGCGGATTGCTGCGCCCGGCGGGTCGGCTGCTGTTCGGGCAACAGCGCCACCCCGGCCGCTGTCAGCCCGACGGCCAGCACCAGCAGCAGCACCAGTCGCCGCCGCGACCAGCCCGACCCGGTCGGCGGCTCGCCCGCGCCGGAGGAGGTTTCCCCGTCCGGGACGGCTCCGCCCAGTCGCGTCGCCGCCGCGATGCTGGGCGTCGCGACGGCGGGCGACTGCGGTGGCAGGGGCTGGGTGGGCACCCGGATGGTCGCCGTCGGGGGCTCGGCGGGCAGCGAGTGGTCGCGGAGCGCGGTGGCGACCTGGCGGGCGGTCGGCCGGTCGGCCGGGTTCCGGGCGAGGCTGCGCAGGCAGATCTCGGCCACCGGCGCGGGCAGGTCCGGTAGGTCGGCCAGCGTCGGCGGCGGGCCACTGGCCAGCGCGGCGCTGAGCTGCTCCCAGGTGTCCGCCGGATACGGGACCCGGCCGGTGAGCGCCTCGTGCAGCAGCACGCCGAGCGAGTACACGTCGGTGGACGGCTGGGCCGGCGCGCCGTCGAGACGTTCCGGGGCGACGTACGCCGGGGTGCCGAAGGTCTCGCCGTCCTCGTCCTCGTCGGGCGCGCCGATGCGGGTGGCGATGCCGAAGTCGAGCACCTTGACGCCGGTGGCGGTCATCATCACGTTGGCCGGGGTGATGTCCCGGTGCACGATGCCGAGCCGGTGCGCGGCCGCCAGCGCGTCCGCCACCTGCGCGCCCACCTGGACCGCCTCGGTCCACGGCAGCGGCCCCTCGGTGAGCCGAAGCTTCAACTCCTCGCCGTTGAGCAGCTCCATCACCACGAACGAGGTGATCGAGCCGTCCGGGTCGACCGTCTCGCCGTAGTCGTGCACGGAGGTCAGGTGCGGGTGCACCAACTGGGCGGCGGCCCGTGCCTCCTCGCGCACCATTCCCCGGAACCGCGCGTCCGCGGCGAGTGACGGGGCGAGCACCTTGAGTGCGACCACCCGGTCGAGCACCTCGTCCCGGGCACGCCAGATGACCGACATGCCACCAGCGCCGATCTGGTCCAGAAGTCGGTATCTGCGAGCCAGCAATCGGCCCGGATGCAGCGCTGCCTTCACGGATCGCACCTGCCTCAGGGGTGGGAGCGGTATCAGGTTGCGCGAATGCGATCAGCCTGTCAACGCTGTCGCCGCCGACCGTCGGTGGACGGTGCCTACCGTGCGCCGACCGCCGGCCCGACAGCCGGCGGCGGGCCCGTGCCAGGATGAGAGGCATGGCGGCGGGACCGGTGGCGTTCGTGCTCGGCGGCGGGGGAGTGCTCGGCGCGGTCGAGGTCGGCATGTTGCGTGCCCTGTTCCGGGCCGGCATCCAACCCGACATGGTCCTGGGCACCTCGATCGGCGCGGTCAACGGCGCGTTGGTCGCCGCCGACCCGTCCGAGGCGGTGACCGACCGGCTGGTCCGGCTCTGGGCCTCACCGGAGGCGAGCGAGGTGTACGGCGACTCGGTCGCCCGGCAGCTGCGCCGTTTCGCCGCCCGCACCCACCTGCACTCGCCCCGGCCGCTGCGCCGCCTGTTGGAGACCGAGCTGGGGGTGGACACCACCTTCGCCGACCTGCGGGTGCCGTTCCGGTGCTGCGCCGCCCACATCGAGCGGGCCGCGGAGCACTGGTTCGACAGTGGTCCGGTGGTGCCGGCGGTCATGGCGTCGGCCTCGGTGCCGGGCCTGCTTCCGCCGATGGAGATCGACGGCGCGCACTACGTGGACGGCGGGATCGTCAACTCCATCCCTATCGGCGAAGCGGTGGCCGTCGGCGCCCGCCGGATCTACGTGCTCCAGGTCGGTCGGATCGAACGGGAGCTGACTCCGCCCCGTCGGCCGTGGGAGATCGCGCAGGTCGCGTTCGAGATATCCCGCCGGCACCGCTTCTTCCGGGAGTTGGCGGCTCTGCCGGAGGGGGTGGAGGTGCACGTCCTGCCGACCGGCGGGCTCAACCCCCGCGACGACACACCGTGGGCGTACCGGGACATGGCGGCGGTGGGACGGCGGATCAGCCGCGCGTACACCGCCTCACGGCGCTACCTCGCCACCCACCAGGAGCGTTGATGCCGTTACCTCCCCGGTGGCTGCGTCGGCTGCTGTTCGCGCCCGCCGTCGTGCTGCTCGCCTTCCTCGTGGTCACCACGTTGCCGCTCTGGGCACTTCTGGCCGCAGCCGCGTCGCCGCTGGTCCCGGGCCGGTTGCGTCCACTGCGACTGCTCTGGATCGGCTGTTTCTACCTGGTCTGGGACGCTGCCGCGCTGCTCGCGCTCTTCGTGCTCTGGGTCGTCTCCGGTTTCGGCTGGCGGACCCGGTCGCCGGCCTTCCAGCGCGCGCACTACGTGCTGGCCGGGTGGTTCCTGCGGGTGCTGTTCTGGCAGGCACGGTGGACACTGCGGTTGAGCATCGACGTGGTGGGCACCGACCCGGACACTGCGCTGCCCGGCCGGCCCGAGCTGGTGCTCTGTCGGCACGCCGGGCCGGGCGACTCGTTCATCCTGATCCACGGGCTGGTCAACTGGTTCCACCGGGAGCCTCGGATCGTCCTCAAGGACAGCCTCCAGTGGGATCCGGCGATCGACGTGCTGCTCAACCGGCTGCCGAACCGGTTCATCGCGCCGACTACGGAGCGCGGCGAGGAGACGGTACGCCAGGTCGGGCACCTCGCCACCGGCCTGGACGACAACGACGCGTTCGTGATCTTCCCCGAGGGCGGCAACTTCACCCCCCGGCGACGGCTGCGCGCCATCGCCCGGTTGCGCTCCCTCGGCCTGGAACGGATGGCCCTGCGCGCCGAGCGGATGCGCCACGTGCTCGCCCCGCAGCCCGGTGGGATGCTCGCCGCGCTGGACGCCGCACCCGACGCCGGGGTCATCTTCGTCGCCCACACCGGTCTGGACCGGATGCTCACCGTCGCCGACGTGTGGCGGGAGCTGCCGATGGACAAGCGGATCGTGATGCGGTTCTGGTCCGTGCCGCCGGAGGACGTACCGACCGGACGGCAGGAACGCATCGACTGGCTCTTCGACTGGTGGGCGCAGATTGATGCCTGGATCGCCGCTAATCGGTAAATGTCCGCGTAGGGTGCGGGCGTGGACGAGATCTGCGTGGTGACAACGGTGGTGGACGCGCGTTCGGTCGCCGACGTGCTGGCGGCTGCGGCCGTCGCCGGCAGGCTCGCCGCCTGCGCCCAGGTGGGTGGTCAGGTGGACAGCACCTACTGGTGGCGATCCGGGATGGAGACGAGCACCGAGTGGTCGGTGCAGTTCAAGACCGCACCGGATCGGCTCACCGCGTTGCTGGACCAGATCCGGGTCAGCCACCCGTACGAGGTGCCGGAGATCCTGGTGTCCAGGGTGGAGAGCGGAAACCCCGACTACGCCACCTGGGTGTACGAGCACACCCGATCCTGAGTACGCGCACTCTGGGTCGCACCCCGGTCGGTTGTCGATGATGACCCGGTGGACGACACCCGATACCCCTGTCCCGCCTGCGGCGCACCGGCCGATCTGAGCGCCGGATGCTCCGGCTGCCGGCGCGCACCCGACCCGATCGCCGCCGAGGTGGTTCGGCTGAGCCGGGAGGTCGCCGAGCTCGAGCCGCAGGTGGAGCGGGCTCGCCGCGCGTACACCGAGCTGGCCGGACGGCTGTCGACAGTGTCCGGTCGGCGGGCCGAACTGGCCGCTGTCGTCCGCGCCGGGCTGGCGGTCCCGGTCGTGGCGCGCCCGGTGCCGGTGCCGGTGGCCGGCCCGGCGCCGTTCATCGGCCCGGGCCCCGGTGTCGCGGCGGGCTCCCGGCCGGGTGCGGCGGAGACCTCGGCCCGGACGGTCCAGGGTCTGCTCTTCGTCCTCGGTGGACTCCTGCTGGGCACTGCGGCGGTGGTGTTCACCGCGGTCGCCTGGGCGGCGGTGGGGGTCGCCGGCCGGGCGTTGATTCTGGCGGCGTTCACCGCGTTCGCGCTGGGCGTACCGCTGCTGGCGGTCCGCCGGGGGCTGCGCGGCACGGCGGAGACGTTTGCCGCGGTGGGGTTGCTGCTGGTGGTGCTGGACGGTTACGCGGCCTGGTCGGTGGACCTGGCCGGCGTGACCGGCTGGCCGGGCAGCCGGTACGCCGCGCTGGTCGGGGGGGCCAGCGCGGCGGTCGCCGTGGCGTACGGCCGGTGGAGCGGGTTGACGGGGCCCTGGTTCGCCGCCCTGGTGGCCGCCCAGCCGGCGTTGCCGCTGCTCGCCGCCGAGGCCGGGCTGGGTGCGGCGGGGTGGGCGTTGGTCCTGCTCGGGGTGGCGTCGCTGAACCTGGCCGTGCTGGCCGCGCTGCGTGGCCGGGGTGGGGCGGCGCAGCTCGTCGGCCGGGTGTTGGCCGGCGCCGGTCACGTCGGCGCGCTGGTGGGCGCGGCGGCGTGCGCGGTGGTGCCGCTGGTCGGTGGGCGGGCGGGGGGCTCGCCACTGCTGGCCGGGGTGCCGCTGTTGCTGGTCGCGCTGACCGGTTTCGGCGCGGCCCGGCTCGTCGGGGGGCGGGCGCTGCGGGCGGTGGCGGCGGCGCTGCTGGTGCCGGTGCTCGCCGCCGCCCTGCTGCGTCCGGTGGCGGAGCTGCGGCCGTCAGTGCTGCTGCTCGCGGCGGCGACGGTGGCCCTGGGGATGGCCGCCGCCGTGCGGTTCCTGTCGGCGGCGGTGGACGGTGGCGGCGGTTGGCGGACCGGTCCGCGGGCCGGTGCGCTGTTCGTCGCGGCCGGCACGGCGCAGGTCACCGTGTTGATCACCGTCGGGCTGGCGGTCGCCGCCGTCGGCCGGTCGTTGCCGCCCTGGGGCGGGGCCGGGACGGGGCCGGACCTGAGCTGGGGCTGGCAGCTGGCACTGGCGGTCGCACTGACGATCGGTGCCACGGTGCTGCTGCTCCCGGCCAGCACGCGCGCGGTGCTCGCCACGGCCGGGGCGGTGGCGGTGCTGTTCGCCGTGCCCGCCGGCTGGACGGCCTCCTGGCCTCAGGTGGTGGCCGTCGACCTGGTCGGCGGGGTCGCGTTGCTGCTCGCCGTGCTGGCCCGTCCGACCACCCCACCCGTCGCCCTTCGCTCGCGTGCGCTCGGCGGTGCCGTCCTGCTCGGGCACGGGCTGCTGGTCGCCCTGGCCGCCCCGGCCGGTGCCCTGGTGGCGCTCGGCGTGCTCGCCGTCCTCGGGCTGGCGCTGGCCGTCCGACAGGGGGCCAGCGCGTACCGGGAGGTGGCCGGCGCGGGTCTGCTGGTCGGGCAGCTCGCGCTGCCCGGCATCGCGGCGGTGGCGACGTTCGCAGCGGGCGGGCCGCCCTGGTGGCAGGCCCGGCTCGCGCTGGCCGCCGCCGGGCTGTCGCTGGTCGCGGCGCTCGCGGTCCGTCGCCACCGGGTGGAGCTGATCGGGTACGCGGTGACCGGCGCCGTCGCCGCGGTGACCGTGTCCGGCCTCGCGCCGCTGGTCGCGGCGGGTGACGAGCCGCTCGCGCCGTACGCGGCGCTGGCCGCGCTGGGTGTCGCGTTCGTCGGCTACGTGCTGGCGCCGCCGAGCGGCCTCGGCCAGGTGGCTCTCGGAGAGCGGCCGGCGGTTGACGGGCGCGGGTCGGCCCGGTCGGCGTTGTTGCTGGCGGCCGGCGCAACGCTGGCGGTGGTCGCCGTCCTGGCGGCCCTGCCGACAGTGCTGAGCGCGCTCGGGTCGCCCTACGGCGGCGGGAACCGGGTGTGGTCGGGGGCGCCCACCGTCGTGGCCGACCCGACGGTGCTGCCGGTCGGGTTCGCGCTGGTCGTGCTGGCGGTGGCCGGTGCGCTGGCCGGTCGGCGGGTCGGCCTGCCGGTGCCGGCCGCGTTGCCGTTCCTCGCGGCGGCGCTGCCGGTGCTGCTCATCGCGATCGGCGCGCCGTGGCCGGTGCTTTCGGCCGCCGTTCTGCTCGCCGGCCTGGCGGCGCTGCTGTTCGCCGCGCTGGCCGCCGCCCGCCCGGCGCTCACACCGGTCGCCGTGCCGGTGGGCGTGGTGCTGGTGGCCTCCGGTGTGCTCGGTCTGCTGGCCACCCGGGCCGGGACGCTTGCCGCCGAGGGGGCGCTGCTGGTGGCGGCGGTCGCGGTCGCCGCCGGCGCGCGCCGGTTCGAGGTACGGGTCGCCGGCTGTCTCGCCGCCGTGGGCGCGGCGTCCGCGTTGGCGGTGACCGCCCCCCTCGCCGGTGGGCTGCCCGTGCGGGCTGCCGCGTACCCACTGCTGGGGGTGGCCGCGCTCGTGCTGGCCGCCGCGGCGCTCACCCCGGCGCGGGTCCGGCTGGGACGGGTGCTGGACGCCGCCGCACAGGCCGTCGCGCTGGTGGCGGCGGTGCTCGCCGTCGAGGCGGCGCGGCACCTCGCCACCGTCTGCGTGCTCTGGGGTGCCGCCGTCGCGCTACGGCTGCTGCGCCGGGGTGAGCCGGCCGCCCTGCGCTGGGTGTTCGCCGGGATCGCCGCCGGCAGCGAGTTGCTCGGGGCCTGGGTGCTGCTGGCCGCCGGCGGGGTGACCGTGCTGGAGGCGTACACGCTGCCGGCCGCGGCGCTCGCCGTCGCAGCGGGTCTGCTGGCGTTGCGCACCCGGCCGGGGCTGACCAGCTGGCCGGCCCTCGGCCCGGGGTTGGTGGCGGCGCTGCTGCCCAGCCTCGTGTCGGTGCTGGCCGGGGCGGACCCGCAGCCGTGGCGGCGACTGTTGCTCGGTGTGGCGGCGACCGGCGCGGTGCTGGCCGGCGCGACCCGCCGGTGGCAGGCGCCGGTCCTGCTCGGCGGCGGGGTGCTGACGCTGCTGGCGCTGCACGAGCTGGCCCGGGGTTGGGACCTGCTGCCCCGGTGGATCTACCTGGGGATCGGCGGGCTGGCGCTGGTCGGGCTCGCCGCCACCTACGAGCGGCGTCGACGTGACCTGGCTCGACTGCGCGCCGCGGTGGGCCGACTGGGCTGAGCCGGACCAGTAGGGGTAGGGCCTGCCCTACCCCCCATTCGGGGGCTGTCGGGGTTACTCAGCGCTACCGCGATCGGGAGACTCGACAGTAGCCCGAACCACCCTGGCGCGGGCGCATGAGGAACGGGAGCAGCGATGGCGCTCGGAGCGGTGGCGGAACCGCCGGTACGACGGCGAGGCAGTGACTACGCACAGTTGTCCCGACGGATCAGCCAGGCGGGTCTGCTGGAGCGGCGCCCCGGCTGGTACGTCACCCGCATCGTGCTCACCCTCGGTGCCTTCGTGGCCGGCTGGGTGGCCGTGTTCCTGCTCGGCGACTCCTGGTGGCAACTTCCCCTCGCGGCCCTGATGGCGGTCGCCACCACGCAGGTCGCCTTCCTCGGCCACGACGCCGGGCACCGCCAGATGTTCCGCCGGCGTGGCCCCAGCGAGTTGGTGGGTTTGTTCGCCGGCAACGCGGCGGTCGGGCTCAGCTACGGCTGGTGGGTCAACAAGCACAACCGGCACCACGCCAACCCGAACCACGAGGACGAGGACCCGGACGTCGGCGCGGGCGCCCTGGTGTGGACGCACGAGCAGGCGCTGGGCACGCGGGGGTTTGGTCGCTGGCTGGCCAGGCGGCAGGCGTACCTCTTCTTCCCGATGCTTCTGCTGGAGGGCCTGAACCTGCACGTGGCGAGCATCCGGGCCATCGTCGGCCGGGATCCGAACGGCGGGTACACCGTGCCGATGCGGCACCGGGCGGCCGAGGCGGCGCTGCTCCTCGCGCACACCGTCGGCTATGTCGCGCTGCTGCTGGCGGTCATGTCCCCGGTCAAGGCGCTGCTCTTCGCCGTCGTGCACCAGGCCCTGTGGGGTCTCTACATGGGTTGCGCGTTCGCGCCGAACCACAAGGGCATGCCGATGCCGACCGCCGAGGACGAGTTGGACTTCCTGCGTAAGCAGGTGCTGACCTCCCGCAACGTACGCGGCAGTCGACTCGTGGACACCGCGTTGGGTGGCCTCAACTACCAGATCGAGCACCACCTCTTCCCGAACATGCCCCGCGCCAACCTGCGCCGGGCCCAGCCCATCGTCAGGGCCTACTGCGCCGAGCAGGG
Organism: Micromonospora sp. NPDC047644; assembly: GCF_040704315.1. NCBI lineage: Bacteria > Bacillati > Actinomycetota > Actinomycetes > Micromonosporales > Micromonosporaceae > Micromonospora > Micromonospora sp. NPDC047644. The sequence continues at coordinate 192,890 of NZ_JBEYSY010000004.1, forward strand.
CATCCCGTACGCCGAGACCGGGCTCGTCGAGTCGTACCGGCAGGCCCTCGGACACCTGCACGAGGTGGGCCAGCCGCTGCGCGGCTAAACGACGCCGGCCGCTGCGCGGCTGACGCGAGGATCGAGCGGTGGGGCGGGCATCTGATGATGCCCGCCCCACCGTCATGTGCCTGGACCGCGATTCGGCGCGGGCGTCACTCGACACCGATCTGACAAATATTAATGTCCATATTGGGCCATTGTTCCTGGCCTTGGGGCAAAAATTGCCCTGCGTAAATAGTTGCTGCAATCAATCAACGGTTGCTAGTTTCACTGCGGCACCCACGGGGGCGCTGATCCGACTCATTTCTGAGCCTCGTCGCGGTGTCCGGCGCTGTTTCAGCGTGCGCTGATTCCCTTCTTCGTGGCAGTTCGACCGGCATGTCATGTGCCGTGGTCCTCGTGTCCTCGTCGTACGCATCGCGTGAAGGGCAATTGATGAGCAGAATTGGTAATGGACGCCGCCTTATTGCGGCACTGGCCGGTGTCGTGCTGGTGATTTCCGGCACTCCGGCGTACGGAAAACCCCCAGGTGAGGCCGAGCCGGCGCCCCGGCCCGGCACCGTACTGCGCCCGCCGACGCCGCAGGGCCGAGACGTGCCGCCGACCCCGCCGGGTCCGGCGAGCGTGCTGCCCTCGGTGGCTCAGGCGACCTCCGCGAAACCCATGCCACCGGTGCGCCGGGTCCGCGAACTCACTGACCGCCGCACCGCGAGCACCAAGGTCTTCCTGCTGGCCGACGGGCGGATGCAGGCGGAGGCCAGTCGTGAGCCGGTCCACTACCGGGACAGCAAGGGCCGCTGGCAGGACATCAGACCGACAGTGGCGGCCAGTGGCGCCTCGGGCTACCCGTACGCCGCCACCCAGAACGCGTTCGTCAGCAAGTTCGGCGACCGCAGTGACCGGGTGCTGTCGTACTCGACAGGCGACCACGGGCTGACCCTCGGGCTCGCCGGCGGACCGCGTGCCCTGCGCCCGACGGCGAGCGGCAGCCGGGTCACCTACCCGGGTGCCGTCGCCGGCGCCGACCTCGTCTACGAGGTGACGCCGTCGGCGGTGAAGGAGCAGATCGTGCTGGCCGCCCCGCCGAGCGGGCCGGCCACGTACACCTTCACGCTGGACACCGACTCGGTCCGCGCGGTGCCGCAGGCCGACGGCTCGGTGTCGTTCTTCGCCACGGACCGGCAGGGGCCACCGCTGTTCACGATGCCTCGGCCGTACATGTACGACAGCGCCGACGACCCGGCCTCGGTGGTCGGCAAGGTGATGAGCTACCAGGTCAGCCAACGGGTCGGTCAGCAGGACGGCCGCACGGTGGTGACGGTCGCCGCGGACGACGCCTGGCTGCGCGACCCGGCCCGCAGGTATCCGGTGGTGATCGATCCGACGATCAAGGTTCAACCGACCCTGGGTCAGGCCCAGGACGTGATGATCGCGTCCGGCGGCCCCACGGAGAACTTCGACAGCACCTGGAAGCTCTCCGCCGGCGCCTCGTCCGGGGGCACGTTCCGCTCCCTGACCAAGTTCGACCTGTCCAAGGTGCCGGCCAACACGGTGCTGGACTCCGCGCAGTTGCAGATGTACTTCGACCAGACCCACGGCGGTGCCGACGACGCCTCGATGGCGTTCGAGGCCCGTCGGGTGACCGCGGCGTGGAACGAATCCACCGCGACGTGGGGCACCATGAACACCAAGTTCGCCGAGGTCGGGGAGAACCGCGAGCAGGTGGACGAGGCGGACGGCACCAAGGTGTCCGCCAGTGGTGAGTGGGTCGGCGCCACCGCCACCGACCGCAGTCAGGCGAACAACGGCGCCTACCGGTACAACGCCGACGCGTCCACCGGCCAGACCTTCACCTGGGTGCCGCGGCTGACCGAGGACGGTCAGTACGAGGTGTACGTGCACTACGTGCCGGGTTCCGACCGCGCCACCAACGCGCCCTACACCGTGTTCCACGACGGTGGCTCGGTGGTCAAGACGGTCAACCAGACCACCGGCTCCGGCAGTCAGAACTGGGTGTCGATCGGCACGTACGGGTTCAAGGCGGGCACCACGCACAAGGTCGTGCTCGGCGACGTGGCCAACAAGAAGGTCGTGGCCGACGCGGTCCGGCTGGTCAAGCGGGCCGAGGTGACCAAGCCGCTGCACCAGACCAACGCCTGGCACAGCTACAGCGTCCGCTCGACGGTGCAGGGCTGGCTGGACAACCCCTCGACCAACCACGGCTTCATGGTCAAGGGCAAGGACGAGTCGAACAAGAACGGCGGCCCACGGTACGAGTCCGGCGACTTCTCCTACGGCGGCGAGGACGACCACGGCCCGAAGTTGCTGCTCACCTGGGGCAAGCCCGGCGTCGCGCTGAATCCGGTCACCACAGTACGGGCCACCGGCGCGGACCTGTCCTGGTCCACCTACGCCGACCCGTCGTCGTCACCGGACGACGACCTGGTCGAGTACCAGGTGCACTCCAGCACGACGCAGAACTTCATGCCGAACGCGTCCACCCTGGTCGCCCCGATCCGACCGGGCCGCACCACGTACTCGGACACCCACGCCACGCCCACCCCGGCGAACTCGGCGAGCCAGTTCGGCGAGGCCTACTTCTACATGATCGCCGCTCGACTAAGGGACGGCACGGTCATCCCGGCGCAGACCCAGATGGTGCGGCTGCCCAAGGCCGGTCAGGTGATCAGGTTCTTCACCGGCGCCGACGACAACACCCTGACCAGCCTCAAACCAGACAACAACTGGGACAAGCTGGATGCCGGCGGTGAACTCCAGGTCGGCAACAAGGGGCTCGATCTACGGCAACAGCCGGGTGGTGATGAAGTTCCCCAACGTCACCGGGCTGCCAGCGCAGGCGAAGATCGCTGGTGGACGTCACCGTCGACGTCGACGGTGACGCTGGAGAGTCGACCGAGAAGATCGTGGCGACCGACGGACACCCGTTCTGGGTGGCCGACGAGGGCCGATGGATCGAGGCCGGGCAGCTCCTCGCGGGCGACCAGGTGGCAACGCCAGACGGCCGGACCCTGACGGTGGTCGGGACTCGGCACTGGACGCAGAGCGTCGCGGTCTACAACCTCACCGTCGAGGACATCCACACGTACTATGTGGTCGGCGGCAACACACCGGTCCTCGTGCACAACTGCGGTGGCGACACTCCTGCGCCGTCCATGGCCGACAAGCCACTCGGACCGGAGCGGCCGGACGCTAATCCGCTTCAGGGCTCGCGGTACACGGAGAAGGTTCAGGAGCAGATCAAGAGTGGCGATGACCATGCGTTCCCTGCGTCAATTGACACCTTGCCAACGATGCGGGATACGTCGATGGTCAAGGGGGGTGACGGGATTCCACGTCTGCATGTGAAGCTTCCCGGCTCCGTGAATGGTTCGAGGGGTACGTTCCATTGGATTGTTGAGTCTGATGGTTCGATTAACCATCGATTCTTTGACCGAAGGATGAAGTAACCATGGCCAGCGAAGCTCAGTCCAAGATGCTCAGTTTGCTGCCTCCTGACCTGGCTGAACTTGCCTTTGATCTCAGTACGGTCGCTGGATCGAAAGAGTATTGCTTTCCCCTCTCCGCAGCTCCTGCTGTGCTCGAAATGCTTTTGATGAACGGTGTGGCTCCGCTTGGCGGAGACCTTTGGGAGTTTGAAAATGGCGAGTACTACCCCTCAGGCGAGAACTGGTACGCGGAGTCGGTGGAAGGGGAGCCGGCAGACATTCATGAGGCGCGAGTTGGGGCGACCGCAAGGCAATTCTTTGCCCGCTATGCGAATGCGGGCGACAGGCGAGTCACGTTCGTCGTGAAGTCTAGCCCGGCAGCCTCCTGATGTTTAAAGTTGGAATCAAGGCGGATGTGAAAGATTGAGCCAACGAGTTCGTATTTTCCGCTGATGCGACGGAGTGGCTACGAAACCGGAGGGTGACGAGTGGTCGTACAGGTTGCTCGTGGTCGACGGACGTTGCCGTCACGGTTGCCGTCATGGGCTGACGTCGTATGCGCATGAAAACTCGATCGGTTTACTTGGATGCACGACCCTCGGTGATTGGGGGACCATGGAGGCGGAAGTCGATCTGATGGCAATTCTGCGTCGGCTCGATGATCCCGAGTGGTTGGAGTCTCCGGCTGGCTACAGTTCAGCCGATGCTGCGGCCTCCTTTGACAATTTGCTTTCACAGATTAGTTCTCGCTTCTTGGAACTTGGCGAGATTGATCGAGACATTCAGGACTCCGCGCAGTACGGGCGAATCGAGGTGTCGGGAAAAGCCACCGTCTGCGGGACGTGAGTTGTTGTTCTAGTAAGCAGGTTCAAACCGCTCGCCATGCTGGCGGCAGATAACCCGGGTGCGTTCTTAAGTACTGACGAAGCACGCGCCGAGGGTGAACTGGACGTTGGTGACCTTGAGAAGGTTGAGCATGCTCTCGCTGTGTCGGGGTACCTCGCGATTCCTGAAGAGATTCTTACGAACCGCTATGACGGAGTTGCCCGCCTACGTTTTCCAGGTTCCGCAGAGCCGAGTTGGTGGGATCGGTTCTTTGGTTCCTTTTAAGTGAGCTACTTAGCGGCGCCGCAACCTTGGCGCTACGTTGCCGCATCGGCCTCCCTGGCCGGTTGATGAAGTACGAGTAGTAGGCATTGGCCCCGCCGAGCACAGCTTGGCGGGGCCAATCTTTTGTCTACTGGCAACGGCCACCCCCAAGACGGCCGGCTCAAGAGAAGGGCCTGTAGCGTCTGATTTAACTTGAAAGCGCCCAAGATCTGAGGGAAGACCTGGCCCGGCCCTCCGCCGGTGGCGTGTCCGGCTCGCCGGACGCCCCACCGGTAGGGTCTGGTCATGGCAGACCTGCTCACCGCGGACGCGGTGCGAGAAGAGCTGGGCCGGTTGCCCGACTGGTCGGGCGACCCGACCGGCATCGGTCGTACCGTCCAGCTCGGCAGTTTCCCGGCCGCCATCACGGTGGTTGACCGGGTGGCGGCGGTGGCCGAGGAGATCGACCACCATCCCGACATCGACATCCGATGGCGGACCCTGACCTTCCGCTGTGTCACGCACTCGGCCGGTGGGGTCACCCGCCGGGACGTCGAGCTGGCCCGGCGCATTGACGACATCGTCCGGAGTGCGGCATGAGATTCGAGATCAGCAAGGTTCTGGATGCCATCGAGGGTCGGGTCTGCACGGACCCGTCACTGGCCCGAGCCGTGGTCGACCTGGCCGAGGTGATCCGCTACCAGGACATCGACGGTGGTCGGCCGGCCAGCCTGCTACGCCTCGGCATGGTCATCGACGCGCTCTCCCGCGAGCTGGAGGAGGACAGCGTGCAGGTCTACGCGGTGGTGCACCGCGCGTTGCTCTCCGACGCCGACCTCACCTCCAACGAGCGGATGGTCGTCCGCCGCTGGGCCGACGACGGGCTCGTCGAGGTGCTCGACAACCCGGGTGACCGGATGTTGGAGGTCGCCGACCTGCTCGGTCTGCCGGTGCTCAGCCGGGTCCGCTTCGACGGGCTGCGGGGGCGTTTCCCGTGGCTGGTCGAGCAGCCCGGTCGGGTGGTCGCGCCGGTGCCGGGCGCTGGCGGGCCGGTGTTCATCGCGCACGTCGGTGGTGGCCACTCGCCGGTGGCCGGGAAGCGCTCGCCGACCGGCGTCAAGCTGCTGGCCCGCCAGTGGCGCTGCCCGGAGTCGGGCTGCGCGCTGTTCGGCGGCGGCGGTGGGGGTGGCGCGTTCGCCGACCTGGCCGGGGGTGCCGACCGCAGCCCCGCCGCGCAGCCGCCGCCCGCCCTGCGCAACGGCGTGCCGACCTGCCCCCGACACGGCGTACGGCTCGGTGACGGCGGCCCGCGTCCGCGTACCGAGGTGCTCGCGGTGCGCGTCGGCGGCCTGGTCCGACGGCGGTTCGTGCTCAGCGAGGAACAGCCGGTCGTGGCCGGTCGGGCTCCCGAGCAGGACGGCGGGATCATGCTCGGGCAGTGGCTCAACGACGAGGCCCGGCGGTGGATCAGCCGTGGTCACGTCCGCTTCGAGCTGCGGGTCGGCGAGATCATCGTGACCGACGTCAGCACCAACGGCTCGGGCATCCGGCCGGGCGGTTCGATGACCGAGTCGGACCGGATCCCGCTGGCCCCGCAGCAGTCCCGGGTGCTGGGCGAGAACGACATGATCGAGCTGTATCCCGGTGTGCAGATCGGTCGGGCCGAGGAGCTGCCGACCGGCGCCCCGTTCACTCCCACCTCGGTGATGGCCGAGGCCCCCACGATGGCGATGCGCCTGCCCCGCCCCTGACGCGAAGGGCGGGCGTCGGAACTCCCACGCCCGCCCTTCAGCACGTTCCTTGCTCAGCCGGCCAACACCTCGGCCAGCTGGGTCACCGCCAGGTCGATCTCGTCCTCGGTGATGACCAGGGGTGGGGCGAGCCGGATGGTGGAGCCGTGGGTGTCCTTGGCGAGGACTCCGCGCGCGGCGAGCCGCTCACACGCCTCCCGGCCGCTCATCAGCGCCGGGTCGATGTCCAGCCCGGCCCACAGGCCGCGGACGCGTACCCCGACCAGACCCTTGCCGACCAACCCTTCCAGGCCGTCCCGCAGCCGCTCACCCAGCTCGGCCGAGCGGCGCTGGAACTCGCCGGTGGCCAGCAGCCGGACCACCTCGATCGCCACCGCGCAGGCGAGCGGGTTGCCGCCGAACGTGGAGCCGTGCTGGCCGGGCTTGAGTACCCCGAGCACGTCGGCGTTCGCGGCCACCGCGGAGACCGGCACGATGCCGCCGCCGAGGGCCTTGCCGAGCAGGTACATGTCCGGCACGACGCCCTCGTGGTCACAGGCGAAGGTCGCGCCGGTACGCCCCAGACCCGACTGGATCTCGTCGGCGATGAACAGCACGTCGCGCTCGGTGCAGACCTGACGTACGCCCGGCAGGTAGCCCTCCGGCGGCACCACCACACCCTGCTCGCCCTGGATCGGCTCCAGCAGCACGGCCACGGTGTTCTCGTCGATCGCGGCGGTCAGCGCCTCCAGGTCGCCGTACGGCACGACCGTGAACCCCGGGGTGTACGGCCCGAAGTCGGCGCGGGCGTCCTCGTCGGTGGAGAAGCTCACGATGGTGGTGGTCCGGCCGTGGAAGTTGCCCTCGGCGACCACGATGTTGGCCTGGCCGGCGGGCACGCCCTTGACCTGGTAGCCCCACTTGCGGGCCACCTTGATCCCGGTCTCCACCGCCTCGGCGCCGGTGTTCATCGGCAGCACGAGGTCCTTGCCGCACAGCTCGGCCAGCTCCCGGCAGAAGTCGGCGAACTGGTCGTGGATGAACGCGCGACTGGTCAGCGTCAGCCGGTCCAGTTGGGCGTGCGCGGCGGCGATCAACTGCGGGTGTCGGTGACCGAAGTTCAGCGCGGAGTAGCCGGCCAGGCAGTCCAGGTAGCGGCGGCCGTCCACGTCGGTGAGCCAGGCACCTTCGGCGGACGAGATCACCACCGGCAGCGGGTGGTAGTTGTGCGCCGTCCAGCGCTCGGCGTCCCGGACCGCTCCCGGCGTACGCAGCTTGTCGTCCACGATCACTTGCTTGCCTTTCCCTGACGGAGTCGCAGCGTGCAGCACTTCGGTCCGCCGCCGGCCTTACGTAGCTCGGACAGGTCGACCCCGATGGTCTCGTAGCCCCGGTCGCGCAGCTTGGCGGCCAGGTCGGTGGCCTGCGCGGGCAGCACCACGTGCCGCCCGTCGCTGACCGCGTTCAACCCCAGCACCTCGGCGTCGGCCATGGTGGCGTGCACCGCGTCGGGGAAGAGCCGTCGCAGCACAGCCTGGCTGCCCGGGGAGAAAGCCTCCGGCAGGTACGCCACGGTCCGCTCGTCGAGCACGGTCAACGCGGTGTCCAGGTGGTAGAAGCGCGGGTCGACCAGTTGCATGGTGATCACCGGGTAGCCGAAGACCTCCTGCAACTGGGCGTGTGCGGCGTGCGCCGTGCGGAAGCCGGTGCCAGCCAGCAGGTGCTCACCGGCCAGCAGGACGTCACCCTCGCCCTCGTTGACGTGCTTCGGGTCGTACATCTCGAAGCCGGCGGCCTCGAACCAGGCCCGGAACGCCGGCGCCTCGTCGGCGCGCTGCGGGTCCCGGAACTGCACGGCCATCGCCTTGCCGTCGATCACGGTGCCGCCGTTGGCGGCGAAGACCATGTCGGGCAGGCCGGGCACCGGAGTGATCTCCTCGACGGTGTGGCCCAGGTCAAGGTACGTCTGGCGCAGTTGCTCCCACTGCCGGACGGCCAGCGCGGCGTCGACCGGCGCGGTCGGGTCCATCCAGGGGTTGATCGCGTAGTCGACGGCGAAGTACGTCGGCCGGCACATCAACAGGCGCTGGCTGGTGGCGTCCATCGTCATTGTCCTGCTCCCAGGGGTCGGGCGCGCCCGACCACCGTGGCCCACGGGCTGGCGCCGTTGCTCAACGGTATGCGGCGTCAGCGGCAGGATCCACCACCGAGAGTTGCGCATGGCGTAGATCCGTTGCGTGTGGTGAACCCTCTGAGGCGATTCGTTGCGTTGAAGCCGAGATCCGGGAGGCAGGGGCCGGGGGCAGGGCTTGGAGGTAGGGCCGGGACGCTCGTTCGCAGCCTTTGCTCTGCTGCCGTATGTGCGCCACCAGCCGGCGCCGCCCGCACTGACCAGGAGCGGAATCCGCCGGCCACTCCCGGCGCCGCTCGTCGGACGCCTGGCGCCGACCTTGCTGGCGCATATAGGGCAGCAGAGCAAAGGCTGGCGTACGTGGTTCGCCCGGCAGTCGAGAGGCGCGGATCTCCGGGTGACGCGCGAGGTCGCCGCAGTGATCCGGACCGGAACCGTCGAACCCTGGAAACACTTCAGGGGCGGCGAACCGCCGCCCCTGAAAGGGTGTCCCCCGGCCGGTGAACCACCGGACTGATCGGGTTGCCGGCGAACCGCCGGCTGTTCGCCGGTGCATCACCGGCGAGCGGAACAGTGCCCGCTAGAAACGATCGACAAACTGTGAGTCAAGCCACTCCCGGAAGCGCTGCACCCAGTCGCCGTCGGTGGTCGGCCAGTCGAACTGGCCGGTCATCGCGAGCACCCCGATCACGACCGCGGCCAGACCGATCAGCACGCCGAAGAGCGCGTCGGTCTTGCCGGCGACGTGCCGGCGGCGGGTGGCCATCAGGCCGAGCACCGACAGCACCGCGCCGAACGCGCCGAGCCCGATGCCGTACCCGGCCAAGGTTCCGGTCAGCACGAACGTCGCACCGACGACCGAGACGATCAGGCCGAGGGTGGCGAGCAGGCTGGCCCGCGGCTTCGGTCCACGCGTCACCGGCGGCTCAGGCGTGCTCGCGCCCGGGGTCGGGTCGACAGTGCGGTCCGTGCTGGTCCCGTCGGTGGTGACCCGGTCGGTGGTGTCCGGCCGACGGGTGGTGCTGTCGACGTCGGCGTCCCGCTCGGCGGTGCGCGCCGTGCTCGGGGCGACGGCAGGACGGGCCTCGGTCTGCTCCTTGCCGATGGTGCCGGTGCGGGGCTCCGGAGTGTCCGGGCGCGTCGTGCCGTTCACGGGCTCAGGTGCGACCGGGCGGTTCGTGCCGTTCGAGGGCTCGGGCGCGACCGGGCGGGCGGTGCCCCGCGAGTCGGCCTCCGCCGGTCGACCGGTGGCGGCTCGGGCCACCGCCGCCCGCTCGTTGGCCCGCCGCTCGGCCGCACTGGTCTGCCCGCCGGTCGTGCCGGCGCTGCGGTACGTCGTCTGGTCGTCGTCCCGGTCGGTGACCACCGGACGGCCGACGCCGCCGTCGGACTGAGCGGTCTCGGTGACCGGGGTGTCGCGACCGTCCACGCGGCCGTCGAGGTTCTCGTCCCGCGTCGGTGCCGGCTCGGACCGGCGGGACAGCGAAGGAATCCTGACCACTACACACCTCCTGATGAATGCGTGGTGGCCGACGGAAAGGGTGGCACCCACGCGGTGTCGGCCCCCAAATACCCACCTGGGCGTTTCCTGACACCAATCCTGGGTACGGCCACCAAGACCGGCCGCGGTTAGCCGCGACCGGCGGGCAACCGGCCTCGACCGGTCGCGGCTGACCTGGCCGCCTGGTCCGGGCCAGCCCTGCCGCGGCCTTGACCGACTCGATTTCCTGGAAGTCGGGGCTTCCCGTCTCCGTGGACACCCCGACTTCCTGCAACCCGAGTCGATCAACGTGATGGGGGCCGGGTTGATCGACGCGGCGGACCCGTCAGGGCGGCGGCGGGCTGGATGCCGATCGGCGCGGCGGCGGGCCCGTCAGCGCGGCGGCCGGCCGGCCGGATGTCGATCAGTGCGGCGGCCGGATCGTCACCGCGGCGGCGGGCCCGAGCGGTTCAGCGCGGACCGGTCGGGCGGGGCTGGCTATCCTTGGCACCTGTGCCAGAGGGACACACGATCCATCGCCTGGCGGCCCGGCACGCCGAGCTGTTCGCCGGGGACAAGCTGCTCGCCGCCAGCCCGCAGGGCCGCTTCGCCGAGGGTGCCGCCCGACTCTCCGGGACAGTTCTGGAAGGCACCGAAGCGTACGGGAAACACCTGTTACACCATTACGCCGGCGAGCTGACGTTGCACGTACACCTCGGGTTGTATGGCAAGTTCACCGACGGGCCGGGGGAGCCGCCGGAGCCGGTCGGGCAGGTGCGACTCCGGCTGGCCAGCGACCGGCACTGGCTCGACCTGCGCGGGCCCACGGCCTGTGAGGTGCTCACCCCACCGGAGGTGGCCGCGCTGCGGGACCGTCTCGGGCCCGATCCGTTGCGCGCCGACGCCGACCCGGAGCAGGCGTACGCCCGGATCGCCCGCAGTCCCACCCCCCTCGCCGCTCTGCTGCTGGATCAATCGGTGGTGGCCGGCACCGGTCTGATCTTCGTGACCGAGGCGCTGTTCCGGGCGGGACTGCCGCCCACGATGCCGGGCCGAGAGTTGACCAGGACCGGCTGGGACGCCCTCTGGGCCGACCTGGTCGGCTTGATGCGGCTCGCTGTCGAGCACGGTCGGATCGACACGGTCCGCGACGCGCACCTGCCAGAGACCATGGGTCGGCCGGCGCGGGTCGACCGGCACGGCGGCGAGGTGTACGTCTACCGCCGCCCGGGAGCACCCTGCCACGTCTGCGGCACCGAGGTCAGCCGCGGCGAATTGGCCGGCCGCAACCTGTACTGGTGCCGCACCTGCCAGCCCAGCTGACCCCACCCGCGCCCCCGCGCCCCACCCGCGCCTCGCGCCCCGCGCACCCCGCGGGCACGCCGCGCCCCGCGGGCTCGCCGCGCCCCGCGCACCCCGCGCCCCAGTGCGTCGATCTTGCGGTTCCTGTTGTCGATGTGGGCGGATATGCGTCCTGTGTCGGGACAGAAAGTGCAAGATCGCGGATTTGGGTCGGGTGTGGTCGCGGATTTGGGCCGGGTGTGGTGGCGGAGTTGGGTCGGGTCGGGTGTGGGAGGCTCGCGCGTTGGTGGAAGTCAGTCGCCGTCGAGCAGCCAGCGGACCACTTCGATTTTCTCGGGGAAGACCGTTCCGTCGGCGAGGCTCCAGGCCAGCGTGTGTCCGATCGTCCAGCCCCGGACCCGAGCCCGGTCCAGTCCCAGGTCGCTGCTGAGCCGGTCCAGCCGATGCCGGACGGCAGCCGGTGAGTGGCCCAGCTCCGGGCCGCGGACCATCGGCACGACCGAGAACTCCCGTTCCCCGGTCAGCGGCTTCGGGTCGATTGCCAGCCACGGCCCTCGACCGCCGCCGTGCGCGTCGGCGGCGAGGATGTTGCCGGCGTGCAGGTCCTGGTTGACCAGCACCTGCTCGCCCTGGCTGGACGCCAGGCCGGTGAGCAGGTCGAGCGCCGCGTCCAGCAGCCGTCGCTCGTACGGTCGGCCGGCCCGTTCCCAGGCGCGGGGCATCCGGTCGATCCAGCCGGCGGCCTCCTCTGCCAGTGGGGTGAACGGCGCGCCGGCCGGTCGCCAGAGCCGGGGGAGTAGTCCGACCACCACGTCCAGCGCTCGGTCCGGCGCAAGGTCGTGCAGGGGAGAGCCGGGCTGGCAGCGTTCGAGCAGCAGGGCACGCCGCTCGGGGTCGTGGGCGAGCAGACGAACCGCCGCGACGCCGTCCCAGTGCGCCAGTGCGTCGGCTTCGTGCCGGCTCTCCTCGTCGGGGTACTGGAGCTTCAGCACCACCGCAGTGCCATCGGGCAGGTGGGCGGGGAGGGCCAGTGACGCGTACGCGTAAGGGAAGGGCGGCCCGACCCGCAGCGACCAGCGCTTGGCGCACTCGTTCAGCCACGTCGGGAGTGCGGCCAGCCAGGCGCGTCCGGCCGGTGTTTCTCGGACCCAGTCGAGCCCCTCGGGCAGATCCATCCGGCGCTCCTGAGTCGTGCGGCGATCCGCGGCGGCTGCCAGGTGACTCAGCCGGGCTGCGGCGTTCACAGACCGGTCCACAGTGGCTAGCGTGGACGGGTGCAGATTGGTGTGAACGTACCGAACTTCGCCCCGGGCACCGACCCCGACGTGCTGCGTCGGTGGGCGCAGACGGTGGAGGGTCTCGGCTTCGACCTGTTGATGGTCTCCGATCACATCGCGGTGACCCCGGACGTGGCCGAGCAGTATCCTGCGCCGTTCTACGAGCCGTTCACCACGTTGTCCTGGCTGGCCGGGGTGACCAGCCGGGTTCGACTGGGCACAACGGTGCTCATCGTCCCGTACCGGCACCCGCTGCTCACCGCCCGGATGGCGGCGAACCTCAACCGGCTCAGCGGCGGACGGCTCGTGCTCGGTGTCGGCGTCGGCTGGGCCCGGCAGGAGTTCGAGGCGCTCGGGGTGCCGTTCCGGCAGCGCGGCGCGCTGACCGACGAGTACCTGCACACCATGCGTGCGGCCTGGCAGGACACCGACGACTACGACACGGCCGCGATTCCGATCTGGGTCGGTGGCAACAGCGAGGCCGGCATGCGCCGCGCGGTGCTGCTCGGTGACGCCTGGCACCCGCTGCGGGTCACACCGGGACGGCTGGCCGAGGCGGTCGGGCGACTGACGGACATCGCCGGCGAGCTGGGTCGCCCGGTGCCCGCGTTGGTGCCGCGGATCGCGCTTCAGGAGACCCGGGAACCGATCACCGACGCCGACCGGCTCGCCGGTGTCGGCACCATCGATCAGATCGTCGCCGACCTGGACCAGCTTCGTGTGCTCGGCGCGGAGACGGTGGTGCTGGACCCGTTCAACGGCGACCTGACCGAGATCCGCCAGCCCGAACGTGCCTGGCGGACCCTTGCGGCAGTGGCCGCACATCACAGAACCCAGGAGGACCGATGACCCCCGACGACGAGAAGTTTCTCCGCCATGCCGTCGACATCGCCCGGCGGGCGGGGGCTTCCGGCGAACGGCCGTTCGGCTCGTTGCTTGTCGACGCGGCCGGTGTCGTCCTGATCGAGGACCACAACACGGTGGTCTCCGACGCGGACATCAGCGCCCATCCGGAGTTGAAGCTGGCCCGCTGGGCGGCTCGGGAACTCTCTCCCGAGGTGGCTGCCGGCACCACCATGTTCACCAGTTGTCAGCCCTGCGCGATGTGCGCGACGGCGATCGACCGGTCCGGGCTCGGGCGGGTGGTGTACGCGCTGTCCACCGAGCAGTTCGAGGAGGTCAAGCCGGCCACCCCGCCGCTGCCCCCGGTTCGGTACGAGGGGCCGGCGCTGTTCGACGAGGCCCGCCGGCCGATCGACGACTACTACTGAGCGTCGCCGCTCCGGGTCGGTGTGACGCAGCCGGAATTGACAGTCGGCCGGCTGCCAGAGCAGGGTTGAGTGGTGACAACGATGTCAACGGTCAAATGGGAGGAATAGCCTCTCACTGCGTGCCGACCTCGGCCAGTCGACTCGTACCGTTGGCGGTTTTGCGGCGCGGACCCGGTCCGTTCGCCGATCCTGGCCGTATGTCCCTTTCCTACCCCACGGTGACCAGCTGAGATGACCGACCTGCCCCGATCCGACGCCGCAACGACCCCCGCCCCGGCGGGGTCACCAGACCTGCCCGAGCTGGACGAGTTCCTCGCCGACCAGACCCGGACGCTGCTCGACACCGCCCGCCGCTCGGTCCGGCCGGAGGGCGGCTTCTGGTGGCTCACCGACGACCGCACCCCGGATCGCGGAGAACCCGTCCACACCTGGATCACCTGCCGGATGACCCACGTGGCTGCCCTCGCCCACCGAAACGGTGACCCGGACGCCGCCGCCCTGGTCGATCACGGGATCGCCGCGCTCAACACGCTGCTGCGTGACGACCGGTACGGCGGCTGGTTCGGCGCGGTGGACCAGCAGGGAGTGCCCGTCAACGATCGCAAGGCCGGCTACGACCACGCGTTCGTGCTGCTCGCCGCCTCCAGCGCCGCGCGCGCCGGACGCCCCGGCGCGGACCGGCTGCTCGCCGACGTGCTGGCCGTCGTACGGGACCGGTTCTGGGACGACGACGCCGGCGCTGTCCGCGAATCGTGGAACCGGGACTGGACGGTCACCGAGGACTACCGGGGCGCCAACAGCAGCATGCACATGGTCGAGGCGTTCCTCGCCGCTGCCGCCGCAACCGGTGACGCGAGGTGGGCCGACCGGGCCCTGCGGATCGCCACCCACCTCGTGCACGGTGAAGCGGCCCGACACGACTGGCGGCTGCCCGAGCACTTCACCAGCGACTGGACGCCGCTGCCCGACTACAACCGGGACCAGCCCGCCGACCCGTTCCGGCCGTACGGCTCCACGATCGGGCACTGGCTGGAGTGGGCCCGGCTGCTGCTGGAGTTGGAGGCCGTGCTGCCGCAGCCACCCCGCTGGCTACTGGCCGACGCCCGTGCCCTGTTCGCCGCCGCCGTGCGACGCGGCTGGGCGGTCGACGGCGCGGACGGCTTCGTCTACACCATCGACTGGGACGACCAGCCGGTCGTGCGCTCCCGGATGCACTGGGTCCTCGCCGAGGCCATCGGCGCGGCGATCACCCTGGGTCGCCGTACCGGTGACGCGGTCTACCTCGACTGGTACCGGGTCTTCTGGGCGTACGCCCGCCGCAGCCTCATCGACCAGACCGGATGGCGGCACGAGTTGGACGCACAGAACCTGCCCGCCGACACCGTCTGGCACGGCCGGCCGGACGTCTACCACGCCTACCAGGCGGTACTGCTGTCCCGAGCGGCCGACGGGCTCGGCGGCCCCGGCCCGCTCGCGCCGGGGGAGGTGGCGGCATGATCGTCGTCGCGGGTGAGGCGCTGATCGACCTGGTCGTCACCGCCGAGGGGCAGCGCGCCGTCCCGGGTGGTTCGCCGGCGAACGTCGCCGTCACGCTGGCCCGGCTCGACCAGCCGGTACGACTGCTGGCCCGACTCGCCGACGACGACTACGGTCGGCAACTCGTCGAGCACCTGAGCGCCAATCGGGTGGACCTGGGGTGGGCGGTACGCGCCGCGGAGCCCACATCGGTGGCGGTGGCCACTCTGGACGCCGCCGGGCAGGCCAGCTACGAGTTCCGGCTGGCCGGCGCGGCCGACTGGCAGTGGACGCCGCAGGAGTTGCCCGAGCTGGCGGGGTCACCGGCGATCGCGCTGCACAGCGGGTCCCTCGCGCTCGCATTGGCACCCGGCGCGCAGGCGCTGGAGGGTCTGCTCGCCCGAGAACACCAGCGGGACGGGCTCACCGTCTCCATCGACCTCAACCTGCGGCCGAGCATCGTCACCGACCGGGCGGCGGAACAGGAGCGGGTACGCCGGCAGGTTCGCGTCGCGCACCTGGTCAAGGCCAGCGACGAGGACCTGGCCTGGCTCTACCCGGACCGTTCGGTGGCCGACGTGATGACCGAGTGGCGTACCGCCGGTGTGTCCTGCGCCGTGGTGACCCGGGGCGGGGACGGCGCCTGGCTGCTCGCGCCCGACGGCTCGCTGCACGAGGAGCCGGCGGTCCACACGACGGTGGTCGACACCGTCGGCGCCGGCGACTCGTTCACCGGTGGCCTGCTGGCCGCGCTGGCCGACCTCGACGCGCTCGGCGACCGCCCCGCCGACCGGCTCGCCGCGGTGACTCCACAGCAGTGGGATGCGGTGCTCCGGCAGGCCGCAACGGTGGCCGCCCTGACCTGCGCCCGCCGAGGCGCCAACCCCCCCACAAAAGCAGAGGTCGAAGCCCTCCTCACCCCCGCGCCCTGACCGCCCACCTTCCCCGCGATCTTGCACTTTCTGTCCCGGCAAAAGACGCGATCCGCACAATTGGCCAACAGTAAGTGCAAGATCGCGGGGGCAGGGCAGGGCAGGGCAGGGCAGGGCAGGGCAGGGCAGGGCAGGGCAGGGCAGGGGTTAGGTCAGGCCTCGTTTGAGGAGTCTGGTGGGGAGGACCGTCGTGTCGGGTGGGGTGTCGTCTCCGGCGATTCGCTGGAAGAGGCGTTCGGTGGCCACCTTGGCCAGCTCTCTCGTGTCGTAGGCGACGACGGTCAGCGGCCGGGGCATCAGGTGGGCCAGCTCGAAGTCGTCGAAACCGACCAGCGCGGCGTCACTGCCCCGCCGGTGCAGCTCCTGGAGCGCGCCGACGGTGAGCCGGTTGTTGGCGCAGAAGAACGCGGTGGGCGGCTCCGGGAGGTCGAGCAGCGCGGCGACGGCTCGGCCGGCCTCCTCCGGGGCGATGAGCCGCTCGCGGATCAGCGACTCGTCCGGCTCGACCCCGGCGGCGTCCAGCGCCGACCGTGCTCCGGCCAGCCGCTCCCGCATGGTGGGCACGCTGGGCGCGCCGAGCAGCAGCCCCACCCGTCGGTGCCCCTCGTCGAGCAGGGCGCTCACCCCGGCGTGGCTGCCACCCCGGTTGTCCAACAGCACGGCGTCGGCGTGCAGCCCCTTCGGCGGCCGGTCCAGGAACACGACGGGCATGCCCAGCTCGACCTCGCGGCGCAGGAACGAGTGGTCCAGGCCCGCCGGCACCACCAGCAGACCGTCGACGCGGCGTTGGGTGAAGTCCTGGAGCAGGGCGCGTTCCCGCTCCGGGTCCTCCTCCGACGATGCGGTGATCAGCATGGTGCCGTGGGCGGCGGCGATGTCGGCGGCGACGCTGGCGATGGTCGCGTAGAACGGGTTGGCGATCTCCTCGATCAACAGCCCGACGGTGGCGTTGAGCTGCCGGGAGCGCAGGTTACGGGCGATGTCGTTGCGTCGGAAGCCCAGCTCGGCGATGGCGGCCAGCACCCGGCCGACCAGTTCCTGCCCCACCGGCTCGTCGTTCACGACCCGGGAGACCGTCTTCAGGCTGACGTCGGCCCGACGGGCCACATCGACCATCGTGGGACGCCGACGCACGGTCGGCCGGGTCGGGGTCTGGGTCACGGGATGGTCCTCCACGGCGGGCGCGGGTCAGCGGTCGAGGGCGGCGAGCGCGTCGACCGCTTTTCGGGCAGCGATGAGCACCGGATCCCAGACCGGCGCGTACGGCGGAGCGTAGCCCAGGTCCAGCTGCGTCATATCGTCCACCGTCATGCCGTTCCACAGCGCCACGGCCAGCGTGTCGATCCGTTTGGCCGCCTCGGACCAGCCGACGATCTGCGCGCCGAGCAGCCGACCGCTGGGGCGCTCGGCGATCAGCTTGACCGTCATCGGCCGTGCGCCCGGGTAGTAGCCGGCCCGGTTGGTCGACTCGGCGATCACCGAGACGAACTCGAAGCCGGCGGCGGTGGCCTCCCGTTCGCGTAGGCCGGTCCGGCCCACCTCCAGGTCGCAGACCTTCGTGACGGCCGTGCCGATCACGCCGGTGAAGGTGGCGTACCCACCGCCGATGTTGATCCCGGCGACCCGGCCCTGCTTGTTGGCGTGCGTGCCGAGCGGCACGTGCACCGGCAACCCGCTGACCCGGTGCAGGGTCTCCACGCAGTCACCGGCCGCCCAGACGCCGGGGTGCTCGGGCACCCGCATCCGGCGGTCCACCCGGATCGCGCCGGTCGGGCCGAGGGGCAGCCCAGCGGCCTTGGCGAGCGCCGTGTTGGGGCGTACGCCGAGACCCAGGACCACGACGTCGGTCGGGATCGGCCCCTCGGCGGTGACCACCGCGCAGACCCGGCCGTTCCGCTGTTCCAGGTCAACCACGGGCAGGCTGGTGCGGATGGTGACGCCGAGGCCGCGCATGGCCTCGGTGACCAGTTCGGCCATCTCGGCGTCGACGGTCGCCATGGGCTGCTCGCCCGCTTCCACCAGGGTCACCGTGAGGCCGCGTTGGATCAGCGCCTCGGCGATCTCGACGCCGATGTACCCGCCGCCGACCACCACGGCCCGGCGCGGCTGCGGCTCGGCGTCCAGCCAGTGCCGCAGTGCCGCACCGTCGTCGAGGGTCTGCATGCCGAACACGCCGTCCGCGTCGGTGACCGCCCACTGCGGCTTCACCGGCACCGCCCCGGTGGCGTACACCAGGTCGTCGAAGCGTTCGCGGACCTCGCCGCCGCCGGTCAGGTCCCGGGCCACGACCTCGCGGCGTTCCAGGTCGATGGCCGTGACCTCGTGGCGCATCCGGACGTCCATCGCGTACTCGGTGCGGAACGTCTCCGGGTCGCGGGCGATCAACGCCTCCGGGCCGGGCACCAGGCCACTGATCCAGTACGGGATGCCGCACGCCGAGTAGGAGGTGAAGTTGCCCCGCTCGAAGACCACGATCTCCAGGTCGCCACGGCCACGGCGGCGTCGGGCCTGGGACGCCGCCGACATTCCGGCGGCGTCCCCGCCGATGACGATCAGCCGTTGCGCCACGGGCTCATCTTGTCACGCGGTGATCAGCCGCGGGTCTGCCGTGCGACGTCCTGCACCACGTCGGTGAGTCGGCCGGTGCGCTCGAACACCGCACGCTGCCGCGCCGCGCCGCTGCCGTGCCGGCGCAAGCCGCCCAACAGGTCGTTCACCTCGGCCCAGTCGCCGTGCTGCTCCAGCGCCGGCCGCATCCGCTCCACGAACCGGTCCAACAGCTCCCAGGCCGGGCGCAGCTCGCCGTTCGTGACGTCGACGGCCTCGCCTTCCAGGCCGTCATGGGCGGCCCGCCAGTGCGCCCCGACCAGCAGGTGGTGGTCGGTCTGCAACGCCGGCCGGCCGGCCTCGACGTCCGCCATGGCGGTGGCGACGAGCGCCCGGACCAGCGCGGCGACCAGCACCGCGTCGTCCACCGACGGGCAGACGTCGCCGATCCGCAGCTCGACGGTCGGGTACTTCGCCGACAGGCGGGCGTACCAGTAGAGCATCCCCTCGTCGAGCATCACCCCACTGGAGATCAACTGGCGGATCAGCCGCTGGTAGTGCTCGTGCGACTCCAGGAACGGGGTCGGCGCCACCGACGGCCAGCGCTCCCACTCGACGGAGCGCCAACTGGCGTAGCCGGTGTCCTCGCCCCGGGAGAACGGCGAGTTGGTGGTCACCGCGTGCAGCATCGGCAGCCACGGCCGTACGTGGTTGAGGACCTGCACGCCGGTGTCCGGGTCGGGCACCCCGACGTGGACGTGCATGCCGTTGTTGCCGGGGCCGGGGACGAGCAGCCGGAACCGCTCGATCATCCGGTCGAAGCGTGGCTTGTCGACCACCGGTGGCACCGGGCCGTCGACCGGGCCGGTGCCGATGGCGAGCAGGCGTACGCCGGCCCGCTCGGCGGCGTCGGAGAGCGCCTTACGCAGGACGCCGAGGGAGTGCCGGATCGACGAGAGCTCCAGGCCGGGCGGGCTGCCGATCTCGATCTGACTGGTCTGGAACTCCCGCTCCACCTGCCCGCGAAGTTCGGCCGGCACCTGCTCCATGACGAGGTCCACGGCCGGAACCGCAGCGCCGGTGTGCGGGTCGACGAGCAGGAACTCCTCCTCGACACCCACGGTGAGCAACCCGGTGGCCGCAGCCCTGTCGCTGAGCGCCTCCGCCACCTGACCGGTCATCGACATCACCCGTCCGTTCCTACCGTTCGCGGTCCGTCCGCGTCGGTCCGTCGTTTGGTTACCCAACGTGGCGATGCCGGGAAACGTGGCGGCGGAACCTCTTGGCCCACGCGCCGGCGATCCGGCCGGACGACGTGACACGGCGTCCTATGCTGAGCCTGTGCCGGTGCCGCTGGGATTCCTCGGGTTCGCGTGGGTGTACGCGTTCGCCCAGCTCACACTGCTCGCGGGTCGGCCGGTCGACCTGCTCGCGGGCGCCGCGCTGACCGCGTTGGTGCTGCTCGCCGTGATGATGCTGGCGGCACGGGCACGCGACCGTTCGGGCGCACCCGGCGTCGGACCCCGTTGGGCTGGCCTGCGGGCCCGTTCCCGTGGTCGCCGAACGCCCCGCCAGATCGACCCGGATGCGGCCGGTCGACCCCGTCCCCGCGCTCCCGGGCACCCCTCGGCCGCGTAGCGCCCCGCCGCCGCGCGGCCGATCCCGCCGTCACCGGCCCCCCTTGCTGAGCGGACGCCGCCGGAGGGGAGGGCCTCACCGGAATCGGACCGAGGGGTTTCCCATGCTTGCCTTCGCACCACTGCACGACGCTGTCGCCGCTGCCGGCACCGCGCTGTCCTGGCTCACCGATCTGCTCGAACCGCTGGCCGGCGGCATGGCGACCGCCGTCGCCATCGTGCTCTTCACCGTTGCCATCCGCCTGCTGATCTCGCCACTCACCGTGGTGCAGGTCCGCGGCGAGCGACGCCGCGCGGCCCTCGCCCCGCAGGTGCGTGATCTCCAGCGGCGGTACGCCGACGACCCGGCCACGCTTCAGCGCGAGGTGTTCGCGTTGTACCGGGAGGCTGGGGCGAACCCGATCGCCGGCTGCCTGCCGTTGCTCCTCCAGGCGCCGTTCCTGCTGGTCCTGTACCGGCTGTTCACCACCAGCGAGGGTGGCACCGGGCTGCTGGAGGAGCGTCTCGCCGGGGTGCCCCTGGGTCACCATCTCACCGACGGGCTGACCGGAGCGGCCGGTCCGCTCTTCGCCGTGTTGCTGGCGGTGTTGGTGGCGGTGGCCTGGTGGTCGTCCCGGCGGGCCCGTCGGGCGTCGGCGGCGGTCGGCACGGTGGCCGGTACGCCGACCGAGGGACCGGGGGCGGCCGTGCTCGGGCGGCTGCTGGCCCTGCTGCCGTTCACGACCGTGCTGGTGGCGCTGGTGCTGCCGCTCGCCGCGGTGATCTACCTGGTCACCACGAGCGTGTGGTCGGCGGCTGAGCAGGCGGTGCTCCGGCGGCCGCAGGCGGTGTCGGCGAACGAGGAAGTAGATCGACGTTGACAAATGTCATGGCGGAGGCGTACAACCCTGAGAGAGCGCTCTCTCAACCCGTCTCCGCAGAGAGGCACGTCCATGACACCTCCGTCGGCGGCCCCCGCCGCCCCACTCGTCCGACGCCGGCTGCGGCTGGCCTCCGTCCTGCTCGTCGCCACCACCACCGTCCTGGCGGGCGTCACCGTCACCGCCCAGGCGGCCGTGCCGCCACCGCCGACCGGCTGGAGCACGGTCTGGAGCGACGACTTCACCGGCGCCGCCGGAAGCCTGCCGTCATCCGCCAACTGGATCATCGACACGGGTCACAGCTATCCCGGTGGTCCGGGCAACTGGGGCACCGGCGAGATCCAGAACTACACCGCCAGCACCGCCAACGTCAGCCACGACGGTGGTGGCAACCTGCGGATCACACCGCTGCGCGACAGCGGCGGCGGCTGGACCTCCGCCCGCATCGAGACCGTGCGCAGCAACTTCAAGGCACCGTCCGGCGGCGTGCTCGCCATCGAGGGCCGAATCCAGATGCCGAACGTCACCGGCGCCGCGGCCGCCGGATACTGGCCGGCGTTCTGGGCCCTCGGCGCGCCCTACCGGGGCAACTACCAGAACTGGCCGGGCATCGGTGAGTTCGACGTGATGGAGAACGTCAACGGCGTCAACTCGGTCTGGGGCGTGCTGCACTGCGGTGTCGCGCCGGGCGGGCCGTGCAACGAGTCCAACGGCCTCGGCGCGTCCCGGGCCTGTCCGGGTTCGAGCTGCCAGTCCGCGTTCCACACGTACCGGTTCGAGTGGGACGCCTCGATCAGCCCACAGCAACTGCGCTGGTACGTCGACGGGCAGCTCTACCACACCGTCACGTCCAGCCAGGTCGGCGCGACCGCCTGGTCGCAGATGACCTCGCACCAGGGCTACTTCCTGCTGCTCAACGTCGCGATGGGCGGGGCCTTCCCGAACGGCGTGGCCGGCAGTGGCACGCCGACCGCGGCCACCGTTCCCGGTCGACCGATGCTCGTCGACTACGTGGCGGTGTACCAGCGCGGCAATGGCACCACCCCGCCGCCCACCACGCCGCCGCCCAGTGGCACGAGGGACGCGTACGCCCAGATCCAGGCCGAGTCGTTCAACGGGCAGAACGGCGTGCTCGTCGAGGCGTGCTCGGAGGGCGGGCAGAACATCGCCGCGCTGCGCAACGGTGACTGGGTGCGCTACGACAATGTCGACTTCGGCTCCGCCTCGCCCCGCGACTTCGTGGCCCGGGTCGCCTCCGGCGCGGCTGGTGGTGCGAGTGGCCTCGTCGAGGTGCGGGTGGGCAGCCCGACCGCGACGCCGATCGGCAGCTTCGCGATCGGCAACACCGGTGGGTGGCAGAGCTGGCGTTCGGTGCCCGGCAACGTGGGAGCGGTGACCGGCCGGCACTCCGTGTACCTGACCTTCACCAGTGGTCAGCCGAACGACTTCGTCAACGTCAACTGGTTCACCTTCCGTCGCTGATCGACCCCCTCGGGCCGCCCGCCGCGCGATCACGCGACGGGCGGCCCGATCCTTCCGCGTCGACCCCTGGACAGAAACAGTTAACTGTCTTAATAATTAGCGGCAACGTTGACGTCCATAAATGCCCGTCCGGGCCCGGAGGGTCGCATGAAACGCTCCAGATCCCTTGTCCTGTCCCTCGTCACCGCCCTCGCGGCCACCCTCGGCGCGGCCTGGGTGGCACTGCCCGCGTACGCCGCCGGTGCCACCGCCAGCTTCGTCAAGACCGCCGACTGGGGCTCGGGCTGGGAGGGGAAGTACACGATCACCAACGGCGGCAGCTCGACCATCAACGGCTGGAACCTGACCTTCGACCTGCCGTCCGGCACCACCCTCGGCAGCTACTGGGACGCGTTGCTCAGCTCCACCGGCCAGCGGCACACCTTTACCAACAGGTCCTGGAACGGCACCGTCGCCCCGGGGGCGTCGGTCTCCTTCGGCTTCCTGGCCAGCGGCTCCGGTTCGCCCAGCGGCTGCCAGCTCAACGGCGCGTCCTGCGGCGGCGGCACCCCACCCACCACGCCACCACCCACCACGCCGCCCCCGACGACGCCCCCGCCGACCACCCCACCGCCGACCGAGCCGCCCACCGGTGGGTTGCCCAAGCACCTGCTCACCGGGTACTGGCACAACTTCGACAACCCGGCGGTCGAACTGCGGCTGCGCGACGTCCCCACCGAGTACGACCTGGTGGCGGTGGCCTTCGCCGAGGCCACCTCGACGCCCGGCGCGCTCACCTTCGGCGTCGACCCCGGACTGGCCGCCTCGCTCGGCGGCTACACCGACGCGGACTTCACCGCCGACGTCCGCACCCTGCACAGCCGGGGCAAGCGGGTGATCCTCTCCGTCGGCGGCGAGACCGGCCGGGTCACCGTGAACAACGCCGCCTCGGCCACCGCGTTCGCCGACACGGCCGCCGCGCTGATCGCCAGGTACGGCTTCGACGGGATCGACATCGACCTGGAGAACGGACTCAACCCGACGTACACGGCGCAGGCGCTGCGCGCGCTGCGAGCCAAGATCGGATCGGGCCTGATCATCGCGATGGCGCCGCAGACCATCGACATGCAGAACCCGGCCGGCGGCTACTTCAAGCTGGCGCTCGACATCAAGGACATCCTCACCGTCGTCAACACCCAGTACTACAACTCCGGCGCGATGCTCGGCTGCGACCAGAACGCCGCGTACGGCCAGGGCACCGTGAACTTCATCGTCGCGTTGGCCTGCATCCAGTTGGAGGCCGGGCTCCGTCCCGACCAGGTTGGCCTCGGCCTGCCCGCCGGAGCTGGGGCGGCCGGTGGCGGCATCGTCGCGCCCAGCGTGGTCAACGCCGCCCTGGACTGCCTGGCCCGGGGCACCAACTGCGGCAGCTTCCGCCCGCCGCGCACCTACCCGGGCATCCGGGGCGCGATGACCTGGTCGGTGAACTGGGACGTCAGCAACGGCAACGGCTTCGCCAACACGGTGGGACCGCACCTGGACACCCTGCCCTGACCGCGGTCGCCGGCGTCCGGTCAGGACGCCGGCGGCAGGCGGTGACGCGGATCAGCGACCGGCGGTCACCGACCGCCGGTCGTCGCGACCCCGGCGCTTGCGGACCTTACGGACCACCCAACTGACCACCATCACGACGAAGACCGCGGCGATGGCGTAGTTGAACCAGTCGCTGTAGCGCTCGACGTCCTGCCAGCGGCTCCCCAGCGCGTAACCGGCCCCCACGATCAACCCGTTCCACACCCCACTGCCGATGGTGGTGAGCAGGATGAACTCACCCAGCGGCATCCGGTTGGCCCCGGCCGGCACGGAGACCAGGCTGCGGACCACCGGCACCACCCGGCCGATCAGCACCGCCCACCGGCCGTGCCGCTCGAACCACTTGTCGGCCTTCTCCAGATCGTCGCTGTCCACCAGGGGAATGTGGTCCAACCAGCGCTTGAGCCGCTTCTCGCCCAGCGCCGCGCCCAGCCAGTAGAGCACCAGCGCGCCCACGAGCGAGCCGACCGTCGCGGCCAGCACCACGACGAGGACGTTGAACTCGCCCTCGTGCGCCAGGAAACCGGCGAGCGCCAGCACGATCTCACTGGGAATCGGCGGAATGATGCTCTCCAGCGCCACCAGCAGCGCCACTCCGACCGGGCCCATCGCCTCGATCACCGAGGCCACCCAGCCGGTCAACCCGGTGAACTCGGACGGGTCGCCAGCCTGGGCGTACGCCATTGTCGTCCTTCCGGTCGGCGGTCGGGGATCGGAGGGTCATACCCACCGGGGCCCGACCTACACCTCCGGGTGCAGCGCGGTGTCCGCCGGCCCCTGCCGCCAACCAGTGAACACCACTGTCAGGCCGGCGCGGGACGGAGAACAGCAGAACGGGCCGGCGACGGCCTCGGCCGCCGGGTCCAGCGGAGCGAGCCGGACCAGTCGCCACGGCTCGTCGTCGACCCGGGCGCGGACGGTCAGCGCGTCCCCGGCCCGGCTGACCCGGACGGTCACCTCCCGGCCCGCCCAGTCCGGCACCGGCCCCACCGACCAGTCCGAGAACTCCCGGGTCACCACAGCGCCGAGCTGCGCCTCGCCGTCGCTCACCTCGACACCCGCCTTGGTCCAGGTGTGTTCGTCGACGCGGACGAACGCGCCGGCCTGGTCGAACTGCGCCGAGAAATCGAGCCGGAAGCTCACCTCCATGGCAGCGCCCACCGGCAGCGGCGCCAGCAGGGCCGGGCCGTTGTCGTGCACGAAGCCGTAGCTGGTCCGCCGCCAGAAGTCGCTCTCCGCCGCCGGCTCGACCACCAGTTCGCCGGCCGGGCCCTGCTCGACGCGGACCGGCGGGTGCAGCCAGCTACCCCGGGACCAGTCCAACAACTCGCTCGGCGGTACGAGGTCGTTCTCCATGACGGGCACGGTAACCCACGGCGGTCGCCGGTCGGTCCGGCTGGTTTGCCACGGTGATCAACTGGAGAGATTTCTTCGGCATGGGTGACCGTTGGTATTCCGAAGCCGTCGTCTACTGCCTCGACATCGACACGTTCGCCGACTCCGACGGCGACGGGGTCGGTGACATCCGTGGCCTGATCGGAAGGCTGGACTACCTGGCCCGCCTCGGCGTCACCTGCCTGTGGCTGCACCCGATCCACCCGTCACCCAACCGCGACGACGGCTACGACGCCACCGACTTCTACAACGTGGACCCGCGCTTCGGCACCCTCGGCGACTTCGCCGAGCTGCTGCACCAGGCGCAGAACCGGGGCATCCGCGTGATCATCGACCTGGTGGTCAACCACACCTCCGACGAGCACCCGTGGTTCCAGTCCGCCCGCTCCTCGCCCGACTCGCCCTACCGGGACTGGTACGTCTGGTCCGACACCGAGCCGGCCGACCGGCACCAGGGCATGGTCTTCCCGGGCGAGCAGGACGAGACCTGGAGCTACGACCGGACCGCCAAGGCGTGGTTCTACCACCGGTTCTACAAGTTCCAGCCGGACCTCAACTTCGCCAACCCCCAGGTCCGGGCCGAAGTCAAGAAGATCATGTCGTTCTGGCTCCAGCTCGGCGTCTCCGGCTTCCGGATGGACGCGGTGCCGTTCATCATCGAGCTGACCGAGCCGGGCAACCCGAACTCCCCGAAGGACTTCGAGTTCCTCACCGAGATGCGCCAGCACGTCCAGTGGCGTCGCGGCGACGCCGTCCTGCTGGCCGAGGCGAACGTCGAGCCGGACCAGCTGCCGACGTTCTTCGGTGACGCCAGCGGTTCCGGCAACCGGATCCACATGCTGTTCGACTTCATGCTCAACGGGCGGCTCATGCTCGCCCTGGCCCGCGAGGACCCGGAGTCGCTGATCGAGGCGCTGCGCGACACCCCGAAGCTCCCGGTCGGCGGGCAGTGGGCCACCTTCCTGCGTAACCACGACGAGATCGACCTGTCCCGGCTGACCACCGAACAACGCAACCAGGTGTACGCGAAGTTCGGCCCGGACGAGAACATGCGCATCTACGACCGGGGCATCCGTCGCCGGCTCGCCCCGATGCTCGGCAACGACCGGCGGCACCTCGAGCTGGCGTACGCCCTGCAGTTCTCCATGCGCGGCACGCCGGTGCTGCGCTACGGCGAGGAGATCGGGATGGGCGAGGACCTGTCGCTGCCCGGCCGTGAGGCGATCCGTACCCCGATGCAGTGGTCGTACCAGCCGAACGCCGGCTTCTCGACCGCGGACCCGGAGAAGCTGGTCCGTCCGGTGATCGACAAGGGTGAGTTCGGCTACCAGAACGTCAACGTCACCGCCCAGCGCGGCGACTCGAAGTCGCTGCTCGCCTGGTTCGAGCGCATGATCCGTACGCTGCGCGAGGCCCCGGAGATCGGCTCCGGCTCGACCACCCACATCGACGTGGCGATGCCGGCCGGAGTGCTCGCGCACCGGGCCGACGGGCCGACCGGCACGATGGTCTTCGTGCACAACCTTGGCACCGAGGATGTCGAGGTTGACCTCAGCAGCCTTGAGCCGGAGGCCGACCTGCCGATCGACGTGCTGGCCGACCGTGGCTACGGAGAGCTGGGCAAGCTCGGCGCGGTCAGGGTCTCCGGCCACGGATACCGGTGGATTCGCCTATGCCGGGGTCGGGGGTTCTGACGCTAAGCTCCTCCGATCACCCCAAGTTACCCGGAGGTAGTCATGTCGGAGGAGCCCCGCGTCGCCATCGTCACCGGAGCCGCGCGCGGTATCGGCGCGGCCACCGCCCGGCGGTTGGCCGCTGACGGGATGGCCGTCGCCGTGGTCGACATCGAGGAGGCGGCCACCAAGGAGACGGTGGACGCCATCGCCGGGGCCGGTGGCCGGGCGCTCGGAGTGGGCGCCGACGTGTCCGACCGCGACCAGGTCGAGGCGGCGGTCAGTCGCGTCGCCGCCGAGCTGGGCGCGCCCACGGTGCTGGTCAACAACGCCGGCGTGCTCCGCGACAACCTGCTGTTCAAGATGACCAGTGCCGACTGGGACACGGTGATGGGGGTGCACCTGCGCGGCGCGTTCCTGTTCAGCCAGGCCGCCCAGAAGCACATGGTGGACCGGAAGTGGGGGCGGATCGTCAACCTCTCCAGCACCTCCGCGCTGGGCAACCGGGGCCAGGCGAACTACGCCGCGGCCAAGGCCGGTCTCCAGGGCTTCACCAAGACGCTCGCCATCGAGCTGGGTCCGTTCGGGGTGACGGTGAACGCCGTCGCACCCGGCTTCATCGTCACCGACATGACAGCGGCCACCGCCGCTCGGATGAAGGTCGACTTCGACGACTTCCAGAAGCACGCCGCCGCCGAGATCCCGGTCCGCCGCCCAGGCCGCCCGGAGGACGTCGCGCACACCATCTCGTTCCTGGCGAGCGAGGGCGCCGGCTTCGTGTCGGGTCAGGTCATCTACG
This sequence comes from Micromonospora sp. NPDC047644, assembly GCF_040704315.1. Taxonomy (NCBI): domain Bacteria; kingdom Bacillati; phylum Actinomycetota; class Actinomycetes; order Micromonosporales; family Micromonosporaceae; genus Micromonospora; species Micromonospora sp. NPDC047644. Next base: position 221,070 of record NZ_JBEYSY010000004.1, read on the forward strand.
TCGCGGGCGGCCCACGGGACTGACCCGTACCCCCGACGAGGGCGCTCCGGCACGTGGCCGGCGCCCTCGTCCGCGGGTCAGGCGGGTGCGCGGCGGGTGCGCCAGAGCCAGATCAGGCCGAGCACCGGCAGCACCAGCGGGATGTAGCCGTACCCGCTGCCGAACTGCGACCAGACCGTCTCGTCCGGGAAGAGATCCTTGTCGACCAGGCTCAGGACGCCGACCGCGACCACCCCGACCAGCTCCACCGAGCAGCACGCCAGCGCGACCCGACGGCCGGCGTGCCCGGCGCGGGCCAGACCCACCGCCGCCACGATGTAGATGAGCGCGGCCAGCCCGGAGAGCAGGTACGCCACCGGCGCCTCGTCGAACTTGGTGGCGATCTGCAGGCCCGCCCGACTCGTCGCCGCGATCGCGAAGAGCAGGTAGACGGCGATCAGCAGCCGACCCGGACCGGAGTTCGTGCGCTGCCGAGCCGATCCTGTCTCAACCACCGAGCACCTCCCAGGTCTGCTGCAACCGGACCACCACCACCGGGGCCACCAGGCAGACCGCGCACACGATCGCCGAGCCCCAGCGGGTCGGTTCCATCCGGGCCAGCACCCAGGCCAGTGGCGGCAGACACACCAGCGTGACCAGATAGCCGAAGAAGGCGCCGGGCTCGCCGGGCCGATCCCCGCCGCCGACCGCGACGAGGGCCAGCACGCTCAACACCAGCAACGCCACTTCGAGTACGGCCAGACCGACGAACTGCACCCGGTCCGGCGGCCGGTGGCGTATCGCGGCCACCAGCGCCCACACCGCCACGAGCAGCGACAGCACGATCGGCACTGCCGCGACGATCCCGTCCACCGGCGAATCGACGCCCGCGCTGGTCACCGGCACCACCCGGTCGTTGCCTCGGTCACCGGCACAGCCTACTAACCGTCGTAGTACAGGGCTGCCCTGCCTCTGCGCGTGTGACGCGCGCCCGTCGAGGGCCCGCGGCCCCCGGTGCCCATGCTCCTCGGGTTGGCGTCAGTCGCCGGCTTGCAGCCAGTAGACGGAGACGGCGAGGAGTGGGTCCGGTCCGTCGTTGCGAATCTGATGCGGCACCCCGCTGTCGAACGCCGCGACGTCGCCCGCCCGCAGGACGCGCGCCTGGTCGGCGTACGTCAAAGTTCCGACCCCGGACACGATGATCCACACCTCACGGGAGCGATGGACATCCAGGTCGTTGGAGGTGTTCGCGGCCACCGACCAGCGCGCGACCTCGAACGGGGCGGGCGCCGTCACGGGGAACGGCAGCAGCGCGCGGTGCACCGGGCCGCCCTCGGTGAAGTCGTACCAGTGGTCAAACGTCACGACACCGCTGGTGATCGCTGAATCCGAGCTCCGCATGTCGTCGAGACTGCCCCGCCGTACCTGGTCTGTCTGGCGGCGATCGGACCTGACGCTGCCCGCAGCGGCGCGGCGGACCGCTGCTCACCGACAATCGGTCGGGTAGCTCGGCCACCGACCCGGAAATGCAAGGTGAGCTGCTTCGATTGGTCGAACCCGCCGCCGATTCGGCCGCCGGGGCGACTAGCGTGGATCACGTCCGTGGCGTTGTCGCGGTGCGGGGAAACAGCGGAGGTACACGTGCTGCGGTTCGGCTTGTTCGGCACCGGTCACTGGGCGATCGAGACGCACGGGAAGGCGCTGCACGCCCATCCCGACGCGGAGCTGGTCGGTGTGTGGGGTCGCAACCCGGAGCGGGCCTCCGCGCTGGCCGAGCGGTACGGGGTGCCCGCCTACGCCGACGTCGACGCGCTCATCGAGCAGTGCGAGGCGATCGCCGTCGCCCTGCCGCCGGACATCCAGGCCGACATCGCGGTCCGGGCGGCCCGCGCCGGTCGGCACCTGCTGCTGGACAAGCCGCTGGCGCTCAGCGTGGCCGACGCCGACCGGGTCGTGGCCGCCGCCGAGGAGTCCGGGGTCGCCTCGGTCGTCTTCTTCACCCAGCGGTTCCAGCCGAACGTGACAGCGTTCCTCGCGGCCACCGCCGCCGCCGGGGGCTGGCAGCACGGCCGGACCACCGCGTTCGCCTCGATCTTCCAGGACGGCAGCCCGTACGGCGGCTCGTTGTGGCGTCGGGAGCACGGGGCGCTGTGGGACATCGCCCCGCACGCGCTCTCGATCCTCCTGCCGGTGCTGGGTCGGGTGAGGCAGGTGGCCGCGATGGACGGCCCGAGCGGGATGGTGCATCTGCTGCTCACCCACGAGGGCGGCGCCACGAGCAGCGCCTCGCTCTCCCTGGACGCCCCGACCGAGTCGATGGCCCGGGAGTTCGTGTTCTACGGCGAGAACGGCATCGAGAACGTTCCGGTCGGTGAGAACGACGCCGCCACCGCGTTCGGCGTCGCCATCGACCAACTCGTCGAGCAGGTGCGGGCGGGGACCCGGGACCACCGCTGCGACGTCCGTTTCGGCCGCGAGGTCGTCGCCATCATCGCCGCCGCCGAAACCGCCCGAACCGAATCCCGCACCATCCCCCTCCCCTAAACCCCAACCCCAACCCCAACCCCCACCCCACCCCCCGTCGCCCCGGTGATCATGAAGTTAGCGGCGCGACACGCCGTGGCGGGTGGCAATAACCTCATGATCACCGGGGCGGGGCGGGGCGGGGCGGCGAAGGGCGGGGGGTGGGTTTAGGTGGGGGTGGAGAGGGCGGCGTTCAGTTCGTCCGGGTTGTTGAACTGCTCGGGTGGTAGGGCCTGGAGCATCTGCAACATTTCCGTGCTGGCCCCGTTCTCCTGACCCCAGCGGATCAGGTCCTCCCGGGAGACCGGGTAGTCGAGCCCGGCCAGGTACTCCTGCAACTGAACCCCGGTGACGGTCATGTCGGCCGGCTACCCGCTCGCGGTGGTCGTACACCGGGTGGGTTGGAGCCCACGACGGCCCGGCGGCCGGCGTGTCGGCCCGCGACGCGCGCACGGTTTGCCGCTGCGGCGGTCGGGTAGCCGCTGGCATGCTGGTTCAGCGGCTCGGCGCGCCGAGCGATTTCGACCCGTTGCTGGAGCGCGTTCGCAACGCCCGGGTGGTGATGATCGGCGAGTCCACCCACGGCAGTTACGACTACTACCGGTTGCGCGAGCAGCTCACCCGCCGGTTGATCGCGGAGTGTGGTTTCTCCTTCGTCGCGGTGGAGGGTGACTGGCCCGACTGCGACCGGGTGCACCGGTCGGTGACGGCCGCGCCGGGTGGCGCGCTCGACCCGCAGCTCGCACTCGACCAGTTTGAGCGATGGCCGACCTGGATGTGGGCCAATGCCGAGGTGGCCCGGTTCGCCAGTTGGCTGCGGGCCTGGAACGTGGAACTGCCGGAGGAGCAACGGGCCGGGTTCCACGGCCTCGACGTGTACAGCCTCTGGGAGTCGATGCAGGCGATCTTCGACTACCTGGGGGAGGAGGACCCGAAGTCGCTGGAGGCGGCGCAGGACGCCTACCGGTGTTTCGAGCCGTACGGCAAGAGGGTCGAGGAGTACGGCGCGGCCAGCCGCTTCGTATCCGCCCGGTGCGAGGAGGAGGTCGTCCGGTTGCTCGCCCGGACCCGTGAACACGCCCTCTCCGACGGCCCGGACCGCTTCTCGGCCTGGCAGAACGCGGAGGTGGTGGCTGGCGCCGAGCGCTACTACCGGGCGATGGTGGCCGGTGGGCCGGACTCGTGGAACATCCGCGACACCCACATGCAGGACACCCTGGACCGGCTGTTGGACCGGTACGGCCCGGACGCCCGGGGAGTCGTCTGGGCGCACAACACGCACGTCGGCGATGCGCGGGCCACCGACATGACCGCCGACGGGATGGTCAACCTTGGTCAGTTGGCGCGGGAGCGCCACGGCGAGGACTCGGTGGCCCTGGTCGGCTTCGGCAGCTACCGGGGCACGGTGATCGCCGCGCCCCGCTGGGGTTCACCGCCTGAGGCGATGGTGGTGCCCCCGGCCCGGGAGGGCTCGGTCGAGCGGCGGTTGCACGAGCTGATGCCGGAGCGGGCGGTGCTGATCTTCGGCGGCGACGATCAGCCGGGCTGGGTCACCGAGACCGTGGACCACCGGGCGATCGGGGTCGTCTACGACCCGTCGTTCGAGTCCTGGGGCAACTACGTGCCCACCCGGCTGGGCGACCGCTATGACGCCTTCATCTGGTGTGACGACACCACGGCTCTGCACCCGCTACCGGTGCCGGCCGCCCCCGGCGAGATGCAAACCTACCCAGCCGGAGTCTGACCCGCGTCTGCTGGAGTCGACCATGGAGTTGTGGTGCTGGACGAAGGCCCCTGATCGGGGCGCAACGGGCACCACAACTCCATGATCGACCGCGGAGGTGCGTTAGACGTGCGTGGGGGTGCGGTCTTCCAGGTGGGTGCGCAGGCCTTCGCCTTCGATGTCCACGTTGGGCAGCGCGCGGTTGAGCCAGCGGGGCAGCCACCAGGCGCGGTCGCCGAGGAGCGACATGACCGCCGGAACGATGGTCATCCGGACCACGAACGCGTCGATGGCGACGCCGATGGCGAGCGCGAAGCCCATCGACTTGATCACCGGGTCCTCCAGGAAGACGAAGCCCCCGAAGACCGAGATCATGATCAGCGCGGCGGCCGTGACCACCCGTGCGCCGTGCCCCATGCCGCTGATGGTGGCCTGTCGGGCCGTCTCACCGTGGACGAAGTCCTCCCGCATACGGGACACCAGGAACACCTCGTAGTCCATGGCGAGCCCGAACAGGATGCCGATGAGCAGGATCGGCAGGAAGCTGATCAGCGGGCCGGGGGTGTCCAGGCCGACGAGGTCGGCGAGGTGCCCCTGCTGGAAGACGGCCACCGTGATGCCGAACGTGGCGGCGACGGTGAGCAGGAAGCCCAGTGCCGCCTTGATCGGCACCAGCAGCGAGCGGAACACCAGCATCAGCAGCAGCACCGAGAGCCCGACCACCAGCAGCAGGTAGATCGGTAGCGCGTCGGAGAGCTTCTCGGAGACGTCGATGCCGATGGCGGTGACGCCGGTGAGCAGCACGTCCGCGTCGGGGATCCCGCTCACCGCCCCACGGATGTCGTGCACCAGCGTCTCGGTGGCCTCGTCGGTCGGGCCGGTCTTCGGCACCACGCCGAGCAGCGCGGTCCGGCCGTCCGGGCTGAGCTGGGGCGGCGCCACCGCGAGGACGTTCTCGGTGCGCTGGAGCAGGGCGGTGACCTGCGGCACGGCCGCCGAGGTCGCCTGCGGGCTGTCACCGGCGACCACCACCGCGAGCCGGCCGGTGAAGCCCGGACCGAAGCCCTCGACGGTCAGGTCGTTCGCCACCCGGGCGGGTGAGCCGACGGCGGCCGTCGCGGCGCCCGGCAGGGCCAGCCGCATGTCCGGCGTGGGCAGCGCGAGCAGCCCCAGGCCGAGCAGACCGACCAGGATGACCGGTACGCGGAACCGCGTGATCAGTCGCGCCCAGCGGAAACCGAACCGGTTGCGCTCGTCGGTCGTGGTCGGCGTCGCGGTCGGCCGGTCGGTGACGTCCGAGTCGTCCTCGTCGGCGGCGGTGCCGTCGGCGGCGGTCCCGTTTGCGGCGGTCCCGTCGGTGGAGACGGAGCGGAGCCGGCGGGGGAGCACCCGGCGACCGGCGAAGCCGAGCAGCGCCGGCTGGAGGGTGATGGCGACCAGCACAGCGACGGTGACCGTGCCGGCGGCGGCGAGACCCATCACGGTGAGGAACGGGATGTCCACCACGGCGAGCCCGGCCAGGGCGATGACAACCGTGGCGCCGGCGAAGACGACTGCCGAGCCGGCGGTACCCACGGCCCGGCCGACCGCCTCCTCCGGGGACAGGCCGTCGAGCAGGTTCTGCCGGTGCCGGGAGGTGATGAAGAGCGAGTAGTCGATGCCGACCGCGAGACCGAGCATCAGTGCCAGGATCGGCGCGGTGCTGGTGAGCTGGACAGCGCCGCTCAGCGCGAACAGCCCGGCCATGCCGGCGCCCACGCCGATCAGCGCGTTGAGCATCGTCATGCCGGCGGCGACCAGGGAACCGAAGGTGATGATCAGGACGATCGCGGCGACCAGCACGCCGAGCGCCTCGGTGGAGCCGATCTCCGGCTCACCGCCGAGCACCTCACCGCCGGGGGCGACCTGCCAGCCCTGTGCCCTGGCCGCCGCGCCCACCTCCTCGTACGCGGTGCGTTGGTCGTCGGTCACGTCGTCGCCGCCGGTGGCGAACTGGACCTGGACCAGCGCGTACCGGCCGTTTGGTGAGACCGCGCCGACCTGGAGCGGATTGACCGCCCCGACCACGCCGGGCAGTGCCGACGCCTCCTGGACCAGCTCCTGCACCACGGCCTGGCCCTGCGGGGTGGCCAGTTGGCCGTCGGCGGGCGCCTTGACCGTGATGGTGCCGGTGGCGCCGCTGGCCGCGGGGAACTGGTCCGCCAGCAGGTCGAGCGCGCGCTGGCTCTCGGTGCCGGGCATTGTGAAGTTGCTCGCCGTCGGGCCGCGCAGGGTCGCCGCGGCCAGGCCGGCGACGACGAGTACGACGAGCCAGAGCGCGACGACGAGCCGTCGCCGGCGCAACGCGCCCCGGCCGAGCCGGTAGAGCAGGGTGGCCATCAGGAGTCCTTGTCCTCGGTCGTGGGTGGATGGGGCACTGGTGCGTCGACGGGTTCGACGGCCCGTCGGGCGAGGGTGAGCAGGGCGAGGCGCAGTTCGTCGTCGGGGATGTCGGCGAACTCGGCGCACGCCTCGGAGATGCCGGCGAGCAGCACCAGCGCGGCGATCCGGGCGCCTGGCCGGTCGGAGTGCCCGGCGAGGGCGTCCCGCAGCCGGTCGGAGATCTCCTGGATGTGCGCGAAGGCGGGCTGGCACAGCAGCTCCGGGAACTCGCCGCGCAGGACGGCGATCTCCTGTCGGAACCGCACCGCGAGGTCGACGAAGCCCTGTGCGGCAACCTCCTGGGCGGCCGCCCCGGTTAGGCCGTTGAGCTGGTCGTCGAGGCTGCGAAGCACCTCGATCGCGGGTGCCATCAGTTCGGCGAGCAGGGCTTCCTTGTTGGCGAAGTGGTAGAGCACGGTGGCCTTGGAGCAGCCGACCTCCCGGGCGATGTCCTGCAGAGAGGTGCCCCGGTAGCCGGTCACCGTGAACCGCCGCGCCGCCGCGGCGAGGATCTCGCCGTGCGTGTCGGGTACCGCTCTGCCCATGCCCGGTCCACCTCCCGCAGACCAGCATGCCTGACCGATCGGTCAGACCCTGACCGATCGGTCAGATGGAAGCGGTGGCGTTCACCACACTCCTGGCGGGTTTCGTCAGACGTGCTCGGCGTCGTACCTGGTCCGGGCCGCAGCGATGGCCCGCCGGTGCCGCTCGGCCCAACTGGTCAGCGCGACCAGCGACTCGTAGAGCTCCAGCGCCATCGGGGTGGCCGTGTATTCGACCTTGGGTGGGACGGTCGGATAGACGGTGCGGTGCAGCAGGCCGTCCCGCTCCAGGTTGCGCAGCGTCAGCGTGAGCATCCGACGGCTGATCCCCTCGATGTGCCGCTCCAGTTCGGTGAAGCGCACCGGGCCGTGCGAGGCGGCCACCAGGATGCCGATGCTCCACTTGCCGCCGACCCGGTCGAGCACCTCGCGGACGGTGCACGCGCGAGCCTGACCGGGGGTGAACGGCACGTTCTCGGCCGAGCAGGTCAGCTCGGCCTTGACCAGCGCGGACACATCGCTGTTCCTCTGGGACATCAAAGTGCCTCCTTCCGCCGCGGTTAATGGTCACAGACGATGACCTCGGTAACAAACCGTGCCCCAAGGAGGGTTCCGTGGAACGTGTCGTCCCATCCCGTTGGCCGGCGCTGCTGGTGCTCTGCGCCGGCAGCCTGATGATCATTCTCGACGGCACCGTCGTCGCGGTGGCGCTGCCCGCCATCCAACGCGACCTGGGCTTCAGCGCCGCCGGCCTGGCCTGGGTGGTGAACGCCTACCTGGTCGCGTTCGGCGGGCTGCTGCTGCTCGCCGGTCGGCTCGGAGACCTGCTGGGCCGGCGCGCGGTCTTCCTGGCCGGCGTCACGATGTTCACCGTCGCCTCGCTGGCCTGCGCGGTCGCCACCGGGCCGGCCCTACTGGTGGGCGCGCGGTTCGGGCAGGGCGTCGGCGGCGCTCTGGCCATGGCGGTCAGCCTCGGCATGATCGTCCGGCTCTACCCCGAAGCGGCCGAGCGGGCCCGTGCCATCGCCGTCTTCAGCTTCACCGGCGCGGCCGGTGCGTCGATCGGCACGGTCGCCGGCGGGGTGCTCACCGAGGCCGCCGGATGGCGGACCATCTTCCTGGTCAACGTGCCGATCGGGGCGGTCATCCTCGTCGCGGCCCTGCGCCGGCTGCCGGCCGAACGAGGGGCCGGCCTGCGCGCCAGCCTGGACCTGCCCGGCGCGCTGCTGGCCACCGCCGGTCTGATGGCCGCGGTGCTGGGCATCGTCGGAACGGGCGAGCACGGCTGGACCAGCCCCCGGACGCTCGGCGCGGTAGCCCTCGCGGTGCTGCTGCTCAGTGGGTTCGCGCTGCGCCAACGGGTGGCGGCGGCCCCGCTCGTGCCGCCCCGGGTGCTGCGCGTCCCGGGCCTGGTGGCGGCGAACGCCGTGCAGTTCCTCATGGTCTGCGCGTACTTCGGGTTCCAGTTCCTGCTCGCCGTGGAGCTGCAACTGGTGCTGGGGTTGGACGCCGCCGCGACCGGCTGGGCCTTCCTGCCCACCCCGGTCGTGATCGCCGTGGTCTCGCTCGGCCTGGCCGGTCGACTGATCGCCCGCTTCGGTGCCCGGATGGTCCTGCTGGTCGGGCTCGGCCTGGCGAGCGTCGGCTTCCTCCTGCTCGCCCGGCTGCCCGTCGACGGCGCCTACGTCGCTGACGTACTCCCCGCGATGTTGATCTTCGGGGTGGCCGGCGGGCTGACCCTGCCGGCGGTCACCACGGTGGCCATGGCGGGCGCGACCGAGACCGACGCCGGGCTCGCCTCCGGCCTGGCCAACACCACCCAACAGGTGGGCGGAGCGGTCGGCCTCGCCGCGCTGGCCACAGTCGCCGCCACCCGCGCCGACGGGCTGCGGGCCGCCGGCTGGGCCGAGACCGCCGCGCTCGCCGGCGGGTACCGGACGGCGTTCGCCGTGGCCACGGGTCTCGTGGTCGCCGCGTGGCTGGTGGCGCTGACCACAGTGCCCCGACACCCGGCCCAGCCGTCGCCGGCGGCCGGAGAGTCGGAACCGGCCGGGGTGGGCGCCGGAATCGATCCGGCCCGAAGCGCCGCGTCCAGTTGACCGACGGCGGTGCGGCCGGGAGGGTGATCGGGTGAGCAAGGCTGACGAGACCCGGGACGGCGTGGCCCTGACCAACCTGGACCAGCCGCTGTCCGACCGCGACGACGCGACGAAGCGTGACCTGGTCGACTACCTCGACGCGGTCGCCGACCGGATCCTCCCGCAGTTGCGGGGCCGGCCGCTGTCGGTGATCAGGGTCCGTCCCGGCCAGCCGCCGTTCATGCAGAAGAACCTGCCCCGCTACACCCCGGACTGGGTCCGCCGGGCGCCGGTCTGGGCGGAGGCGTCGCACCGGGAGATCTCGTACGCCCTCTGCGACGACCGCCGCACCCTGCTCTGGTTCGCCAACCAGCGGGCGGTGGAGTACCACCCGACGCTGGCCACCGTGGCGGATCTGCACCGCCCGACCCACCTGATCCTCGACCTGGACCCGCCGGACGGCGACGGGTTCCGCGCGGCGGTCGACGCCGCCCTGCTGGTCCGTCAGGCGCTCGCCGACGCCGGCCTGGCCGGTGCGGTCAAGACCAGCGGCGCCAAGGGCGTGCACGTCTTCGTTCCGGTGAGCGACGAACCCACGGCCGAGGAGCTGGCCGCCGCCACCCGGGCGCTCGCCGTCCGCGCCGAGCGGCTCGACCCGGCGCTGGCCACCACCGCCTACATCAAGGAGGACCGGGACGGCCGGGTCTTCGTGGACGCCACCCGGGCGGGCGGAGCGACGGTGGCCGCCGCGTACAGCCCCCGGCTGCGCCCCGGGATGCCGGTCTCGTTCCCGGTCGACTGGGCGGACCTGACCGAGGTGACCCCCGCCGACTTCACCATCCGGACCGCGCCCGCGCTGCTCGTTGACGGCGACCCGTGGGCCGCGCTGATGCCGGCCCCGCAACAGCTCCCCGCCGACCTGGTGGCCGAGGGCCGGAGCATCCCGGTGGCGCGGGTGCAGGCCATGCACGAGGGGAAGCGTCGGGCCCGCGCCCGCCGCGAGGCTGGCTGACCGGCCCGCCGGCCCCCGCCCGGGGTGCGGCGGATTGTCGGTGGGTTGTGGCACGATTTCGCGGGTGAGCAGCAAATCCGACGTGACCCAGCGACTGGCCGACCTGGCGCGGCTGCGCCGGGTCCGCGACCGGATCGACCGGGAGTACGCGTCTCCGTTGGACGTCGAGGCGCTCGCCCGTGGCGCACACATGTCGGCCGGGCACCTCAGCCGTGAGTTCCGGCTCGCCTATGGTGAATCTCCCTACAGCTACCTCATGACCCGGCGGATCGAGCGGGCGATGGCCCTGTTGCGCCGTGGCGACCTGAGCGTCACCGACGTCTGTTTCGCTGTCGGTTGTTCGTCGTTGGGCACCTTCAGCACCCGCTTCACCGAGCTGGTGGGCGTGCCGCCCAGCGTCTACCGGCGGCAGGCGGCACAGGCGACGGCCGGCATGCCGTCGTGCGTGGCGAAGCAGGTGACCAGACCGGTCAGGAATCGAGAAGCGCGGGTCGCCGAGCCGCAACTAGCGTGACCAGCATGGACATCACCATTCATTCGAGTTTCCTGCCGCACACCGACCCGGAGGCCTCGCTGGCCTTCTACCGCGACGTCCTCGGCTTCGAGGTCCGCCTCGACGTCGGGTACGAGGGGATGCGGTGGATCACGGTCGGGCCGGTCGGTCAACCCAGCACCGCCATCGTCCTGCACCCGCCGGCCGCCAACCCCGGCATCACCGACGACGAGCGGCAGACCATCCTTGAGCTGATGGCCAAGGGCAGCTACTTCGGCGTCAACCTCGCCACCACCGACCTCGACGCGACCTTCGCCAAGCTGGAGGCCAGCGACGCCGAGGTCGTCCAGGAGCCGACCGACCAGCCGTACGGCGTGCGCGACTGTGCCTTCCGGGACCCGGCGGGCAACATGGTCCGCATCCAGGAAGTGCGCTGAGTCCTGCGCGCCCGAGGAGATGGAGACACGATGAGCACGGCCATCCAGCCGTCCGCGCCGCACGTCGCCGACAGCCACGACCTGATCCGGGTGCAGGGCGCGCGGGTGAACAACCTCAGGGACGTCAGCGTCGAGATCCCGAAGCGGCGGCTGACGGTGTTCACCGGCGTCTCCGGCTCCGGCAAGAGCTCGTTGGTGTTCGGCACCATCGCGGCCGAGTCGCAGCGGATGATCAACGAGACCTACAGCGCCTTCGTGCAGGGCTTCATGCCGACGTTGGCGCGGCCCGAGGTCGACCTGCTGGATGGCCTGACGACGGCGATCATCGTGGACCAGGAGCGGTTGGGCGCGAACTCCCGCTCCACCGTCGGCACCGCCACCGACGCCAACGCGATGTTGCGCATCCTGTTCAGCCGGCTCGGGCAGCCGCAGATCGGCTCGCCCAACGCGTACTCCTTCAATGTTCCCTCGGTGAAGGCGACCGGGGCGATCACCGTCGATCGCGGCGCCGGCAAGACGAAGACCGAGAAGGCGACCTTCAACCGTCTCGGCGGCATGTGCCCGCGGTGCGAGGGCATGGGTGCGGTGACCGACATCGACCTGTCGGCGCTCTACGACGACAACCTCTCGCTCAACGAGGGTGCGATCACCATCCCGGGTTACAGCATGGAGGGCTGGTTCGGCCGGATCTTCCGGGGCTGCGGCTACTTCGACCCGGACAAGCCGATCGCCAAGTTCACCAAGCGGGAGCTGCACGACCTGCTCCACCGGGAGCCGACCAAGATCAAGATCGACGGGATCAACCTGACCTACTCGGGCCTCATCCCGTCGATCCAGAAGTCCTTCCTCGCCAAGGACATCGACGCCCTGCAGCCGCACATCCGCGCCTTCGTGGAGCGCGCGGTGACCTTCACGACCTGCCCCGAGTGTGCCGGCACCCGGCTCAGCAAGGAGGCCCGGTCCTCGAAGATCAAGGGCAGGAACATCGCCGACGCGTGCGCGATGCAGATCAGCGACCTGGCCACCTGGGTACGCGGGATCGAGGAGCCGTCGGTGGCCCCGCTGCTGGCCGGCCTGCAACATCTCCTCGACTCGTTCGAGGAGATCGGGCTGGGCTACCTCTCCCTCGACCGACCGTCGGGCACCCTCTCCGGCGGCGAGGCGCAGCGCACCAAGATGATCCGCCACCTCGGCTCCTCACTCACCGACGTCACCTACGTCTTCGACGAGCCGACGATCGGGCTGCACCCGCACGACATCCAACGGATGAACGAGCTGCTGCTCCAGCTGCGCGACAAGGGCAACACCGTGCTGGTCGTGGAGCACAAGCCGGAGGCCATCGCCATCGCCGACCACGTCGTCGACCTCGGGCCCGGCGCGGGCACGGAGGGCGGGACGGTCTGCTACGAGGGCACAGTGGAAGGTCTGCGGGCCAGCGGCACCATCACCGGCCGCCACCTCGACGACCGGGCGGCCCTCAAGGAGACGGTGCGGACGCCCACCGGCAAGCTGGAGATCCGCGGCGCCACCGCCAACAACCTCCAGGACGTGGACGTCGACGTACCCCTCGGGGTGCTCGTCGTCGTGACCGGCGTCGCCGGCTCCGGCAAGAGTTCGCTGGTGCACTCCTCGATCCCGGCCGGCGCGGGCGTGGTAGCGATCGACCAGGGCGCGATCCGCGGCTCACGGCGCAGCAACCCCGCCACCTACACCGGGTTGCTCGACCCGATCCGTAAGGCGTTCGCGAAGGCCAACGGGGTGAAGCCGGCGCTGTTCAGCGCCAACTCCGAGGGCGCCTGCCCGAGCTGCAACGGCGCCGGCGTCATCTACACCGACCTGGGGATGATGGCGGGCGTCGCCGCGCCCTGCGAGGACTGCGAGGGCAAGCGGTTCCAGGCGTCGGTGCTGGAATACCGCTTCGGCGGCCGCGACATCAGCGAGGTGCTCGCGATGTCGGTGACGGAGGCCGAGAAGTTCTTCGGCGCCGGCGAGGCGCGTACGCCGGCGGCGCACGCCATCCTCGAACGGCTCGCCGACGTCGGGCTCGGCTACCTGAGCCTGGGGCAGCCGCTCACGACCCTCTCCGGCGGTGAGCGGCAACGGCTCAAGCTGGCCACCCACATGGCCGAGAAGGGCGGCGTCTACGTCCTCGACGAGCCGACCACCGGCCTGCACCTGGCCGACGTGGAGCAACTGCTCGGCCTGCTCGACCGCCTGGTCGACGCCGGCAAGTCGGTGATCGTCATCGAGCACCACCAGGCGGTCATGGCGCACGCCGACTGGATCATCGATATCGGCCCCGGCGCCGGCCACGACGGTGGCCGGATCGTCTTCGAGGGCACACCCACGGATCTCGTCGCCGCCCGCTCCACCCTCACCGGCGAACACCTGGCGGCGTACGTCGGCAGCTGACCGGCCGCCTCCGTCACCATTGTGGCGGGTGTCGCGCCAACACGATGAAGGCTCCTGACCGAATCTGCCCGAGGTAAACGAGAAGGGACCGGCCGTCCCACCTCGACGGCCGACCTGCGCACCCCCGACGACCATGAGGTTCGCAAGGGCAGGACGACACGCCCGGAGCGCATTGTCTTTTCGAGGAGACGATGGCTCCGGGCGACCGGGTCGGTGCGGCTTTCAGGTCTCAGATCCGGGTCATAGTGGAGGTGTAGCCGCCTCCGCCGGGGTAGGTCCATTCGCCGGTGACCGTGGTGTCGTCGGTGCTGAAGGTGCCCTCGTAGTAGGCCGGGCTGCCTTTCGCGCCGGCCCAGATGGTCAGCTTGTCGCCGACGAGTTCGTAGACGTAGTCGAAGGTGTTGCCGGCCGTGTCGTAGAACCGCGACGCCACATCCGCGCCGACCGGCTCACCGAACGGGTGCAGATTGCCGATGACCTCGAGACCGGTGACGGGTTGGTCGAACTGGCTCAGTTCGACGTGCTGGAGCAGGAAGAAGCGGCCGGCCATCCACTCGTACCGCACGGTTCCCTCGGCGCCGCCGGTCACCGACCAGGTGCCGACCAGACGGTCCAGGGCGGTCAGTTCGGCGCTCGGCTGGATGTTCTCAGACATCGTGTCCTCCTCGGGCGGGTTGTTGCCGGTACCTCGGAGGCGACGCCCGGGCTTTGACGTCGACGTCAGGTGAGCTGGGTCACGCTCCCGGAATGTCAAAGTTCACGGTGCGGCCACGAGGTAGCGACAAGCACCCACCAAGGAGGAAGTCATGGCCACCATCGCCGCCGTTCCCGCCAAACGCCGCTCGTCCGACCGCCTGCTCCTCGCCGGCGGCCTCGCCGGACCGGTCTTCTTCGCCTCGGCCGTGACGCAGATGCTCACCCGGGAGGGCTACGACATCACCCGGCATCCGATCAGCCAACTGGCCACCGGAAGTCTCGGCTGGATCCAGATCGTCACGTTCGTGCTCGCCGGCCTCGGCGGGGTCGCCCTCGCCCTCGGTGTCCGACGCACGCTCACCGAGGGAACCGGGCGGCGTGTACTGCCAATCTTCATCGGGATCTTCGGCGCCGGGCTCATCGCGGCCGGGGTGTTCACCATGGATCCTGAATACGGCTTCCCGGTAGGGACCCCTGACGGGCCGGTCGGCGAGATGTCCTGGCACGGCATCGCGCACTCGGCGGCGGCCGCCATCGCCTTCACCGCGCTGGCCGTCGCCGCCATCGTGCTCACCATCCGGCACGTCCGCCGTCGGGCCACCCTGCCGGCGGTGCTGAACGGTCTCGTCGCGCTCATCCTGCTGACGCCGATGTCGCCGAACCACATGAGCATCCAGATCGCCGTGAACGGCCTGGTCGCCTTCACCTGGACGACGGTCGTCGCCCTCTCCCTGCGCCGTACGAGCTGATCGGCGTAGCGTGATCCGCGCCCCGCTAACACGAGGATGATCATGAAATACCTGCTGCTCAGCTACACGCCGGCCGCCGCCTGGGACGCCGCGACCGCCGACACCCCGTCCGAGGAGGCGCTTGCCGCGTTCGCCGCGTACCAGCGGTTCGAACGGGAGCTGATCGAAACCGGCGAGTTCCTCAGCAGCGAGGGACTCGGTCACCCGGTGGTCAGCACCACGGTCCGCAAGACCCCGACCGGCGTGGTGGCCACCGACGGCCCGTTCGTCGAGCTCAAGGAGGTCCTGGCCAGCTTCGCGGTGATCAACGTGGACAACCAGGAACGCGCCGTCGAGATCGTCTCGCGAATGGTCGAGGTTCTGGGCGAGCCGATGGAGATCCGGCCGATAATGGGCGCGGACTTCGCGGCGTGACCCTCTGCATCCAGCGTCGCCGGACGGCGGCAGACGCGGAGGGCACACGAACGGCAGCACCCGCGTGACACCGAACGTCGAGCACCTGCTGCGCACCGAGGCGCCGCAGGTCCTCGGCGCGTTGGTGCGGCGCTTCGGCCACTTCGATATCGCCGAGGACGCGGTACAGGAGGCAATGCTCGTCGCGAGCCGGGCGTGGCCGACGGACGGAGTGCCGGAGAACCCGCGCAGCTGGCTGATCCGGATCGGGTACCGGAGGATGGTCGACCTGCTTCGCACCGATCAGGCCCGGCGCCGCCGCGAGCGGCACGCCGGCATGAGCGAGCTGGCGATGCGGGACCCGAGCCGCCAGGCGAGTCCTGCGCTGGAGACCGACGACAGCCTCACCCTCCTGTTGCTGTGCTGTCACCCCACGCTGAGCCCGACCTCCCAGGTGGCGCTCACGCTGCGCGCGGTCGGCGGCCTGACGACCACGGAGATCGCACACGCGCATGGGACGACCGAGAACACCATGGGCGCCCGGATCAGCCGGGCCAAGCAGCACCTGGCCCGCGCCGGTGCCCGGTTCACCCCGCCGACCGACGCCGACCGCGACAGCCGGATGAACGCCGTCATGCAGGTGCTCTACCTGATCTTCAACGAGGGCTACACCGCCTCCGCCGGGGACGAACTCACCCGCGTGGACCTGACCCGCGAGGCAATCCGGCTGACCCGCATGCTCCGCGACTCCCTGCCGGACGACCCTGAGGTGACCGGGCTGCTCGCCCTGATGCTGCTCACCGAGTCGCGGCGCGCTGCCCGTACCGACGGGGACGTGTTGGTGCCGCTGGACGAGCAGGACCGGACAGGGTGGGATCCCGAGCTGATCCGCGAGGGCATCGGGCTTATCCACAACGTCTGGCGGCGGCGTGAGGTGGGCACGTACCAGCTGCAGGCCGCGATCGCGGCCGTGCACGCCGCCGCCGCGTCGCCGGACCAGACGGACTGGCCCCAGATCGCGGCCCTGTACCTGGGACTGGAACGGCTCAGTCCGACCGCGCCGGTACGGCTCAGCCGGGTGGTCGCAGTCGCGCACGCGTACGGGCCGGGCCGAGGGCTGGCCTTGCTAGACGACCTCAACCGCAGCTACCACCTGGACGAGGACCCGCTGACCCGACAGCGCGAACGCGCGATCCGCGCACATCTGCTCGAGATGACCGGTGACACGGCCGGCGCGGCGGCGTGGTACCGCGAAGCAGCCTCCCTGACCCGGAACCAGGTCGAACAGCGATACCTCCAACGCCGAGCCCACCGCCTCGGCTGACCAATTGTCGGCCGACGTCCGCACATCGGCAGACCCGGATGCCGAGCCCCGCTTCGTCGGACGGTCGCGTGTCACACAGCGTCACCTACCGGGGCGGCCCGCCTGTCCCACCCGTCTCCAGCAGCCCACCAACGGGAGGCTGGCTGACCCTGATGCGGCCCTGTGTCGAGCCGTGCCTGGCTCTGCGTCGGAGCCGGTACGCCGACACCTACGGAAACGACCGATGCGAACGCCAGCGAAGGTCGTCCTCACATCGGTCGTGATATGTCCGGAGGCGCCCATCAGCCCTGTCGGCTGGGCGGAGCGGGTAGGTTGCCTGCACCACCAGCACGCGCCCAGGTGCGGCGCGGTTCTTTTTTGGTGCCCCCGGCAGGATTCGAACCTGCGCCCCCGCCTCCGGAGGGCGGTGCTCTATCCCCTGAGCTACGGGGGCTCAGCGACTGGAGAAGACTAGCAAACCTCCCCTGCGTACGCCGAATCGGTATCGGGTGAGCCGATCGTGTCGGACCGGCCCACCCGGTGCTCAGGCGGCTACCGCCCGCCCGCAGCTGGGCAGCGGGTGCAGGACGATTCGCCGAGGGAGCCGGCGCGGCCACTCGTTGCGCGGCCAGGAGCCGTCCACGATCAGGTGGACGGTGCGCTGCTCCTCGCCACTGAGTCGCAGCACGAAGTCGCGGGGGAGCGGCGGGTCGACCGTCGGCGTCGTGATCATGAAGCGCACCCGACCGCGGGACGAGACGGCGGAGATCACGTCGGCGGCGGGCATCGTGCCGCGCAGCCGGACCCGGCCGATCCAGTAGACCTCCGCGAGGTGCTCCTGGGCGGCCCGGGTGATCCCCGGGTACTCGCTTCGGACCCAGCGCTCCACCGCGCTGACGCAGAGCCCGCAGGCCCGCTCCCGCGGTTCCCGCGGACCCAACCCCCAGGCCCGCAGGTACGCCCCGACCGCGCCGGTGTCCAGCGGCAGCTCGAAGCGCCGCTGGATGAGCGTGGTGAGGCTCTGCCGCGTCCACAACTCCTCGTCCAGGCCGAACTCGTCGGGATGGACGCCCCGCAGCATGTCGATCAACTCGAGTTCCTGTTCGCGGCTGAGCATTCCCGGCTCGCCCTGCCGCTGTCCGCGACGGACGGCTGCCACCGCCCCGTCACCACCGATGGTGTGGCGTCGGCACCAACTGGTGACCGAACGCCGTGCGTCTCTGAGTGCAACCCCCACGTCTTGGGCAACGAGCCCGAATCGCAACTGGTCACGATATGTGGGGAGAAAACTCTCTAAGCAACGTAATCGCCTGTCCCACTCAAAACGCCCACAAGGTGCGAGAGGGGTGTTCAGGTCATACACGGCGGGTCTGGCCTCTTGATCGACTCGGGTTCCTGGACCTCGGGGCATCCGGGTCGCGTGGACGGCGCGGTTTCCTGCGACCCGAGTCGATCAAGGCCGGGCGGCAGGGGTCGGAGCGGGCGGGACACATGGTGCGGCCCGCGTCACCGCCACGGATCGGCGGGGACGCGGGCCGTTGCGCCCGTCCGGTCGGTCAGCCCTTGGCCTGCGCCTGGAGTTGCCGGAGGTTGTTCAGTTCGGTCTGCTGGGTGTTCTTCATGGTCTGGGCCACCCGCACGACCTCGGCATTGTCGGTCTCGTCGAGCGCCGCGTCGATCATGTGGATGCCGCCCAGGTGGTGGTCGTACATCAGGGTCAGGAACTGGCGGTCGACCTCGATGCCCTGAGCGTTGCGCAGGGCGGTCATCTGCTGCGGCGTGGCCATGCCCGGCATCAGACCGTCCTTGACGGTGGCCCCGTCGGACATCCACGACATCGGCGGGTTCGACCCGGTCGGGCTGAGGCCCCACTCGCGCAGCCAGGTCTGCATCGCGCCGATCTCGCCCTGCTGCCCGGTGGCGATGTCGACGGCGATCTGCCGCACCTCGGGGAGGGTCGCCGACCGGTACGCGATCAGGCTCATCTCCACCGCCTGCGCGTGGTGGGTCGTCATGTCCCGGGCGAAACCCGCCTCGACCGAGGCGTCACCGGGTCGGGTGAGCCGCGGCGTGAGCAGACCGCCCCCGTAGCCGAGGAGAAGCCCCACCACCAGCATGATGGCGAGCGCCAGCACGCCGTAGCGCGACGCCGGGGCCCGGCCGCCCTCCTCCGGGTCGGCCGGGATCTCGTCGTACTCGCTGTCGGTGGTCGCCGGAGCGGTCATTGCCGTCCTTACTGCTGGGGCTGCTGCTGAAGCTCACGCGGCGTGGTGCCGGTGGCGGTGATGCCGGTGTTGCAGAGCGCCGTCGGGCCCTCGACGGAGGCGTTGACCCGCAGGTCCTTGATGAACTCGTCGATCCGCGAGTCGTCGGCGTTGTCGACCTTGAGCTGGTAGCCCCACGCCTGGAGCGAGATCGGCTTGTCCAGGTTCTCGTACGGGCTCATCATCATCTTCTCGACGCCGCGCACCTTGTCGGCGAGCTTGTCGACCTGGTCCTTGGGCAGGTCGGGGCGGTAGGTGATCCACACCGCCCCGTGCTCCAGGCTGTGCACCGCGTGCTCGCTGGCGATCGGAGCGTCGTAGACGTCGCCCATGCAGTTCTGCCAGGCGGCGTTGTGCACGCCACCCACCGGCGGCGAGTACTTGTAGGTCAACGGGCCCGACTTGTGCGACTCGTAGTCGAGGCTCTCCTTGTCGGTCTTGCGGATGTTGACGATGCCGTCGATGGCGTTGGCCCGCTTGTCCCACGGCTTGGAGCCCTGGAACGACGCCCAGGCGCCGTAGCCGATGATGCCGGCCGCGAGCACGCCGACCGCGACGAAAAGCGCGATCGGGCCCCAGGCGCGGCCCTGGCTCACCTTGACCGGTGTGACCGGCTTGCGCGGGCCCTTGCCCCCGCCCCGGGGGGAGCCCGTCGGCTTGCCGGAACCGGCCTTGGCGCCGGACGCCGGCCGGCCCGCAGCCGGCTTCTTGCCGGTGCTGACCACGGTCGGGCGGCGCTCAGGGCCACCCGGGGTGCTGATGCTCATCGTGCCTCGTCAAGTCGGTCGGTCAGGGGAGTGGCGGGCCGGTAGACGCGCAGGGGAGCCGCCGAGTGCCCGAGTCTACCCCCGATAACATGGTTGGGTGACTCCTGCAGAACTAGCCTCGGTCGTCCTTGCCGCCGCCCACGCCGTCTTCGAGCAGCGGGGGCTCGACCGCGCCGCGCTGCCGGCGAGCACCGTGGTGGAGCGACCGCGCAACCCCGAGCACGGCGACTACGCCTCGACGCTCGCGCTGCAGTTGAGCAAGAAGGTGGGCGTTCCGCCCCGGGAGCTGGCGACGGCCCTGGCCGACGAGCTGGGTCGGGCAGAAGGTGTCAAATCGGTGGAAATCGCCGGGCCGGGCTTCCTGAACATCCGGCTCGACGCGGCGGCCGCCGGTCAGCTCGCGCGGGTGATCGTCGAGGCCGGCGCGGAGTACGGCCGCAGTGACCGGCTCGCCGGCGAAAAGATCAACCTGGAGTTCGTCTCGGCCAACCCGACCGGGCCGGTGCACATCGGTGGGGTCCGCTGGGCGGCCGTCGGTGACGCGCTGAGCCGGCTGCTGCGGGCCACCGGCGCCGACGTCGGCACGGAGTACTACTTCAACGACGCCGGTTCGCAGATCGACAGGTTCGCCCGGTCGCTGCTCGCCGCCGCCAAGGGCGAGCCGGCGCCGGAGGACGGCTACGGCGGGGCGTACATCGCTGAGATCGCCGCCGAGGTGCAGGCCCGGCGGCCGGAGGTGTCCTCGCTCGACGACGACGCCGCCCAGGAGGTCTTCCGGGTCGAGGGCGTCGCGCTGATGTTCGACGAGATCCGTTCCTCGCTGCGTGACTTCGGGGTGGAGTTCGACACCTACTTCAACGAGAAGGACCTGCACGACCGGGGTGAGCTCGACCTGGCGCTGAACCGGCTGCGCGAGCAGGGGCACCTCTACGAGTCCGAGGGCGCCACCTGGCTGCGCACCACCGACTTCGGCGACGACAAGGACCGGGTGCTGCGCAAGTCCAACGGCGAGTGGACGTACTTCGCCGCGGACTGCGCCTACTACCTGGACAAGCGCGAGCGCGGCTTCGAGCGGGTCGTGATCATGCTGGGTGCCGACCACCACGGCTACATCGGCCGGATGAAGGCGATGTCCGCCTGCTTCGGCGACGACCCGGAGCGCAACCTGGAGATCCTCATCGGGCAGCTGGTCAACCTGCTCCGCGACGGTGCCCCGATGCGGATGAGCAAGAGGGCCGGCACCGTGATCACCCTGGAGGATCTGGTCGACGCGATCGGGGTGGACGCCTCCCGGTACGCGTTGGCCCGCTACTCCAGCGACTCCCCGATCGACATCGACATCGAGCTGTGGACCCGGGCGACCCGCGACAACCCGGTCTACTACGTGCAGTACGTGGCAGCCCGGACGGCGGGCGTGGCCCGCAACGCCGCCGAGGTGGGGCTGGTTCCGGGCGACGCCGACGCGTTCCGCCCCGAGCTGCTCGCCCACGAGAAGGAGAACGAGCTGCTCAAGGCGCTCGCCCAGTTCCCCGCGGTGGTGGCGACCGCCGCCGAGCTGCGGGAGCCGCACCGGGTGGCCCGCTACCTGGAGGAGAGCGTCGCCGCCTCCTACCACCGCTTCTACGACAACTGCCGGGTGCTGCCGCTGGGCGACGAGGAGATCACCGACCTGCACCGCGCTCGGCTCTGGCTCAACAACGCCACCCGCACGGTGATCGCCAACGGCCTGCACCTGCTCGGCGTCTCCGCACCCGAGAGGATGTGACATGAGGGCTCATGAGGCTGGTGCGCTGCACGCGGACATCAGTAACCGGGGGCCGGCCTGGCTGCGTACCCCGGAGGACGTGAACGCCCTGCTCCCCACGCTGTGGCCGCGCAGCGTGACGCGCGGCGCGGACGGCGCGCTCGCCGTCGCGGGCCTCAGCGTCCGCGACATCGCGGCCGAGTTCGGCACCCCCGTGTACGTCCTCGACGAGGCCGACCTGCGGTCGCGCTGCCGTGACTTCCGGGCGGCCTTCCCGACCGAGGACATCTTCTACGCGGGCAAGGCGTTCCTCTGCCGGGCGGTGGTCCGGATGATCGCGGAGGAGGGGCTGCACCTGGACGTCTGCACCGGCGGTGAGCTGGCCACCGCGCTGTCGGCCGGGATGCCGCCGGAGCGGATCGGCTTCCACGGCAACAACAAGTCGGTCGCGGAGCTGGGTCGGGCGCTGGACGCCGGGGTCGGCCGGATCATCGTCGACTCGTTCACCGAGATCGACCGGCTCACCGCGCTGGCCCGGGAGCGCGGGGTCCGGCCCCGGGTGCTGGTCCGGGTCACCGTGGGCGTCGAGGCGCACACCCACGAGTTCATCGCCACCGCCCACGAGGACCAGAAGTTCGGCTTCTCCCTCGCGGGCGGTGCCGCGGCGACCGCCGCGTTCAAGATCCTCGATGAGGACGTGCTGGAGCTGCGCGGCCTGCACTCGCACATCGGGTCGCAGATCTTCGACGCCAGCGGCTTCGAGGTCTCGGCCCGCCGGGTGCTCGCCCTGCAGGCGCAGATCCGCGACGCGCGCGGGGTGGAGCTGCCCGAGCTGGACCTGGGCGGCGGCTTCGGCATCGCGTACACCACCCAGGACGACCCGGCGACTCCGCAGGACCTGGCCAAGCGGCTTCGCAAGATCGTCGATTCGGAGTGCGCGGCGGAGAACCTGGCCGTGCCACACCTGTCGATCGAGCCGGGCCGGGCCATCGTCGGGCCGGCCGTGTTCACCCTCTACGAGGTCGGCACGGTCAAGGACCTCGACGGCCTCCGGACGTACGTCAGCGTCGACGGCGGGATGAGCGACAACATCCGCACCGCCCTCTACGACGCGTCCTACTCGGCGACGCTGGCCTCGCGGGCCTCGACCGCGCAGCCGTTGCTCGCCCGCGTGGTGGGAAAGCACTGTGAGTCCGGGGACATCGTGGTGAAGGATGAATTCCTGCCCGCCGACGTGCAGCCCGGAGATCTTGTCGCAGTGCCCGGCACCGGTGCGTACTGCCGAAGCATGGCCAGCAACTACAACCATGTGCCCCGGCCACCGGTGGTCGCCGTGCGCGACGGCCAGGCGCGTCTGATCGTCCGGCGGGAAACCGAAGAGGACCTGCTCGCATTGGATGTTGGATGACGTCACCTGTGCGCTTGGCGCTGCTCGGCTGTGGCACTGTCGGCCAGGAGGTGGTCCGGCTGCTGCACGAGCAGTCGGCCGACCTGACCGCGCGGATCGGCGCCCCGCTGGAGATCGCCGGCATCGCCGTCCGTCGGCTCGGCCGCGATCGGGGTGACCTGCCGGTCGACGAGGACCTGTTCACCACCGACGCGCTCGGCCTGATCAAGCGCGACGACGTGGACGTGGTCATCGAGGTGGTCGGTGGCATCGAACCGGCCCGGAGTTGGCTGGTCGAGGCGTTGCGCGCCGGCAAGAGCGTGGTCACCGCCAACAAGGCGCTGCTGGCCGAGGACGGCGTGGCCCTGCACGAGGCGGCGGCCGAGGGCGGCGGCGACCTCTACTACGAGGCGTCCGTGGCCGGGGCCATCCCGCTGCTGCGCCCGCTCCGCGAGTCGCTGCACGGCGATCGGATCAACCGGGTCACCGGCATCGTCAACGGCACCACCAACTTCATCCTCTCCGCGATGGACGCGACCGGCGCCGGCTTCGCCGAGGCCCTCGAAGAGGCCACCGCCCTGGGGTACGCGGAGGCCGACCCGACCGCCGACGTGGAGGGCTTCGACGCGGCGGCGAAGGCGGCGATCCTCGCCTCGCTGGCGTTCCACACCCGGGTCGGCGCCGCCGACGTGC
This sequence comes from Micromonospora sp. NPDC047644, assembly GCF_040704315.1. Taxonomy (NCBI): domain Bacteria; kingdom Bacillati; phylum Actinomycetota; class Actinomycetes; order Micromonosporales; family Micromonosporaceae; genus Micromonospora; species Micromonospora sp. NPDC047644. The sequence goes on from NZ_JBEYSY010000004.1 coordinate 244,686, forward strand.
ACCGCGAGGGCATCACCGAGGTGACCGCCGCGGACATGGCCAGCGCCCAGGCGATGGGCTGCACGATCAAACTGCTCTGCATCGCGGCCCGGGGTGTCGACGCAGGCGGCCAGGAGACGGTCAGCGTCCGGGTGCACCCGGCGATGATTCCGCGCAGCCACCCGCTGGCCAGCGTCGGGGACGCGTTCAACGCGGTCTTCGTCGAGGCCGACGCGGCCGGGCAGTTGATGTTCTACGGTCGGGGCGCCGGTGGCGCGCCCACCGCCAGCGCGGTGCTCGGTGACGTGGTCGCGGTGTCCCGCAACCGGCTCGCCGGGGTGCGCGCGGCCAGCGAGAGCGCGTACGCGGACCTCGCGGTCCGGCCGATGGGTGAGGCGTTGACCCGCTACCACGTGAGCCTCGACGTGGCCGACCGCTCGGGTGTGCTGGCGTCGGTGGCGAGCGTGTTCGCCCGGCACGACGTGTCGATCGCGACGGTGCGGCAGGGTTCGGCGGGCGGGCCGGCGGGCCGCGACGGCGACGCCGAGCTGGTCATCGTCACCCACGTGGCACCGGACGCCGCGCTCGCCGCGACCGTCGGCGAGCTGCGCGGTCTGGACATCGTCCGGTCGGTCACCAGTGTGCTGCGGGTCGAGGGCGGCGCCTGAGTCGTTTGCATCATCGAGGGGGCGGCGCGCGCGTCCCGCCAGGTGGGTAGGCGGGGGTGTGCCATTGACCACTCCAACAGGCTGGTCCAAGGTGGCCCTGACAATCGGGTGGGCACGGCGGTAGAGGCGAGGAGAACGACATGTGGCGGGGTCTGATCGAGGCGTACCGGGATCGGCTGCCGGTCACCGCGGCCACGCCGGTCGTCACGCTGCACGAGGGCAACACCCCGCTGTTGCCGGCGCCGGTGCTGTCCGCCCGGCTCGGTTGCGACGTGCACCTCAAGGTGGAGGGTGCCAACCCGACCGGCTCCTTCAAGGACCGGGGGATGACCCTCGCGGTGTCCAAGGCGGTCGAGGCCGGCAACAAGGCCATCATCTGCGCCTCCACCGGTAACACCAGCGCCTCCGCCGCGGCGTACGCGGCCCGGGCCGGGTTGACCTGCGCCGTGCTGGTGCCGCAGGGCAAGATCGCGTTGGGCAAGTTGGCCCAGGCGCTGGTGCACGGCGCGAAGCTGCTCCAGGTGAGCGGCAACTTCGACGACTGCCTCGCGACGGCCGCCAAGCTCGCCCAGGACTACCCGGTCGCGCTGGTCAACTCGGTGAACATCGACCGGCTGCACGGCCAGAAGACCGCGGCCTTCGAGATCGTCGAGGCGCTCGGCGACGCGCCCGACATCCACTGCCTGCCGGTCGGCAACGCCGGCAACATCTCCGCGTACTGGATGGGTTACGCGGAGGATCTGGCCGCCGGCGCCACCACCCGCACCCCGAAGATGTACGGCTTCCAGGCGGCCGGCGCTGCCCCGATCGTGACCGGCCAGGTGGTGCCGGAGCCGTCCACCATCGCCACCGCGATCCGGATTGGCAACCCGGCGAGCTGGACCAAGGCCCTGGACGCCCGAGACGCCTCCGGCGGCCTGATCGCGTCGGTGACCGACCGGGAGATCCTCTCGGCGTACCGTCTGCTCGCCCGTGAGGTGGGGGTCTTCGTCGAGCTGGGCAGCGCGGCCAGCGTGGCCGGCCTGTTGCAGCAGGCCGCGGCGGGTGCGGTGCCGCCCGGCTCCACTGTGGTCTGCACGGTGACCGGCCACGGGCTGAAGGACCCGGAATGGGCGATCTCCACCGCGCCGGCGCCGGTGACCATCGCGAACGACCCGCTGGCCGCGGCGCGCGCCCTCGACCTGGCCTGAGCGCGCCGCCGTCGCAGGCGGTGTTCGACGGCGGGCAGCTGGCCGGCACGACGGCCCGGGGGCGGCGGGGGTCGAGGTATGCGAGTCCGGCACACTTTCGGGTATCCCCGCCCGCATTCTCGTTCAGGAGTGAGCCAGGCCGATGTCGCTGCTCGCCAGATTCAGCCTCGCCAACCGAGGGTTGATTGCCCTCATCGCGGTGGTGACCACGGTGTTCGGAGTGTTCGCCGTGCCGTCGCTGAAGCAGCAACTGCTGCCGTCGCTCGAGTTCCCGGCCGCGTTCATCGTGGCTCCCTTCCCCGGCGCCGGCCCCGAGATCGTCGAGTCTCAGGTGACCGAGCCGATCGAGAACGCCCTCCAGGGCATTCCGGGGCTGGACCAGGTCACCTCCACCTCCCGCGAGGGGGCGGCCACCGTCCAGGTGACGTACGAGTTCGGCACCGATCTCGACGACGTGGTCAACAAGATGCAGACCGCGTTGAGCCGGATCGACTCCCAACTGCCGGAGGGCGTCGACCCGCAGGTCATCGCGGGTAGCACCGACGACCTGCCGGCGGTGGTGCTGGCCGCGGCCGGCACCGGAGACGAGCGGGCGCTGGCCGAGAAGCTGCGCTCGACGGTGGTGCCGGAGCTGGAGGGCATCGAGGGGGTACGCACGGTCGAGGTGACCGGCACCCGCGACGACGTCGTGGTGGTCACCCCGGACCCGGCGAAGTTGGCCGCCGCGAAGATCCAGCCGACGGCGATCGGCGCGGCGCTGAAGACCAACGGCGTGGCGGTTCCGGCCGGCGCGGTGACCGACGGGGCGTTGGCCCTCCCGGTGCAGGTCGGCACGCCGATCTCCACCCTGGAGGAGCTGCGCGGCATCGTGGTCGTCCCGGCCGCGGCGCCCGTCCGCCTCGGTGACGTGGCGACGGTCGACCAGCAGCTCGCCCCGGCCACGGCGATCACCCGGACCAACGGCAAGGACAGCCTCGGTATCGCGGTCACCGCGGCACCGGACGGCAACGCGGTGGAGATCTCGCACGAGATCCGGGACCGGCTCGACGACCTGAAGGACGCCTCCGGCGCGGAGCTGACAGTGGTCTTCGACCAGGCGCCGTTCGTCGAGAAGTCGATCGAGTCGCTGACCACGGAGGGCCTGCTGGGTCTGGTGATGGCGGTCATCGTCATCCTGGTCTTCCTGCTGTCGGTGCGCTCGACGGTGGTCACCGCGGTCTCCATCCCGCTCTCCGTGCTGGTGGCGCTGATCGCCCTGTGGATCGGTGACTACTCGCTCAACCTGCTCACCCTCGGCGCGTTGACCATCGCGGTCGGTCGGGTGGTCGACGACTCGATCGTGGTGTTGGAGAACATCAAACGCCACCTGGAGTACGGCGAGGAGAAACGGCACGCCATCATCACCGGCGTCCGGGAGGTCGCCGGTGCGGTGACCGCGTCGACCCTCACCACGGTGGCGGTGTTCGCGCCGATCGCGCTGGTCGGCGGGTTCGTGGGCCAGCTCTTCGCGCCGTTCGCGATCACCGTGACGGTCGCCCTGCTCGCCTCGCTGCTGGTGTCGCTGACCGTGATCCCGGTCCTCGCGTACTGGTTCCTCAAGCCGCGCGGCGGCACCGCTGACGACGAGGCGGTACGGCACGCGGCGGAGGAGAAGGAGCTGCGCAGCCCGTTGCAGCGGGCGTACCTGCCCGTGATCGGGTTCGCCACCGGCAAGCGGTCGACCCGTTGGATCACCGTCGGGCTCGGTCTGCTGGTGCTCTTCGGCACCTTCGGTCTGGCGCAGAAGTTGGAGACCAACTTCCTGGACGACTCCGGCCAGGACACCCTCAACATGAGCCAGGAGCTGCCGGCCGGCAGTGGCCTGGCAGCGACCGACGCGGCGGCCAAGCAGGTCGAGTCGGTGCTGTCGAACACCGACGGCGTCGAGACGTACCAGGTGACCGCCGGCGGTGGGGACAACCCGTGGGCGGGCGGCGGCGGCAACAACGTCGCCAGCTGGTCGCTGGCGCTCGACGGTGACACCGACGCGAAGCAGATGCGTGAGGTGCTGCGCAAGGAGTTCGAGAAGCTCGGCGCCGGTGTGGGTGAGATCAGCTTCGGTGGCGGGCAGGAGGCGTCGACCAGCCAGCTGGAGGTGATCGTCCAGGCCAGCGACCCGGAGACGCTGACCCGGGCCGCCGAGGAGGCGCGGGCCGCGATGGCCGGCGTGCCGGACGTCGAGGACGTCTCCACCAGTCTGGCCGCGCGGGTGCCGCGGGTCGACGTGGTGGTCGACCGGGTCGCCGCCGGTCGGGTCGGGCTCACCGAGGCCGCCGTGGGGCAGCTCGTGTCGCAGGCGTTCCGGGGAGCGCCGCTGGGTCAGGTCGCGCTCGACGGCCAGCAGCAGAACGTGGTGCTGCGGTTGGGCACGCAGCCGCCGATGACGGTGGAGGAGCTGCGGGCACTGCCGGTGGGCCCGGTCAAGTTGGGCGACATCGCGCAGGTCACCCAGGGCGAGGGCCCGCAGCAGGTCACCCGCATCGACGGTGAGCGCAGCGTGTCGGTGACCGGCGCGGCGACCGGCTCGAACCTGGGCGCGACCAGCACGGAGTTGCAGAAGCGGCTGGACGGTCTCAACGTGCCGGGTGCGAGCTTCACCATCGGTGGTGTCAGCGCGGATCAGGCGGACGCCTTCGCGGACCTGGGCCTGGCGGTGCTGGCCGCGATCGCCATCGTCTTCCTGATCATGGTGGCGACGTTCCGTAGCCTCACCCAGGCGCTGATCCTGCTGATCTCCATTCCGTTCGCGGCGACCGGTGCCATCGGTCTGCTGTTGGTCACCGGGACGCCGCTCGGTGTGCCGGCGCTGATCGGTGTGCTGATGCTGGTCGGCATCGTGGTGACCAACGCGATCGTGTTGCTCGACCTGATCAACCAGTACCGGGCGCAGGGCATGGGGGTCCGGGAAGCCGTGGTAGAGGGTGGCCGTCGCCGGCTGCGCCCGATCCTGATGACGGCGGTGGCGACGATCTTCGCGCTGCTGCCGATGGCGTTCGGGTTGACCGGTGAGGGTGGCTTCATCTCGCAGCCGCTGGCGGTCGTGGTGATCGGTGGTCTGCTCAGCTCGACGCTGCTCACGCTGATCCTGGTGCCGACGCTCTACGCGATGGTGGAGCACACCAAGGAGTCGCTGCGGGCTCGGCGCGCACGACGCCGTTCCGGCGGGTCGGCGGTGAGCACGACGACGGAGACCGACGAGGCGTCGGCGCCGAACCAGGTCGCGGTGCCGAGCGACGCACCCGCCCCGGTCGCGGCCGAGGGTGTGCAGCCGGCCGCGCGACCCGCGCCGTCGGCCGCGTTGGTGGAGGGCACGGACCAGTTCGAGGTGCTGCGGTTGCCGCGTAGCCGTACCTCCCCGCTGCCTCCGGCGGAGCCGACCGAGTAGGTCGCAGAGCAGTTCGGAACGCCCCCGGCGGATTGTCGCCGGGGGCGTTCCAGGTTCATTCGCCCGAAAACACTCCGACTCGACCGCCCCATACTTTGTGTAACTTCTTGCATACTCCTCGTAGACGGGTGGGGGTGTGGGTGGAGCGGGGCGGGCGGATGGCCGAGGGCGCGCGCGGGTGGGACCGACGCGACCTGCTGCGTCGTGGCCTGCTGGTGGTGGGCGGTGTGACCGTCGGCGCGGGGTCGTCCGAGGCGTGGTGGAGCACCCGTCGCCGGATGCCGATCGCCGGAGGCCCGGCCAGCGCCACCCTCGGTAACGGCCAGCAGGATGTCGGCTCCGGGGTGGTGGACGTCGTCTGGTCCGGGCGGACCAACCAGCGCCTGGTGGCCCTCACCTTCGACGACGGCCCGGCACCACAGTGGACTCCCATGGTGCTCGACACGCTGGCCCAGCACCGGGTGCCGGCCACCTTCTTCATGGTCGGGGCGCAGGTCCGTCGACACGCCGACTTGGTGCGCGACCGGCTCGCCGGGCACGAGGTGGGCAACCACAGCTGGGAACACCGGGACCTGGCTGAGCTGGACGCCGCCGAGGCGTACGACGACCTGCGTCGCAGCCACGACGCGATCGGCGACCTGACCGGGGTGCCGCCGGCGCTCCTCCGACCACCGTACGGCCACCTGGGCGGGGCGGTGCTGCACGCGGCGGCCCGACTGGACTATCGGCTGGTGCTCTGGTCGTTGCAGATGGTGGAGCGCGAGTTTCCCGACGACCCGGCCGGTCACGCCCAACGGATCGTGGCCGAGGTTCGACCGGGAACGATCGTGCTCGGCCACGATGTGGGGGCGCACCGACGGCTGGTCGCGCTGCGGGGCCTGGCCGACATGATCAACGGGCTACGGTCGCGCGGTTACACCTTCGTCACGGTTTCGGCGCTGCTGGGAGCGGATGTGGGTACGGCACCGACCAGGTAGGGTCGCGCTCCGTGGCGTCCACCCTCTCGGTTCTGACCGGCAATCGGAGCTTCCGCAACCTGTTCCTCGCCGAGTTGGTGGTCTTCGGCGCCGACTGGTTCGTCATGGTGCCGTTGCTGGTGCTGTTGCCGCACCTGACCGGCAGCGGCGTCTGGGGCGCGCTGGTGTTGGCCGTGGACACCGGCATCGTGGCGTTGCTGCTGCCGTACACCGGCACGATCGCGGACCGCTTCGACCGCCGGAAGATCATGATCGCCGCGAACGTGGCCGCGCTGGTGGGCGTGTTGCTGCTGCTCGGCGTGCGCGACGCCGGAACCGCGTGGCTGGCGCTGGTCGCCATCGGAGTGGTGGCGGTCGCCAAGGCGTTCTACTCGCCGGCGGCCCAGGCCGCGCTGCCCAACGTGCTGGAGCCCCACGAACTCGCCGCGGGCAACGCCGTCGCCGGCTCGGCCTGGGGCACCATGACCGTGGTCGGTGCGTCGCTGGGCGGCGTGCTCAGCACCGCTGCCGGCCCGTACGCCTGCTTCTGGGTGGCGGCGGTGGGCCTGGCGGTGGCCGCGGCCCTCGCCACCCGGATCCGTCGGCCGTTGCAGGCGCCCCGGGACGCCGACCAACCGGCCCAGCGAACCTGGTCGGCGGTCCGCGAGGCGCTCGGCTACATCGGTCACCGCCCCCGGGTGCTCGCGCTGGTCACCGTCAAGTCCGCGGTGGGCCTGGGCAACGGCGTGCTGACAGTGTTTCCCCTGCTGGCCGGCGTGTACGGGGTGGGCCCGCTCGGTGCCGGCCTGCTCTTCGCCGTCCGCGGCGCGGGAGCGTTGGTGGGGCCGATCCTGATGCGCCGGGTGTTGACCAACCGGGCCTGGCTGCTGCCCGGGCTCGCGCTGTCCATGTCGCTCTACGGCCTGTCCTACCTGGGCACCTCGGTGGTGCGCTGGTTTCCGCTGGTACTGCTGCTGGTCTTCGTGGCGCACTTCGCGGGTGGCAGCAACTGGGTGATGTCGAACTTCGCCCTTCAGGGTGAAGTTCCGGACCGGTTGCGGGGCCGCGTCTTCGCCACCGACATGATGCTGGCGACGCTGGCGATCTCGGTGAGCCAACTGGCGGTGGCCCTGGTGGTGGACTCGGTCGACGAACGGGTGGTGCTCGCCGGCTGCGGTCTGATCACCCTCGTGTACGCGGTCGGCTGGCGGATCGCCACCCGCCGGCTGTCGCTCACCGATCCGGCCGTCGAGCCGGTCCCGGACCCGGCCGGCTGAACTCGGCGGTCCCAGGCAGCGGGCGCGGGACCGGTTCGTCGGCCCTGAGCCCTAGCATGGGCGCGTGCCGACGAACTTCACCGCCGAGCCGGTCCGGGTCCGCGTCCCGGCGACCAGCGCCAACCTGGGCCCGGGCTTCGACGCGCTGGGTCTCGCCCTCGGGCTCTACGACGACGTGGCCGCCGAGGTCGCCTCGGCCGGTGTCCGGGTGACAGTGACCGGGCAGGGCGCCGGTGAGCTGCCCGACGACGACCGGCACCTGGTGGTGCGGGCCATGCGGGCCGCGTTCGACGTGCTCGGGGCCCATCCTGCGGGGCTGAGCGTGGAGTGCGTCAACCGGATCCCGCAGGCGCGTGGGTTGGGGTCCTCGTCCGCCGCCATCGTCGCCGGGGTGCTGCTGGCCCGGGCCCTGGTCGTCGACGGGGAGCAGCGCCTCGACGACGCCGGCGCGCTGCGGCTGGCCGCCGAGATCGAGGGCCACCCCGACAACGTGGCACCGTGCCTGCTGGGCGGTTTCACGGTGGCCTGGTCCGAGCCGGGCGGCGCTCGGGCGGTTTCGCTGCCCGTCGCCGCAGCGGTCCGGCCCACTGTTTTCGTTCCGGCGGAACGCGGTTTGACCGCGACCGCGCGGGCGGCTCTGCCGGCGGCCGTGCCGCATGGTGACGCCGCGTTGACCGCCGGGCGGGCTGCGCTGCTGGTGCACGCGCTCACCACGGACCCGACCCTGCTGCTGCCGGCGACCGTCGACCGACTCCATCAGGATTACCGCGCAGCCGGGATGCCGGGCACGTCTGCCCTGGTCAGCGCGTTGCGTGCGGCCGATGTGGCGGCTGTGGTCAGTGGGGCCGGGCCGACTGTGCTGGCGCTCAGTCAGCCTCCGGCGGACTTCGGAGTGGGAACAGACTGGGAGATCTGGCAGTTACCGATAGACGTCAGCGGCGCGCGGGTCGCACGGGGTAGACTTGGACACGCCGAGCGGGACCCTGTTGCCGCAGGTCGGAAGAGTTGATTACGCTCTAGACCTAGCACAGCCGCGAAGCACGCGATCTCCTGCGGGGCGGCGCACCCCCGAAGCTCTCGGCGGTCAGCCCGTCTACCCCTGCCAAAGGCCCACGCCGCACCGCAGTTTCCACAGGTCGCCGCAGACGGCGAGACCTGCTCACCGACGTTGGTGAGTCGGGATACCGACCGGCTGCTGTGTCACAGACTCCCGCGACGCGTCCTTGCGAGGCGGGTGCACCGAGGCCGCCCGGCCACCTGAGCTCCGACTCCGGGCAGTCCCGGCCTATCGAGGGAAGGAATCCATTGAGCGACACCACCGACGTGACGTCGGATGTTTCCAACGTCGCTGGCGATGCCACCGCAGCCGCTCCCGCCCGTCGTCGGCGCAGCGGCACCGGTCTGTCGGCGATGCTGCTGCCAGAGCTGCAGAGCCTGGCCGCGTCGCTCGGCATCTCCGGCACGGCTCGCATGCGCAAGGGCGAGCTGATCGCCGCGATCTCCGAGCGGCAGGGCGGCAACGCCGCCGGGACCCCTCGACCACGGGCCGAGGTCGCGGCCGCGGCCGCCCCGACCCGTGAGGGAGTGCGCGCCGAGGTGCGGGAGACCGCCGACCGGCCGGCAGCCGAAGGACGCGGTGCCGAGCAGGCGCCGGCCGAGCCGGCCGCCGAGACCGAGGGCCGTAGCCGCACCCGGCGGAGCCGGACCGCAACGGCGGAGGCCCGTACCACCGAGGCTCGCCCCGCTGAGGCGCGGGCGACCGAGCCGCGGGCAGCCGAGGCGCGGACGACCGAACCGCGCAGCGACGAGGCGGAAGCCGGCGAGCGGGCCGACCGTGGCGAGAACCGCCGCGACCGGGCCGAGCGTCCGGAGCGCGCCGAGCGTGCCGACCGGGGTGAGCGGACCGAGCGTGCCGACCGGGGTGAGCGGACCGAGCGTGCCGACCGGGGTGAGCGGACCGAGCGTGGCGAGCGGGCTGAGCGTGGCGAGCGCAACGACCGGGGCGACCGTGCCGACCGGGGTGAGCGTGGCGAGCGCGAGCGCAACGACCGGGGCGAGCGTTCCGACCGGGGCGAGCGGGCCGAGCGCAACGACCGGTCCGACCGCAACGACCGCAATGACCGCAATGACCGCAATGACCGCAACGACCGTGGTCAGCGTGCCGAGCGGGACAGCGACGACGACGAAGATGGTGGCGGCCGGCGCGGCCGGCGCAGCCGTTTCCGGGACCGTCGCCGTGGGCGCGGCGAGCGCACCGAGACCGGTGCCGACACCGGCGGGCGTGAGCCGCAGGTCAACGAGGACGACGTACTCGTCCCGGTGGCCGGCATCATCGACGTGCTCGACAACTACGCCTTCGTGCGGACGACCGGTTACCTGGCCGGCCCGAACGACGTGTACGTGTCGATGTCCCAGATCAAGAAGTACGGCCTGCGCCGCGGTGACGCGATCACCGGTGCGGTGCGGGCGGCCCGCGAGGGCGGCAACAGCGGCGACCAGCGGCGCGACAAGTACAACCCGCTGATGCGGCTGGACACGATCAACGGGATGGAGCCCGAGGAGGCCCGGCGTCGTCCGGAGTTCTACAAGCTCACCCCGCTCTACCCGCAGGAGCGCCTGCGGCTGGAGACCGAGCCGCACATCCTGACCACCCGGGTCATCGACCTGGTCATGCCGATCGGCAAGGGCCAGCGGGCACTCATCCAGTCTCCGCCCAAGGCGGGTAAGACGATGGTGCTGCAGGCGATCGCGAACGCGATCACCCGTAACAACCCGGAGTGCCACCTGATGGTGGTGCTGGTGGACGAGCGGCCTGAAGAGGTCACCGACATGCAGCGGTCGATCAAGGGCGAGGTCATCGCGGCCACGTTCGACCGTCCGCCGCAGGACCACACCACGGTGGCGGAGCTGGCCATCGAGCGGGCCAAGCGGCTCGTCGAGCTTGGGCACGACGTCGTCGTGCTCCTCGACTCGGTGACCCGGCTCGGTCGGTCGTACAACCTGGCGGCGCCGGCCAGCGGCCGGATCATGTCGGGTGGTATCGACTCCACGGCGCTGTACCCGCCGAAGCGCTTCCTCGGCGCGGCCCGCAACATCGAGAACGGCGGGTCGCTGACCATCATCGCCACGGCGCTGGTGGAGACCGGGTCCATGGCGGACACGGTCATCTTCGAGGAGTTCAAGGGCACCGGCAACGCCGAGTTGAAGCTGGACCGGAAGATCGCCGACAAGCGGACCTTCCCGGCCATCGACATCAACCCGTCCGGTACGCGTAAGGAAGAGGTCCTGCTCGCACCGGAAGAGCTGGCCATCATCCACAAGCTCCGGAAGGTGCTGCACTCGCTGGACTCGCAGGCCGCGATGGATCTCCTGCTGGACCGGCTCAAGCAGTCCCGCACGAACATCGAGTTCCTGATGCAGATCGCGAAGTCGACGCCGGGGGAGTAACCCTCCCCGGGTGACGACGAAGGGGCACGGCCATCGCGGCCGTGCCCCTTCGTCATGTTCCCGGGCCCGACATCAGCAGCCGCGGGAGCCGCCGTCAGGTGATGGAATTTTCCTTCGGTTAAGTCGACAGGTATTGAAACTTCTATTCATTGCCGGGTTGACTGTCGTCCATGCGTACCCGCAGACGATCCGCCCGCCGCACCGGCGTCCTGCTGCTGACGCCGCTGCTGGCCCTGGCCCTGTCGCCGCCGGCCACCGCCGCGCCCACCATCGACCCGCCCACACCGGCCGCACCGTCGGTGGCCTCACCCACCATCGCCGAGGACGCGCCGCCCGCGTCCTCCCGCCCGGCCGGCTCGGTCAGCCTGGCCGCCGCTGCGACGGTCGCGACCTCCCCGACCACCGACGCCGGTGGTCTGGAGCCGGCCGGTGGGCTGGAGACCACGAAGGCCACCCGGCCGGTCGCTCCGGGCGTGCAACTGACGTCCTTCGACCGGTACGACGCCGAGGGCTGGCTGCGCGCCGACGCGCTCACCACCGACCTGGCCGGCGGCTCCACCGTCGACTACGTCAACTCCGGCGCGGTCAGCCGGGCCGAGCCGCTGCGAAAGGCGGTGGACCAGTCGCGCGCGGTCGCCGCGGTCAACGGCGACTTCTTCGACATCAACAACTCCGGTGCCGCCCAGGGCGTCGGCGTCCGTGACGGCGAGCTGATCCAGTCGGGGGTCAGCGGTCATCGCAACGCGGTGGCCGTCACCACCAACGGGGTCGGGCGGGTGATCGAGGTGAACTTCGACGGCAGCGCCGCCCTGCCCACCGGGCCGGTCCCGCTGACCCAGTTCAACAACATGGTGCAGGCCGACGGCATCGGCGCGTTCACCGAGCTGTGGGGGACGTACTCGCGGCAGCGTGCCGTGGAGGGCGCGGCCCGGGTGGTCGAGGTCACCGTGACCGGCGGTCGGGTGGCCGCGGTGGGAAGCGTGGCCGGTAGCGGCCCGATCGTGGCGGGCAGCACCGTGCTGCTCGGCCGCGACCTCGGCGCGGACGCGCTTGCCGGTCTGCGCCCCGGTGACCCGGTGGCCGTCGCCTGGCGGCCGAAGCCGTCCGACGGCAGCACCCTGCACGCGGCGGTCGGGGGCGGCAACGTCCTGGTCCGCGACGGCGTCGTGCAGAGCATCGCCGACCCGACCCTCGCACCCCGCACCGCCGTCGGCTTCAGCGCCGACGGTCGAAAAATGATCATGCTGACGGTGGACGGCCGTCAGGTCGACAGCCGCGGCGTGACGCAGACCGAGATGGGCCGGATGATGGCCGAGTTGGGCGCCCACCACGCGCTCAACCTGGACGGTGGCGGATCGTCCACGCTGCTGGCCCGGGAGCCGGGCGCGCCGGCGGTGCAGCTGGAGAACGGCCCCTCCGACGGCAGCGAGCGGGCCGTGCCCAACGGCCTGGCCATCTACGCCCCGAAGGGCAGCGGGCGACTCACCGGCTACTGGGTCGAGACGGCCAGCGACCCCACCACCGCCCCGGGCGTCTCACCGGTGCGAGGTGGGCGGCCCGACCGGGTCTTCCCGGGGTTGACCCGCACTCTCACCGCATCCGGCTACGACGAGACGTACGGCCCGGCCGCCGGCGCCCCCACCTGGCGGGCGACCCCGGCGGTACGCGGCCGGGTCGGCAGTGACGGCGTGTTCCACGCCGCCGCGCCGGGGGCCAGCACGGTCACCGCCGGACGAGGGCGGGTCACCGGCTCGCTGAACCTCACGGTGCTCGGCCCACTGGCCCGCATCGGCACCACCACGCCGCGGGTCGGGCTGACCGGCCGGGACGCCGCCGCCCTGGTCGGCGTCGTCGGGTACGACGCCGAAGGCAACACCGCGCCGATCGAGCCGGACGATCTCACCCTCGACTACGACCGGGACCTGCTGCGGATCACCCCCACCGGGGACGGCAACCTGTCCATCGCCGCGTTGCGGGACACCGGCTCCGGCCTGGTGACCATTCACGTCGGACGCACGAGCGCCGTCCTGCCGGTCACCGTCGGGCTGAGCGACGTGCCGGTCGCCGGTTTCGACGACGCCGCGTCCTGGCGGTTCAGTCAGGCCCGTGCCAGCGGTTCGGTGGCGTCGGCGCCCGGGCACACCGGCACCGGTCTGCGAATGTCGTACGACTTCAGCCAGTCCACCGGCACGCGGGCCGCGTACGCCGACCCGCCCGCCTGGATCGAGGTGCCCGGTCAACCGCAGGCCTTCGGGATGTGGATCCACGGCAACGGCACCGGGGAGTGGCCCAGCCTGCACCTGCACGACGCCCAGGACACCCAACACGTGCTGCGCGGCCCACTGATCACCTGGACCGGTTGGCGGTACGTGGAGTTCGCGGTGCCGGCCGGGGTGCAGTACCCGGTGCGGGTGCGCCGCTTCTACGTGGCCGAGACGAACGCGACGGCGCAGTACACCAGCGAGGTGGTCATCGACGACCTGGTGGCGAAGGTGCCCCCGACGGTCGACGTGCCGCCGGCGGCCCCGCGTACCGATCGGGTGGTGGTCCGCGACGGCACGGTGGACGGCGCGCCGTGGCGGTTCGCCGTGCTCTCCGACGCCCAGTTCGTCGCCGCCGACCCGGACAGCGACCTGGTCGCCCAGGCCCGGCGGACGTTGCGGGAGGTGCGGGCGGCCCGGCCGGACTTCCTCCTGATCAACGGCGACTTCGTGGACACCGCCAATCCGGCCGACTTCGCGCTGGCCCGGCGGATCCTCGACGAGGAGTTGGGCGACGCGCTGCCCTGGTACTACGTGCCCGGCAACCACGAGATCATGGGCGCTCCGATCAGCAACTTCGCGGCCGCGTTCGGTGCCACCTCCCGGGTGTTCGACCACGACGGCACCCGGTTCGTCACGCTGAACTCGTCCACCGGGACGCTGCGCGGCGGAGGCTTCGACCAGGTACGGATGCTCCGCGAGACGCTGGACGCCGCCGCCACCGACCGGCGCGTGGGCTCGATCGTCGTCCTGCACCACCACCCGCCGCGTGACCCCAGCCCGGCGCAGGCCAGCCAGCTCGGCGACCGCAAGGAGGCGGCGCTGCTGGAACAGTGGCTGGCCGACTTCCAGCACCGCACCGGCAAGGGCGCGCTGTTCGTGGGTGGGCACGTCGGCACCTTCCACGCCGACCGGGTGGACGGGGTGCCGTACGTGATCAACGGCAACGCCGGCAAGACGCCGTCCACCCCTGCCGACCAGGGCGGGTTCACCGGTTGGACGGAGTTCGGCGTGGACCCGGTGACCCCGGCCGAGGCCGACCGGGCCCGCCGTGACCCGCTCGCCGAGGGCCCGCGCTGGGTGGACGCGGAGTTCCACGCGCACGCCGACCGCCTCACCATGGCCGCCCCGGCCAGCGTCGCGGTCGGTACCCCGGTGGCGGTCACCGCCACGCTGACCCAGCCCGGCGGGCGTACGGTCCCGGTGGCCGCACCGGTCAGCGCCGACTGGTCGGCGTCGCCGGGAGTGCACGTCGGCCCGCCGACCGGGGTGCGTCCCTGGCACACCGCCCGATTCGACCCGGCCACCGGCACCCTGACGGCACTGCGGCCCGGCGCGCCGATACGCCTGACGGTCGAGGTCAACGGCGCACGCGCCGAGGCCACCGTCACCGTCACCGGGTGAGCCGTCCGGACGGGCCCCACACCCGGGGCCCGTCCGGACACCTCAGAAGTCGCCGTCGGCGACCTGGAAGACGGTGAGGCCGAGAGATCGCCACATCTGGACCACCTGGACGCGGTCGTCGAAGACGCCGGCCACCCGGTAGCGGTCCCGGATCTCCCGGTCGTAGATCTCCCGCTTGACGATCGAGTCCTTCCGGGAGTCGCCGACGGCGCGCAGGTGCAGGCCCAGGTACGGCACTCGTACGTGCCGGGCCAGCCACGCCTCGGTGGCGGCGCGGGCGGAGGCGTCCCGCCCGGAGCAGAAGACCACCCCGTAGCCGGCGGCGTGCATCGCCCGGACCGCCGCGATTACCGCCGTGTTCGGCTGGTCCTGGCCGACCCGGGTCATGTCGTACGGGCTGCGGGAGACGGCCAGCGCCACCGTGCCGTCGATGTCCACCAGGACGATCTCCGGTGGCTCGGTCGACGGCGGGTGCACCACGGCGGGTCGTCCGGTGCGGGCCTGCGGCACCGGCAACGGCATCTCCCGCCCCTGAAGGTAGCGCTCGTGCAGCCGGCGGATCGCGTCCGCGCCGACCTGATCGGTGACCGGGCGGGCGGCGTCGCGGCGCAGGCACTCGTCCAGCGGCACGTCGGTGAAGTCGTGCACCTCGAAGTCCGCGCCGTGGCGGGCGGCCAGCTCGGCCCAGCCGCGCAGGGTCCGCGCGCGCAGGTTGGTGTCGTCCACGCAGACGTCCGCCCGGGCCCGCAGCAGCGCCTCGACCTGAGCCTGCTGTACGGCGGTCACCTGCGCCTCGGCCCACTGGGTGAACAATCGTTCGCCGTGCAGCATGCGCCGCAGATCGTCCCGGTTCACCCGCGACACGGACGGCTGGAGCGTGCGGGCGAACGTCGTCTTGCCCGAGGCGGGCAGTCCCCGGGTGGCGATCAGGCGGGTCATCGGCGCACCTTCGGTTCGACGGGCGTACCCCGGCCGGGGTACCGGGCGGCGGTCCGGCAGGTGCGCGAATGCCCCGCCGGGCGGCGGGAATGCGGACGGGTGGGCACGTGTTGACGATGCCGGACGAGGTGTGCGGCCCGATTACCGGGTCGGCTCAGGCCCATGGCACACTGGTCAATCGGCCACCGGTTCCGGTTCACGCCCGAGCCCGTCGCGTACGGCGCGACGAGCGATGACGGCGACCCGGCGACCACCAACGAGAGGACCGAGGCGAGATGAAGGCAAACATCCACCCGGAGTACGTGACCACCGAGGTCAGCTGCTCCTGTGGCAACACGTTCACGACCCGCAGCACCGCCAAGGGCGGCACGATCCACGCCGAGACCTGCAGCGCCTGCCACCCGTTCTACACCGGTAAGCAGCGCGTTCTCGACACCGCGGGCCGGGTCGCGAAGTTCCAGCAGAAGTACGCCAAGGTTCAGGCCAAGAAGGCCAAGTAACTCCTCGTTCGGCGCCCGCGTCCGGTTTTCCACCGGACGCGGGCGCCGTCCGCGTTTTCCTCCACTTCCGCCCGGCCGCTGGCCTCCCGGCCCCCGGCCCGGTCGTCGCGCACGTCGAAGGAGCATCCGCAGCATGAGCAGCGAGCGTCTGGCCGGCCTTCTCGACGAGTACGCGGAGCTGGAGAAGCGGTTGGCCGATCCGGCGATCCACGCCGACCAGGCCACCGCGCGCAGGGTCGGCCGCCGGTACGCCGAGCTGGTGCCGCTGCACAAGGCCGCCGACGAGTTGGAGCAGGCCCGCGCCGATCTGGCCGCGGCTCGCGAGCTGGCCGCCGAGGACCCGTCCTTCGCCGCTGAGGCGGACGCCATCGCCGGGTCCCTGCCGGTGCTGGAGGAACGGCTCGCCGAGCTGCTCATCCCGCGTGACCCGCACGACGCCAAGGACGTGATCGTCGAGATCAAGGCCGGTGAGGGTGGCGAGGAGTCAGCGCTGTTCGCCGGTGACCTGCTGCGGATGTACACCCGGTACGCCGAGCGGCACGGCTGGGTCACCGAGGTGATCGACGCACAGGACTCCGACCTGGGCGGGGTCAAGGACGTCTCCCTGGCGATCAAGACCAAGGGTGTGCCGGACGGTGGCAACGGCGTCTGGTCGCGGCTCAAGTGGGAGGGCGGCGTGCACCGGGTACAGCGTGTGCCGGTCACGGAGTCGCAGGGCCGGATCCACACCAGCGCCGCCGGGGTGCTGGTGCTTCCGGAGGCCGAGGACGTCGACGTCACCATCGACCAGAACGAGCTGCGCATCGACGTGTTCCGCTCGTCCGGCCCGGGTGGCCAGTCGGTGAACACCACCGACTCGGCGGTACGGATCACCCACCTGCCGACCGGCATCGTCGTCTCCTGCCAGAACGAGAAGTCGCAGTTGCAGAACCGGGAGCAGGCGATGCGGATCCTGCGGGCCCGGCTGCTCGCCGTCGCGCAGGAGCAGGCCGACGCCGCCGCCTCGGACGCGCGCAAGGCTCAGGTGCGCACCGTGGACCGCTCGGAGCGGATCCGCACCTACAACTTCCCGCAGAACCGGATCACCGATCACCGCATCGGCTACACCGCGTACAACCTGGATCTGGCGCTCGGCGGCGAACTGGACGGGGTGCTGGACGCCCTCACCGAGGCCGACCGGGCCGCCCGCCTGGCCGGCGACACCGAACTAACCCGCCGCTGACGCCCCCGGCCCCTCTAACGCCCGGGTCGATCATGGACTTGTGGTGGGCTGATTGGGGCGTCGTGGGCCTTTCGTGAGGCACCACAACTCCATGATCGACCCCGATCCGCCGGGGGTGGTCAGCTTGCGCGCGGGCGGGTCTTGGCGCGGAGCATCTCGCGGTCGGCCTGCTCGAACGCGACGCTGAGCGCGTCGCGCAGCCCGCTGCCACCGGAGACCTCGGCGAAGCCGATGCTGACCCCGACCGGGGTGCCCGGGACCAGCGACTCCCAGTCCTCCAGGCGGACCGCTGCCTCGATCCGGCGGGCCACCTCGGCGGCCTCGATCATGCCGGTGTCCGGCAGCACCACCACGAACTCGTCACCGCCGTAGCGGGCCACGAAGTCGCCCCGGCGCATCACCCGGTTGATCACGCCGGCGATGCGTTGCAGCACCAGGTCGCCCGAGTGGTGCCCGTGCCGGGTGTTGACCGCCTTGAAGCCGTCCAGGTCGCAGACGCCGATCACCACTCGATCGCCGCGGGTGACCACCGCCGTGATGTAGCGCTCCAACCGGCGGCGGTTGGGCAGCCCGGTGAGCGGGTCGGTCAACGCCTCGCCCTCGAAGCGTGCCGCCTCACGGCGCATCTCCTCGTGGTCGATGCGGGCGGCGATGCCATCGATGTAGACGTCGCGCAGCCGGTCGTTGCGCTGCGCGGCGAGCCGGAACGCCAGCCGATCGGCCCGGTGCGCCGCCAGATGGTCCCCGGCACGGGTCAACGCGATGCTGCGCAGCCGGGCCGGCTCGGCCGCCCCGAGCGTCTCGTTGGAGACCTGGACGGTGTCCAGTCGGGCGACCGCCTCGATCGGCCGCCCGTCGGCGACGGCAAGGCACACCTGCCCGAGCTGACGCAGGTCGCGGGCGCGGGCGCTGTCGCCGCCGTGGGTCATCAACCGGGCCGGCTCGGGGCCTTCGGTCGCCACCTGATCGCCGAGCGCGGCCTGTCGAGCCGCCGCGTAGCCGTACGCGGCGAGGCTGCTCGGGCGTAGCTGGGCGGCCCGCCCGGCGCGGACGAAGCGGGTCAGGTCGGCGGCCACGTCCCGGAGCACCCGCAGGCAACCGTCGCTGTCGCCGTTGTGGTCGAGGGCCACCGCGTTGCGCAGCCGGATGCCCGGTGCGGCGAACGTCTCCTCCGGGATGCCGGCGGTCAACCCGAGCTGCCGGGCCCGCTCGATGGCCCCCAGGGCGTACCCGTGGAAGCTGAGGTAGCTGTAGGCCATGGCCAGGTCGTGCCAGCCCCAGGCGGTGTCCCGGTCCGGGTCGGTGACGGCGCCCAGCGCCCGGGCCGCCCGGACGAGGTGCATGACGCAGCGGTCCAGCGCGCCCTGGTGGTGCGCGGCGAGCGCGGCGAGGGCGTTGAGGTGACCGTGCAGGTAGGGCTCGGTGAGGTCGCGGACCGCCGCCGACGCCTCTTCGATGGCCCGGGTGAACTCCGCCGTCCGGCCGAGATTGATCAGCGCGGAGAGGCGCTGCACCATGGCGTCCGCGCGGGCCGCCGGGTCGTCGGTGGTGCGGATCACACGCTCCAGCAGGACGTACGCCTCCGCGGAGCGGCTGGCCTCCTGCAACGCCCGGGCGTGCGTCAGGGCGTCAACCTGGTCAACGACCCGGTCGAGCCAGCCCACCCGCCAACCTCCTGTCGTGCGCGCCCGGGCGCACCTGTTCGTCACGTCGCCCGCGACGCTTCATGATTATGTCGTGAGTACTTTGCCGCAACACCCCCCCGAAGGGACAGGCCCCATCCGGCCGTCCGCCGCGGTGGCCCGAGCGGCCCGCGCCCTCGCCGCCGCCGGGGTCGGGCCCGCCCGGGTGGAGGCCGAGGTGCTGGCGGCGTACGTGCTCGGGGTTTCTCGGGGCCGGTTGGCCCTCGCCGACGGCCTGAGCGACGACCAGGTGGCGAGGCTCGACGAGTTGACGCGCCGCCGCGCCGCGCGTGAGCCGTTGCAGCACCTGACCGGGCGGGCCGGGTTTCGGCACCTGGAGCTGTCGGTCGGTCCGGGTGTCTTCGTTCCCCGGCCCGAGACCGAGCTGTTGGCCGGCTGGGGCGTCGAGCAGGCCCAGGGGCGGCCCGAACCGGTGGTGGTGGACCTGTGCAGCGGCTCGGGCGCGATCGCCCTCGCGGTCGCTCAGGAGCTGCCGGCTGCACGGGTGATCGCCGTGGAGCGATCCGCGGAGGCGCTGGTGTGGCTGCGGCGCAACGCGGCGGAGCGCGCCGCGGCGGGGGACCGGCCGATCGAGGTGGTCGAGGCCGATGTGACAGCGCCGGACCTGTTGGCCGAGCTGGTGGGCCGGGTGGATGTGCTGCTCTGCAACCCGCCGTACGTGCCGGACGACGTGGTGGTCCCGCCGGAGGTGGCCGGGCACGACCCGGCGGAGGCGGTCTTCGGCGGCGCGGACGGCCTGGTGGTGATCCGGCCGGTCGTCGCCCGGGCGGCGGTGCTGTTGCGCCCGGGGGGTGTGTTCGGCGTCGAGCACGACGACACCCACGGCGCGGCGGTGCCCGAGCTGCTCGCCCGCGACGGCGGCTTCACCGCTGTCGCGGAGCATCCGGACCTCACCGGGCGTCCCCGCTACGCGACCGCGTCCCGACGGGCGGACGGCCAGCACGCCCCGATCGGGGCGGCGTGGCAGACTGACTCCTCGTGATGCTCTACGACTGCCGATCGCCCGCCGATCGGGACCGCGGCATCGCCGCGGCGATCGAGGCGGTCAAGAACGGCGAGCTGGTCGTTCTCCCGACGGACACCGTGTATGGGATCGGCGCGGACGCGTTCACCCCGTACGCGGTGAAGGCGCTGCTCGACGCCAAGGGTCGGGGTCGGCAGATGCCGCCGCCGGTGCTGATCGGCTCGCGGCACACCCTGGACGGGTTGGTCTTCTCGCTGCCCACGGCCGCTCGGGACCTCGTGGAGGCGTTCTGGCCGGGTGCCCTGACCATCGTGGTCGAGCACTCGCCGAGCCTGCAGTGGGACCTGGGCGACAAGACCGGCACGGTGGCGGTGCGGATGCCGCTGCACCCGGTGGCGTTGGAGGTGCTGCGCGAGACCGGTCCGATGGCGGTCTCGTCGGCCAACAAGACCGGCCAGCCGGCCGCGGTCACCGCCGACGAGGCACGTGACCAGCTCAGCTACTCGGTGCGGGCCTACCTGGAGGCCGGCCCCTGCCCGGATCCGGTGCCCAGCACGATCGTCGATCTCACCGGTGAGGTGCCGCAGCTCCTGCGGGCCGGGGCGATCCCGTTGGAGAAACTGCGCGACGTGGTTCCGGATCTCGTCGACGGTCGGGCGGTCTGAGTGCCCCCGTTCACCGTTCTGCACGTCTGCATGGGCAACATCTGCCGTTCGCCGATGGCGGAGCGGCTGCTGGCCCTGGCAGTGCAGGACCGGCTGACCCGGCGTTCGCAGGACCCGGCCCAGGCCGAGGAGTTGGTGCACAGCCACAGCGCCGGCACGGGTGGCTGGCACGCGGGCGAGGAGATGAACCCGCCGGCGGCACGGCAGGTCACCGGCCGTGGTGGGGACGTGGCGGGGTTCGCCGCGCGCAAGCTGCGCTCGGACCACATCGACGCCGCCGACCTGGTCCTGACCGCCACCGCCGACCAGCAGGAGTACGTGGTGGCGCTCCGTCCGGACGCGGCGGCCCGCACGTTCGTCCTGGGCGAGTTCGGCCGGCTGCTGGCCGCCGTGGATGCCGCCGCGCTGCCGCCGGGTGACGCCACCCCGGAAGCGGTGTACGCCCGAGGGACGGCCCTGGTGGCGGCGGCGCACGACGCGCGGCTCGGCGCCTCGGCGCTGACCACCGATGATCTGGATGACCCGTGGGGTCGTGGCGACCAGTGCTTCAGCCGGGTCGCCGACGAGATCGAGGAGACGGTCCACCCGCTGGCCGGCGCGCTGCTGCCCTGAGCGTGGTGCGAGTTTCCTCCGGGTTTGGGGAAAACCCAGGGCCAAAGGGGCGTTCCGGGTCATTCTGAACGGGTCCTAGCGTGACCGGCTCCTGCGGGGAGAGCTGATGATCCGGGCCCAACTCGACAAACTGCTGACCGTGGTGATCGCCGGAGTGCTGGCCGGGTTGGTGCTGGCCGCCGCCGCACTGCCCGCGGCCCTGGTCTTCGGGGTCGGCTTCAGCGCCCTGTCGACGCCGTACTCGGAGCTGCCGAACACCCTCCGGACGCCGCCCACCGCGCAGCGCTCCAACCTGTACGCCAACGACGGCACCACCCTGATCACCTCCTTCTACCAGGAGGACCGGGTGGACGTACCGCTGCACGAGGTGGCTCCGGTCATGCGCCGGGCGATCGTGGCCGCCGAGGACGTCCGGTTCTACCAGCACAGCGGGGTCGACCTGCGGGGCGTCGTGCGCGCGTTCACCGTCAACAAGCGCGACGGCCGGACCCGGCAGGGCGCCTCCACGCTGACCATGCAGTACGTCCGCAACGTGCTCAGCAACGACCCTCGGCTGACCGAGGCGCAGCGGGACGCCGCCACCGAACTCACCACCGTCCGCAAGCTCCAGGAGATGCGGTACGCGCTCGCGTTGGAGCGGGAACTCGACAAGGACGAGATCCTCACCCGTTACCTCAACATCGCCTACTTCGGCGCCGGGGCGTACGGCATCGCGGCCGCCAGCAAACGCTACTTCTCCCGATCCCCGGCCGAGCTGACCCTGGCCCAGGCGGCACTGCTCGCCGGTCTGGTGCGCTCGCCGGACAGCGACGACCCGATCAACGGCGACGCCGACAGCGCGGTGGCCCGACGGTCGTACGTGTTGGAGCGGCTGGTGGAGTCAGGTCAGGTGGCGGCGGACGCGGCGGCGGCGGCCCGCGCCGAACCGCTGCAACTGCGGCCCAGCGAGACCCCGAACGACTGCACGGGTGTGCCCGACGCGCACAGCGACTGGGGCTTCTTCTGCGACTGGTTCACCCGCTGGTGGAGCGGCCAGTCCGCGTTCGGGGCGACCGCCGACGAACGGCAGCGCGCGCTGCGCCGGGGCGGCTTCTCCATCGTGTCGTCGCTGGACCCGGGGGTGCAGCGGGCCACCACCGAGCAGGTGCTGAAGATCTACGCGCCGACCAGGGCCGAGGCGGTGCCCACCGCGGTGGTGCAACCGGGCACCGGGCGGGTGCTGGCGATGTCGGTGAACCGCGCCTACAGCGTGGCGGACAACCCGGTCGGGCAGAAGAACCGCCCGAACACCGTCAACCAGTTGGTCGCCGGCGGTGGCGCGATCGAGGGGTACCAGGGCGGCTCGACGTTCAAGCTCTTCACCATGCTCGCCGCGCTGGAGTCCGGCCTGCCGCTGTCGACCGACTTCGTGGCGCCGACCCAGTTGCTCACCCGCTTCCCGGTGACCGGGGCAGCGAGCTGCGACGGACGGTGGTGCCCGGCGAACGCCAGCCCGTCGTCGATGGACGGCCCCCGCACCATGTGGAGCGCGTTCGGCCGCTCGGTGAACACGTACTTCGCCTGGCTCACCGAGAAGGTCGGCGCCGACCGGGTGGTGGAGATGGCCGAGCGGCTCGGCATCGTGCTGCGGGCCGAGTCCGACGCCAAGCTGGCCCGCTACGGCGCGAAGGACTGGGGCCCCTTCACCCTGGGGGTGGCCGCGACCACCCCGTTGGACCTGGCCGGCGCGTACGCCACAGTGGCGGCCGAGGGGACCTGGTGCGCGCCGCTGCCGGTGGTCTCGATCACCGACTCGGGCGGCCGACCCGTCGACGCCGCCAAGCCGGACTGCCGACAGGTGCTCGACGCCGACGTGGCACGGGCGGCCGCCGACGCGGCCCGCTGCCCGGTCGGCGACCAGTCGATGTACGGGCGCTGCGACGGCGCCACCGCACCCGGATTGCGGGCGAAGCTCGGCCGCCCGGTGGCGGGCAAGACCGGCAGTTCCGAGCGGTACGAGACGGAGACGGTGGTGGCGTTCACACCACAACTCGTGGTCGCCTCGATGGCCGCGAACCCGGACGACCCCCGGGACGCGGTCGGTCAGGCGGTGCAGGCCCAGATGGTGAACGCGGTCGGCGAGGTGCTCGCCTCCGCCCTGCGCGACCAGCCGGTCCGTGACTTCGTCCCACCGAGCGAACGCACCGCCTTCCAAACCCAACCCCAAGCCGGCAACTAACCCCACCCCAGTCCCCACCCCGCTCCGCTCCGCCCCGCCCCACCCCGCCCTGCCCTGCCCCGCCCCGCCCCGCCCCGCCCCGCCCCGCCCCGCGCCGGCCCCGCCCCGCGCCGGCCCCGCCCCGCCCCGCCCCGCGCCGGCCCGCCCCAGTCCGGTCGATCATGGACTTGTGGTGGGCGTTGAATCCACAAAAGCCCTTTTTGTGGCGCACCACAACTCCATGATCGACGCGGTGACGCGCGACGCGGGTAGCGCGAGACGCGCCCTGTCCCACGCCCCGGCCTGCGCCCGCCTCACTCCCGCGATCTTGCAGTTTCTGTCGCGACAAAGAGTGCCCAAGCTCTCAAATCGACAACACAAAGTGCAAGATCGCGGGAGTAGAGCGGGTGGGAGCGCGGCGGGACGGGGGGTGGGGTGGGTGGGCCTGGGGGCGATGGGCGGCAGCGGGGCGGGCGGAGTGGCGCGGGCCGTGGTGCGGCGGCGGCGCGAGCGGCGCCGGGGACGCCGGAAGCGCAGGGACATGCGGGGCGGGCGCTGGATGCGGGGCGGGTGCTGGAGACGCGGGGCGGGTGCGGAGAGGCGGGGTGGTTAGCGGGGTTGTTCGGCGTTGCGGGCTATGTTGCGGGCCATTCCGCCGAAGACCACCGCGTGGAACGGGGCCACCGACTTCCAGTAGGCGTGCCCCGGCAGGCCGCGCGGCAGGAAGACGGCGCGTTGCTGGTAGCGGCTGCGGCCGTCGTCGGCCGGTAGGACCCGCATCTCCAACCAGGCCCGACCGGGTAGCCGCATTTCGGCGCGCAGTCGCAGCAACTCGCCCGGGACGATCTCCTCGACCCGCCAGAAGTCCAGCGCCTCGCCGACCTGGAGGCGGTGCGGGTCGCGTCGACCCCGCCGCAGCCCGACCCCGCCGACCAGCCGGTCCAGCCAGCCGCGTACCGACCAGGCGAGGGGGAACGAGTACCAGCCGTGTTCGCCGCCGACGCCCTCGACGACCCGCCAGAGCGCGGTGGGTGGTGCGTCGACCGCTCGTTCCCGTACGTCGGTGTAGGCGGTGCCACCGGACCACACCGGGTCGGTGGGCAGTGGTTCGGCGGGCGCGTCCGGGCCGCTCGCTGTGGACCAGCGGGTCTCCACCTGGGCGTCGCGCACCTTGGCCAGCGCCAGCGCCACCGCCTCGTCGAAGCCGGTCAGCCCGCCGGGTGGGTCGGGGACGTAGCGGGCGATGTCGTGTTCGTGGGCGACCGCCTCGTGGATCAGGCTCTCCACCAGGGGGCGGGCAATCTTGTTCGGCACCGGGGTGATCAGCCCGACCCAGTGCGAGGAGAGGGACGGGGTGAGCGGGCGGACCGGCACGATGATGCGCCGGCGCAGCCCGGCCACCCGGGCGTAACGCTGCATCATCTCGCGGAAGGTCAGCACGTCCGGACCGCCGACGTCGAAGCCCCGGTTGACCTCGGTCGGCAGTTCCGCGCAGCGGGCCAGGTAGTGCAGCACGTCGCGGACCGCTATCGGTTGGATCCGGTTGCGGACCCAGCGTGGGGTGATCATGGCGGGCAGCCGCTCGGTCAGGTAGCGCAGCATCTCGAACGACGCCGAGCCGGACCCGATGATCACCGCGGCGCGGAGCACCGCGGTGGGCACTCCGCTGTCCAGCAGGATCCGGCCCACCTCGGCCCGGGACCGCAGGTGCGGCGAGGGGACCTCGGAGTCGGCCGCCGGCTCCGGACCACCGAGGTAGACGATCCGGCGTACGCCCGCCGCGCGGGCCGCCGCCGCGAAGTTCGTCGCTGCCGCCCGGTCCGCCGCCTCGAAGTCCGCCCGACCCAGCGAGTGCACCAGGAAGTACGCGACGTCCACGTCGGCGAACGCGGCAGGCAGAGTCTCCGGACGGCTCAGGTCGCCCTCGACGAGCTCGGCCGCCGACGCCCACGGCACGTCGCGCAGGCGTCCGGTCTTGCGCGCCAGGCAGCGCACCGTGTGCCCGTCGGCGAGCAGCAGCGGCGTCAGCCGCCCGCCGATGTAGCCGGTAGCGCCGGTGACGAGGCATCTCACGGGTTCCAGTGTGCGGCCCCCGAGTGCCTGTTGCACAAGAACTGGCCGGCCTGCGGCGGGCCCGGACGACGCCCGGCGGCGATGCGGTCACGTCCGGATACCGGTGTTGTATCCGGACGTGACCGCGCCTTGCCGGATCGCCGCCCGGACTCCGCCTCGGCTCGGCCGCCCTTGTGCGACAGGCCCTAGACTCGTTCGCTGTGGAGACCGACACGAGCACCTTCTGGGGGCCGGATTTCGCGCAGCTCAGGGCCACCGACCCGGAGATCGCCGAGGTGGTCCTCGGCGAGTTGGACCGGTTGCGCGGCGGCCTGCAGCTCATCGCCAGCGAGAACCTGACCTCGCCGGCGGTGCTGGCCGCGCTCGGTTCGACGCTGACGAACAAGTACGCCGAGGGTTACCCGGGCCGGCGCTACTACGGCGGTTGCGCCGAGGTGGACCGGGCCGAGGAGATCGGCATCGCCCGGGCCAAGGAGCTCTTCGGGGCCGAGCACGCGAACCTCCAGCCGCACTCCGGGGCGAGCGCCAACCTGGCCGCGTACGCCGCGTTGGTGCAGCCGGGGGACACGGTCCTGGCGATGGACCTGCCGCACGGCGGGCACCTCACCCACGGCAGCCGGGTGAACTTCTCCGGTAAGTGGTTTCACCCGGTCGGCTACCCGGTGCGGCCGGACACCGAGCTGATCGACTACGACGAGGTACGGGACCTGGCGCGGGCGCACCGACCCAAGCTGATCATCTGCGGGGCCACCGCGTACCCGCGCCTGATCGACTTCGCGCGCTTCCGGGAGATCGCCGACGAGGTCGGCGCGTACCTGATGGTGGACGCCGCGCACTTCATCGGCCTGGTCGCCGGTCGGGCGATCCCGTCCCCGGTGCCGTACGCCGATGTCGTCTGCGCCACCACCCACAAGGTGCTGCGCGGGCCGCGCGGCGGCATGATCCTGTGCCGCGAGTCGCTGGCCCAGCGGATCGACAAGGCGGTCTTCCCGTTCACCCAGGGCGGCCCGCTGATGCACGCGGTCGCGGCCAAGGCGGTCGCGTTGCGCGAGGCCGCCCAGCCGGAGTTCCAGACGTACGCCCGGCAGGTGGTCAGCAACGCCCAGGCGCTCGCCGCCGGGCTGGCCGACGAGGGGATGCGCCCCGTGTCCGGTGGCACCGACACCCACCTCGCCCTGATCGACCTGCGGGAGCTGGGGGTGACCGGCACCGAGGCCGAGCGCCGCTGCGACGCCGCGTCGATCACCCTGAACAAGAACGCCATCCCGTACGACCCGCAGCCGCCGATGGTGGCCTCCGGCATCCGGGTGGGCACACCGAGCGTCACCACGCAGGGGATGCGCGAGGGGGAGCTGCGCCAGGTGGCGACCCTGATCGCCCGTGCGGTGCGCACCGATCCCGGCGCAGCGGGCGGGGTCGACGAGTTGACCCGGCTCGGTGCCGAGGTGGCCGAGCTGGTCGCGGCGTTCCCGGCGTACCCCCGTGGCTGAGCCCGGGGTGGTCGAGCGGGGCACCGACCGGCGGTGGCGGCTGCGGCACCTGCCGGTGTTGTTGAGCGCGTCGGCGGCGCTCGCCGTGGTCGCCGCGGTGGTGGGCGGGGTGCTCGGCGGTGTGACGGCCGCGGTCGGCGCGGCGGCCGGAGTGGGCGTCACGGTGCTCAGCTACACCCTCACCACTGTGGTGCTGGCGCGGGCCGACCAGGTCAACCCGCAGTTGGTGCTGCCGCTCGGGGTGGGCCTGTACGTGTTGAAGTTCAGCCTGTTGGGTGCGGTGCTGGTGGCGGTGGGGTCGACTGGTTGGCCCGGTTTGATCCCTCTCTGCCTCGGCATCGTCGCCGGGGTGGCAGTGTGGACAGCGGTGCACCTCTGGTGGCTGACCGCGGTGCACGCTCGCCGGCCGCAGGGCTGACCCGGCGGTCGTCCCAACCAGCGGACGCGCCGCAATGTGTCGGCCTCCGGTCATTTTCCGACGGGCGGAAGGGGAGTAGCGTGCCCACAGACGACGGCGCCCACGAGAAGCCCACACAACGACGGTTGTGCGGGGGGTGAGGCACAGCCTCGTCTTCCCGGCTGATATCGTTCGCCCCGTCATGGCTGGTGACCAAACCCCCCGTCCCGCCGGTGAACCGGACGATTATCCGTCCGGTGCCGGTCAGGGTTGGACCGCGCTCAGCTACCTCATCGGAGGAATGCTCGTGTGGGGTTTCATCGGCTGGCTGGTCGACCAGTGGCTCGATACAGGTGGCGTCGCCACCGGCATCGGCGTCGTGCTCGGCGTGACCGGGGGGATCATCCTCGTCGTCCGTCGGCTCGGCACGCCTACTTAGGAAGGGACACGGTGTTCGGACAGGCGAACGTTCTGGCAGCGGGCCAGGCGGCATTCCCACCCAGCGTGGACGACTTCTACCTGCCCGCGATCGTGCCCTGGGGCGCGGAGAACGCCCCGTGGTTCACCAAGTTCACGTTGATGATCTGGATCGCGGTCGGCGTTCTGATCATCTTCTTCCTGGCGACCTATCGGAACCCCCAGTTGGTGCCGACCAAGAAGCAGTGGTTCGCCGAGTCGATCTACGGCTTCGTGCGCAACAACATCTCGGTCGACATGATCGGTCACCAGGGCGTGCGGTTCGCTCCGTACTTCACGACGCTGTTCTGCTTCGTGCTGTTGACGAACTCGTTCGCGATCATTCCGTTCTTCCAGATCTCGCCGAACTCGCACATCGCCTTCCCGGCGATCCTCGCGGTGATCAGCTACGTGCTGTTCAACTACATCGGCATCCGGCACCACGGCTTCGGCAAATACTTCAAGCACGCCCTGATCCCGCCGGCACCGTGGTACATCCTGCCGCTGCTGATCCCGATCGAGGCGTTCTCGACCTTCATCATCCGGCCGTTCTCGCTGGCCGTCCGTCTCTTCGCGAACATGTTCGCCGGCCACATGCTCCTGCTGGTCTTCACGCTCGGCGGCTTCGCGATGCTCAACGCCAACGCCTGGCTGGCGCCGATCTCGGTGGTCTCCTGGGTGATGACAGTGGCGCTGACCCTCCTCGAGGCGCTGGTCATCGTCCTGCAGGCATACGTCTTCACCGTGCTGAGCGCCAGCTACATCCAGGGCGCGCTCGCCGAAGAGCACTGATCCACGCACCAACCGTTGTCGTCCCGCGTGAGAGTCACGCGTGATAACCAGGAGGAACCACTAATGGATTACGTCGCCGCGGTAGAGGGCAGCACCGCCGCCATCGGCTACGGCCTCGCGGCCATCGGCCCGGGCATCGGCGTTGGCCTGGTCTTCGCCGCCTACATCCAGTCGACCGCCCGGCAGCCCGAGTCGTCGCGCATGACCCTGCCGTACGTCTGGATCGGCTTCGCCGTCATCGAGGCGCTCGCGCTGTTCGGCATCGCCTTCGGCTTCATCTGGGCCGGCTGATTCCGCCCCTTCCGACCGGGAGGTCACCCATGTTGTTCCTCCTCGCCGCCGAGGGTGGTGAGTCAGACCACAACCCGATCATTCCGATCTGGCAGGAGATCGTGGTCGGCACGGTCGCCTTCGCCGTGCTCTGCTTCGTGCTGATGAAGTTCGTCTTCCCGCGCATGGAGCAGACGTTCCAGGCTCGGGTCGACGCGATCGAGGGCGGCATCAAGCGCGCCGAGGCCGCCCAGGCCGAGGCGAACCAGCTGCTCGAGCAGTACCGTGCCCAGCTCGCTGAGGCTCGGACCGACGCCGCCAAGATCCGTGACGACGCGCGGGCCGACGCCGAGGGCATCCGCCAGGACATCCTCGCCAAGGCGCGGGAAGAGTCCGACCGGGTCATCCAGGCGGGCAAGGACGCGCTCGCCGCCGAGCGGGCCACCATCGTGCGCGAGCTGCGCGCGGAGGTCGGCACCATCGCGGTGGACCTGGCCAGCAAGATCGTTGGCGAGTCGCTGGCCGACGAGGCGCGGCGTAAGGGCACCGTCGACCGGTTCCTGAGCGGTCTCGAGAGCACGGGGGCCCGCTGATGCAGGCCGCCAGCCGGGAGTCGTACAAGGTCGCGGCCGAGCGCCTCGACGCGTACGTCCGCGGCGCGGAGCCGTCGGCGGTGGCCTCCACCGCCGACGCCATCCTCTCCGTGGCGACCCTGCTGCGGCGGGAGCCGCGGCTGCGCCGGGCGCTCTCCGAGCCGGCCCGCTCCGGCGAGGATCGCGGGGCGCTGCTCGGCGACATGCTGGGCGGGCGGATCGGCGCGGACGCGCTCGACCTGCTCGTGTCGCTGGTCGCCGGCCGGTGGTCGGCACCGTCGGAGCTGCTCGACGGCACCGAGCGCCTCGGCGTGGAGGCGCTGCTGGCCAGCGCTGACTCCGCCGGCGAGTTGGGCGAGGTCGAGGACGAGCTGTTCCGCTTCGGCCAGGTCGTCTCGGGGCAGTCAGCGCTGAGCAACGCGCTCGCCGACCCGGTCGCCCCGGTCGAGCAGCGGGCCACCCTGGCCCGCGAGCTGCTGGCCGACAAGGCCCGCCCGGTCACCGTCCGCCTCGTCGAGGCGGCGCTCGGCGGGTTCGGGGGACGCTCCTTCAGCGGGGCGCTCACCCGGCTGGTCGAGCTGGCCGCCGACCGGCGTGACCGGCAGGTGGCGTACGTGACCGTCGCGGCCCCGTTGAGTGACGAGGACGAGCGTCGGCTGGGTGCGAGCCTCACCGCGATATACGGTCGAGAGGTCTCCGTCAAGCAGACGGTCGACCCCGCCGTTCTCGGTGGCGTGAGCGTCCGGGTCGGTTCCGACCTGTACGACGGCACCATCCTGCGCCGCCTCAACGAGACCCGCAACGCGCTCGCGAAGCGCTGAACGGCTTCGCCGCCCGCAATGTGGTGGTTCCGCCGCCTCAGCGTTGGGGCGGCTCCGCCGCCGCAGCGCCCGGATTGACAGACGCCATTCGGACCGGTTGGTACTAGGTATCCCGGGCCCCTGAATTTTAAGGAAGCAGAGGATGGCCGAGCTGACCATCTCGACGGAGGAGATCCGCGGCGCCCTGGAGCGCTACGTCTCCTCCTACTCGTCCGACGTCTCCCGCGAGGAGGTCGGCACCGTCGCCGACACCGGCGACGGCATCGCCCACGTCGAGGGCCTGCCCTCGACCAAGACCAACGAGCTCCTGGAGTTCGAGGACGGCACGCTCGGCGTGGCGTTGAACCTCGACGTGCGGGAGATCGGCGTCGTCGTCCTCGGTGACTCCGCCAAGCTCGAGGAGGGCCAGCGGGTCAAGCGCACCGACCGGGTCCTCTCGGTCCCGGTCGGCGACGCCTTCCTCGGCCGCGTGGTCAACGCCCTCGGCCAGCCGATCGACGGCCTCGGCGACATCGCCGAGGAGGGCTACCGCGAGCTGGAGCTGCAGGCTCCGAACGTGATGGCCCGGCAGTCGGTGTTCGAGCCGCTGCAGACCGGCATCAAGGCCATCGACGCCATGACGCCGATCGGCCGGGGCCAGCGGCAGCTGATCATCGGTGACCGCAAGACCGGCAAGACCACCGTCGCGCTGGACGCCATCCTCAACCAGCGGGACAACTGGCGCACCGGCGACCCGAAGAAGCAGGTCCGCTGCATCTACGTCGCCATCGGCCAGAAGGCCTCCACCATCGCCTCGATCAAGGGGCAGCTGGAGGAGGCGGGCGCGCTGGAATACACCACCATCGTGGCCTCGCCGGCCTCCGACCCGGCCGGCTTCAAGTACCTCGCCCCGTACACCGGCTCGTCCATCGGGCAGCACTGGATGTACGGCGGCAAGCACGTTCTGATCGTCTTCGACGACCTGAGCAAGCAGGCCGAGGCGTACCGGGCCGTGTCGCTGCTGCTGCGTCGCCCGCCGGGCCGTGAGGCGTACCCGGGTGACGTCTTCTACCTGCACTCCCGCCTGCTGGAGCGCTGCGCGAAGCTCTCCGACGAGCTGGGTGGCGGCTCGATGACCGGTCTGCCGATCATCGAGACGAAGGCCAACGACATCTCGGCCTTCATCCCGACCAACGTCATCTCGATCACCGACGGCCAGATCTTCCTGGAGACCGACCTGTTCAACCAGGGCGTTCGTCCGGCGATCAACGTCGGCACCTCGGTCTCCCGGGTCGGTGGCGCCGCGCAGGTGAAGCCGATGAAGAAGGTCTCTGGTTCGCTGCGGCTCAACCTGGCCCAGTACCGCGAGCTGGAGGCGTTCGCCGCCTTCGCCTCGGACCTGGACAAGGCCTCGCAGAACCAGCTGAACCGCGGTTCGCGTCTGGTGGAGCTGCTCAAGCAGTCGAACTACTCGCCGTTCCCGGTGCAGGAAGAGGTCGTCTCGGTCTGGTCCGGTGTCGAGGGCAAGCTCGACGACATCCCGGTCGGCGAGGTGCGGCGCTTCGAGTCGGAGTTCCTCCAGTACCTGCGGCACAAGCACGAGGGTGTCCTCGCGTCGATCGCCGACAACCAGTGGAACGACGACATCACCGGCTCCCTGGACACCGCGATCGCGGAGTTCAAGCAGGTCTTCCTCAACAAGGAGGACGAGCGCAAGGTCAACGACGCGCCGGCCGCTCCGCTTGAGGGCGACGAGAACCGCGAGACGGTGACCCGCTTCCGCGACAGCGCGACCGACCGCCCGGCCGAGAGCTGATCCCATGGCGGCCCAGGTTCGCGTTCTTCGTCAACGAATCCGCTCGGCGAAGTCGATGAAGAAGATCACCAAGGCGATGGAGCTCGTGGCGACGAGCCGGATCGCCAAGGCCCAGGCCCGGGTGCAGGCGTCCCTGCCGTACGCCCAGGCCATCACCGGTGTGCTCACGGCGCTGGCGTCCAACGCGCGGATCGACCACCCGCTGCTCACCCCGCGCGAGCGGGTGCGGCGGGCGGGCGTTCTGTTGGTCACCAGTGACCGTGGCCTGGCCGGCGGTTACAGCTCCAACGCGATCAGGATGGCCGAGTCGCTGATCGCGCGGCTCAAGGCGGACGGCAAGGAGCCGGTGCTCTACGTCATCGGGCGTAAGGGCGTCGGGTTCTACCGGTTCCGCGACCGGCCGATCGAGGCGAACTGGACCGGGTTCAGCGAGCAGCCGTCGTTCGAGGACGCCCGTACCGTGGGTGAGACGCTGATCAAGGCGTTCACCGCCGGTGCGGACGACGTCGACGGTGGTGCTGGCGCGGACGGGGTGCTCGGCGTCGACGAGTTGCACATCGTCTACACCGAGTTCCACTCGCTGATGACGCAGAACCCGGTCACGAAGATCATCGGCCCGATGCAGGTCGAGGACCGGCCGCGCTCCGAAGGGCTGCTGCCGGCGTACGAGTTCGAGCCCGAGGCGGAGGCGCTGCTCGACGCGCTCCTGCCGAGGTACATCAACACGCGGATCTACGCGGCGTTGCTCGAGTCGGCGGCGAGTGAGTCGGCGGCACGGCGGCGGGCGATGAAGAGCGCCACCGACAACGCCGAAGAGATGATCGAGAAGTACACGCGTGAGATGAACTCGGCCCGTCAGGCCGGGATCACCCAGGAGATCAGCGAGATCGTCGGCGGCGCCAACGCGCTTGCCGCGTCGGGAAGTGAAGTGTGATGACTGCACCAGTAGAGACCAAGACGGCCACGGGTCGCGTGGTCCGGGTCATCGGCCCGGTCGTCGACGCCGAGTTCCCGCGCGACGCCATGCCGGCCCTGTTCAACGCCCTGAACGTCACCGTGAGCCTGTCCGGCGGTGAGAAGACGCTGACCCTGGAGGTCGCCCAGCACCTGGGTGACAACCTGGTCCGCGCCATCTCGATGCAGCCGACCGACGGTCTGGTTCGCGGCGCGGAGGTTCGTGACTCCGGTTCGCCGATCACCGTTCCGGTGGGCGACGCGGTCAAGGGCCACGTGTTCAACGCGATCGGCGAGGTGCTCAACCTCAAGGAGGGCGAGACCCTCAACCCGGACGACCACTGGGGCATCCACCGCAAGGCCCCGGCCTTCGCGGACCTGGAGCCGAAGACCGAGATGCTGGAGACCGGCATCAAGGTCATCGACCTGCTCGCCCCGTACGTCAAGGGCGGCAAGATCGGCCTGTTCGGCGGCGCGGGCGTGGGCAAGACGGTGCTCATCCAGGAGATGATCACCCGTGTTGCCCGTAACTTCGGTGGTACCTCGGTCTTCGCCGGCGTGGGTGAGCGCACCCGTGAGGGCAACGACCTCATCGCCGAAATGACCGAGTCCGGCGTCATCGACAAGACCGCGCTGGTCTACGGCCAGATGGACGAGCCGCCGGGCACCCGGCTGCGGGTGGCGCTCTCCGCGCTGACCATGGCGGAGTACTTCCGCGACGTGAAGAAGCAGGAGGTGCTGCTCTTCATCGACAACATCTTCCGCTTCACCCAGGCCGGCTCGGAGGTCTCCACCCTGCTCGGGCGTATGCCGAGCGCCGTGGGTTACCAGCCGACCCTGGCGGACGAGATGGGCGAGCTCCAGGAGCGGATCACCTCCGTCCGGGGCCAGGCCATCACCTCCATGCAGGCGATCTACGTGCCGGCGGACGACTACACCGACCCCGCTCCGGCCACCACGTTCGCCCACCTGGACGCGACCACCAACCTGGAGCGGTCGATCTCCGACAAGGGCATCTACCCGGCCGTGGACCCGCTGGCGTCCTCGTCCCGGATCCTCGCCCCGGAGTTCGTCGGCGCCGAGCACTTCCAGGTCGCCACCGAGGTGAAGAGGATCCTGCAGCGCTACAAGGACCTGCAGGACATCATCGCCATCCTCGGCATCGAGGAGCTCTCCGAGGAAGACAAGATCACCGTGGCCCGGGCCCGGCGGATCGAGCGTTTCCTCTCGCAGAACACCTACGCGGCGGAGCAGTTCACCGGCGTTCCGGGCTCGACGGTCCCGATCAAGGAGACCATCGAGGCGTTCCGCAAGATCAGCGAGGGTGAGTACGATCACTTCCCCGAGCAGGCGTTCTTCATGTGCGGCGGCCTCGATGACCTGGAGAAGAAGGCTGAGGAGCTGATGAAGGGCTGACCAGCCCCCATCGATTCCCGTAGCAAAAAGACTGCCCCGGCAATGCCGGGGCAGTCTTTTGTTCATGTTCGCGCCTTACCATCGTCGCGGTCCGTTACTCGTGGTAGTCACTCTCGCGGCTCCCGAGCTACGGTTCGTTCCGCGCTCACCTGAACGAGCGTTGATCTGTGCAACCTTTCGACGACGTGCGCCCGTCTTTCTCGGCGTGGGCGTAACGAACGGAGCTGCTCGTGGGTAAGGCCGGCAAGAGTGGCCGCAAGCCGTCCCTCTGGCGAGGTGTGCCGCGGTGGGCCAGGCTCTGCACGGTGTTCGGCACCGTGCTGACCGTGCTCAGCGGCGCCGTGCTGGTCAGCACCGAGGTGTTGATGGCCCGCTACGAGGGGTCCGTCGGCAAGGCCGACCTCTTCGGCGACCAGGCCGCGGGCGCCCAGGCGAAGAAGAGCGACATCAAGGGTCCGCTCAACATTTTGCTCGTCGGCATCGACCCACGTACGGCGACGGCCGCGCCGCTGGCCGACTCGATCATGGTGCTGCACGTGCCGGCCTCGATGGACCGGGCCTACCTGTTCTCGCTGCCTCGTGACCTCTACGTGCGGATTCCGGCGTTCAAGAAGGCCGAGTTCCCGGGCGAGACCACGAAGATCAACGCGGCGATGTCGTTCGGCAGCAGGGTGCCGGGGGCCAACCCCGACGCGGCGCGGGGCTTCGAGTTGCTGGCCAGCACCGTGCAGAACGTCACCGGCATCAAGCGCTTCGACGCCGGCGCGATCATCAACTTCACCGGTTTCCAGAAGATCGTCGACGCCATGGGCGGTGTCGACATGTACATCGAGCGCGACGTGAAGTCCGAGCACAAGCAGCCGGACGGCAAGCCGCGGCCGGGCAACACCCGTGGTGAGGGCTACGTCGGCCCGCAGGCGATCTACAAGAAGGGCAACCGGCACCTCAGTGGGTGGCAGGCGCTGGACTACGTCCGGCAGCGCTACCCGAAGAACGGTGTTCCGGATTCCGACTACGGTCGCCAGCGCCACCAGCAACAGTTCGTCAAGGCCATGGTCGGCCAGGCGTTCAGCGCCGACGTGGTGTCCAACCCGATCAAGCTGGACAAGGTGCTCCGCGCCGCCGGCCAGTCGTTGATCTTCAACGGTCGGGGCAACAGCGTTGTCGACTTCGGGCTCGCGCTGAAGGACATCCGCCCGAACACCATTGAGATGATCAAGCTGCCCGGTGGTGGAGTCTTCGAGGGTAAGAAGTACCTGGGCGAGCAGTTCCAGGACGGTGTGCCGGACTTCTTCACCGCCCTGCACAACGAGCAACTCGACCCGTTCCTGCTGGAGCACCCGGAATTCGTCAACAAGACCAAGTAGTCAGGTCGGCGTTGTCCCCACCCGCGTTGGGCGCGCCGCATCGTCAGGCTAGACTTTCGGCAATCCGTAGCCGCAGCAAGGAGACAGCGTGGCACAGCAGCTTCACGTCGAGCTCGTCGCCGTCGAGGAGAAGGTCTGGTCCGGTGACGCCGAGATGGTCGTCGCCCGGACGACCGAAGGCGAGCTCGGTGTCCTGCCGGGGCACGCGCCGCTGCTCGGCCAGCTCGCCGAGCCCGGCCAGGTACGCATCAAGCTCGCCGGCGGCGAGCAGGTCGCCTACGAGGTGGCCGGCGGCTTCCTCTCGGTGAGCGCCCAAGGTGTCACCGTGCTGGCCGAGAGCGCAACCCCGGTCTCCGCGCAGAGCCGCTGAGCCACACCGGGGATGGAGATCGTCGAAGGATTCGGAATCGGCGTTGTCGTCATCCTCGGCGCGCTTCTGATCCTCTTCGTCCGGCGAGCTGTGGTCACCCGCAGCGGCGGCATCATCCGGCTCAGCGTCCGGGTCTCCACCATGCTCGACGGCCGTGGCTGGTCGCCCGGCTTCGGCCGGTTCGCCGGTGACGAGCTCCGCTGGTACCGGATGTTCAGCTTCGCGATTCGGCCCAAGCGGGTGCTCTCCCGCAAGGGGCTGGCCGTGGAGCGCCGCCGGTTGCCCGAAGGTCAGGAACGGTTCTCCATGCCGGCCGACTGGGTGATCCTCCGCTGTACCAGTCACCACGCACCGGTGGAGATCGCCATGGCGCGATCGACAGTGACCGGTTTCCTCTCCTGGCTCGAGGCCGCCCCTCCGGGGGCGGTCTCGCCGCGTATGGCCTCCCAGGACTGGCCGGCTGCCTGATCGGCTCTTCTGTGGTTGCTCTTCTGGGTTTCCGGGGAGCCCGCCCGGCTCCGGGCGGTCAGGCTTGATCCCTGCGCCGGTCGGGCTCCCCCGGAAACCCCTTCGTGGGCACTGCCGCCGTTCTGGCATGGTTTTCAAGCACCTGCCGTTACCGGTGTGGCTGAGTCTTGCCCATTTCAGTGGTTGGGCGCGGGTGATCGACTCGGGTTTCTTGACGCCGTGGTGTCCTGGTGGCCAGGATGGCCCGACTTCATGGAACCCGAGTCGATCTAGGCGCTGACACGCCTTGGCCCTGGCGGGCGTCGCCCGGAGGACGAGTCGGCCTTGGCTACGCGTGGTGGCGGGCAGAGTGGGAACTCAGACCTCGACGTGGTGCGGAGCGCCCGACGTTCAGCGCTTGCCGCCCGGCACCCATAGCACATCTCCTGCCGGATTTGCCGTTCTTGACAGGATAAAGAGCAGATCGGAGAGCCGGTTGAGATACTTTGCCGGGAGCGTGCTGGTTCGTTCCGGATCGTGGCTGACCAGCGCCCACGCTGCCCGTTCGGCACGCCGGGCGACGGTCCGCGCCACGTGCAGCAGCGCCGCGCCTGCGGTGCCGCCGGGGAGGATGAAGGAGTCGAGCTTGCTCAGGCGTGCGTTGTACTCGTCGCACCAGCCCTCCAGGCGCTCGACGTACTCCTCGGTGACCCGCAGCGGCGGGTACTTCGGCTCCGGCTCGACCGGGGTGGACAGGTCGGCGCCGACGTCGAACAGGTCGTTCTGCACCGACCCCAGCACGCCGCGAAGCTCCTCGTCGAGGTTTCCCAGCGCGAGCGCGACGCCGATCGCCGCGTTGCACTCGTCGACATCCGCGTACGCGGCGATCCGTGGATCGGTCTTCGGCACCTGCTCGTTGTTGCTCAGCCTGGTCATGCCGGCGTCGCCGGCCTTGGTGTAGATGCGCGTGAGGTGGACGGCCATGACGCACAGCCTACGGATTCCCGACCTGACGATCCCGGCGCGGCCGGACAGCACCGCCGGCTGGCCGGTGGTGGTGGGCCCCGGCGACGCCGGCGATTCGGCGGTCAACGATGTCGACGTCATCCGGGTACACGGTGACGCCCGCCTGTCCGGCACCGTGCACGTGGTCGGTGCCAAGAACTCGGCGTTGAAGCTGATGGCCGCCGCGCTGCTGGCGCCGGGCCGCAGCGTGATCACCAACG
The DNA here is from genome assembly GCF_040704315.1 of Micromonospora sp. NPDC047644. Taxonomy (NCBI): domain Bacteria; kingdom Bacillati; phylum Actinomycetota; class Actinomycetes; order Micromonosporales; family Micromonosporaceae; genus Micromonospora; species Micromonospora sp. NPDC047644. Next base: position 282,561 of record NZ_JBEYSY010000004.1, read on the forward strand.
TCCCCCGGATCACCGACATCGCGATCATGGGGGAGGTGCTGCGTCGGCTGGGCTGCGACGTCCAGTTCGACGCGGACGACCCGGTCGACCCGATGGTCGCCCGGGGCGGGGTGGCCCGGTCCCGGTCGGTGACGATCGACGTACCCGAGCAGCCGGGCGCGGAGGCCGACTACGACCTGGTCCGACGGCTGCGCGCGTCGATCTGCGTGCTCGGCCCGTTGCTGGCCCGCCGGGGGTACGTGCGGGTGGCGCATCCCGGCGGCGACGCGATCGGGTCGCGGGGGTTGGACATGCACATCTCCGGGCTGACCCGGATGGGGGCGGAGATCTCCGGTGAGCACGGGTTCGTCATCGCCTCCGCCCCACACGGGCTGCGGGGCGCGGACATCGTGCTGGATTTCCCCAGCGTCGGCGCGACCGAGAACCTGGTGATGGCGGCGGTGCTGGCCCAGGGCACCACGATGATCGACAACGCGGCGCGGGAGCCGGAGATCGTCGACATCTGCACGATGCTCAACCAGATGGGCGCGCGCATCGTCGGCGCGGGCACGTCGACGTTGCGCATCACCGGTGTGCCCGGTCTGCGTCCGGTGCGCCACGCCACGGTGGGGGACCGGATCGTCGCCGGCACCTGGGCGTTCGGTGCGGCGATGACCCGCGGGGACGTGACGGTGACCGGGCTCGACCCGGCCTTCCTGGAGATCGCCCTGGACAAGGTGGTGGCGGCCGGCGCGCTGGTGGAGACCCGGGGGGACGGCTTCCGCGTACGGATGGACGAGCGGCCCCGGGCGGTGGACGTGGTGACGCTGCCGTACCCCGGTTTCGCGACCGACCTGCTGCCGATGGCGATCGGGCTGGCGGCCGTCAGCGACGGCGCCTCCCTGATCACCGAGAACATCTTCGACGGCCGGTTCATGTTCGCCAACGAGATGATGCGGCTCGGCGCGGACATCAAGACCGACGGGCATCACGCGGTCGTCCGGGGCCGGGACCGGCTCTCCGGTGCCCCGGTGCGGGCCACCGACATCCGGGCCGGAGCAGGGTTGATCATCGCCGGACTCTGCGCGGAGGGGGTCACCGAGGTCTCCCACGTGCACCACGTCGACCGGGGCTACCCGGACTTCGTGGCCGACCTGCGGGCACTCGGGGTGACGGTCGAGCGGGGCACCACGCCGGAGGAGCCGGAACTGGAGATCTGACCCCGACCGCCACTTAGCCATCGTTCAGTCTCGCCGACTAGGGTGCAGGCAGGCACTCAATCGCAGCGAGGGAGAAACAGATGGCGGGTCGACTCGCGGTCGTCGGGGCCGGGTTGATGGGTTCCGGCATCGCCCAGGTGGCGGCGCAGGCGGGCTGGCAGGTGACGCTGCGCGACCTGGACGAGGCGGCCACCACCCGGGGTCTGGGCGGCATCCGGAAGTCACTGGAGAAGTTCGCCGAGAAGGGCAAGATCGAGGCGTCCGAGGTCGAGGCGACCCTCGCGCGGATCACGCCGACCACCGATCTGGAGGCGGCGGCGGACGCGGACATCGTGGTCGAGGCGGTCTTCGAGCGGTTGGAGATCAAGCACGAGGTGTTTCGCGCTCTGGACAAGATCTGCAAGTCGGACGCGGTGCTCGCCACCAACACCTCGGCGATCCCGGTCACCCAGATCGCCGCGGTGACCGAGCGCCCCGAGGCGGTGGTCGGCACCCACTTCTTCTCCCCGGTGCCGATGATGCAGCTCTGCGAGCTGGTACGCGGCTACAAGACCAGCGACGCCGCGCTCGACACCGCGCGGGCCTTCGCCGAGGAGATCGGCAAGACGGTCGTCGTGGTCAACCGGGACATCGCCGGCTTCGTCACCACCCGGCTGATCTCCGCCCTGGTGATGGAGGCGGTCAAGCTGGTCGAGTCCGGCGTGGTGTCCGCGGAGGACCTGGACACCGCCTGCCGGCTGGGCTTCGGGCACGCGATGGGTCCGCTGGCCACCACCGACCTGACCGGCGTGGACGTGCTCCTGCACGCCTCGAAGAACATCTACACCGACACCGCCGACGAGAAGTTCTTCCCGCCGGAGCTGCTCCAGCGGATGGTCACCGCCGGCGACCTGGGCCGCAAGACCGGCAAGGGCTTCTACACCTACTGAGTTTGTGGCGACCGGGGCGGGCGCCCGCCCCGGTCGGCCGGTCAGCCGTCGCGCTTGGTGGTCCAGCGGAAGGTGGTCAGGCAGAGCACCACACCGATCACGCACCACAGAACCAGCACCACGGCCACCCGGCCCAGCTCGAACGAGCCGCCCGGTTCCTGCGCGCCGAAGCTCTCCGGCAGGAACACCGACCGCAGCCCCTGGCATATCCACTTGAGCGGGAACACCGCCGCCACCTGCTGCATCCAGGTGGGCAGGTCGGTGAAGACGAAGAACACCCCGGAGATGAACTGGAGCACCAGGGCCACCGGGGTGACCACCGCCGAGCCGCTGCGGGCGGTGCGGGCCAGTGACGAGATGGCGATGCCGCACAGGGTGCAGGCGGTCACCCCGAGCACGGAGACCCAGCCGAAGGTGAGCCACTTCGCGGCGGTACCCGGCAGGTCGAGGTCGAACAGCGCCACCGCGAACGCCAGCAGCAGCGCCGTCTCGGCGATGCCGATCACTACCACCATGATCACCTTGCCGGCGAACCAGACCCACTTCGGCATCGGCGTGCCCCGGTAGCGCTTGAGCACGCCCCGGTCCCGCTCGACCGGGATCCAGATGCCCAGGTTCTGGAAGCTCACCGTCATCAGGCCGGTCGCGATCATGCCGGTGATGAAGTACTGGGTGAACTTGACCCCGCCGCCGATCGTCCCGTCGAAGATCGACGCGAAGATCAGGATCATGATGATGGGGAAGCCCATCGTGAAGACCACCGACTCCCGGCTGCGCAGGAACTGGGTGATCTCCAGTCGGCCCTGGCGCAGGGCGAGCGCGCCGGCACCCGGCCGCTGGCCCCGAGGCGTGGCGACCGCGGAGGCCGGGTTTGTCGTGGTCGTCATCGCGTGTGTCCGATCATCTTCAGGTAGACGTCCTCCAGGCTCGGCCGGGTCACCGTGAGGCCGGGGACCTCGCCGCCGTGGCGCGCGGCGAGGTCGGCCACGAGGGCCGTCGGCGTCGCGGTTTGCGCACGTTCCAGCGTCCCGTCCGGGGTACGCCAGGAGACCGTGGCGAGGGCCTCCTGCCGATTGCCCAGCCGGTTGGGTGCGGCGACCTCGACAAGTCGGCCACCGGCGATCACGCCGACCCGGTGGGCGAGGGCCTCGGCCTCGTCCAGGTAGTGGGTGGTGAGAACGATCGTGGTGCCGGCCGCGGCGAGATCGCGGATCAGCTCCCAGAACTCACGACGGGCTTCCGGGTCGAAACCGGTGGTCGGCTCGTCGAGGAAGAGCAGCTCGGGGCGACCGATGATGCCCAGGGCCACGTCCAGGCGGCGCTTCTGCCCGCCGGAGAGGGTGTGCGTGCGGGCTTTCGCCTTGTCGGCCAGCCCGACCCGCTCGATCACCTTTGCCGGGTCGTCGGCGTCGGGGTAGAAGCCGGAGAAGTGCCGGACCACCTCGGCCACGGTCAGCTCGTCGAACTCGCCGGTGCCCTGGAGCACGATGCCGACCCGGGAACGCCAGTCCGCGTCGGGGTTGGCCGGGTCCGCGCCGAGCACGCGGACCTCGCCGGCATCCCGGTGCCGGTAACCCTCCAGGATCTCCACCGTCGTGGTCTTGCCGGCGCCGTTCGGGCCGAGCAATGCGAACACCTCGCCACGGTGGACGTCGAGATCCACGCTCGCCACGGCGACGTTGTCGCCGTACGCCTTGCGCAGCCCTCGGACGGAGATGGCCAGCTCGTCATCCATGTCGTCAAGTGTGCGTCCTGGCGGCAACCGGCGGGTGTCCGGGGTGTGGCGGTCCGCGCCACAGCGGGGGCTTGACGCCCTGACGTCCCCGACATGGACCTGTGTGGTTTTCCACAGCTCCTTTTACTGAACGGTAACTTAGACTCCGGCCATGGATGAGACGCCATTCCCGGGGCGGCTGCCCGAGCGGGACCGCCCGTGGGTGATGCGCACCTACGCCGGCCACTCGTCGGCCGCGGCGACGAACGCGCTCTTCCGCCGCAACCTGGCGAAGGGGCAGACCGGCCTCTCGGTCGCCTTCGACCTGCCCACCCAGACCGGGTACGACCCGGACCACGAACTCGCCGCCGGTGAGGTCGGACGGGTCGGCGTGCCGGTGGCTCACCTGGGCGACATGCGGGCGCTCTTCGACGGTCTTCCGCTCGCCGGGACGAACACCTCGATGACCATCAACGCCCCGGCGATGTGGCTGCTCGCCCTGTACGGCACCGTCGGGCTGGAGCAGGGCGCCGACCTGGCCCGCTGCGCCGGCACCACCCAGAACGACATCATCAAGGAGTACCTGTCCCGGGGCACCTACATCTTCCCGCCGGCGGCGTCGCTGCGGCTCACCGCCGACGTGGTGGCGTACACGCTGCGCGAGATGCCCCGGTGGAACCCGGTGAACATCTGCTCGTACCACCTCCAGGAGGCCGGTGCCACGCCCGTGCAGGAGGTCGGCTTCGCGCTGGCCACCGCCGTCGCCGTGCTCGACGCGGTACGGGACTCCGGTCAGGTGCCGGCCGAGCGGATGGGTGACGTCGTCCAGCGGATCTCGTTCTTCGTCAACGCCGGGGTGCGCTTCGTCGAGGAGATCGCCAAGATGCGCGCCTTCGGCGTGCTCTGGGACGAGATCACCCGGGACCGGTACGGGGTCACCGACGCCAGACACCGGCGGTTCCGCTACGGCGTGCAGGTCAACTCGCTCGGCCTGACCGAGGCGCAGCCGGAGAACAACATCCAGCGCATCGTGCTGGAGATGCTCGGCGTGACGATGTCCCGCGACGCCCGGGCCCGCGCGGTTCAACTGCCCGCCTGGAACGAGGCGCTCGGCCTGCCCCGACCGTGGGACCAGCAGTGGTCGCTGCGGATGCAGCAGGTCCTGGCGTACGAGTCGGACCTGCTCGAATATCCCGACCTCTTCGCCGGTTCGCACGTGATGACCGCGCTCGTCGACGAGATCGTCACCGGGGCGCGGGTCGAGCTGGGCGCGGTGCTCGAGCTGGGCGGCGTCGTCGCCGCGGTGGAGACCGGCTACCTCAAGAGCGCGCTGGTCGCGTCGCTCGCCGAGCGGCGTCGACGGATGGAGTCCGGTGCCGACGTGGTGGTCGGGGTCAACCGGTACACCGAGACCGAACCGTCCCCGCTGACCGCTGCCGGCGCGGGCGCCGTCGAGCAGGTCGACCCCGCGGTCGAGGCGGCCGCCGTGGACGGCGTACGCCGGTGGCGGGCCGACCGGGACGCGGCCGTCGTCGACGCGGCGCTGGCCCGGCTGCGCGCGGACGCCGCGACCACCACCAACCTGATGCCGGCCACCCTGGAGTGCGTGCGGGCCGGGGTGACCACCGGCGAGTGGGCCGGCGCGCTGCGCCAGGTCTTCGGCGAGTACCGGGCGCCGACCGGGCTGGCCGGCGCCACCGGCGGCGGCGGGGAGCCGGGCCTCGCGGCGGTCCGCGAGCGGGTCGCCGCGACGGCGCTGGAGCTGGGCAGTGGCCGGCTGCGGCTGCTGGTCGGCAAACCCGGCCTGGACGGGCACTCCAACGGCGCGGAGCAGATCGCGGTACGCGCCCGTGACGCCGGTTTCGAGGTCGTCTACCAGGGCATCCGGTTGACCGCGGGGCAGATCGTCGCCGCGGCTGTCGAGGAGGACGTCGACCTGGTCGGGCTCTCCGTGCTCTCCGGGTCGCACCTGGCCGCCGTGCCGGCGGTGCTCGACGGGCTGCGCGCCGCCGGCCGGGCCGACCTGCCGGTGGTGGTGGGCGGCATCATCCCGGCCGGTGACGCGGACACCCTCCGCGCGGCCGGGGTCGCCCGGGTCTTCACGCCGAAGGACTTCGCCCTCACCGGCATCATCGACGACCTGGTGACCGTCATCCGTCGCGCCAACGACCTGCCCTGACCGCAGGGCCGTCTCGGGCAGGTCGTCGGCCCGGCGTGGGTCAGCGGCCGGTGTAGGTCATGCAGTCGGCCATGTCGTTGTCCGGGCCGACCCTGATCGACGCCGCGTGGCACTCCAACTGCTCGTTGTGCCGGCAGTCGGCGCGCTGGCACGCCCCCACCTGCGCGATCAGGCTCTCCACGCCACCCCGGACGGGCGACTCGACGAAGGTGTGGCAGTGGGCGTGATCCATGCTGCCGATGGTGATCGCGAAGGCGTGGCAGTCACCCGACTGGTTGTACGCGCACGCGGCGACCACACATTCCTGGACTCGGGGCATCTCCAACGCTGCGGTCATGCCGACCTCCTCTAGGCTCTTGCCCCGATCCTAGGCTTTTGTCGCCCCGCGCAGCTCCGGTATTGCGAGTCGCCGATCACGCGTCAGACGCGGAAGCCGGCGGCGCGGGCGGCCTCCCGTTCGCGACGTCGATCGGATCGACGGCGGAGGAACCAGAAGGCGAAGAACGCCAGGCCGACCAGGGCGACGAGCACCAGCACCGGCAGGACGATCGCGACCAGGGAGACCACCACGCTGGTGGCGTCCTCGGCGGTGCTGGCGACCGGGGCGCCGATTCCGGCGGTGGTCGCGTTGATCACCGGGCGGGCCGCGGACTTGAGCAGATGCACGCCCAACGCCAGCAGTACGCCGGTGACGACCGGCACCCACTGGTGCGACGAGAAGAAGCTCCCCGGGTCGCTGACCGTCACCGTCTCCGACGAGGAGCCGGCACCGAAGGCCAGGCCACCGGCGGTGGGTCGGACCACGGTCTGGACCACGTCGTTGATGTGGTCGACCACCGGCACCTTGTCCGCCACCATCTCCACGGCCAGCAGCACGGCCATGATGGCGATGACCCAACCGTTGCCGAGCCAGGTCCAGCCGCTGGGCAGGTCGATCAAATCGGTGTAACGGCCGAGCAGGCCGAGGATGAGCAGGGGTATGTAGGCGTTCAGCCCCGCCGAGGCGGCGAGACCGGTACCGGTGAGGACTTCGAACACGGTCTCAGCATCGCATCGACGCGCCAGTGCCGCTCGCTGGCGACCGGCGGGTGCTCGGCTACCCTCGTCGGGTGCGGTTGGTCATTGCGAAGTGCTCGGTGGATTACGTCGGACGGCTCTCGGCTCACCTGCCGCTGGCCACCCGTTTGCTGATGGTGAAGGCGGACGGGTCGGTGTCCATTCACGCCGACGACCGGGCGTACAAGCCGTTGAACTGGATGAGCCCGCCGTGTCGGTTGGAGGAGGCCCCCGGTGTGTGGCGGGTCGTCAACAAGGCCGGCGAGGAGCTGCGGATCACCCTGGAGGAGGTCTTCCAGGACACCTCGTACGAGTTGGGTGTGGATCCGGGCCTGCGCAAGGACGGGGTGGAGGCGCACCTGCAGGAGTTGCTGGCCGCCAACCCGGGCGTCCTGGGTGAGGGGTTCACGCTGGTCCGCCGCGAGTACATGACGGCCATCGGCCCGGTCGACCTGCTGTGCCGGGACGCCAACTCGGGCTCGGTAGCCGTGGAGGTCAAGCGGCGCGGCGACATCGACGGCGTGGAGCAGCTGACCCGCTATCTCGAGCTGATGAACCGTGACCCGCTGCTCAGCCCGGTCGTCGGGGTTTTCGCCGCCCAGGAGATCAAGCCGCAGGCCCGGGTGCTCGCCACCGACCGGGGCATCAGGTGTGTGGTCGTGGACTACGACAAGTTGCGCGGCATCGTGAAGGACGAGCTGACCCTCTTCTGACCGGCGTACTACCCGGTGCGCACCGCGATCAACGACTTCGGCAGACCGAACACCCGCTCCACCAGCATTGTCGAGTCGGGGAAGTAGTGACGCATCTGCGAGCGGTCCAACAGCTCGGTCCAGAGCACCTGGTGGATGGCCGCGTCGTGGCTGCGGGTCGGCTTGTGCCCCAGCGGCCAGCGGCGGGCGAACGCGGTGCGCAGTCGTACCGGCAGGAACTGCATTCCGGGCGCGATCCAGTGTGGCTCGATGGGGAAGTAGCGGTAGGGCGTCTGCACCCAGTGCCGGTCGGCCAGTGAGCGGGCGGCGGCGGCGAAGCGGATCCGGCGTTCGTGCCCGCCCACATGCTCCAGCACCGAGTTCGAGAAGACCAGGTCGTAGCCGCCCTTGGTGAGGTGCGGGGGCAGGTCGCAGGCATCGGCCTGCTCGACGTGGGCCCAATCCGGGACGACGGCGGGCGGCTGCTCCAGGTTGACGACTGTCACCCGGGCCGGTCGGACGGTGGCGCGGTGCCAGGTGCCGAGCCGACCACCGAGGTCGACCACGTGCATGTCGCCGATCTCGGGAAAGGTGCGCGCCAGCCAGTCCGAGCGGTGCCGACGCCGTCGGGCGCTCCACGACTGCTCACTGTCGACAAGGCGGTAGCGCAATCGATTGGGGCCCATTTAACGCAATGTACCGCCGTGGCCACAGCGACCAAACATGTGGATGCGCCGATCCTTGTTGATGATCGGTTATCCGACACTCACCTGCCGTACATGACCTTGATGGCCTTGACGAGTCGGGCCACGTCGGCCGGGGTGCGCTCGAAGGTCATCGACGGCAGCAGCGACCGGGCCCGACGCCGGGTGATCGCCTTGGCCCGACCGAACTCACGCAGGCCGTCCTCGCCGTGGATGCGCCCGAAGCCGGAGTCGCCGACACCGCCGAACGGCAGGGTGGACATGCCGGCGAAGGTCAGCGTGGAGTTGATCGACGCCATCCCGGAGCGCAGTCGGCGGGCGATGGCCACCGCGCGCCGCCGGCCGAAGACCGAACCCCCGAGGCCGTACGACAGGGCGTTGGCGCGGGTGAGGGCCTCGTCGGCGTCGCGGACCCGGCTGATGGTCAGCGTGGGACCGAAGGTCTCCTCGCGCACGGCGGCCGACTCCTCCGGTACGTCCACCAGCACGGTGGGGTGGACGTACGGCGGCTGGACGGCGCTCGGGCCGCCGAGCACGGCGCGCCCGCCGGACGTGATCGCGGCGTCGATGTGCCGACGGATCACGTCGATCTGCTTGGGCATGGTCATCGGGCCGATGTCGGTGCCCTCCGGCCCGACGGTCAGCCGACCGGCGCGGCTCACCACCTTGTCGACGAAGGCGTCGAAGACGGCGTCGACCGCGTACACCCGCTCGATGCCGATGCAGGTCTGACCGGCGTTGGTCATGGCGCCCCAGACGCACGCCTCGGCGGCCGCGTCCAGGTCGGCGTCGCTGTCCACGATCATGGCGTCCTTGCCGCCGCCCTCGATGAGCACCGGGGTCAGCGTCTCGGCGCAGGCGGCCATCACCTTGCGGGCGGTGGCGGTGGAGCCGGTGAAGGCCAACTTGTTGACGCCGGAGCGGCACAACGCGGCACCCACGTCGCCCAGCCCGTGCACGGCGGTGAAGACCGGCTGCTCGGGCACCACCTCGGCGAAGCTGTCCACCAGCCACTGGCCGACGGCGGGCGTGTACTCGCTCGGCTTGAGCACCACGGCGTTGCCGGCGGCGAGGGCGTACGCGGCGGAGCCGATCGGCGTGAAGACCGGATAGTTCCACGGCCCGATCACGCCGACCACACCGTAGGGCTGATATTCGAGGTGCCCGGAGAACTCGGCCAGGATGAGTCGGGACCGCACCCGACGTGGACCGAGCACGCTGCCGGCGTTGCGGGCGGCCCAGTCGATGTGCTCGATCGCGGTGACGATCTCGACGATGGCGTCGGCGATCGGCTTTCCGCCCTCAAGGTGCACCAACTCGGCCAGCTGCTCGATGCGCTTGGCCAGCAGGGCACGCCAGCGCAGCATCCGCTGGCGGCGGCCGGTGAAGCCGAGACCCGCCCACCATTCGCCGGCGGTGCGGGCCCGGTCGACGGCCTGCCGCACGTCGGTGTCGGTGGCGACCGGGAGGCGACCGGCCTCAGCGCCGGTCGCCGGGCTGGTGGAGACCAGCTGGCCCGCATCGATGACCGGAACGCCCGGGATATGCACTGCCGTCATGACGGAAGTCTAGACCCGAGGATTACTCACCGGTAGGGTCCTCGATTCGGGGCCGGGGGAGCGGCGTCGCACCGACCCGACCGATCGTTGATCAGTGCAGGTCAGGGCGTTGGTATCGGAAATGGCCCGCCCGAATCGTCGAACGGCAGGTGGCCGGGAGGTGACGAGAGGCTGACCGGCCGGTCGGTATTGACGACTACCGTCTGATGGCAAGCTGACGCGCGGAGTGACGGTGTGGGGTGGAGGGCTGACTGTCCATGGAGGAACATCCGGAACTGATGCCGCTGTTGACGGTCGCGGGTGGACCGATGCGCGGCGCGAGCTTTCGCATGCGAGCCGAGGTACAGGTGATCGGCCGAGCGCCGACCGGTCAGGTGGTCATCAACGACCCACACCTGTCCCGTCGCCACGCCGAGGTGTGGCTGGCACCGGAGGGCCCGTCCCTGCGGGACCTGGGCTCCACCAACGGCACCTGGCTCAACGACCGGCGGATCACCGAGGTGGAACGACTCTCCGACGGTGACGTGATCCGGCTGGGCCGTACCGAACTGCGCCTGTTCGACCCCGGGGTGGCGCTCACCGACCCGGTGGGCCTCAGCTTCGGCCCGTCCCGGCGCGACGTCCGACCGACGCTGCCGCTGCCGCTGGCCGCGCCACCGGGCTCGCGGCGCTGATCGCCTGGCGGCCCGCCACACCGGGTCGCCCCGTCGGATGGCGGTTCGACACCTGGACCGGCGCGGGGACCCGTGGCACCATGCCGCGGATGGAGACCGAGCAGCGGACCGTGACGGCGAACGGCATCACTCAGGCGGTACGGGTGGCCGGCCCGCCGGACGGCACACCGGTCCTGCTGATCCACGGCAACTGCTCGTCCGCGCTGTTCTGGGAGCCGCTGGTCCGCCGTCTGCCGCCGACGCTGCGGGTGGTCGCCCCCGACCTGCGGGGGTACGGCGACTCCGCCACCGCGCCGGTGGACGCCACCCGGGGCCTGCGGGACTTCTCCGACGACGTGGCCGCACTGCTGGACGACCCGACGCTCTTCGACGCCGACGCGCGACCGGTGGTGGTCGGGCACCCCCTCGGCGGCGGGGTGGCGATGCGCCTGCTGGTCGACCATCCGCACCGGGTGGGGGCGTTGCTGCTGGCCGCACCGGTCTCTCCGTACGGCTTCGGCGGCACCCGCGACCTGACCGGCACACCGACCACCCCCGACTTCGCCGGCACCGGCGCCGGCACGGCGAACCCGGACTTCGTCGCCCGCCTCGCGGCCGGTGACCGGAGCGCGGACGCGCCGGCCAGCCCGCGCGCCGTGCTGCGAGCCACCTATGTGGCCGATCCCGCCTCGCTGGGCGCCGACGAGGAACTGCTGCTGGACACCGTGCTCTCCACCGCCACCGGCGACGACAACTACCCGGGCACGGCGGTGCCGTCGGAGAACTGGCCGGGCACCGCGCCGGGGGAGCGCGGGGTGCTCAACGCGCTCGCGCCGACCTGGTTCCGGCTCGCCGACGAGCTGGTGGCCGTCGCCGAGAAACCCCCGGTCACCTGGGTACGCGGAGACGTCGACGTCATCGTCTCGGACACCTCGCTGTTCGACCTGGCGTACCTGGGTTCGCTGGATCTCGTGCCCGGCTGGCCCGGCGCGGACGCCTGCCCGCCGCAGCCGATGGTCGGCCAGACCCGGGCGGTGCTCGACCGCTACGCGGCGGCCGGCGGCGCGTACCACGAGGTGGTGCTGCCCGGCTGCGGGCACAGCCCGCACCTGGAGCGCCCTTCGGAGTTCGTCGCGGAACTGTTGGCCCTGAGCAGCGTGGCGGCCGGATAGCGGCACCGCGGGGTCGCGGGTGACATAGGCCACGGCGTCTCGACAACTCACCGTCACGTGGCAGACTCGCGCGCATAACCTTAGCGGCCGTTCAGTGGCCGTGCGGAGTCCCGGGGAGGCCGGTCGTGGCGCGCGAGTTCAGCACCGTTGGCGTGGTGGGGCTGGGCACCATGGGTGCCGGCATCGTCGAGGTCTTCGCCCGCAACGGCATCGACGTGGTGGCGGTGGAAATCTCGGCACCCGCGCTGGAGCGCGGCCGGGCCACCCTGAAGGGCTCCACCGACCGGGCGGTCGCCAAGGGCAAGCTCGCCGAAGCGGACCGCGACGCCCTGCACGAGCGGGTGCACTTCGCTGTCGGGCTGGACGCGCTGCACTCCGTGGACCTGGTCATCGAGGCGGTGCCCGAGCACCTCGACCTCAAGCAGCGGATCTTCGCGGAGCTGGACCGGGTCTGCCGACCGGAGACGATCCTCGCCACCAACACCTCGTCGTTGAGCGTCACCGAGATCTCGGTCGCCACCAGCCGACCCAACCAGGTGATCGGCATCCACTTCTTCAACCCGGCCCCGGTGATGAAGCTGGTCGAGGTGGTCCGCACCGTCGTCACCGCACCCGAGGTGGTCGCCGACGTCGAGGCGCTCTGCGCCCGGCTCGGCAAGGTCGACGTCACCATCAACGACCGGGCCGGCTTCATCGCCAACGCGCTGCTCTTCGGCTACCTCAACCACGCGGTCGGCATGTTCGAGTCGCACTACGCGACCCGGGAGGACATCGACGCGGCCATGAAGCTCGGCTGCGGCCTGCCGATGGGCCCGCTGGCGTTGATGGACCTGATCGGCCTGGACACCGCGTACGAGATCCTGGACACCATGTACCGGCGTGGCGGACGGGACCGTCGCCACGCCCCGGTGCCGCTGCTCAAGCAGATGGTGACGGCGGGGCTGCTCGGCCGGAAGTCCGGCCGGGGTTTCTACACCTACGAGCGGCCCGGCTCCCCGGTGGTCGTACCGGATGGTGCGACGCCGTCGGCCACCGACGCCGCGCTCGCCGACGGCGCGCGCGCCATCGCGAAGGTCGGCGTGGTCGGCTCCGGAACGATGGCCACCGGGATCATCGAGGTCTTCGCGAAGGCCGGCTACGAGGTCGTCTCGGTCACCCGCGGCATGGAGAAGTCCGCGACGGTCTGCGAGGCCGTGAAGACCTCGCTCAACAAGGGCGTGGTGCGCGGCAAGCTCGCCGAGGCCGACCGGGACGCCGCCCTGGGCCGGATCAGCTGGTCCGCCACGCTCGACCATCTCGCCGACGTCGACCTGGTGGTCGAGGCGGTGGTCGAGGAGCTGAGCGTCAAGAAGGCCCTCTTCGCCAGCCTCGACGAGATCTGCAAGCCGGGTGTGGTCCTGGCCACCACCACCTCGTCGCTGCCGGTGATCGACGTGGCGATGGCCACCCAGCGCCCGGCCGACGTGGTGGGGCTGCACTTCTTCAACCCGGCCCCGGTGATGCCGTTGGTCGAGGTCGTCCGCACCATCCGCACCTCACCGGAGGCCACCGCCACCGCCCGCGCCGTCTGCGCCGCGCTCGGCAAGACCGGCGTTGTCTGCGGCGACCGGTCCGGCTTCATCGTCAACGCGCTGCTCTTCCCGTACCTGAACGACGCGGTGAAGATGCTGGAGGCCAGCTACTCGACGGCCGACGACATCGACCACGCCATGAAGTTGGGCTGCGGCTACCCGATGGGCCCGTTCGAGCTGCTCGACGTGGTCGGGCTGGACGTCTCGCTGGCCATCCAGCGCGAGCTGTACCTGGAACTGCGCGAGCCGGGTTTCGCGCCCGCGCCGCTGCTGGAGCATTTGGTCACCGCCGGCTACCTGGGCCGTAAGACCCGCCGCGGCTTCCGCGACCACTCGCACCGCTGAACGGTGTCAACAGCGCGCGCCGGTGACGGCGTCTGAGTGGTGTGACCTTCGAGGAGTACGTCAGCAGTCGCGGGCCGGCGCTCGTCCGGCTGGCCCGACTGCTGACCGGTGACGAACACCGGGCCGAGGACCTCACCCAGGACGTGTTGGCGCGCGCGTACGTGCACTGGCGCAAGATCTCCCGCGCCGACCACCCGGACGTGTACGTGCGCCGGATGATGGTCAACGCCAACACCTCCTGGTGGCGCCGCCGATCCAGCAGGGAGTTGGCCACGGCCGAGTTCGCCGACCGGCCGGGGCGCGGGGACCTGGGTGGCGATGCGGCCGACCGGGACGAGATGTGGCGGCTGATCCTCGGCCTGCCCGACCGGCAGCGCGCGGTGCTCGTGCTGCGCTACTACGAGGACCTCGACGACTCGAGCATCGCCCAGATTCTCGGCTGTTCCCCGGTCACCGTCCGCACCCACGCGATGCGGGCGCTCAGCCAGCTGCGGGAGCGCCACGGCGTCCCCACGACGAACGGGAGCCGGCCGTGACCGACCTCGACGAGCGGATCGCACGGGCACTCCGGGAGAGGGCCGACGGGCCCGTGGACACCGGCAGCCTGCTGACGGCGGCGGTGAACGGGGGACGGGCCCGGCGGCGGCGACGGCGCGCCGTCATCGGGGCGGCGCTCGGCGTCGCGGTACTGCTCGGGGCCGGTGTGGCAGTGCGTACGCCGGCTGCGCCTCCTCAGCCGGCCGTCACGCCCAGCCCGGTCGTGGTCACGCCACCCCGGGCACCGGGAGTGCCCGGCGCGGCGGCGCGCCCCGCCTCGGTCGGCACGGACCCCCAGGTGTTGCACTTCGGGGTCGACCCGACAGCGGCGGAGCCGGTCGCCTGGCGCTCCGCGGGCCAGGTCGAGAGCATGCGACTGGACCTGGGCGGCGGCGTGCAGGCGATGGTGACCGTTGCCGCTGACCCACGGACGGCCGAGACCGGTGACCCGAGCCAGTCGCGTGACATCGGCCCCGACAAGGCCACCGTCACCAGCGACAAGGAACTCGCCCCGCCTGGCCAGGACGCCGACGCCGCATCGCGGTACAACGGGGTGACACGTCAGCTCGACCGGGTCACGAAGGGTTGGGTGCTGCGCTGGCAGCCCGTTCCGGGCCTGTACGTCCGGGTCGCGGCTCTCGGGGAGACCAGCGCCGAGGTCCGCCGGGCGGCGGCAGCGCTCCGGTTCGACGAGGCCCGCCGTTGCGTCGCGCCGTTTCGATTGACCGCTCTGCCCCCGGGTGCCCGGATCAGCGCGTGCGAGGTGGCGGTACGCCAACTGTTCTGGCCCCGCATCGTGAACGTGGCGGGAACCACGACGCCGACGCAGATCCCCGACGCGGCCTCGGACCTCACCGAGGCGGCGCTGACCGTCGCTCTCCAGGGCGCGGCCACCCTACCGGTACGGCTCGACCACTCACCCCGTCCCGCCTCGCCCGGCCGGGCCACCGCCAAGGCCAATCGCGAGATCGCCGGCAGGCCGGTGTTCGACATGGGCGACTTCTGGCACGTGCTCGGAATTCCGAACACCCTGCTGTCCATGGGGTACGAGAACCGCTGGGAACGGTCGCCCACGGACGCGGAGGTCAGCACAGTTATCGGCGGGCTCCGGGTCGCCGACGACCTTGGCGAGCCGGCCACCTGGGAGTGACCGTAACCTTGGTGACTGTGAGCCCCCGTCGCAATCGCCCTCGCCGGGACGACAACGCCAACCTGGACGCCGACCGGGTCCGGCAGGGCGTCGCCTCGGTCCAGCAGTGGACCGACGGTGCCTGGCAGGTACGCGGCATCGGCGCCGGGGCGTCGGTGAAGACGTACCGTTGCCCCGGTTGTAACCAGGAGATCCCACCGGGGGTGGCGCACCTGGTGGCCTGGCCGGCGGACGGCCTGGGTGACCTGACCGACCGCCGCCACTGGCACAGCGGCTGCTGGCGGGCCCGGGAGCGGCGCGGCCCGGCGGTGCAGCGGGGCCGCAGCTCCCCGCGCTACTGAAACGACCGGGCCTCGGGGCGCTGCCATGCTGGGGCCGAGCCGATTGCCCGGGTTGAGCGGGACCACCCGGTAGCGACCTGGGTCACCCTGTTCGTGCCTGGGCGGGCGGCGGCGGCGACTTCGCGACAGACTTGGGCGGTGAGCACAGCGATCCGCGCGTCGTCGATCCTGCCCGGCCGCCGGGAGAACATCGAGCTGCACACCGCCGACGGTCTGCGGCTGGTCGGTGAGCTGGCCCTACCGGCCGCCCGGCCGCCGGTGGCCACCCTGGTCTGCCTGCACCCGCTACCGACCCACGGCGGGATGATGGACAGCCACGTGTTCCGCAAGGCGGCCTGGCGGTTGCCCGCGCTGGCCGACCTGGCGGTGCTGCGGTTCAACACCCGGGGCACCAGCAGCGTGCGTGGCACCAGCGAGGGAGCCTTCGACGGGGCGGTGGGCGAGCGGTACGACGTGGCCGCCGCGATCGAGTACGCGGAGTTCGCCGAGCTGCCCGACATCTGGCTCGTCGGCTGGTCGTTCGGGACCGACCTGGCGCTGAAGTACGGCTGCGACCCGACGATCGCCGGGGCGATCCTGCTCTCCCCGCCGCTGCGTTTCTCCGCCCCCGAGGACCTGGGCACCTGGGCCGACTCGGGTCGGCCGCTGGTGGCACTGGTGCCGGAGTTCGACGACTACCTGCGCCCCACCGAGGCGCGGGAACGGTTCGCCGCCGTGCCGCAGGCCGAGGTGGTCGGGGTGCCGGGCGCCAAGCACCTGTGGGTGGGCGACGCGGAGACGGTGCTCGACGAGATCGTCCGGCGGGTCAACCCGGCCGTCGAGGTGCCACTGCCGACAACCTGGGACGGCCCGATGGAGTCCGGCGACGTCAGCGCGTACGCCGACCGGACGGTGGCCGCCTTCGCCGACACCCCCGTCCCGGGCCCGGCCGCCAGCAAGGCGGACTGACCCGACGGCCCACGGCCCGGCCGCCGGTCAGGTGGGCTGACGCTCAGCGGCGTTCCTGGCGGGGCAGCACCACCTCGCGCAGGATCAGTTGCAGCGCGGCCACCGTGGGGATCGCGATCAGCGCGCCCACCACACCCAGCAGCGCCACTCCGAGCAGCGCGGCCAGCAGGGCGGCCACCTCGTTGACCTCCACCGAACGCCGCATCACCTTCGGGTAGATGAGGTAGTTCTCCACCTGCTGGTAGACGAGGAAGAAGACCGCGCAGGCGATGCCGGTGGGCAGGTCGGCGGCGAAGCCGACCAGACTCACGATCACCGCGCCCAGGGTGGCGCCGATCTGCGGGATCAGGTCGGTCACCGCGACCACCACGGCCAGCGCGAACGGGTACGGCAGGTCGGCGATCAGCGCGAAGACGAAGGTGGTCGCGCCGGCCAGCACCGCGATGCTCAGCGCGCCGACCATGTACGAGCCCACCTTGGCCAGGATCTCGTCGCCGATCAACTGCACCCGCTGCCGCCGCGACCGGGGCACCAACGAGTAGCCCAGCGAGCGCAGCTTGTCGAAGTACGCCAGGAAGTAGATGGTCAGCACGAGCACGGTCAACGTCCGGAACACCGTGCCGAAGATCAGTTGTGCGCCGCCGAGCACCCCGCCGAGCGCCCGTCCGACCGTCTCCGCGTTGGCCGCGCCCTGCACCCGCTCGACCACGTCGTACCGCTCCACCAGGTCATTGACCGTCGGGTTGCGGCGCAACTCCTCGAGCAGGCTCGGGATCTGGTCGATGAACTGCCCCGACTGGGTGATGATCGGTGGGACCAGCGCCACGATGCCGCCGCAGAGCAGCAGCACCACCGTCAGGGCGACCGCCGCCACCGCCAGGCCGTGCGGCACACCCCAGCGGCGTAGTCGGACCACCGCCGGGTTGAGGCCGACCGCGAGGAAGAGCGCGATCACCACCAGCACGAGGATGCCGCCGGCATTGCGAATCCCCAGATAGAGGGTGTACGCCAGCAGCACGCCCAGCGCACCGGTGAAGCCGAGCAGGAAGCTGCTGCGGCGCAACGGCCGCCCAGGTGTGCCGAACTTTCCGGACGGAACCGCCGGCGGCTCGTCCAGGTCGACCCCCGGAACGGGAACCGGCACCGGCGACGGAGTCTCACCCGACGGCGGCGTCTTCGGCGGCGGTGGCGTCTCAGCGGGCGGTGGAGTCTCGGCCGGCGGGGGCGTTGCGGCCGGCGGTGGTGTTGCGGCCGGCGGGGGCGTCTTCGGCGGCCGGGGGCCGGGCGGCAGGTCCGGGTCGTCGCCGGACGGGTCGTGCTGCGGCATCAGGACCTCCGGCTCAGGCAGTCGGACGACGGGCGTCGGCCACGAACGCCCGCCACGCGGCCGGCGCTGACACCAACACCGGTCCGGACGGACCCTTACTGTCCCGCACTCCCACCGTGCCGGGCAGGTCGTGCGCCACCTCGACGCACTCCGCGTTGCCGCTGGGGCTGGACGTGCGCCAGAGCGCGCCGGTCAGGTCCATGAGGTCACGACCTCCTTCATCAGTTCCATCGACTGGCGGCGACACATCGCACCGTTTCTGATCATCTTCCAGCGCGCCAGCAGCGTAGTCACCTCATGGTCGCCATCGACCACGAGAGGGTCAATCCGATGCTCCATGTGCCTCACCCAACCACCGTCGACGCCTCGGCGCGCGGACGCCGCATGTTCCGCTGTGGGACGTCGCCGGCCCGCAGATCTTGGACAGTTTCCGTCACGGCATGACGGAAACTGTCCAAGATCTGGTGGTGGGGCGGAGCTGAAAGGCGAAAGCTGTCCGGATGCTGCCCGCCGATGACGCCGACGCACTCGACTGGCTCGCCTTCGAGCAGGCGGGCGTGCTGACGACCGCGCAGCTCGCCGGGTTGCTCAGCGAAGCGCGGGTGCGGGGCCGGATCCGCTCCGGTCGGTGGCGGTCGATCTGCCGCGGGATCCTGCTGGCCGGCAACGGTCGACTCACCCGTGACCAGCAACTCTGGGTGGCGGTGCTGGCCGCCGGGCCGGGGGCGGTGCTGGCCGGGGTGTCCGCAGCCGCCGAAGCCGGGGTACGGGGACTGCGACGCGAACCGCTGCACGTGCTGGTGCCGGCAGCCCGCCGTGCCGCGCGGACCACCCTGCGTCGACTTCCGATCGACATGCCCGCCGTTCTGGTTCACCGCACGACGGTCCTCCCGGAGGCTCATCTCCAACGGGCGCGCCCACCGCGTACCACGACGGCGCGGGCCCTGGTGGACGCGGCGGGCTGGGCGGCCGGGGTGGACGAGGCGCAGTCGGTGCTGGCCGCCGGTTGCCAGCAACGCCGGGTACTGCCCGAGGAACTGCGGGTGGTGCTCGACGTCCTCCCTCGGGCCCCCCGTCGGCGGCTGATCGGGCAGACCATCAGCGACATCGCGGGTGGCGCCCAGGCGCTCTCGGAGATCGACTTCCTGCGGCTGTGCCGCAGACATCGGCTGCCCGCCCCGGACCTGCAGGAACACCGAGTCGACGCGGCCGGCCGGAACCGCTGGCTGGACGCGTACTGGCGGGAGTTGCGGGTGCAGGTGGAGATCGACGGGGCGCACCACATGGATGCCAGGCAGTGGGCTGCCGACATGCGTCGGCAGAACGACGTCTGGACCAGCGGCGACCGGATTCTGCGCTTCCCCGCCTGGCTGGTCCGCGCCCGCCCGGACGAGGTGGCCGACACGGTCCGCCGCGCCCTCGTCGCGGCCGGCTGGACCCCCACCGCACCGCTACGCCACCCGGCGCAAAAGTGAATCTTGGACACTTTCCGTCAGCCGATGACGGAAAGTGTCCAAGATTTCGACGCTTCGCCGGGCCGGTGCCCGTCACTCCTTCTCGATGGTGACCTTGCTGGGCTTGGCGCTGCGCTCGTCGGTGGTCGGCTTGGTGGGTCGCTTGCCGTTCTCACCGGTGCTAGTGATCTTGGTGGGCTTGGCGCCCCGGCCACCCTCGCCCGGTACGGCGGCCACTGTCGGCTCCCCGTCCACCCCGGCGCTCGCCGTGCCACCGTCCACGGTCGTCACCGGCTCGGCCACCGGCCGGGTCGTGGACTGCCCGGACTCGTCCGCGGCGGCGTTCACCGGCTGCCTGGTGTCGGCGGGCTCCGTCTTCAGCCCGGTGCCCGCGCCCGTCCCGGTGCCCGCGCCCGCGGTGACGCTCACGCCGTCGTCCCCACCACCGGGTACGCCTTCGCTCGCGCTGGCGTCCGCTGCCGGCGCGGTCGGGCCGTCGATCGGACCGGCGACGCTCTGCAACCGCAGCTCGGACATCTGACGCTGGAGCTCGTCGGACTCCTGCCGGGCCTTCCAGGTTTCCTGCCGCAGATCCGCCAACTGCTGCTGGGCCTGGGCGATCTCCAACATCACCTGGGCCAACTGCTGACGACCCGCCGCCGACTCCTGCTGGGTTGCCGCCAGGTGCTGCTGGGTGGTGGCCAGGTGCTGCTGCGTGGTGGCCGCGTACTCCTCGAACTGCCGCCGGGACGCCGCGACATGCTCGTCGGCCTTGCGCCGCTTGTCGCCGGCCTCGGCTTCGGCCTGCTTCAGCAGTTCGGCGGCCTCCGCCTCGGAGCGCTGGCGCAGTCCCGCCGCGTCCTGCTCGGCCGCCTGACGGACGCCGGCCGCGCCCTGCTCGATCTCGTTCTTGCGAGCCGTGTACTCGCTTTCCAGCTCGTTCTTCCGGGTGGAGTATTCGGTCTCCAGCTCGTCCCGGCGGGTGCTGAACCCGCTCTCCAGCTCCTGCTGACGGCTGGCGAGCCCGGCCTCCAGCTCCTGCTGGCGCGACGCGTGGTGCTTGTCCAACTCGTCGCGGCGCTTGGCGAACTCCTGCTCGGCCGCGGACCGTCGCTGCGCCAACTCCCGGTCGGCCGCCTCCCGACGGGAGTTGACCTCCTGCTCCACCCCGGCCCGCCACGCGCCCAGCTCCTGCTGGGTCTGCGCCCGGGTGTGCTGCACGTACGCCTCGGTCTCGGTGCGCATCCGCTGGACGTACGCCTCGGTCTCGGCGCGGCTGCGCTTCGCCGATTCGGTGGCCTGCGTCGTCAGCCGCTCGGCCTCCTGCTGCGCCTTGGCGCGGGTGGCCCGACCGGCCATCGACGCGTCGTCGATGATCTGCTTGGCCTCCTGCTGCGCCTTGGCGTGGGTGGCCCGCCCCGCTTCGGTCGCGGTGTCGGTGAGCCGCTTGGCCTCCTGGAGCGCCTTGGCGTGCACCTCCTTGGCGGCGTCGCGCAGATCGCTGGCCTCCTGCCGGGCGTTGGCCAACGTCTCGCGGGCCGTCTCGCGCAGCTTGGTGGCCTCCTGCTGGGCCCGAGTGTGGATCTCCTTGGCGGAGTCCCGCAGTTGGGTGGCCTCCTGCTGGGCCTTCGCCAGAGCGTCCTGCGCGGCCTTGCGCAACTGCGCCGACTCGTCCTTCGCCGACCGCAGGGCCGCGTCCGCCTCGGCCCGCTGCGCGGCGCTGTGCCGCTCCTCCTCCGCGCGTCGGGCGGCGAGGGCGATCTCGAAGTCCTTCAGTGCCCGGTCGGCCTGCTCGCGGGCTTCCTCGATGATGTGCTCGGCAGCGGCGCGGCGGGCCTCGATCTCCCCGTTCGCGTCGCCGATGATCTCCTCGGCCTGCTCCTCGGCGAGAGCGAGGATCGACTCGACTCGGGGGCCGAGGTGCCGGAACGACGCCCGGTCGACCACGTTCATCTGCTTGCGCACCTGCGTCAGGTCGCGCTGGAGAACCTCGACCTGGCCGGCGAGCTTGTGGATCTGTGTGTACGCCTGTTCCCGTTCGGAGGCGAGGGTCGCGATCTCGTGCTCAGCACGTGCGACATAACGGTCGACCTGTTTCTTTTCGTACCCCCGCAGAGCGGACTCGAAGCTGGGCTCCGTCGTCACGTCCCCGCCGAGAGCGAACAGTTCCTCGCCGTGCGACATGCCCCCATCCTCACACGCAACGGGCCCTGCTGGGGCGATACGGACGGGCCATGTGGGAGCTACTTCACTCCGTTGCTGTCAGCCGATACCGGCGGTGAGGAAACGCATACGGCGCGAGGTGGCACCGGTTACCCGGTGTCACCTCGCGCCGTCGATGCCCCTACCTGACGCCTCGCGTCAGCCGGCGGTCTCCGCGGGCACCCGCTCCTGACCACCATCGGTCTTCTTTGCTGCTTCCGGCTTGGCAGCCGGAGCGGCCTGCGCCGGCATTCCCGGAACGATGCCGGCGAGACCGGAGAGCATCTGACCCAGCTGCGACGTGACCGCGTCCTTCTGCCGGGTCAGGTCCTCGACCTCGCGGCGGGCGGCCTGCGTGGTCAGCTCCGCCTCGGTGCGGGCCTCGGTGAGCAGGCGCTGCGACTCGGCCTTCGCCTCGTTGAGGGTCTTCTCCGAGTGGGCCTTGGCCTTGTCGACGGTCTCGGCCGCGTTGC
Organism: Micromonospora sp. NPDC047644; assembly: GCF_040704315.1. NCBI lineage: Bacteria > Bacillati > Actinomycetota > Actinomycetes > Micromonosporales > Micromonosporaceae > Micromonospora > Micromonospora sp. NPDC047644. The sequence goes on from NZ_JBEYSY010000004.1 coordinate 304,766, forward strand.
GCTCCGACTCGACCCGCCGCGCCTCGGCGCGCTGCTCGATCTCCTTGGCCCGCTCCTGCGCGGCCCGGGCACGCTGCTCGGCCTCGCTGACCATCTTCTGGGTCTGCGCGACCTGGGCGGCGTGCCGCTCGGACTCCTCGCGCTCGGCCTTTTCCCGCCGCTCGGCCAGCTGGAGCTCCAGGGCCTGCAGGTCCTTGTCGCGCTTGTCCCGCGCGTCGGTGAGCAGCTTGGTCGCCTCGGCGCGCTTCTCCTCAGCCTCGCGGGCTGCCTTCGCCCGCTGCTGGGTGATCTCCCGCTCGGCGGTGGCCCGCAGGGTGGCGACCTCCCGCTCGACCGTCGACTTGAGCTCGGCCACCTCGTGCGCGGTGACCGTACGCAGCTGCTTGGTCTCCCGGTCGGCGTCGGCGCGCAGCGTGTCGGCCTCGCGGCGAGCCTGCACCCGGACCTCGGCGGCCTCGCGCTCGGCGGCCGTGCGCAGGTTGCCCGCCTCGCGCTCGGCGCTTGCCTTCATGGCGGCGGCCTCGGCGCGGGCCTTGTCGGTGATCTCGCGGGCCTCGAGGCGGGCGGCGGAGAGGATGCCCTCTGACTCGCGCTTGGCCTCGTTGCGGTGGTCGTTCGCCTGCTCCTCGGCGAGCCGCAGGATCTGCTCGACGCGCGTGCCGAGCCCGGAGAGGGTGGGTCGGCTGTTCTCTTCGAGCTGCTTGTTCGTGTCGGTGAGCTTCTGCTCCAGCGCACTCATGCGCTGCTCGGCCTGGCGGAGCCGACGCTGGGCGTCGTTCATCCGCTGCTCGGCCTCGGCACGGGCCTGCTCGGACTGGGTCAGCGCGGCGGTCATCCGGCCGAGGAAGTCGTCGACCTGATGGGTGTTGTATCCGCGCAGGCCAACGGTGAAATCTGGCTGCGAGTTCGCGTTATCGAAGAACGCGAGAGGGGAGGACTGCTGCTGGGGCATTGGGACATACTGGCAGACGCCCCAGGGTGCTTCGCAAGAGCGGTGCGAAGCTTTCGTGCCCTCTTTACATGGTCAACTCCCGCGATCGGCGAGGTTGGACCAATCGGCGATCTTGGCAGGTCCCGGCCGGTCGGACGCCACGCAGCGTGACGCGGAAAAGGGCCCCGGGGTTACCCCGAGGCCCTTTGTTCGATCCGGGTGACCTATCCGCTAATGGGGGCGGAAGAACAATGAGCGATCAGCGCAATGGTCAACCGGCGTTCCACCGTCCGGCCGGGACCGCCCCGGCGCTCCGGATGCCGGACGGTCAGCGACCCCGGAACCGGTTGATCGCGTCCTCGTGCCGGGCGCGCAACTCTCCGTCACGAACACCCAGCCCGTCGGTGGGTGCGAGGCAGCGCACGCCCACCTTGCCCTGGTGGGCGTTGCGGTGCACCTCGTACGCGGCCTGGCCGGTCTGCTCCAGCGAATAGGTGCGGGACACCGTCGGGTGCACCTTGCCGAGTGCGACCAGGCGGTTGGCCTGCCACGCCTCGTGATAGTTGGCGAAGTGGCTGCCCACGATCCGCTTGAGGTGCATCCACAGGTAGCGGTTGTCGTACTGGTGCAGGAAGCCGCTCGTGGAGGCGCAGGTGACGATGGTCCCACCGCGTCGGGCCACGTAGACGCTGGCGCCGAACGTCTCCCGGCCCGGGTGCTCGAACACGATGTCCGGGTCCTCGCCGCCGGTCAGCTCGCGAATCCGTTCGCCGAAGCGCCGCCACTCGTCCGGGTCCTGGGTCTCCTCGTCCTTCCAGAAGCGGAAGCCCTCCGCGGCCCGGTCGATGACCAGCTCCGCGCCCATCCGGCGGCACAGCTCGGCCTTCTCCGGCGAGGACACCACGCAGACCGGAATCGCGCCGCCGTTGAGCGCCATCTGGGTGGCGTAGCCACCGAGGCCGCCGGAGGCACCCCAGATCAGCACCACGTCACCCTGCTTCATGTTGGCGCCGTGGTGCGAGACGAGCTGCCGGTACGCGGTGGAGTTGACCAGCCCGGGACTGGCTGCCTCCTCCCAGCTCAGGTGCCGCGGCTTGGGCATCAGCTGGTTGGCCTTGACCACCGCCAGCTCGGCCAGCCCGCCGAAGTTGGTCTCGAAGCCCCAGATCCGCTGTTGCGGGTCGAGCATCGTGTCGTCGTGTCCGGCCGCGTCCTCCAGCTCGACGGAGAGGCAGTGCGCGACCACCTCGTCGCCGGGGGCCCAGCGGGTCACCCCGGGGCCGGTGCGCAGCACCACGCCCGCCGCGTCCGAGCCGACCACGTGGTACGGCAGGTCGTGCCGGCGGGTCAGCTCGGAGACCCGGCCGTAGCGCTGGAGAAACCTGAAGGTGCTCACCGGCTCGAAGATGCTGGTCCACACCGTGTTGTAGTTGATCGCGCTGGCCATCACCGCCACCAGCGCCTCGCCCGGGGCCAGCTCCGGCGTCGGCACCTCCTGCACGTGCAGCGCCTTGCGCGGGTCCTTGTCCCGGGTGGCCATGCCGTCGAACATCCGGGACTCCTCGGCGCGGACCACCACGCCCCGGTAGCTCTCCGGTACGGGCAGTCCGGCGACGCCGGCGAGTTCGCGGTCCGGATCGTTCGATTCCTCCGCCGCCATGATCGCTTCGAGGATGTCCTGCACGGTGACCTCCGGTTCATCCGCACCCGCACGGGCCCGGGTGCTGCCATCGTCGGCGCCGGTGGGCACGACCGCCATGTCGGCATTCGACACATCCGGCCCCGGTCGCGCTCCGGTGGGGCCGGACGTTACTGAACGGTAGCTAGGCCGGGAAGTCCTCTGTGAAAAACTGCATCCGCCGATGCGTGAAGGTGTCCAACCACCCCGCCAACCGCGCACTGACGTGCGCGCCCACCCGCCCGACGGGTGTGCGCGCACACCGCACCGCCGCGCGACCGCCACCCATGTTGATCAAGAGCTTTCGGTCACCTGGAGGGCCGAGATTGACGCAAACCTCTTGATCAACAGGGCGGGGAGCGGGGGTCAGTGGGGGGTGGGGGCGGGCTGGACCAGTTCGACGAGGACGCCGCCGGCGTCCTTGGGGTGCACGAAGTTGATCCGGCTGTCGGCGGTGCCACGCCTCGGAGTCGGGTAGAGCAGGCGCATGCCGCGCTCGCGTAGCGCCGCGCAGGCCGCGTCGATGTCCACGACCGTGTACGCGACCTGCTGCACGCCCGGCCCGTTGCGGTCCAGGAACTTCGCGATCGTCGACTCCGGGGTGAGCGGGGCGAGCAACTGCACGCAGCCGCCCTCGGTGGTCGGTCCGACGGCCAGCATCGCTTCCCGGACGCCCTGCTCGGTGTTGGTCTCCACGTGTACGCAGCGCATCCCGAACGTCCGCTGGTAGAAGTCGATCGCGGCGTCCAGGTCGGCCACGGCGATCCCGACGTGGTCAATCTTGCGAAGTCCGATGTCTGTGACGTAGTCCGCACCGGGCTCGACGGGGGAGTTCTCTGCCATGGCGCTAGTCTGGCCGAACAATCGTTAAGGCGTACAGCTCGGCACCCCCTCGGAGGCAGGCATGGCTTCGGTGATCGTCAGCGGCGCGCGGACCCCGATGGGCCGGCTGCTGGGCAACCTCAAGGATCTCCCGGCCACGAAGCTCGGTGGGATCGCCATCAAGGCCGCGCTGGAGCGTGCCGGCGTCAGCCCGGACCAGGTCCAGTACGTGATCATGGGGCAGGTGCTGCAGGCCGGCACCGGTCAGATCCCGGCTCGGCAGGCGGCGGTCGAGGCCGGTGTGCCGATGTCCGTGCCGGCGCTGACCATCAACAAGGTCTGCCTCTCCGGCCTGGACGCGATCGCCCTGGCCGACCAGCTGATCCGCGCTGGCGAGTTCGACATCGTGGTGGCCGGCGGCATGGAGTCGATGACCAATGCCCCGCACCTGCTGATGGGTCAGCGGACCGGCTACAAGTACGGCGACGTGGTGGTCAAGGACCACATGGCACACGACGGGCTCAGCGACGCCTGGGACTGCTGCTCGATGGGAGAGTCGACCGAGCGGCTCGGCGCCCGGCACGGCATCTCCCGCGCGGAGCAGGACGCCTTCGCCGCCGCCAGCCACCAGCGGGCCGCCGCCGCCCAGAAGAACGGTCACTTCGCCGACGAGATCGCCCCGGTGGTCATCCCGCAGCGCAAGGGTGACCCACTGGTGATCACCGAGGACGAGGGCATCCGTCCGGACACCACTGTCGAGTCGCTGGCCAAGCTGCGCCCCGCCTTCGCCAAGGACGGCACCATCACCGCCGGCAGCTCGTCGCCGATTTCCGACGGCGCGGCCGCGGTGCTCGTGATGAGCAAGGCCAAGGCGAAGGAGCTGGGGCTGACCTGGCTGGCCGAGATCGGTGCGCACGGCAACGTGGCGGGCCCGGACAACTCCCTGCACTCGCAGCCGTCCAACGCGATCAACCACGCCCTGAAGAAGGGTGGCCTGAGCGTCGCGGACCTGGACCTCATCGAGATCAACGAGGCGTTCGCGCAGGTCGGTGTCCAGTCCACCCGTGACCTCGGGATCAGCCCGGACAAGGTCAACGTCAACGGCGGCGCGATCGCGCTGGGGCACCCGATCGGCATGTCCGGCGCGCGTCTCGTCCTCACCCTCGCCCTGGAGCTGAAGCGCCGCGGCGGTGGCACCGGCGCGGCCGCGCTGTGCGGCGGCGGTGGCCAGGGCGACGCGCTGATCATCCACGTGCCGGGCAAGGCCGAGACGGGCCGGTGAGCGAGACTGAGCACGTCCCGGCGGCGGGCACCACGTCGGTGCGCCGCAGCCGGGACGTACCGCTGCTGGTCGAGCGGGCCCGCACGGGCGACCCCCGGGCGGTGGCTCGCCTGATCACGTTGGTGGAGAACGGTGACGCGCTGTTGCCGGAGATCGCCGCGGCGCTGGCGCCGTACGCCGGGCAGGCCCAGGTGGTCGGGCTGACCGGTTCGCCCGGGGTGGGCAAGTCGACCACCACGAACGAGCTGGTCCGCGCGCTGCGGGCGCGCGGGCACCGGGTGGGTGTGCTGGCGGTCGACCCGTCCAGCCCGTTCACCGGCGGAGCCATCCTCGGTGACCGGGTGCGGATGCAGGACCACGCGACCGATCCGGGCGTCTACATCCGGTCGATGTCCAGTCGGGGGCACCTCGGCGGGCTGGCCGCGGCCACGCCGCAGGCGGTCCGGGTGCTGGAGGGCGCCGGCTGCGACGTGGTGCTGGTGGAGACGGTCGGCGTCGGGCAGGCCGAGGTGGAGGTCGCCTCCCTCGCCGACACGACGCTGGTGCTGCTGGCGCCCGGGATGGGCGACGCGATCCAGGCGGTCAAGGCCGGCATTCTGGAGATCGCCGACGTGTTCGTGGTCAACAAGGCGGACCGGGACGGCGTCGACGCCACCGTCCGCGACATCCAGGGCATGATCGCGCTCGGCGAGCGCGGGCCGGGGCAGTGGCGGCCCCAGGTGGTCCGCTCCGTCGCCGCGCGGGGCGAGGGCATCGACGACATCGCCGCCGCCATCGACAAGCATCGGGGCTGGCTGGTCGAGCACGGCGAGCTGCGCCGCCGTCAGGAGACGCGGGCCGCCGCCGAGATCGAGGCGATCGCGCTCGGCACCCTCCGCGCCCGGATCGGCTCACTCCGCGACGGTACGGAGCTGGCCACGCTCGCCAGCAAGGTCGCCGAGGGCGCGACCGACCCGTACACGGCGGCGGACGAGTTGCTCGCCCAGCTCGCGCGCTGACCCGACGTCGCGCCGGCCGACGCGTCCAGCCTGGACGAATTTGGCTCGCACCGTCCGGTACGGACCGACGTCGCCGCCGGCGTGACCGGGCCGCCCGCCCGCACGCGAAGGTCGCTCCGGTTTTAGTAGGCTCGCCGCGAGTGAGGCGCTACGCGGCGGGCTGACGAGACGATCGGTCCACATGCGTCGGACCAGGGGAGATGTGATCATGACGGACGCGGTGGAGAACGCCGGTGCGGTGCAGCCCGCGACGGGCGCGGCCCGGGGTGTCACCTCGGTTTCCGACGAGGTCGTGGAGAAGATCGCCAGCGTGGCCGCTCGCGGGGTGCCGGGCGTGGCCGACCTCGGCGGTGACGTGGCCCGGTTCTTCAACAGCGTGCTCGACAAGGTCGGCCTCGACGACGTGGGCGACGCCCGCCGGGGCGTCTCGGCCGACGTGAAGGGCAGCTCCGCCGTCATCAACGTGGTTCTGGTGATCGACGCCGGGCACGTGGTGGTCGACGTGACCGAGGCGGTGCGGGCCGCGGTGATCGAGGCCGTGGAGAAGTACGGCCTGACCGTCACGCAGGTGAACGTCACGGTGGACGACATCGAGCTGAACCAGCCGGGCGCGGCGGCGGTCTGAGGGGCCGTCGCCGACCAGCTCACGTTACCTGCGGGTACGGCCTGACTTAGCGATCGTTCAGGTAGGGGCCTTACACTCGACAGGCAGTCGAGGACCCGAGGAGGAGCCCTGCTCATGGACGCCGACGAGATCGACGCCGGACGGGCGCGCTGGCAGGCCCGGTACGACGCCGCGCGCAAGCGGGACGCGGACTTCACCACGCTCTCCGGAATGCCGGTGGAGCCGGTGTACGGCCCGCCGGAGGGCGCCACCTATCCGGGCTTCGAGCGGATCGGATGGCCGGGCGAGTATCCGTACACCCGGGGTTTGTATCCGACCGGCTACCGCGGTCGGACCTGGACGATCCGGCAGTTCGCCGGCTTCGGCAACGCCCAGCAGACGAACGAGCGCTACAAGATGATCCTCGGCGCCGGCGGCGGCGGGCTCTCGGTGGCGTTCGACATGCCGACGCTGATGGGCCGCGACTCGGACGACCCGCAGGCGCTCGGCGAGGTCGGCCACTGCGGCGTCGCCATCGACACCGCCACCGACATGCAGGCGCTCTTCGACGGCATCGACCTGGCCGGCGTCACCACCTCGATGACCATTTCCGGCCCGGCCGTGCCGGTGTTCTGCATGTACCTGGTCGCCGCCGAGCGGCAGGGTGCCGACCTGTCCACGCTGGACGGCACGCTGCAGACCGACATCTTCAAGGAGTACATCGCGCAGAAGGAGTGGCTCTTCGACCCGGAGCCGCACCTGCGCCTGATCGGCGACCTGATGGAATACTGCGCGGCCGAGATCCCGCGCTACAAGCCGCTGTCGGTCTCCGGCTACCACATCCGTGAGGCCGGCTCGACCGCCGCGCAGGAGCTGGCGTACACCCTGGCGGACGGCTTCGGCTACGTCGAGCTGGGGCTCTCGCGTGGGCTGGACGTGAACGTCTTCGCGCCGGGGCTGAGTTTCTTCTTCGACTCGCACCTCGACTTCTTCGAGGAGATCGCCAAGTTCCGCGCCGCCCGCCGGATCTGGGCCCGCTGGCTGCGTGACGTCTACGGCGCGACCAGCGAGAAGGCCCTCTGGCTGCGGTTCCACACGCAGACCGCCGGGGTGTCGCTGACCGCGCAGCAGCCGGTCAACAACGTCGTACGCACCGCCGTCGAGGCTCTCGCGGCGGTGCTCGGCGGCACGAACTCGCTGCACACCAACGCGTTGGACGAGACCCTGGCGCTGCCCACCGACGAGTCGGCCGAGATCGCCCTGCGTACCCAGCAGGTGTTGATGGAGGAGACCGGCGTGGTCAACGTCGCCGACCCGCTCGGCGGCTCCTGGTACGTCGAGGCGCTGACCGACAAGATCGAGGCCGAGGCGGAGGAGATCTTCGCCCGGATCCGGCAGCTCGGCGGAGACGGGCCCCACCAGATCGGCCCGATGACCTCGGGCATCCTGCGCGGCATCGAGGACGGCTGGTTCACCGGGCACATCGCCGAGTCGGCCTTCGTCTACCAGCAGGCCCTGGAGAAGGGCGACAAGAAGATCGTCGGGGTCAACTGCCACACCGGCACGGTCGCCAAGGAGCTGGAGATCCTGCGCATCTCGCACGAGGTGGAGCTGGAGCAGCGCCGGGTGCTCGCCGAGCGCAAGAGCGGGCGGGACGAGGAGGCGGTGCGCGCCGCGGTCACTCGGATGATCGAGGCGAGCCGTACCGACGAGAACATGATCCCGGCCATGCTCGACGCGGTGCGCGCCGAGGCCACGTTGGGCGAGATCTGCGACGCCCTGCGAGCCGAGTGGGGCACCTACCGAGAACCAGCCCGCTTCTAACCCCAGCCCTGAAACCCCGCTCCCGTCGATCTTGCAGTTTCTGCGGTGCCATAAGGCATGAATGCGGCATACCGGCGACAGAAAGTGCAAGATCGCGGGGGTGGGGGCGGGGCGTGAGAGTTGCAACGTCAGGGTTGCGGGTGAGCTGAGAATCCGGGGTCACGTGCGAGACTAGGTAACCATGAGCGACCCACGGATCACCTCGTCGATCTTCACCCGCGGCGCGGTCGACCTCAGCACGCTGCGTGGCCCCGCACCAGCAAGTACCCGCCCCGGCACGCCCCCGCAGGGCGGCCCGTCCAACGGCGTCCCCGGCGCGCCCACCGACGGCGGTGACACCGCCATCGTGGACGTCACCGAGGCGACCATCCAGTCCGACGTGCTCGAACGCTCGATGGCCACGCCCGTCGTCGTGTTCTTCGGTGCGGCCGGCTTCCCGGAGAGCGACGAGTTCGCCCCGGTCCTGGAGCGGCTGAACGCCGAGGGCGGTGGCACCTGGGTGCTGGCCCGGGTCGACGTGCAGGAAAATCCCCGAATCGCCCAGATGTTCCGGGTGCAGGGCATCCCGATGGTCTACGCGGTCGTCGGCGGTCAGCCGGTCGACGCCTTCTCTGGAGTTGTTCCCGAGGCTCAGCTGCGACAGTGGATCCAGGCAGTGCTGAAGGCCGGTGGCGTGACGGTCGCCGAGCCGGAGGACCCCCGCCTCGACGAGGCGGACGACGCGCTGATGAGCGGCGATCTGGACGCCGCCGAGCAGGCGTACCGGAAGATCCTGGCCGACGCCCCGGCGGACGCCGCGGCCACGGCGGGGCTGGCCCAGGTCGGAGTGGCCCGCCGGGTGGCCGGCGCAGACCCGTCCACCGCGCTGGCCGCCGCCGAGAGCGCCCCCGACGACGTCGCCGCCCAGTTGCTGGCCGCCGACATCGAGGTGCTCAGTGGTCTGGCCGAGCAGGCGTACGCCCGGCTCGTCGGTCTGGTCCGGCGCACCGCCGGTGAGGACCGTGAGACGGTTCGCCAGCACCTGGTCTCGCTCTTCTCCATCGCCGGCCCGGACGATCCGGCGGTCGCCTCGGCGCGTCGGGCTCTGGCCAGCGCCCTGTTCTGAGTTCGTAGCACGCCAGCGCGGGCCGGCGTTCCGGCCGGCCCGCCCGACCACCGAGGACGGGAGCTCACGATGCGCCGGATCGCCGTCCTCGACGCGCCGACAAATCTCGGTCTACGGCCGCCGACGCCCACGTCGGTCCCGGGTTGCGCCAAGGCCCCCGGGGCGCTGCGCGACCACGACCTGCTGGCCCGGCTCCGTGCCCGTGACGCCGGCTGCGTCACCCCCGCCCGGTACGACCCGGGCGACTGGCGGCCCGGCGACGGGGTGTGCCACGCCCGGGAGATCGCCGACTACTCGTTGGCCCTCGCCGAACGCATCGGCTCGATCATCGACCGGGGCGAGTTCCCGGTGGTGCTCGGCGGCGACTGCTCCGTGCTCCTCGGCTCGGCCCTGGCCATGCACCGCCTCGGCGAGGCTGTCGGCGGGCGGATCGGGCTGGTCTTCGTCGACGGGCACTCCGACTTCCGGCACCCCGGCAACGCCTCCTACGTCGGCGCCGCCGCCGGTGAGGATCTGGCTCTGGTGACCGGGCGAGGGCAGGCCGACCTGGCCGCGCTGGAGGGCCGTCGGCCCTACTTCCGCGACATCGACGTGGTGGTGCTCGGCATCCGCGCCCAGGACGAATACCGGCTCGACCTCCAGGCCGCCGGGATCACCACCCGACCGGTGCCGGCGCTGCGCGCCGAAGGCGCCGCCCGGACGGCCCAGTGGGCGCACGAGCAACTCGCCGACTGCGCGGGCTACTGGGTGCACATCGACGTGGACGTGCTCGACCCGGCGGTGATGCCCGCCGTGGACGCCCCCGATCCGGGTGGAATCGCCTTCGCCGAGCTGGAGATCCTGCTGGCCGGCCTGGTCGACACCCCGCACTGCCTCGGCGTGGAGCTGACCGTCTTCGACCCCGACTACGACCCGGACGGCTCCTACGCGGCCGAGATCGTCAACACCGTGGTCGCCGGTCTGGCGCCGGTGACCGCCCCCGAGGCAGTGCCGCCCCGACTGCTGTCGGCACGGCCGACGCCCTCCCCGCGGCGCGGCAACGGCCTTGCCGCGACCGCCACCGAGCGGTCCGACCGTGCCGAGCGGCTCGACGGGCTGGCTGTGCTCGACGGACTCGACCGCGCCGAGCGGGTAGCGCGGCGTGACCTCCCCGCCGGCATCGACCCCACGGGCAACGACCGCGCCGGCATCGACCGCGTCGGCATCGACCCCACGGGCAACGACCGCGCCGGCATCGACCCCGCTGGCGACGACCCCGCTGACGTCGACCACGCCGCGCTCAGGCCTGCCGTGCTCGGGTCTGACGATGACGGTCCGGCCGGCGTCGGTGGGCCCGGCGTCGGTTCGCCGGTGAGCGCGGTGTCGCGCGACGTCCCGGCGGAGGGGGAGTCGCCCGGCACGAACGGGCGGGCCCACTCCGAGCCGTCGGGCGTCGCGGCCAGCATCGCGTCCCTGGTCGAGCGTGAACCCGTCGGCCCGCCGGCGTCGGCCGGCCCCGGTCTTCTCCGACGCACCACCCCGTCGACCCAGAACACGCCCGAGAGGCACGAGGCCGACACCGCCTGACCTGGCCCTCGGCCCCCTGGCCTTGATCGGCTCGGTTCTCAGGTATTCCGGGGTGTCCGAGTGGATCGGACACCCCCGTTTCAACGAAACCGAGTGGATCAAGGCCAGGCGTCGGACGCCCCGTGGGCGTCCAGGTGGTGGGGTCAGGGGGTTGGGAGAGCGCGGAGGAAGCGCTCGGCCATCGGAACGGCCGAGGCGGTGCTGGCCCCGCCCTTCTCCACGAAGACGGCGAACGCCACGTCGCCGCGCCAGCCGACGAACCAGGCGTGGGTGTGCGCCGGGTTGTCGTCGTACTCGGCGGTGCCGGTCTTGCCGTACACCTCGCCCCGCACGTCCTTGAGCGCGCTGCCGGTGCCGGCCGTGACGACCTCGCGCATCATCGTGCGCAGCGCCTCGACGGACTCCGGCTTGAGCTGCTCGCCCGCCGGGGCCGGCTTGGCCGGTGCCGGGTCGAGCAGCAGCTTCGGCTGCTCGAAGCGGCCCCGGGCGACGGCGGCGGTGGCGCCGGCCATGGCGAGCGGGCTGACCAGTGTGGTGCCCTGCCCGAACGACGCGGCGGCCTGCTCGGCGAGGCTGCCGCCCGTCGAGACCTTGCCGGTGAAGGCGTCCATGCCGAGGTCCCACTGACCCTCCAGGCCCAGCGAGCGACCGGCGGCGGCCAGCCCGTCGCCGCCGAGCTTCGGGGCCAGCGCGGCGAACGCCGTGTTGCAGGACTTGGCGAAGTCGGTGCGGAACGGCACCGAGCCGAGCTCGAAGTTGTCCGAGTTCTTGAAGGACCGGCCGTCCACGGTGAAGGTCTTCTTGCAGTCCACCGGCCCGTCCAGCGTGACCGCGCCCCGGTCCAGCAGGCCCAGCGTGCTGACCATCTTGAAGGTCGAGCCGGGAGGCACCTGGGCGTCGAAGGCCAGGTTCTGCCCGGCCGGACCGGGGCCGTTGGCGGCGGCGAGCACGGCGCCGTCGCTGATCCGGAGCGCCACCAGGGCGGACCGGCGCGGCTCGGCGCGCAGTGCCCCGTCGGCCGCGTTCTGGACGGCGACGTCCAGCGTGGTCTTCAGCGCCTGCCCGGGCTGCGGCTCCCGGCGGAACAGTTCCGCGCCGGTGGGTTCGAGTTTGCCGCCCTCGGCCGGACGCTCGACCACCACGGTCAGCCCGGGGCCGCCGCGCAGTCGCTCGTCGTAACGGCCCTGTAGACCGCCGTGCCCGACCAGGTCGCCGACGACGTACCGGTCGGGATGCGCGGCGATGTCGTCGGCCTGCGCCGGGTCGACGGTGCCGAGCAGCGCACGGGCGAACTCGCGGGTGGGCGCCAGGTCGATCTTGTCGGTGATGAACTTGGTGCCGGGCAGGTCGTAGATCCGGGGCTTGATCTGCCGGTACGCCTCCTCACGCAGTGACACCACCTCGACGAAGGCGCCCGGCTCGGCCTTGGCCACCCGCTCAGGCAGATCGGCCAGGTCGACGCCGGGAACCAGCGCCGGACGAATGGCCTTGAACGCCGCGTCGAGGTCCTTGACGAGCTTCTTCAGGTCGGCGACCCCGTTGGGCTGCACACCCACCCGGATCACCGTGCGGGGGGTGACCAGCGGCTTCCCGGCGTTGTCCAGCACGGCGGCGCGGGCACCGGCGTCGCGACGCAGCGCCAACCGGTCACCCTTGCTGAGCTGCTCGTGCACCACCTTCGGCTCCCAGATCACCTGCCACTGGTCGTCGTCGCCGTGGGCGAGCCGGACCTCCCGGTCGTACGCCCAGCGGGTCTGACCGGGCAGGGCCCACTCCACCTGGACGGTGGTGGTCGCGATGTCCTTCGTGATCTTCGGCTCGCCGCGACGCGTCAGCGTGGGCGGGGTGGCCGCCAACTCACCGGAAAGCTCCTTGATCTCGCCACTCACGTCCGCTGAGGGCAGTTTCGCGCCGAGCGGGTCGATCAGACCGACCGCCTGGAGGTCACCGCTGCGCCAGCCGGCGAGGAAGGCGTCGACAGTGCGTTGCGGCCCGTCGTCACCGGAACAACCGACGAGGACACCCGCCGTGAGCAGCGCCGTGGTGACGCCGGCGGCGAGCCGACGGGCGGGGTTCGGCCGGTGGGGCCGGGGGTACGACAAGGGCATGAAGCTGGTCCTTCCGATCTCGGACTGCCCTCGCACGGTAGTACGGGAACGCCGTCCCCAACGTCCCCCAGGTGCTCGGCCGCGCTCAAAGACGAGCCGTACCCGTGTGATGAACATCGCGTGGCGGGGTATCCCGCAGCCGGCCAACCTCGGACCCGCAACGGGTGAAAGGACAAAGTCCCGATCCGGACGTCTGGCCAGTGGTCCGCCGACGAAGGCGCACAACGGCAGGGCCTAGGCTGGGCGGCAGAGTGACCCACAACGCGGTGGGTCGAGGGGAGTGGCACCGATGGACCGGCGTCCGGCGATCAAACCGGAACCCGACCTCCGGCAGGATGACTCCGGCCGGGACGATGACAGCTTCGATTCGGCGACCGACGGGGACGGCTACGGCCGACTCGACACGGGAGTCACCGGGCTGACCGGGTCGAGCATCGACACCATCTACGATCTGGGTCTGCCAGCCGAGGCGCTGGCCGACGACGTGGAGGACGCCGAGCTCGACGAACCCGTTCCCAACGCGGAGCGCCTGGTGGCCCAGGCCGTCGCGCTCGCCGGGGACGACCACGACGCGGCGACACTTGTCGGCCGTTTCTGGCGGTTCGCCCCGGACGAGGAGCTGGTCGGCTTCACGGCGGAAGAGATGCTCGACGCGGCCCGGGCTCACCGGGATCTCGCCCAGCAGCGGGTGCCGGGCGAGTTGAAGCTGCGGATCCACGAACCGCACGCCGACCAGCACCACACGGTCGTCGAGATCGTCACCGACGACATGCCGTTCCTGGTCGACTCGGTGACGGCGTTGCTCAACTCGTACCACCTCGACGTGCACCTGCTGGTGCACCCGTTGGTGGTGGTGCGGCGGGAGCCGCTGGGCCGGCTCACCGAGGTCTCCGCCGATGTGGAACCGGACGACGCGATCGCCGGCGACATCATCGAGAGCTGGATGCGGATCGAGATCGACCCGGTCCGGGACGCGGCCGAACGGGACCGGTTGCGCCGCGAGTTGCAGCGGGTGCTCACCGACGTGCGGGAGGCGGTCGAGGACTGGCCGAAGATGCGTCAGCGTGCCCTCGCGCTCGCCGACGAGCTGGCGTCCGCCCGTACCTCCGACAACCGCCCACCCGTGCCGGAAAAGGACATCACCGACTCGGTGGAGTTGCTGCGGTGGCTCGCCCAGGACCACTTCACCTTCCTCGGCTACCGCGAGTACCGGTTGGTGGACGCCGACGGCGACGACGCCGCCGACCCGGTCGACGGCAAGGCGTTGGAGGCGGTGCTCGGCACCGGTCTGGGCATTCTGCGCTCCGACTCGCCGGATGCGCGCTCGCTCTCCTCGATGACGCCCGAGGCGCACGAGAAGGTGCTGGAGAAGCGCCTGTTGATCATCACGAAGGCGAACTCCCGGGCCACCGTGCACCGCTCGGCGTACCTGGACTACATCGGCTTCAAGATCTTCAACTCCGCCGGTGACGTGATCGGTGAGCGGCGCTTCCTGGGGCTGTTCTCGACGGCCGCCTACCGGACCAGCGTCCGCGAGCTGCCGGTGGTACGCCGCAAGGTGGCCGAGGTGCTGGACCGCTCCGGTCTGAGCCAGCGCAGCCACTCGGGCAAGGATCTGATCCAGATCCTGGAGACCTACCCGCGCGACGAGCTGTTCCAGATCAAGACCGACGACCTGTACCACGCGGTGGTCGGCGTGTTGCGGATGGCCGGCCGCCGGCAACTGCGGGTGTTCCTGCGTCGGGACGCGTACGGGCGGTTCATCTCCTGCCTGATCTACCTGCCCCGGGACCGGTTCACCACCCAGAACCGGCTGCGCATGCAGGACATCCTGCTGCGTGAGCTGAACGGCGTCGGGGTGGACTACACCACCCGGGTCACCGAGTCGATGCTGGCCCGGGTGCACTTCATCGTCCGGACCGACCCGACGCGGCCACCCGGCGACATCGACGCCGACCTGCTGGCCGAGGAGTTGGCCGACGCCACCCGTCTGTGGGACGACGACTACCGGCTGGTGCTGGAGCGCAAGCTCGGCGACGAGCAGGCCAAGCACCTGTTCACCCGGTACGCGGACGCCTTCCCGGAGGGCTACAAGGACGGGCACACGCCGTACGAGGCGATGAAGGACCTGGCGAAGCTGGAGCTGCTGGAGGAGCCCGGCCAGCTGGAGATGCACCTGTTCCGCAAGCAGTTGGCACCGCGGCCGGGCACCCGGGTGCCGGGGGCCGACCTGGCCGAGGCGATGGACGTCCGGTTCAAGGTCTACCGGTACGGCGAGCCGATGATGCTCTCCGCCGTGCTGCCGGTCCTGCACTCGCTCGGCGTACGGGTGGTCGACGAGCACCCGTACGAGGTGGACCGGATCGACGGTCGGGTCTACCTGTACGACTTCGGCCTCATGCTGCCCGAGGGGCATCACGAGCTGGCCGAGGTGCGCCCGCACGTGGAGAACGCCTTCGCGGCGGCCTGGCGCGGCGAGGCCGAGGTGGACCGGTTCAACGAGCTGGTGCTGCGCGGCGGGCTGACCTGGCGGCAGGTGGTGGTGCTGCGGGCGTACGCGAAGTACCTGCGGCAGGCCGGCACGGTCTTCTCGCAGGACTACATGGAGCAGACATTCATCGCGTACCCGAAGCTCGCCGCGTTGCTGGTGGAGCTCTTCGAGACCCGGTTCGCGCCGGGCGAGTTGAGCACCGAGCAGCGGCAGCAGCGCAGCGGTGAGCTGGTGGAGACGATCCGGGGCGCGCTGGACGACGTGGCGAGCCTCGACCAGGACCGGATCCTGCGCTCGTACCTGACGCTGATCGAGGCGACCCTGCGGACCAGCTTCTACCAGAAGCGCGCCGACGGGCGGCCGAAGGCGTACGTGGCGTTCAAGCTCGACCCGCAGGCCATCCCGGACCTGCCCGCGCCGCGACCGAAGTTCGAGATCTTCGTCTACTCGCCGCGGTTCGAGGGTGTGCACCTGCGGTTCGGGCCGGTGGCCCGGGGCGGGTTGCGGTGGTCCGACCGTCGGGAGGACTTCCGGACCGAGGTGCTGGGCCTGGTCAAGGCGCAGATGGTGAAGAACACCGTGATCGTGCCGGTCGGCGCCAAGGGCGGCTTCGTGTTGAAGCAGAAGCCGGGCGACCGGGACGAGGCGGTCGCCTGCTACCAGGAGTTCGTCGGCGCGATGCTGGACGTCACCGACAACATCGTCAGCGGGCAGATCGTGCCGCCCGAGGACGTGGTCCGGCACGACAGCGACGACCCGTACCTGGTCGTGGCGGCCGACAAGGGCACCGCCACGTTCTCCGACATCGCCAACGAGATCTCCAAGGCCCACAACTTCTGGATGGGCGACGCGTTCGCGTCCGGCGGATCCGCCGGCTACGACCACAAGAAGATGGGCATCACCGCCCGGGGCGCCTGGGAGTCGGTCAAGCGGCACTTCCGCGAGCTGGGCCTGGACACCCAGGCCCAGGACTTCACGGTGGTCGGCGTCGGCGACATGTCCGGCGACGTGTTCGGCAACGGGATGCTGCTCTCCGAGCACATCCGGCTGGTGGCCGCCTTCGACCACCGGCACATCTTCCTCGACCCGGAGCCGGACGCCGCCACCTCGTACGCGGAGCGTCGACGGCTGTTCGACCTGCCCCGCTCCTCCTGGGAGGACTACAACCCGGAGCTGATCTCGGCAGGTGGCGGCATCTTCCCGCGTACCGCGAAGTCCATTCCGATCACGCCGCAGGTCCGGGCGGCGATCGGCCTGGACGACGACGTCACGCAGTTGTCGCCGCAGGACCTGATGAAGGCGATCGTCACCGCTCCGGTGGACCTGTTCTGGAACGGCGGCATCGGCACCTACGTCAAGGCCTCCACCCAGACCAACGCCGAGGTGGGCGACAAGTCCAACGACGCGATCCGGGTGGACGGACGCGGCCTGCGCTGCCGGGTGGCGGGCGAGGGCGGCAACCTGGGCTGGACCCAGCTCGGCCGGATCGAGTACGCGTTGACCGGCGGCCGGATCTACACCGACTTCATCGACAACGCGGCCGGGGTGGACACCTCCGACCACGAGGTGAACATCAAGATCCTGCTCAACACGGCGGTGGCCGACGGTGAGCTGACCATGGCCGACCGGGACGAGCTGCTGGCCGGGATGACCGACGAGGTCGCGGAGCTGGTGCTGCGCGACAACTACGACCAGGCTCGGGCGATCAACAACGCCCAGGCCCAGGCCGCCTCGCTGCTCCCGGTGCACCGTCGGATGATCAACGAGCTGGAGCGTTCGGGCGGATTGGACCGCGCGTTGGAGGCGCTGCCGCCGGACGAGGAACTGGCGGTCCGCAGCGAGTCCGGGCTGACCGCGCCGGAGTTCGCCGTGCTCCTCGCGTACGTGAAGATCGTCCTGGAGCGGGAGATCCTCACCGACGGGTTGGCCGACGAGGAGTGGACGACCGACGTCCTGGTCAACTACTTCCCGACGCCGATGCGCGAGCGGTTCGCCGACCGGATGGGCCGGCACCGGCTGCGCCGGGACATCGTCACCACGGTGCTGGTCAACGAGGCGATCAACCGGGGTGGCATCTCGTTCATCTTCCGGGTGGTCGAGGAGACGGCGGCCAGCGCGGCCGACGTGATCCGGGCCTACGTGGTGGTCAGCGAGGTGTTCGGCCTGCGCGAGCTGTGGGACGAGGTCGAGGCGCTGGACAACAAGGTGGCGCCGGAGCTGCAGACCAGCGTCTACCTGGACACCCGTCGGCTGCTCGACCGCGCGGTGCGGTGGTTGGTCTCCAACCGGCGCTCGCCGATCGACGTGCCGGCCGAGATCGCCCGGCTGCGCGACGGGGTCACCCGGCTGCTGCCGGGGCTGGAGGAGCTGTTCTACGGCAACGAGCGCCAGGGCATCGCCGCGCACATGGACTCGATGACCGAGCGTGGGCTGCCCCGCGAGCTGGCGGAGCGGGCCACCCGGCTGATGTACAGCTTCGGTCTGATGGACGTGGTGGAGACCGCGAACGCCAGTGGGCGGGACGTCAGCGAAGTGGCCTCGGTCTACTTCGTGCTGTCCGACCTGTTCCGGGTGGACTCGCTGCTGTCGAAGATCTCCCTGCTGCCGCGCGAGGACCGCTGGCAGACCCTCGCGCGAATGGCGCTGCGGTACGACCTGTACGCCGCGCTCGCCGCGCTCACCGCGGAGGTGCTCGACTCCACTCCGGGCGACCTGCCGCCGCACGAGCGGGTGCAGCAGTGGGAGCAGTCGAACGCCACCTCCATCCACCGCGCCCGACGGGCGATGGGTGAGTTCGACGAGTCGCGGGCGGATCTCGCCGCCCTGTCGGTGCTGCTGCGCCAGATCCGCACCCTGGTGCGGACCTCCGCGGCAGCCTGATTCAGCTACGCCGGACGCGGTCCGGCCGGTCGGGGTGACCCGACCGGCCGGACCTCTTTCGTTCCTCGTCGGTCAGGCCGCCAGCGTGGCGAAGACGACGATGTTGTCCGGGTAGCTCTTCGCGGCCTGATCGAACTGGCCGCCGCAGGTGACCACCCGCAGGCCGGGCCGGTCACTCGGTCCGTAGACCAACTCGGTGGGGAAGGCCGTCTTCGGGTACGACTTGACCGAGTCGACAGTGAAGGTGGCCGGCACCCCGTCGGCGCGGCGCACCGTGACGGTGTCGCCGGGGGTGAGGGCGCCGAGGTCGAAGAAGACGGCCGGGCCGAGCACCGCCGAGTCCACGTGCCCGACGATGACCGCGTTGCCCGTCTCGCCCGGGCTCGCACCCGGCTCGTACCACCCGGCCTGGTCGGCTTTGTCCAGCGGAGGGACCTGGACGGTGCCGTCCGGGTTGGTGCCCAACGACATGATCGTCGCGTTGACGCCGATCCGGGGGATCTCGATGCTCGTCGGCGCCGACCGGGCCAAACCGACCGCCGCCTGACCGACCGGCTGCCCGTCGACCGGCGGGGAGTCGTCGGCGGTGCTCGGCGGCGCGGTCGGCTCCGGGCCGGCCTGGGCCAGCGGCTGCGGCGGCCGGGCAGTGGGTGTGGTCTTCAGGGAGGCGCCGATCATGCCGGCGCCGATCATGGCCATGGTGACGACGACGGCCGTGCCGGCGGCACGCCACGGTCTCCCGCGACGGCCGCCGGCCGGTGTCGTCGTCACGTCAGACGAGCGAACCATCGGTCCGCCGACGACGCATCAACACGATCCCGCCCAGCGCGGCAGCGCCGAGCAGGCCCGCCCCGCCGGTGGCCAGGCCGCGGTCGGTGCCGGTGCTGGCGCCACCGTCACCACCGTCGACGCCGCCGTGCGGCAGCACGACGAGCTCGCCCTCGCCGCAGGAGCCCTTGAGCTCGTAGCGACCCGGCTTGGCGTCCTTGTCGACCTTGGCTTCGCCGTAGTAGACGAACTCGCGCTCCTTGTCCCAGTCACGCTCGTCCGAGCCGCGCTCGTCCTTGCCGTAACCGCCACGCTCGTCCGAGCCGCGCTCGTCCTTGCCGTAACCGCCACGCTCGTCCGAGCCGTGCTCGTCCTTGTTCTCCCAGCCCTTGTCCGAGCCGTAGTCGGAGCCGTGCTCGTCCTTGCTGTCCCAGCCCTTGTCCGAGCCGTAGTCGGAGCCGTGCTCGTCCTTGTTCTCCCAGCCCTTGTCCGAGCCGTAGTCGGAGCCGTGCTCGTCCTTGTTCTCCCAGCCCTTGTCCGAGCCGTAGTCGGAGCCGTGCTCGTCCTTGCTGTCCCAGCCCTTGTCCGAGCCGTAGTCCGAGCCGTGCTCGTCCTTGGAGTCCCAGTCCTTCTTGTCACGGCCTTCTTCGGCGTCCTGGCCGTGCTCCTCGCCCTTCCAGTCCTTGCTGCCCTCGTCGCCGTAGGCGTCGGCGGCAGCGCCGCCACCCTGGCCGCCCTTGCCGTTCTCGTCCTTGCCCTTGTCGTCCTTGCCGTGTTCGTCCTTGCCCTTGTCGTCCTTGCCTTCGTGGTCCTTGCCCTTGTCGTCCTTGCCGTGCTCGTCCTTGCCCTTGTCGTCCTTGCCGTGTTCGTCCTTGCCCTTGTCGTGGTCGGAGGAGTTCTCCTCCTCACGCCACTCGCGGTCCTCGCCCCGGTCTTCGTCCGCCGGCTTGAGCTTGACCTTGCCGGTGACCTTGGACCACACGTACGCGTGCTCCTGCCGATCCGGGCAGATCTCGAGGAGCTTGACCTCGTCGCCAGCCTTGACGACGTGCGGCTTGGCGTAGACCTTGCCGTCGTCGTGGCCGTCGGCGAACGCGATCCCCGGTGCGAACACCAGGAGCGACGCGCCGCCGAGCGCGGCGCCCGCGACGACCTTCCCGAGCATCTTCTTAGCCATGACCTGCGTCACTCCATCCCTGTTGTCCTGAGCTCGGCGACAACCGAGCTAAGAACGACGTTAGACCGTTTCATGACTTATGAAGTGAAAGATTCGCGTTTTACCTTTGATCCATGTAAGAGGTGAAGGGGTGGTACGCGGCTTTCGCCGCGCTGAGTGTCGTGTCAGGCGTCCCGAGGCTCCGTGGGCGTGTCGCGCCGTTGCGCGCATCCCGTGCCTGGCCTGCCCCGGCATCCGATAGCGGCGGCTGCGGGCGGCGCGTGCCGGCCGGCATCCACGGAGGTATCGTCCGAAGCGTCTCCGGCAACGCATCGAGCCATTGCCATGGAAGCGCTCCCATGCAAGAATCGGCGAACGCGGTTCAAAGAGCCATACCGCGCAGGCAGGGAGTCGAGGGCACCCGGTTTCTCACCGGGCGACGCACCCGCCGCCGATCGACCGGCCGACGCATCGGTCGGGCACCACCACCACCATCGCCCGTCCGGGTCGGGCGCCCCCCAAAGAATCCCGTGGCGCCGGCGGCCGTCCGTGCAGGACGCCCATCGGGCCGTCCCGCCGGGCCGCACCTGGGCCCGGTCTCGCCCAAGGAGATCAGTGGCATGAATGTGTGGAGAAGGCTAACCGGCCCACGCCGGGCCCTCGCGCTCACCGGCGCGGGTGCCCTGGTCGCGGGTGGGCTCGTAACGATTCCGGTTACCGCGGCGCAGGCCGCGACGCAGTGCGATATCGCGTACACGAGCAACGACTGGCAGGGCGGCTTCACCGCGAACATCACCATCAAGAACGTCGGCGACGCGCTGAACGGCTGGACGCTCGGCTGGACCTTCCCCAACTCCAGCCAGCGGGTGCAGCAGGGCTGGTCGGCCACGTACACCCAGTCCGGCAGCCAGGTCACCGCGCGCAGCATGTCCTACAACGGCACCTTGGCCACCGGCGCGTCGACGAGCATCGGCTTCAACGGCGCGTGGAGCGGCAGCAACCCGAAGCCCACCTCGTTCACCCTGAACGGCGTGGTCTGCAACGGTGGCACCACCCCGCCGACCAACCCGCCGACCAACCCGCCGACCGATCCGCCGACCGACCCGCCGACCGACCCGCCGACCGACCCGCCCACGACCAACCCGCCCGGCACCAAGGTCGACAACCCGTACGCCGGGGTGCGCGGTTACGTGAACCCGGAGTGGAAGGCCAAGGCGGACGCCGAGCCCGGCGGCAGCCGGGTCTCCAACAACCCCACCGCCGTCTGGCTGGACCGGATCGCCGCGATCAACGGCACGCCGAACAGCAGCTCCAACGGTGCCTTCGGCGTGAAGGAGCACCTGGACGAGGCGCTGCGCCAGGGTGCCGGCTACATCCAGTTCGTGATCTACAACCTGCCCGGCCGGGACTGCTCCGCGCTCGCCTCCAACGGTGAGCTGGGCCCGGACGAGCTGCCGAAGTACAAGGCCGAGTACATCGACCCGATCGCCGCGATCCAGAGCCAGGCCAAGTACAGCAGCCTGCGGATCATCAACATCATCGAGATCGACTCGCTGCCGAACCTGGTGACCAACACCTCCGGCCAGCCGGGCGGCACGGTCATGTGTGACACGGTCAAGGCCAACGGCGCCTACGTCAACGGCGTCGGCTACGCCCTGGCCAAGCTGGGCGCGATCGGCAACGTCTACAACTACATCGACTCCGGCCACCACGGCTGGCTCGGTTGGGACAGCAACTTCAACCCGAGCGCGGAGATCCTGAAGACCGCGGCTGTCGCCTCCGGCAGCACTGTCAACAACGTGCACGGCTTCATCACCAACACCGCCAACTACTCGGCGCTGCAGGAGCCGTACTTCAAGGTCACCGACAACGTGAACGGCCAGACGGTGCGGCAGTCCAAGTGGGTCGACTGGAACTACTACGTCGACGAGCTGTCGTTCGCCCAGGCGTTCCGGACCAAGCTGGTCTCGTTGGGCTTCAACTCGAACATCGGCATGCTGATCGACACCTCGCGCAACGGTTGGGGCGGCTCCGCCCGGCCCACCGGCCCGGGTGCGACGACGAGCGTCGACACGTACGTCAACGGTGGTCGCATCGACCGTCGGGCACACCTCGGCAACTGGTGCAACCAGGCCGGTGCCGGTCTCGGTGAGCGGCCTCGGGTGGCCCCGGCCACGGGTATCGACGCCTACGTCTGGGTGAAGCCGCCGGGCGAGTCGGACGGCTCCAGCAAGGAGATCCCGAACAACGAGGGCAAGGGCTTCGACCGGATGTGCGACCCGACGTACGGCGGCAACGCCCGTAACGGCAACAACCCGTCGGGTGCCCTGGGCGACGCGCCGATCTCCGGTGCCTGGTTCTCCGCCCAGTTCCAGGAGCTCATGCGCAACGCCTACCCGGCGCTCTGATCGGGTAGCTCACGCACCAACCCGCTGCCAGTGGTTGGTGAGGCACTGTTGGCAGCAGGTTCCCCCCGGGTCCCCGGCTCGACCGTCACAGGTCGGGCCGGGGACCCCCCCTTTTTGTCGGCCCGATCAGGGCACCGTGCGTTCGATCGCCGCCGGGCCCTGTTCGGCCAGGTCGCGGCGGGCCTTCTCCAGGTTCTCCGGTGTCAGATCCTGCCCGCGGGCCATCACCAGGTCCTCCGGCTCCCAGGGCTGCTCGCCCCCGGTGCGGATGTTGTCCCCGCCGGCGCCGGTTCCCGTCCCGGTGGCCCCGGTGCCGGCGGCGTACGGGTCGCCGATCAGCTCGTCGGTGTCGGGCGCGAGGTCACCTGGTCGGCTGCCGGGTTCGGCGAAGCCCGGCGTGTCCCGGTCCGGGCCACCCCCGGTGCGCAGTTGCGGCACGGTGGCGTCATCGTCCACCGCCGAGGCCACCTCGGGGCTGTCCTCCAGCGGCGGTTGGCGATCGCGATCGGTCATGGTGCTGCCTCCTGGGTCCGACACGGTGCCTGATTCCCCCCGCGTACCCCTTCGTGCCGCGCTCATGCCGGACCGCCCGGCGGCCGGGCCGGGCCGTGTTCACGCGGTCCGGTCAGGCGTCGGGCTGCTGCTCGTTGGGGGACGGCGCCTCCGCTGGGCGCCACCACTGCCAGAGCAGCATGAGCAGACCGAACACGAGCATCGCCAGCCCGGCCCACAGGTTGATCCGTACGCCTTCGGCCTTGTCGATCTCGGCCCGGCTGTCGAAGATGCCGATCAGCGTCACGATGACCCCGTACGCGACGAAGAGGCCACCGATCACCCGGCGGATGTCGAACAACCGGGCCGCGGCGGAGCGCCGCTGCTCCGCCTGCGCCTCGTCGATCAGCGGGTCCTGTGCCGGCTGGCCGTCGTTGCTCATCTGCCGACCCCTTTCCTCAGAAGACCGGGATGTAGAAGAGGGCGGCCAGCGCGACCGCGATCAGACCGAGCAGCACCGGCGAGCGGTACCAGACGGCGTCCCCGGCGAGCACGTCGCCCTTCAGGTCGACGCCGCCCATGCCGTACACCAACCCGCGCAACTCCTCGTCCCGCTTAGGTGCGGTGAGCGGGGTGACGATCGCGGCGACCACCACCGCCGTGACGAACGCCAGACCGGCGCCCCAGAAGCTCTCCTCCAGGTCGGAGTTGAAATCGATCACCCCGCCCTTGTAGAGCAGGTAGAGGCTCAACGACACCAGGGTGCCCAGCAGCAGCGACCAGAAGCCGGCCAGCGCGCTCATCCGCTTCCAGAACATGCCGATGATGAAGGTGGCGAACAGCGGCGCGTTGAAGACGGAGAAGAGCGCCTGGATGTAGTTCATGATGTTGCTGAACCCGGCCGCGATGAACGCGGTGCCGATCCCGATCACCACGGCGGCGACCGTCGCCCACCGGCCGACGCGCAGGTAGTACTCGTCCGACCGGTCACGGCGGATGTACGCCTGCCAGATGTCGTAGGTGAAGACGGTGTTGAAGCCGCTCACGTTGGCCGCCATGCCGGCCATGAACGAGGCGAGCAGGCCGGTGACCGCGACCCCGAGCACGCCGTTGGGGAGCAGGTCGCGCATCAGCAGCGGGATGGCGTTGTTGTACTGCAGGTCGCCGCTCTCCGCGCCGAGGCCCTTCACGGTGACCAGGGCCACCAGGCCGGGGATGACCGTGACCAGGGGGATGAACAACTTCGGGTACGCGGCGATGATCGGCGTACGCCGGGCGGCGCTCATGTTCTTGGCCGAGAGGGCCCGCTGCACCTCGGCGAAGTTCGTCGTCCAGTAGCCGAACGACAGCACGAAGCCGAGGCCGAAGACGATGCCGATCCAGTGCGCGCCGAGCGGGTTCGCCGTGCTGCCGGTGTCCTGCCACGCGTGCAGACCGGCCTCGCCGAGCTTGGTGTCGCCGACCGCGTCCATCAGGCCGTTCCAGCCGCCGACCTTGACCAGACCGATCACGGTGACCGGGATGAGGCCGGCCAGGATGACGAAGAACTGGAGCACCTCGTTGTAGATCGCCCCGGACAGGCCGCCGATGGTGATGTACGCCAGCACGATCGCCGCGCCGACCACGATCGCCGTCCAGAGCGGCCAGCCGAGCAGCGCCTGCATGACGAGGGCCAGCGCGTACAGGTTCACGCCGGCGATCAGCACCTGGGCGACGGCGAAGCTGATCGCGTTGAGCAGGTGGGTGGGGCGGTTGAAGCGCAGCCGCAGGTACTCCGGCACGCTGCGAACCTTGGAGCCGTAGTAGAAGGGCATCATCACGATGCCCAGGAAGACCATCGCCGGGACCGCGCCGATCCAGTAGTAGTGGACCGTCATGACCCCGTACTGGGCCCCGTTGGCGGCCATCCCGATGATCTCCAACGCGCCCAGGTTCGCCGAGACGAAGGCGAGACCGGTCACCCAGGCCGGCAGGGAGCGGCCGGAGAGGAAGAAGTCGACGCTGGTCCGGATGGCCCGGCGGGCGGCGAAGCCGACCCCGAGGACGGTGACGAAGTACAGCGCCAGGATCAGGTAGTCCAGGCCGTTCATGTTGAGCCGAAGACCGTCGCCGTCCACCCCGTCACCCCTCGTCCCGACGTCCGCGCTGGTTGGTCCGCGCGCGCCCTATTACCCGGTCCGCGCGGTTTCACACCCCGAGGTCGCGACCGGCGTGTCTGGCCCCTTCGGGCGATCTGGCTGGTCCGGTACGCAAACTGGCGCCCCGGCCGTTTCGGCCGGGGCGCCAGTCAATCGGTCGGGTGGACTCAGCGACCGAGTACGCGGTCCAGGAAGTCCCGGTAGTTGCGGACCGCCATCCGCAGTTGCTCGGTGTCGGCCGAGCCGGCGTCCTGCCACCCACCCAGCGTGTTCTTCTGCGCGGCCAGCGCCGAGGACAGGGCCTGGATGGCCTCCTCCACCAGCGACTGCGCCTCGCCGGCCGCCGCCTGCGGGTCGTCGACGAAACGCAGCTGCACGTCCCGCCAACGGTCCCGGAAGCCCTGCGCGGTGTCTGTGTCGAGAAGCGTGGCCGGCTCGGCCGCGACCGTCGACCCGGCGGGTCGGGATGTTCCGGCGGACTCCAGCGTGGGGCTGGTGTCGTCGCCGGGGACCGGTTCGCCGTCCGCGTCCGGGTCGACCATCTCGGGTGTCGCGCTGCCGTATCCGGCCGCGCCCGCCGTAGCGGCGTCCCGGTCGCCGGTCAGGTCGCCGCGCCGCTCGGGGTCGCCGTCGGTGCTCCCCGGCGCGACGACGGTGCGAGCGGACGTGTCCGCGTCGGCGCGGTCGTCCAGGTCGGTGCGGTCGTTCAGGTCGGCGCGGTCGTCGACACCCGCGCCGTCGTCGAACTCCGCGTCGCGGCGGTGCAGCTCGGCGGTGGGGTCGGCGCGCAGACCCTCCCGCTCACCGTCCTCGGCGCCGTCGCCCGGCTGGGCGGTCCGCTCGGCCCTCGGGTCCGGCTGATCCTGCGGGTGCGGGCTGGCCAGCGCGGAGGCGGCCACCGCGTCGGCCACCGTGGTGGCGCCGAACGTCGTCGGCAGCGGCCCCGGCTCGTGGAAACCGCCCTCGTCGGCGGACCGGTCGTCGCGTCGGTGGCGCGGGTCGGAGTCGTCGGTCAGCTCGTCGTCGGCCGGGTCGTACGCGGCGTCCCGGTCGGTGTCGTCGGCCCGCCCGTGGGCGGCGGTCTGGTCGTCGAAGGTGCCCCGGTCGTCGAGGGCGTCCTCCGGGACGTCGGAGCGGTCGGCCCGGTCGCCGGCCGGTGGTACCGGCACGGGCGCGGACCGGACGGCCTCCGGGTGGTCGTTGCTCACCTGCTGCTCTTCCTGGCGCATCGGTGGCCTCCTCAGCGGCTCGTGGCGTCGTGGTCCGGGTGATGGCGCTGTTCGGGAGTGTGGTGGCCGACCGGCTCCTCGCCGAGTAGGTCGGCGAAGAGTGCGCGGTAGTGCACGACCGCCTGCCGCAGCTCTTCGGTGCTGGCCTCGCCCCGGGAGTTGCGCAGGTGGATCTCGTGCGCGTCCCGGTAGTTGGTCAGGGTGCGGGCGTGCTCGACGGAGAGGTGGGCGATCTGGTCGGAGAAGTCACCGGTCGGGTAGCCCCGCTCCTCGACGAGCCGGGTGACCAGAACGTCTGCGTCGCCCACCGTCTCGCCGGGGGAGTCGATGAAACGGACCTGGAGTTCCTCCCAGGCGGCGGCGTAGCGAGCCCGGGACTCCGCGGTGAGTGGGGTGAGCGTGAGCTCGGCATGCCGGCGTTCCCGGTCGCGCAGTTCGCGCTCGGCGGCGGACCGGCTGTCCTGTTCCGCCACCACCCGGTCGTACTCCGGCCCGAACCGGTTGCGCAGGGCACGGCGGTTGTTGAGCGAGCGGGCGGCCACGGCCAGCACCGCGACGATCACCAGCACGACGAGCACGATGACGACTATCTGCGTGGGCGACATGGGCTCCTCCTTCGTCATCTGCTATTCCCTCCGCGCAGTGATCGCCAATCCCGATCCGAGACACTTTCCTGACGAGGGGCGCAACCACTCACCTGTCGAGGCCTGATTCACCCCGGAAGAGGCGCTTGGGTGGTGTCGACACGGGCGGTAGTGAAACAGCCTCCGATTACGTATCCTGCCCAAGGCGCCCGCGCCGGTGCCCGGCGACGCGGCCGGGCGCGCAGCCGGCAGGCGCGGTGTCCGGCGGTGCCGGCACCCCTCCTGCCACCCCGTACGGGCGAGGTCTGATGAAAACCCGCGACTGGCCGATCCGCTCGAAGCTGACCGCGTTGGTCGTCGCGCCGGTGACCGCGCTCCTGGCGCTCTGGATCTTCGCGACCACGCTGACCTTCGGTCCCGCCCTGGACCTTCTCTCCGCCCGGACCCTGTTGTACGACCTGGGTCGCCCCGGCGAGACAGTGGTCACCGAGCTGCAACGGGAACGCCGGCTCTCGGTCGTGCAGCTCGCCGGCGGTACCGACGTGCCCGCCCTCGCCGAGCAGCGCGGGCGCACCGACCGGGCGGTCGCCGAGCTGCGACGCCGGGTGAACGGGGAAGCGCTGCGCGACGCCGCTGACGACCCGCTGGAAACCCGGGTCGACGAGCTGGTCAACTCGCTGGCGGCGCTACCCGACGGGCGGAGGTTCATCGACGAGCGCAAGGTGGACCGGGCCGGCGCGATCGGCCTCTACAGCGGCATGGTCACCGCGGCCTTCCACGCGTTCGCCGGCATGGCTACCCTCAGCGACCCGGACATCAACCGGGAGGCCCTGGCGCTCACCGCGCTGGGTCGCTCCCGGGAACTGCTCGGCCAGAGCGACGCGCTGCTGGCCGGCGCGCTGACCGCCGGACGGTTCGCCGAGGGGGAGCACACACAGCTCGTCCAGGCCATCGGCAACCAACGGTGGCTCACCGAGAACGCCGTGGCGGACCTGCCCGAGAGCAGCCGGGTCGCGTACCAACGGTTGACCGAGAGCGAGGCGTTCACCCGGCTGCGCCGTATGCAGGACGCGCTGGTCGTGCCCAACCGGTCCGGTCGGCCGGCTGTCGACGCCGCTGCCTGGCAGGCCAGCCAGGACGCGGTGCAGCAGCAGTTGCGGGACTTCGAACTGTCCGAGGCCGACGCTCTCGCCGACCGTTCGGTGCCGATGGCGGTCGGCATCCTGGCGCGGTTGGCCGCCGCGGGCGTACTCGGGCTCGCCGCAGTCGTCGTCTCGGTGCTGGTGGCGCTGCGGGTCGGCCGCACCCTGGTCCGCCGGCTCAGCGGCGTCCGTACCGCCGCGCTGGAGCTGGCGGAGCACCGGCTGCCCGACGTGGTGGCCCGGCTGCGCCGTGGCGAGCAGGTCGACGTCGCGCGGGAGGCTCCACCGCTCGAGTACGGCCACGACGAGATCGGCGAGGTCGGGCGCGCCTTCACCGAGGTGCAGCGCACCGCCGTCCAGGCCGCGGTGGACGAGGTCACCCTGCGTCGCGGGCTCAACGAGGTCTTCCTCAACATCGCCCGACGCAGTCAGAGCCTGGTGCACCGTCAGTTGCACCTGCTGGACCGGATGGAGCGGCGTAGCGAGGACCCGGACGAGTTGGCCGAGCTGTTCCAGGTCGACCACCTGGCCACCCGGCTGCGCCGGCACGCCGAGGATCTGGTCATCCTCGCCGGCTCCGCGCCCGGTCGGGGTTGGCGGAACCCGGTCGCGATGGTCGACCTGATCCGCGGCGCGATCTCCGAGGTGGAGGCGTACGAACGGGTGGACGTCAAGGCCGTGCAGCCGGCCGGCGTGCTCGGGCGGGCGGTCGGCGACGTCATCCACCTGCTCGCCGAGCTGGTCGAGAACGCCACCGCCTTCTCCCCGCCGGACACCCGGGTCACCGTCACCGGGGCGCAGGTGGCCAACGGGTACGCCCTGGAAATCACCGATCGAGGGCTGGGCATGTCCGCCGCGGCGTTGGAGACCGCCAACACCCGACTGGCCAGCTCGCCCGAGTTCGACCCGGCGCAGAGCGCCCGACTCGGCCTGTTCGTGGTGGCCCGGCTGGCGGCCCGGCACAGCGTACGGGTGCGGTTGGGCCCGTCCGGGGACGGTGGCGTGACCGCCGTGGTGCTGGTCCCCGGAGACCTGGTCACCACCGAGCCGCCGGCCGGCCCCGACCCCGCCACGCTCGACGCCGCGTCGGCCGACCCGGGCCGGCGACTGGTCCGGACGGCGCGCCGGGGCGCTGTGACCCGCCCCCGCACCCGCCCGCCGACGGCCCCGTCCGCCAGCACGGCGCCGCCCGCCGGAGCGCCGAGCTCGACCGTCCCGCCCGCGAATGGGCGCGACGAGGGGTCGCCCACCCCCGACGAGCCCGACGACGAGCTGGATGGCCTGCCCCGCCGGGTGCGACGTCGTACCCCTGCCGCCCAGCCCCGCTCGACCGTCACCGACACTCCGTCGCCCCGCTCGCCGGAGGAGGTCCGCCAGGTGATGGCGGCGCTCCAGGCCGGCACGGCGCGCGGACGCGCCACCGCCATCACCCCGCCACCGCCGACCGGCCCGACCGGCCCGCCACCGCCGACCGGGCCGGCGGTCCAGGCGGCCCCCACCGACCCGCCGACGACCCCCGAACCCCCGACCGTGACTGAGAGGGACGCCTAGTGCGGCATTCGACGAAGCAGAGCGCAGGTCTGGACTGGTTGCTCGACGAACTGGTGCAACGGGTACCCGCCGCCCGCGAGGCGGTGGTGCTCTCCGCCGACGGGCTGCTGCTCGGCTGCTCGGCCGAGCTGGAGTGCTCCGACGCCGAGCACCTCTGTGCGCTCGCCGCCGGCTTCTCCAGCCTCGCCCGAGGCGCCAGCCGGCACGTGGACGGCGGCCCGGTCCGGCAGACGGTGGTGGAGATGGAGGAGGCGTACCTCTTCGTCACCACCGCCGGGCAGGGCGCCTGCCTGGCCGTGGTGAGCGACGCCGACGCGGACATCGGGCTGGTCGCGTACGAGATGGCGATGCTGGTGATCCGGGTGGGGGAGAGCCTCGCCGCGCCGGCCCGATCGACGGCGGGTGCCGGAGATGCGGACTGAGCCGCCCGGGCCGCAGCACGAGTGGCTGGACGGTGAAGCCGGCCCGGTGATGCGCCCGTACGCCCTCACCGGAGGCCGCGTACGCTCCGCCGTCGACGGATTCAACCTGGTCGCGTTCGTGCTGGCCGTTTCGGACGTCGACGCGACGAGCCGTTCGCATCTGCTGCCGGAGCATCGACGGCTGGTCACCTTGGCCCACCGGCCGGTGTCGGTGGCCGAACTGGCAGCTGAGCTGGACCTCGCGGTCGGCGTGATCCGGGTACTGCTCGGTGATCTTCTCGCCGAGGGCCTGGTCGCGGTGCACGAGCCGCCGGCCGCCGGCATCCTTCCCGACGACGACATCCTCAAGGCGGTGGTCAGTGGACTCCGTGCGCTATGACCAGGTGGGCACCAGCACCACGATCCCGCTGGCACTGAAGATCCTCATCGCGGGAGGCTTCGGAGCTGGCAAGACGACCTTGGTGAGCGCCCTGAGCGAGGTCCGTCCGTTGCAGACCGAGGAGGTGCTCACCGGTGCCGGGATCGGCACCGACGACCTCTCCGGCGTGGAGGGCAAGTCCACCACCACCGTGGCGATGGACTTCGGCCGCATCACCATCAACGAGGACCTTCAGGTCTACCTGTTCGGCACGCCGGGCCAGGACCGGTTCTGGTTCCTCTGGGACGAGTTGGCCTTCGGCGCGCTCGGCGCCGTGGTGCTCGCCGACACCCGGCGGTTGGCCGACTGCTTCCCCTCCATCGACTACTTCGAGCAGCGGGGAATCCCGTTCGTGGTGGGCGTGAACTGTTTCGACGACTCCCGCCGGTTCAACCTGGAGACCGTACGCCGAGCGCTCGACCTGGATCCGGACGTGCCGATGGTGCTCTGCGACGCCCGGGACCGGCAGTCCGGGAAGATGGTCTTGATCTCTCTGGTGGAGCACGTCGCCCGACAGCGCGGCGAGCCGGTGCCGGCGGCCTGAGATCCGGGCCGGAAAGCCGGTTAACGGGCGAGCAACGCGGGCAGCCTCTGGTTGGATCAACGAAGGTTGCCGGCGGAGGAGTTGGGCGTGAGCGGTCAGGGTGAGGTCGTCCACATCGGGGGTTACACCGCGCAGAGCGGTGGGCGGGGCAGCGGCATCGTCGCCGCGCGTCGCGACCCGAGAAGCGGGGCGCTGACCCCGCTCGGCACGGTGGCGGTCACCCCGTCCCCCTCCTTCCTGGTGCGGCACCCCACCCAGCCGGTGCTCTACGCGGTCAACGAGCTGACGGACGGCGAGATCAGCGCCTGGCAGGTCGGTGCGGACGGCACGTTGGACCCGCTCGGCAGTCGGTCGACCGGCGGCGCGGAGCCCTGCCACCTGGCGGTGCTGCCCGGTGGCGGTCACCTAATGGCGGCCAACTACGGCAGCGGCAGCATCGCGGTCTTCCCGCTCGACCCGCGGGGCGTGCCCGGCGAGCGCACCGACCTGGTGACGCACGAGGGGCACGGCCCCGACCCGGAGCGCCAGGACCACGCCCACGCCCACATGGTCTCGCCCGGCGCGGCTCAGGGGCCGATCTTCGGCGTGGATCTCGGCACCGACTCGGTCTACCGGTACGACCTGGACGAGGCGACCGGACGGCTGGTGCCGCGTGCGCCCCGGATGCGGACGAAGCCCGGCACCGGCCCCCGGCACCTGGCCCGGCACCCGGACGGACGGCGCTGCTACGTCGTCGGTGAGCTGGACGCCTCGGTGACCGCCTACGAGCTGACCGACGACGGCGCGTTGCACCAGCGCGGGCGGGTCGAGGCGAGCAACCACGCCGGTCACGTCCAGCCGTCGGAGGTCGCGGTCGCCCCGGACGGCCGGTTCCTCTACGTCGCCAACCGTGGGGTGGGGACGCTGGCGGTCTTCGCGCTGGCCGGGGAGTTGCCCGAGCTGGTGGCCGAAGTGGACACCGGCGGGGAGTGGCCTCGGCACTTCGCCCTCATCGGGGAGCACCTCTACGTTGCCGACGAGCGGGCGGACATGGTGCGGGTGTTCCGGCGTGACGCCGAAAGCGGCGTCCTGGAGGCGTCCGGTGAGCCGGTGCCGGTGCCGAGCCCGACGTGCGTCCTGCCCTGAACGCTCGCTAAGAAGATGTGAGGGTGGCACTGGTTTGGCAACGCCGCGAGGCGGCCCCATCACTCTCTGTTGCAAAAAAGTGGTCAACTGTTTCTCCTCCGTAACTTTAGTCCGAACGGATGTGGCAGAGACGGCACCTAGTACGCAAGATGGTCACCGTGTCAGCAGGCCGCCATCGCATGCGTTCGAAACTCCACCTAGCCGCCGCCGCCGCAACGGCGGGTGTGCTCGTCGTGACGACGGGCGCGTGGTTCGGCTACCAGGAGTTGATCCAGCCCAGCTGCTCGGGAGAGATCCGACTGGCGGTGGCGGTCGCCTCCGAACTCGCGCCGGCGGTGGATGCCGCCGCGTCCCAGTGGGTGAAGGACGGCGCGGCGGTGGGCCCGACCTGCATCCGCGTCGACGTGTCCGCGTCCGACCCGGTCGACGTGGCGGCCGTGGTGGCGGCCAAGCACGGGGCCGTGCTGGCCGGTGTGGGGCAGGCCAGCGGCACCGCCGTCAGCCCGGACGTCTGGGTGCCCGACTCCTCGACCTGGCTGCTGCGGCTGAAGAAGGACGCGACGGCGTTCGCCCCGACCAACGGCCAGTCCATCGCTCGCAGCCCGATCGTCGTCGCGATGCCCGAGCCGGTCGCCACCCGACTGGGCTGGCCGGACAAGAAGTTCAACTGGACCGACCTGCTCAAGCAGGTCAACAACACCAGCTCTCCGCTGCGGACCGGGATCGTCGAGCCGACCCGCGACGCCGCGGGGCTGTCCGGTCTGCTCTCGCTGACCGCCGCGGCTAACGGCGCTGGCGGCGACGCCCAGCGCAACACCGTCGGCGCGCTCCGCGCACTGGCCATAGGGCGTTCCTCGCTCCGCAACGACCTGCTGGCCCGCTTCCCCACGGCCAACGACGCGACGTCCATCGCGAGCGGTCTCGGTGCGGCGGCTCTGTCCGAAGAAGACGTGATCGCGTACAACAGCAAGAAGCCGCCGGTGCCGCTGGCCGCGCTCTACATGGAGCCGGCGCCGATGCCGCTGGACTACCCGTACGCGGTGCTGCCCGGCATCGAGCCGAGCAAGGCGTCGGCGGCCAAGGTGCTGTACGAGCTGCTCACCAGTCCGACCTTCCGTAACCGGCTCGCCGCGCAGTCGCTGCGCGCGCCGGACGGCAACTGGGGCGATGGTTTCAAGGCGCCGCAGGGTGCTCCGAGCCCGTCCGGCGGCGCGCCGACCGCACCGGCGAACGGCGGCACCGCGGCGGGCGGCCTCGACCCGGCCGCCATCCAGCGGGTCGTCTCCAGCTGGTCGATCGCCACCCAGTCCGGTCGGATGCTCGCCGTCATCGACGTCTCCGGCTCGATGAAGGAACCGGTGCCCAGCGCCAACAACCGCAGCCGGGAGGAGGTCACCGTCGACGCGGCCCGTCGCGGCCTCGGCCTCTTCGACGACTCCTGGTCGATCGGCCTGTGGACCTTCTCCACCAAGCTCGTCGGCAACCGGGACTACCGGGAGCTGGTCCCGATCGGGCCGCTCTCCGGTCAGCGGGCCCAGTTGGAGGGCGCGCTCGCCACCGTCAAGCCCTCCAGCGGTGACACCGGCCTCTACGACACCATGCTGGCCGCGTACCAGGCGGTGCAGGAGAACTGGCAGCCCGGTCGGGTCAACTCGATCGTGCTGTTCACCGACGGCAAGAACGAGGACGACAACGGCCTCAACCAGCAGCAGCTGCTCGGCAAGCTCAAGCAGATCGCCGACCCGGAGCGGCCGGTCCAGGTCATCATGATCGGTATCGGCGAGGGCGTCAGCAAGGCAGAGCTGGAGTCGATCACCAAGGTCACCGGTGGCGACGTCTTCGTCACGAAGGACCCGAGCGAGATCGGCAGCATCTTCCTCAGCGCCATCGCACGGCGTCCGCCAGCGCCGCGCTGATCCGACGCTCAGACGTCCAGGGGCCTGCCGTACCGTCGATCCGGTGTGGCAGGCCCCCTTTCGGCTACAGGTTGTTGAAGAAAAGTGACGGCAATACGTCGGAAGCAATCGGCAGTCATAGTTGTCAAGGCAGGATGTCGACTGTTCCGGCATAGTCGGTCCGCCTCCGGACCGACGCGTCGGCCGGGGCCATCCTGTACAGATTGGGAGGGCCGGTGAGCGTGGCGACACTGTTGACCCCCGCCACGTCGGCGGAGCCGGACGGTCGACGCGCCGGGCTGGTGGCGCGCGCCGACGAACGGTCCTACATCCGGGTCCTGGTGGTGCTGGACACCACCATCCTCATCATCGCGCTGCTGATCGGGTACGTCGCCCGTTTCGGTGACGACGAGCCGACCGGCTCGGAGATCCCGTACGTGCTGGTCGCCCCCGGGTTGGTGCTGGCCTGGCTGATCTCGCTCAAGGCGCTCGGCTGCTACGACGACCGGGTGATCGGCTACGGGGCGGACGAGTACCGGCGGGTCAGCTCAGCCAGCCTGCGCCTGGCCGGGGCGATCGCGATCATCGGCTACATCGCCGATGTCGGCGTCTCCCGGGGCTTCCTGGGCATCTCCTTCGCGGTGGGCACCGTCGGGCTGGAGGTGGCGCGGTTCGCCGCCCGCAAGCGGCTGCACCGGGCCCGCTCGCTGGGGGCCGGCTGGTCCCGCAAGGTGCTGGTGGTCGGCGACACCGCTCACGTTCTGGAGCTGGTCCACACGCTGCGCCGTGAG
Organism: Micromonospora sp. NPDC047644; assembly: GCF_040704315.1. Lineage (NCBI taxonomy): Bacteria > Bacillati > Actinomycetota > Actinomycetes > Micromonosporales > Micromonosporaceae > Micromonospora > Micromonospora sp. NPDC047644. Next base: position 339,718 of record NZ_JBEYSY010000004.1, read on the forward strand.
CCGTACGCCGGCTACCAGGTGGTGGGCGCCTGCATCCCCGACGCGCTGCTGGCGCCGGTGGCGCAGCGACTGGGTGACGTGCCGGTGGTGGGGTCCTTCCGAGGCATCCCGGAGGCCGCCACCGCGATCGGCGCGGACACGGTCGCGGTGACCGCCTCCGGTGAGCTGACCGCGGCCCGGCTGCGCCGCCTCGGCTGGCAACTGGAGGGGACCGGCATCGACCTGGTCGTGGCGCCCGCGCTGACCGACGTCGCCGGCCCGCGCATCCACACCCGCCCGGTCGCCGGCCTGCCACTGATCCACGTCGAGGCGCCCGAGTTCCGCGGGGTGCGCAAGCTGGTGAAGGGTCTCGTCGACCGGTCCGTCTCGTCGTTGGCGCTGGCGGTGCTGCTGCCGCTGATCGCGTTCATCGCGCTGGCCATCAAACTGGACAGCCGGGGCCCGGTGCTGTTCCGGCAGGTCCGGGTCGGCCGGGGCGGGCAGGAGTTCGGCGTGTTCAAGTTCCGCACCATGGTGGTGAACGCGGACGCGCTGCTGGCCGAGCTGACCGCGCGCAACGAGACCGACGGCCTGATGTTCAAGATGCGCCAGGACCCCCGGGTGACCCGCGTCGGCCGGCTGCTGCGCAAGTGGTCACTGGATGAGCTGCCGCAGTTGGTCAACGTGCTGCTGGGGCAGATGAGCCTGGTCGGGCCCCGCCCACCGCTCCCCTCGGAGGTGGCCCGTTACGACGGTGACGTGGCCCGACGGCTGCTGGTCAAGCCCGGCATGACCGGCCTGTGGCAGGTCAGTGGCCGCTCCGACCTGAGCTGGGAGGACGGCATCCGGCTGGACCTCTACTACGTGGAGAACTGGTCCCTCGCCGCCGACCTCACCATCCTCTGGAAGACCGTCGGCGCGGTGCTGAACGGCCGCGGCGCGTACTGACCACCGGTCACGGCTGCGGGCCGGTCCAGTCCAGGCAGACCACCACCGCGTCGTCGACCAGGTCGCCGGCCACGAACGCGCGCAGATCACCGATCAGCGACCGGACGGCGTCCAGGGGGGCCATCGGCCCGGTCCGCCGCAGGAACCGGTCCAGTGCCGTCTCGCCGTAGCGCATGTGCTGACCGGTGGCCTCCACCACCCCGTCGCTGACCACGAAGACCCGGTCGCCGCGCAGCAGGGGGACCTTCTGCTCGTGGTAGTCGGTCGCCTCGAACATGCCCAGCGGGAACTGCGCCTCCAGCGGCTGCTCGGTGACGTCCCCGTCGCGGAGCAGGACCAGCCGGGGTGATCCGGCGTCCACCACCGTCATCATCCCCGAGCGAAGGTCCAACTCCATCAGCAACGCGGAGAGGTGCTGCTCGCCCCGGTACAGGTCGTAGATCGCCTGGTCGGCGAGGGCGGCCTGGTCGGCCAGGCTCAGCCCGGCCCTCCGCGCGTTGCGCAGCGCGTGGGTGGCCAGCGAGGTGAGCAGGGACGCGGCCACCCCCTCACCGGTGCCGTTGATGGTGGACAACCAGACCCGTTCCCCGTCGTCGGACCAGTCGAAGCTGTCGCCGCGCACCGCGTACGCCGGCTCCAACTGCCCGGCCAGGCTGAACGAGGGTCGGATGCGGCTGCGGCCGGGGAGCAGGTCCCACTGCATCTCGGCGGCCAGGGTGAGGCGTTGGGTGCGCTTGGCCGCCAGGTAGACGTCGGTGCCGGCGGAGACCGCCGCCACCTCGTGGGCGAGCGCGGTGGCGATCTCGGCCAGCGCGGCGACGACGTCGCGGTCGTCCAGGACGGGTGACAGGCGGAGCACCCCTCGACGTTCGCCACGCATGGTGACCGGGACCCAGGCGGTGCCGTCGGCCAGTATCGGCGACTGGTGGTCGAAGGCGCGCCAGGCCGGGTGCCCGGGGCTGGTGATCGAGTCGTCCTCGCCGAGTGGCAGCAGCTCCGCGATCCGGTAGTCGACCTGGTAGAGCTCGACGTCGGTGATCCCGTACGACTGGGCGAGCACGTCCCGGATCCCACCGACCAGACGGTCGGCTGGTGTCTCGTTCAGGGCACGTCGTGCCTGATTGACCGGTTCGTTCATCGTCAGTCCTTCACTGAAAGCTCGACCACCAGGAGGTTCGGAGTACTCTCGGGCCACCATGGCCGACATGAACCGTCCGACGGACCCTGAGACGAGTATGGCTGCCGCGCTGGACGCGACAGCCGCTGCCCTGCTGGGCATCTGGGAGTCTGCCCGGGAGGGGACCGCCAACCGCGTGTCCGGCGCCCAGTTGCGGGCGGTGATGGTGGTGGAGCAGTACGACGGGATCAACCTGCGTCGGCTCGCCACCCGACTCGACATGCTGCTCAGCTCCGCCAGCCGTCTCTGCGACCGGCTGGTCGCCGCCGGCATGTTGGAGCGTGAGCCGGGCCGCTTCGACCGTCGGGAGATCTCGCTGCGCCTCACCCCGGAGGCTCGCCGGCTCCTCGCCGAGCTGCGGGCCGACCGCCAGGGCCAGCTCGCCGCCGTGCTGGCCGGGATGAGCCGGGAGGGCCGCGACGCGCTGCTGCGCGGGATGCGGGAGTTCGACGAGACCGCCCGCCGCCAGCAGGCGCAGCACCGGCCGACGTCGGACGAGCCCACGGGCCAGGGCGATTGGCCGGACGGCCCGGACCGGCCCGGTGGCCGGTCGGGGGACTGGTCGGGCGATCCGGGTCGGCAGCCCCGAACGGGGTGGACGGGTTCGTCGGGCGGTCCGGAACGATCGGTCGGCACCACCAGGGAATGGCCGGGCGGCGGCCCGGTGGCGCGTACCGCCTGATCGAGTCGACCGGTCGGTCGCCCGGTCGGTCATGCCGAGACGCCGACGGCCAGCATCGCGATGTCGTCGTGGGCCTGCCCGCCCGCCCAGTCGTCGACCGCGCGGAGCACCCGGTCGATCAGCGCCGCCGGCGGTTGCCCGGCCGCCGCGACGAGCGCGGCCCGCAGCCGGACCTCGCCGAACATCGCCGTGTCGCGCGGGTCGCGGGGGTCGCGCGCCTCGGTCACCCCATCGGTGTACGCGAGCAGCAGATCGCCCGGGTCGAGGTGCACCCGGCTCTCGGCGAAGCGTGCGGCGGTCAGCGCCCCCACCGGCATGCCACCGACCGGGACCGGGGTGACGGTGCCGTCGGCGGTGACCAGCAGTGGCGCCGGGTGGCCCCCGCCTGCGACCCGAAGGTCCAGCCCGGTCGGCCCCCGATCCAGGGATCCGAGCAACAGGGTGGTGAACTGGTTGCGACGTGCCGCGTCCGGCGCATCGAACAGCGCCTGGTTGAGCAGGTGGATCAGCTCCAGCGGGCGTTGCTCCACCAGCCGCAGCGTCTGCAACGACTGGCGGACCCGGCCGGTCAGCACCGCCGCGCCCACACCCTTGCCGCACACGTCGCCGAGCGCGAACAGGGCGCCGCGCGGGTGCGGAAACACCTCGTAGAAGTCGCCGCCGATGCGGAGGGTGTCGCCCGCTGCCCGGTAGCCGCCGGCCAGGCTCACGCCGGGCACCACGGGCAGCTCGGGCGGGAGCAGGCTGGTTTGCAGCACCCGGGCCAGGTGCGCCTGCTCGCCGTGCAGGTCGGCGGTGGCCAGCGCGGCCCCCGCGCGGGTGGCGAACTCCCGGGCCAGCTCCACGTCGCGCCGGTCGAAGCCGGCCCGCCCGGCCCGACGGATGAGCAGCAGCGCACCGGCCGAGCCGCTGGCGCTGAGCAGCGGGCTGACCAGCACCATGCCCGGGGGGCCGAACCCGGGCGGCAGCAGGTCGGCCAGGTCGGTGAGCGGAGCGTCCGGCCAGGGGCCCGGTTCGGCCCGGTCGCCGGCCAGCGCTTCGGCCAGCCCGGGCACGGAGCTGGTCAGGGCGGGGCTGGCCAGCCCGGTGATCGGGGCGGGTTCGCCGTCGGCGTACCGGATCCAGCGGGGGTGCGGCTCGGCCGGAGCGGTCGGTCGGGGCAGCGCGACGGCGACGTCGGCGAGGTAGGGGACGGCGAGCGTGGTGGTGGCCAGCAGGACCTGGTCGCGGTGCAGGGCCAGCGCCAGCCGACTGCCGGCCTGGGCGAGGAACGCGGTCCGGCGGCGTTCGACGAGCAGGGCGTCGGCGCGGGCGTGCTCCTCGGTGACGTCGCGGACATACCACGCCCACCGGGTGCCGGCGAGTTGCCGTCGGACGCCGCGCAGTCGGCGGCCGTGGTGGTCGGCGTCGAAGCGGTCAGCGCCGCTGGCGACGGCCTGGGCCAGTGCCGTCACCGGGCACCCGGCCAGCTCGGTGCCGGCGTCGACCTCCGGGATCAACTCGGCAGCCATGGCATTGACCAGGGTGACCCGACCGGTCTCGTCCGTTGTCAGCACGGCCTCGGCGAGCCCGTCGAGCAGCTCCCGGGCCAACCGCTCGTCGGCCGGCAACGGTGTGCCGCCGGGATGCTGGGTCGTGGTCACCGCCGGACGCCGGCGCGCGTCTGACGACGTGTGCGCATGCTTCTTCTCGACTCCTCACCGGGGATCGTTGCCTGATAGCAAGGGTACCGATGCCCCCCGACAGCGATGCACGGTGCGGGGTGGCGATCAGCCGGCGCGGGCCAGCCAGCCGGCGGGCTGGGCGACGATCCGGCGGGCCACCGATCCGGCGGCGCCCACCGCTGCGGCCTCCGCGCCGAGCGTCGACGGGCGGACCGTGACCGGCGACCAGGCCGCGGTGAGCACCCGGGCACCGATCTCGGCGAGGACCGGGGGGCACAGCCAGGGCGCGAGCGCCGCGTAACCGCCACCGAGCACCACGGTGTCCAGGTCGAGCAGATTGACGACGCCGGCCACCGCCACACCGAGTGCCGTTCCGGCGTCGCGCAGCGCCCGCAGCGCGTCGGGGTCACCGCCCTCGGCCAACTCGGCCAACCGGGCCGTCGCGGTGTCGGCGGGAAGCTCCGCCCGAGCCAGCCCGGCGGCGGCCACGATCGCCTCCTGACCGGCGTACTGCTCCAGGCAGCCCTGCCCGCCGCAGCGGCACGGACGGCCCTCCGGGTGCACGGGGAGGTGCCCGATCTCGCCGCTCCACCCGCGTACGCCCCGGAACAGCGCGCCGTCCAGCACGATGCCGGCGCCGATGCCCACCTCGCCGGAGATGTGCAGGAAGCTGGACGTGCCGGTCGGCTGCGAGTGCAGCTCGCCGAGCGCCGCGAGGTTGGCCTCGTTGTCCACCACCAGTGCGGGGATGCCGGGCACCTGCTCGATCAGCGGTGGGTGCTCGGCGAGCAGCGCCGGCACCGGCACGTCGTGCCAGCCGAGGTTCGGCGCGAGCCGGACCAGCCCGGCGTCGTCCACCAGGCCGGGCACCGCCAGGGCGGCCCCGACCAGGGTGAGGCCCTGGTCGGCGGCGTCCTCCCGGGCTGCCCCGGCCATGTCGACCAGGCGGGCCAGGGCGTCGGCGGGGGCCACCGGGCGCAGGTCGGCCCGGTGCACGGTGCGGTGCCGGACCTGGCCGGCGAGGTCCACCACGCAGACCGCCAGGTAGTCGACGTTGACCTCCAGGCCGAGCCCGGCCGGCCCCTGATCGGCCAGCACAAGTCCGCGCGCCGGACGGCCGGCGCCCGAGCGGGGCGCGGGGTCGGACTCGCTCACCAACTGGCCGGCGAGCAGATCTTCGACCACGGCGGACACGGTGGCTCTGGTCAGGCCGGTCGCGGTCGCCAGGTCGGCCCGGGACGGGGGTCGGTCGGCTGCGGCGATCCGGCCGAGCACCAGGGCGAGGTTGAGCTCGCGGAGGCTGCCCTGACGGACTGCGCCGGCCGGGGCGTGGGTGAGGCTCACCCCTTGACACTGCCATAGGGTGGGCAAATAATTCAATCGCTGAACAAATACCTGACAACACCACCCCGGAGGTCCCTCATGGCACCCCGTCCCACCCCCGCCGACAAGTTCTCCTTCGGGCTCTGGACCGTGGGCTGGCAGGCCCGCGACCCCTTCGGTGACGCCACCCGTCCCGAGCTCGACGCGGTCGAGGCAGTGCACCGGCTCGCCGAGCTGGGCGCGTACGGCATCACCTTCCACGACGACGACCTGATCCCGTTCGGCGTCGACGCGGCCACCCGGGACCAGCACATCGCCCGGTTCCGTAAGGCGCTCGACGAGACCGGCCTGGTGGTGCCGATGGTCACCACCAACCTCTTCACCCACCCGATCTTCAAGGACGGCGGCTTCACCAGCAACGACCGCGACGTCCGCCGGTACGCGCTGCGCAAGGTGCTGCGTCAGGTCGACCTGGCCGCCGAGCTGGGCGCCAGCACCTTCGTCATGTGGGGTGGCCGCGAGGGCTCCGAGTACGACCTCGCCAAGGACGTCCAGGCCGCCCTGGACCGCTACCGCGAGGCCGTCAACCTGCTTACCCAGTACTCCATCGACAAGGGCTACAACCTGCGGTTCGCGCTGGAGCCCAAGCCCAACGAGCCGCGCGGCGACATTCTGCTGCCCACCATCGGGCACGCGCTCGGCTTCATCTCGCAGTTGGAGCACCCGGAGCTGGTCGGCCTCAACCCGGAGGTCGGGCACGAGCAGATGGCCGGGCTCAACTACGCCCACGGCATCGCCCAGGCGCTCTGGCAGGGCAAGCTGTTCCACCTGGACCTCAACGGCCAGCGCGGCATCAAGTACGACCAGGACCTGGTCTTCGGCCACGGCGACCTGATGAACGCGTTCGCCCTGGTGGACCTCCTGGAGAACGGCGGCCCCAACGGCGGTCCGGCCTACGACGGCCCTCGGCACTTCGACTACAAGCCGTCCCGCACCGAGGACATGGACGGGGTGTGGGCCTCCGCGGCGGCCAACATGAGCACCTACCTGCTCCTCAAGGAGCGGGCAGCGGCGTTCCGCGCCGACCCCGAGGTCGTCGAGGCGCTCGCCGCCAGCAAGGTCGGCGAGCTGAGCACGCCGACGCTCGGCGACGGCGAGGGCTACGAGGAGTTCCTGGCCGACCGGTCCGCGTTCGAGGACGTCGACGTGGACGCGGTGGCCGCCCGGGGCTTCGCCTTCGTCCGGCTCAACCAGCTCGCCGTCGAGCACCTGCTCGGCGCCCGCTGAGGCCGCGCCATGCCGTTGGTCGCGGGCGTCGACTCGTCCACCCAGTCCTGCAAGGTGGTGATCCGGGACGCGGAAACCGGCGCCCTGCTCCGGCAGGGCCGGGCACCGCACCCGGACGGCACGGAGGTCGACCCGGAAGCCTGGTGGGAGGCGCTGCGTAGCGCCGCCGACGAGGCCGGCGGGTTGGCCGACGTGGCGGCGATCTCCGTCGCCGGCCAGCAGCACGGCATGGTGTGTCTCGACGAGGACGGCCGGGTGGTCCGCCCGGCGCTGCTGTGGAACGACACCCGGTCCGCCGACGCCGCCGCCGATCTCATCGAGGAGGCCGGCGGCGGCGCGGCCGGGAGCCGGTTCTGGGCCGAGGCCACCGGCAGCGTTCCGGTGGCCAGCTTCACCCTCACCAAGCTGCGCTGGCTGGCCACGCACGAGCCGGAGAGGGCAGCCCAGGTGGCGGCCGTCTGCCTGCCGCACGACTGGCTGACCTGGCGGCTGGCCGGAGCACCGGGGCTGGACGCGCTGCGTACCGACCGGGGTGATGCCAGCGGCACCAGTTACTGGTCACCGGCCACCGGGCAGTACCGGCTGGACCTGCTGGAGCGGGGCTTCGGCCGGCGGTTGGTGCTGCCCGAGGTGATCGGTCCGGCGGATTCGGCGGGAAAGCTGTCCGACGTACTGGGTGGTCCGGGCGGGGCCCTGCTCGGCGCGGGCACCGGGGACAACGCCGCCGCCGCGCTCGGTGTCGGCGCCGGGTCCGGTGACGTGATCGTCTCGATCGGCACCTCCGGCACCGTGTTCAGCGTCGCCGACGTGCCCGCCGCTGACGAGAGCGGTGCGGTGGCGGGCTTCGCCGACGCGTCCGGCCGCTTCCTGCCGCTGGTCGCCACGCTCAACGCGGCCCGGGTGCTGGACGCCGCCGCGGCGATGCTCGGCGTCAACCTGGACGAGCTGGCCGAGCTGGCCCTCTCCGCGCCGGCCGGGGCGGACGGGCTGGTCATGGTGCCCTACCTGGAGGGTGAGCGGACGCCGAACCGACCGCTCGCCACCGGTGCGGTCCACGGCCTGACCCTGCGTACGTCGACCCCCGCGCACCTGGCGAGGGCCGCCGTGGAGGGCATGCTCTGCGCGCTCGCCGACGGGCTGGACGCGCTGACCGCGCAGGGCGCCACCGCCCGCCGGGTCATCCTGATCGGCGGTGGGGCCCGGTCGGCCGCGGTGCGGCAGATCGCCCCGCAGGTCTTCGGCTGCCCGGTCGTCGTCCCGCCGGCCGGGGAGTACGTCGCCGACGGTGCCGCCCGCCAGGCCGCCTGGGTCGCCCTGGGCGGCGACGCGCCGCCGGTCTGGGCGGTCGAGGGCACCGAGGAGTACGCGGCGGCGGCCGTACCCGCGGTGCGCGACCAGTACGCCGCGGCCCGCGGGTTGGTGCTCGACCGGCGCTGACCGTCGGGATCGACGCACGGGTGGGTGCCGGTCGACGGTGACCGGCACCCACCCGCGTGACGACCTCCCGTACGCGGTCTGGTTGGCTGCCGTTCATGACGGTGACCAGTGGCGGGCCCGGCCTGCGCCCGCACGGTCGGGGCGGTGGGCGGGCGCACCGGTTCTACAGCGTGGTGGTGTTCGTGCTGCTCGCCTCGCTGGACAACGTGGCGATCGGACTGGTCCCCCCGCTGTACGGCCCGATCGCCGACGCGTTCGACGTGTCCGGTCGGCTGCTCGGCGTGGTCACCGCGGTCAGCTTCCTGGTCAGTGCCGTCGCGGCGGTCGGCTGGGCGTACGTCGGTGACCACACCAACCGCAAACCGCTGCTCATGGTGGGCACCCTGCTCTGGGCGGCGGGCACCGGCGGCAGCGCGCTCGCCGGCGGTTACCTGACGTTCCTGGCCGCGCAACTGGTCGCGGCGGTCGGCCTCGGCGCGGTCGGCTCGGTGGGCTTCTCCGTGGTGACCGACCTGATCTCACCGACCCGGCGCGGGCTGGTGATGAGCTTCTGGGGGCTCTCTCAGGGGGTCGGCACCCTCGCGGGCACCCTTGTCGGCGGGCTGCTCGGGGCCGCCGACTGGCGTCGGCCGTTCCTGCTGTTGACCGGCGTCGGCCTGGTCGCCACGGTCGCCTACCTGTTCACCTACGACGTGCGGCGGGGCCAGAGCGAGCCGGAACTGGCCGGCAGGTTGGACGCCGGCGCCGAGTACGACTACCGGATCAGCCGCGCCGACCTGCCGCGCATCCTGGCCCGGCGGACCAACCGGTGGCTGATCCTGCAGGGTCTGACCGCGCAGGCCGCGTTCGGCTCGTTGGTCTGGCTGCCGGTGCTGTTCGCCGAACGGGCCGAGGCCCAGGGCTACTCCACGTCGACGGCCGTGGTGGTGGGCAGCGTCTTCGCCACCCTGTTCCAGCTCGGTGGGGTGCTGTCCATCGTGGGCGGGCTGATCGGTGACGCCGTGCAACGGCGTACCCCGCGAGGGCGAGCGCTCGTCGCCTCGATCGGCATCCTCGCCGCGCTGCCGTTCTACCTGGTGTTGTTCTTCGTGCCGGTCACGATCGACGTGTTGGACGGCGCGAGCGGCGGCGCGGTGGTGGGTGCGGTACTGGCCAGTGTGTTCACCGAGCCGTCGGTCGGGCTGAGCCTGCTCACCGCCGTCGTGGCGCTCGCGTTGACGTCGGCGAACTCGCCGAACTGGTTCGCGTTGATCGCCGACGTCAACCCGCCGGAGCACCGGGGCACTGTCTACAGCCTGGGCAATCTGGTGAACGGGGTCGGTCGCGCCGCCGGCAACGGGCTGGTCGGGGTGGCCTTCCAGGCGTTGCGAGTGGCGTTCCCGCCACCGCTGAACTTCGCCGTCGGGCTGGCCGCGTTCCAGCTCTTCTTCATCCCGACGGGGGTCATGTACTGGCTCGCCTCGCGAACCTCACCCGCGGACATCGACAACGTGCACGACCTGCTGCACACCCGAGCCGACCGCCTCTGACCGCCCCCGCCCCGCGCCCAGCGCCGCCCCCACCCCGCGCCCCGCGCCGCCCCCGCCCCGCGCTCCGCGCCTGCCGCCCCCCCCGCAGCCCGCGCCTCCCGCGCCCCCGCCCTCCGCGCCCCCGCCCTCCGCGCCCCCGCCCTCCGCGCCCGCGCAGCTCGACCCGCCCCACGTGATCGATCAAGGAGTTGTGGTGGGTGACAAATGGCCTACTTACGCCCAATCCGGGCACCACAACCCCATGATCGACAGAGTCAAACCGCACTCCTCCGCGATCTTGCACTTTGTGTCATGGCATAGCTGACATTCTGCGCATCTCGACAACAGCAACTGCAAGATCGGCGCGGGTGCCGCGTTCTGCAGGGACGAGCCGGGCTGCTGGGTGCGTTGCCGTTCCTTGGCTCGGCTGGACACGGTCAGCAGGGCTGTCGGCGCGGGGTGAATCGTTTACGACATCAGCTCCACAGCGGCCCGCTCCACGTCGACCGGCCCGCCCGCGAGTACCGATCGGCGGGACGGGCCGGTCGGCGGCGGACGGGCCGGTCGGCGGCGGACGGGCCGATCGGCGTGGGGATCAGCCGCGCAGCCAGACGGTCACGTCGGTGGGGACCGCGCCGTCGTCGTCGAGCGGGGCGCTGCTGGTGAGCACCTCGGCGTCGGCCGGCACTGGCACCGGCACGGCACCGAAGTTGGTCAGCACGGTCAACTCACCGTTGCGGAAGCTCAGCACCTCGTCGTCCGAGGACAACCACTCCAGGGTGCCGCGACCCAGCCCGTGGGCACGGCGCAGACGCAACGCCGTGCGGTACAGCTCGTACGTCGAACCGGGCACGTCGCGCTGGCGGTCCAGCGCGTACTCCGCCCAGAGCGCGGGCTGCGGCAACCAGCTCGCGTCGGTCGGCCCGAAGCCGTACGACGGGGCGTCGGCCTCCCACGGGATCGGCACCCGGCAGCCGTCCCGACCGCGCTGGGTGTGACCGCTGCGTGCCCAGGTCGGGTCCTGCCGGGCCTCGTCGGGCAGGGTGGTGTGCTCGGGCAGCCCCAGCTCCTCACCCTGGTAGAGGTACGCCGAGCCGGGCAGCGCCAGCATCAGCAGGGTGGCCGCCCGGGCCCGGCGCAGACCGAGTGCGGCGTCCGGCTGCGGGTCGCCGATGCCGATGCCGTTGGGGCGTACGGTGCCGATCGGCAGGCCGAGCCGGGAGGCGTGCCGCACCACGTCGTGGTTGGACAGCACCCAGGTGGTCGGCGCGCCGACCGAGTCGGTCGCCTCCAACGAACGGGTGATCACCGCGTACTGGGCCGGTGCGCTCCATGCGGCCAGCAGGTACTCGAAGTTGAACGCCTGGTGCATCTCGTCCGGGCGCACGTAGCGGGCCAGTCGCTCGGCCGGTTCCACCCAGGCCTCGGCGACCAGCACCCGCTCGCCGGGGTAGCTGTCCAACACCTGCCGCCACTGCCGGTAGATCTCGTGCACGCCCTCCTGGTCCCACATCGGCGGGCGGGGCTTGTCGATCTCGTTGCCGGAGAGGATCTCCTGCGGCTCCTGCCAGTCGGCCAGGTCGGCCTGCTTGATGAGGCCGTGCGCCACGTCGACCCGGAAGCCGTCCACGCCGCGGTCCAGCCAGAAGCGCAGCACGTCCAGGAACTCCGCGTGCACCTCCGGGTTGTCCCAGTTGAGGTCCGGCTGCCCGGTGTCGAACAGGTGCAGGTACCACTGGCCGGGCTGCCCGTCGGCGTCGACCGTCCGGGTCCAGGCCGGGCCACCGAAGACGCTCTGCCAGTCGTTCGGCGGCTGGTCGCCGGCCGGACCACGGCCGTCCCGGAAGACGTACCGCGACCGTTCCGCGCTGCCGGGCGCGGCCGGCAGCGCGGCCTGGAACCAGCGGTGCGCCGACGAGGTGTGGTTCGGCACCAGGTCGACGATCACCCGCAGGTTGCGGGCCCGGGCCTCGGCGATCAGCTTGTCCGCGTCGGCGAGGGTGCCGAACAGCGGGTCGATGTCGCGGTAGTCGGCCACGTCGTAGCCGGCGTCGGCCTGCGGCGAGGGGTAGAAGGGGGAGAGCCACACCGCGTCCACGCCCAGCTCGACCAGGTGGTCGAGGCGGGCGGTGATGCCGGGCAGGTCACCGATTCCGTCCCCGTCGGAGTCGGCGAAGGAGCGGGGGTAGATCTGGTAGATGGCGGCCTCGGTCCACCAGCCGGTGGCCGGGGGACCGGAGGGGGTCTGCTGGGTCGGGTCGGTGTTCAGGGTCGTCTCCCGTGTTGCGGTGTGTGGATTTCAGTGTGCCCGGGGCGGTGCTGTCGAGTCCCGGACCACCAACCGGGTGGGCAGGACCACCGGAGTGTCGCAACCGGCGCCCCGTTGACTGACGACGGGCCCCGGCGGTCGGGCGCCGAGCGGGTCGAGCAACATCTGGGCGGCCAGTCGGCCCTGCTCGGCAGCGGGCTGGGCGACGGTGCTGAGCCCGAGCACGCCGGCCAGGTCGTGGTCGTCGATGCCGACCACGCTGACGTCCTGCGGCACCCGCAGTCCGACGTCGCGCAGGGCGGTCATCGCGCCCATCGCCATCTCGTCGCAGGCGGCGACGATCGCGGTCGGTGGCTCGCCGCGGGCCAGCAATTCGGCCGCGGCCCGGTTGCCACCGTCGATGGTGAAGGTGGACTCGATGTCCAGGGTGGGGTCGGGTCGCAGGCCGGCGGAGCGTAGTGCCGCCTGGTAACCCCGCCGTCGGTCGAGGTGGGTGGTGAAGGCCAACTCGTCGTCCGGGTCGCCGGAGATGTGGGCGATGCGGTGATGGCCGAGGTCGATCAGATGCTTTGTCGCGACCCGCGCGGCCGCCACGTCGTCGATGCGTACGCACGGCCAGTTCGGCACCCGGCTGCCCGAGCTGATGGTGACGCCGGGCAGTTCCAGCGTGGCCAGCGCGGTCAGGTCGGCCGGACGCAGCGGTGTGGCGACCAGCATCATGGCGTCCACCCGCTTGTGCAGGTTGGCCGTCCGCAGGACCCGCTGCCGGACCTGCTCCCGGCCGCCCAGGTTGTAGAGCAGCAGGTCGTAGCCGGACTGGTGGAGGTACTCCTCGACCGCCTCGACGACGGTGCTGAAGAACCAGCGGGTGATCCGGGGGACCACCACCGCCACCGTGCCGGTCCGGCCCCCGGCGAGCCGGGACGCGCTCGGCGAGACCTCGTAGTCCAGTTGCTCGGCGGCGGCGAGCACCCGGCGTCGGGTGGCGGCCGAGACCGTCGGTAGTCCGCGCAGCGCCCGCGAGACGGTGGCCGTGGACACACCGGCCAGCCGGGCCACATCATCGATCCTCGTCACGGTTTCCCCCGCTCGGTGCCCGGAGCGCCCGCCGCCGCCCGAGGGGCCAGGCGGCGGCGGGCGCGCGGGTCAGCCCTTGACGCTGCCCGCGAGCAGACCTCGTACGAAGAAGCGCTGCAGGGACAGGAACACGATGAGGGGTACGACGATGCTGACGAACGCGCCGGCGGTGAGGCGCTGCCACTCGTTGCCCCGGGTGCCGGCCATCTCGGCGAGCCGGACGGTGAGTGGGGCGGTCTCGTTGCCGCCGCCCGCGAAGATCAGCGCCACCAGCAGGTCGTTCCAGACCCAGAGGAACTGGAAGATGCCGAATGCCGCCAGCGCCGGGGTGATCAGCGGCAGCACGATGGTGCGGAAGATCTTCGGGTGGGTGGCCCCGTCGACGCGGGCCGCCTCCATCAGGTCACCCGGCAGCTGCGAGATGAAGTTGTGCAGCAGGAAGACGGCGAACGGGAGCGCGAAGCAGGTGTGGGCGAACCACACCTGGGCGAACTTCTGCTCGTCGACCAGGTCCCAGGCCGGCATCAGGGTGACGCCGCCGACGGTGACCCCGGTGGAGAAGAACCTCAGCAGCGGCACCAGGGCCATCTGCAGCGGCACGATCTGCAACGCGAAGATCGCGATGTAGAGCCAGTCCCGGCCGCGGAAGTTGATCCACGCGAGGGCGTACGCGGCGAGGCACGCGAAGGCGAGCGGGAAGAGTACCGACGGGATGGTGATCGCCAGCGAGTTGATGAAGGAACCGGCGAGCTGCCCGGAGGACCCCGACCGCCCGAACAGGACCTGCTCGTAGTTCTCGAACGTGAACTGGGGGTTGGTGAAGGCCGTCCACCAGCCGGTGGTCTTGATCTCGTCCTCCGGTCGGAGGGAGGAGACGAGCAGGCCGAAGGTCGGGATCGTCCAGACGACCGCGATGACGATCGAGACGAGCGTCGCGGTACGGCTGTTCAACCGCTTGCGGACCCGGCCGGCCGCGCTGGTCGGGGTGCCGCCGGTCTTCTGGGCGCCGGCGGCGACGGTGGGCGTTGCGGTGGTCATCTCAGCCCTCCCGCTGTTGACGGAGGTTACGGATCTGGTAGATCACGACCGGGATGACCAGGACGAAGAGGAAGACCGCGAGGGCGGAACCGCGCCCGTTCTCGCTGTACCGGAACGCCTGGTTGTACATCTCGTTGGCGATCACGCTGGTGTCGTAGTTGCCGTTGGTCGAGGTCCGGACGATGTCGAAGACCTTGAGCGTGGCGATCGTGAGGGTCACCATCACGACGATCAGCGCCGGTCGGATGCTCGGCATGGTGATCTGCCAGAACATCTGCCACGGGCTGACCCCGTCGAGCCGGGCGGCTTCGACGATGTCGCCGGGGATCGCCTTGATGGCCGCGGAGAGCACCACCATGGCGAAACCGGCCTGGATCCAGATCATGATGACGACCAGCAGCAGGGTGTTGAGGGGGGATTCGAGGAGCCACTGCTTGGGCTCACCGCCCAGGCTCACCACGATCTGGTTGAGCAGACCGATCTGGTCCCCGTCACCCCGGTAGGCGTAGACGAACTTCCAGATGATGCTGGCGCCGACGAAGGAGATGGCCATCGGCAGGAAGATCAGTGACTTGGCCACGGCCTCGAACCGGGCCTTGTCCACCAGTACGGCGTAGATCAGGCCGAACCCGGTCGCCACCAGTGGCACGAGGAGCACCCAGATCAGGGTGTTGATCAGGACCCGGACGATGGCGTCGTCGGAGAACATCCAGCCGAAATTCTCCAGCCCCACCCATTCGGTGCTGGTCCTGTCCATCAGGGAGAGCAGCACGGTGCGGATGGCCGGCACGACCAGACCGATGACGAGCAGCAGCAGGGTCGGCAACAGGAAGAAGAACGCGAAGACCCCCTCCCGCTGCTTGAGTCGGCGGGGGAGTGGAGCACCACCCGTCGAGGCGGCGACGAGCTGCGCCTCCCGTCGCCGGGCGAACCAGGCCGGTACCACGTCGAGCAGCAGGAGCAGACCGCCAACCACCACCACGAAGGCGACCAGCCCGTACATCAGCATGAGGAACTTCGGCTGCTGATCGGCGAAGTCGAACTTCATCAACCCTCCCTTCCGGGTCCACCTCGGCCGGTGGCCCGGTCCGCGAACGCGGACCGGGCCACCGCCGGGATCACTTAGGCCAGCTGCTCTCGATGCCCTGGAGCACCGGGACGGTCGCCTTGCCGTTCAGCCAATCGATCATGCCCTTCCAGAACGTTCCCGCACCGACGCCGGCCGGCATCAGGTCGGATCCGTCGAAGCGGAAGGTGCCCGTCTTGTCCTGCAGGATCTGGACGGAGAGCTTGTCGATCGGGCTGGCGACGTTGTTGATGTCCAGCTTGTTGTTCGCCGTGACCCAGTTGCCGAGCTTCGCGCGGCTGTTCACGTACTCCGCCGAGACGAGGTAGGTCTGCACAGCCTGGACCTCGGGACGGTCGGCGTAGCCGACGACGAATTCGCCCGCGCCCAGCACCGGCTTGCCCTTGGCCGGGTCGATGGCCGGGAAGTAGAAGGCGAACGCGTCGCCGTCCTCGGCCACCTTGGTGCCCTCGGGGAACTGGTTGGCGTAGAACGACGCCTGACGGTGCATCGCGCACTTGCCGGTGGTCACCGGCAGGCCCGCCTCCTGGAAGGCGGTGGTGGTGATGCTCTTGACGCCGCCGAAGCCGCCGTTGACGTACTTCTCGTTCTTGAGGATGCTGCCGGCGCGGTCGACCGCGTCGACGATCTTCGGGTCGTTGAACGGGATGGCGTGGGTGGTCCACTGGTCGTAGACCTCGGGACCCTGCGTACGCAGGACCACGTCCTCGATCCAGTCGGTGGCCGGCCAGCCGGTGGCGTCACCGGACTCGACGCCCGCGCACCACGGCTTGGTGCCGCTGGCGGCGATCTTGTCGCTCAGGGCGATGAGCTGGTCCCAGGTGGTCGGAACCTCCCAGCCCTTCTCCTTGAACGTCTTCGGCGAGTACCAGACGAAGGACTTCACGTTGGCGCCGAGCGGCACGCCGTAGAGCGTCCCGTTGACGGTGCCGTACTTCAGCCAGTCGGCCGGCATGTTCTGCTCGGCGAGGGCCTTGGTGTCGGCGCCGAGGGACTTCAGCTTGCCGGCGTCCGCGAACCGCTTCACCAGGCCCGGCTGCGGCACGAAGGCGATGTCGGGGGCGTTGCCACCGTCGACCCGGACGGGGAGCTGCGCCTCGAACTCGCCGCTGCCCTCGTAGTCGATCTCGATGCCGGTGCAGTCGGTGAACTGCGACCACGACCGCTCCAGCAGGTCGGCCTCGGCGTCACGGATGGACGCGTAGATGGAGACCTTCTTGCCGTCGTGGCCCTGGTACTTGTCGTATGCGGCGCACTCCGCGGAACCCGCTTTGCTGCTCTTCTTGTCGTCGCCGGTACCGCAGGCGGTGGCGCTGAGCGCCAGCCCGACTACACCGGCGATCACGAAGGCCTGGCGTGGTCTGGTAAAGACCGCCATGCCGTCCTCCTTCCTAGCCGGCGCGGTCTTCGTTGGTGACCCGTCGCCGGTCCGATTGGGCGTGCACACATGTAAGCGCTTGCATCCGGCCCGGTCCACCCCCTGTCAGACACGAGCGAGTAACAATCCGGAAACCTGCGGGCTGCCTGGTGGGCGCGTTTGCGGGACAGGCTGAGGACTCTTTCGAAGATTGACGATATCTGTCAGGCTAGCCCCACCGTATCGAAGGTTTTCGACATAGGAGGAGCTGTATGCGAAAGCGGTGGATCAGCCTGTTGGTGACGGGTCTCCTCGTCGGGGGAGCGCTGGTGCCGGCGACCCCGGCCCTGGCCGCGCCGACCTTCAAGGTGCCGTTCCCGTGCGGCCAGTCCTGGTCCGGGCAGACCCGGTCGGGCCACAGCCCGGCGAACGCGGTCGACTTCAACCGCACGGACGACCTGGGCGACCCGGTGGTCGCCAGCGCCCCGGGCACCGTCGACCGGGTGACCGACCTCGGTGGCACCAGCTACGGCAAGTACGTCCGGATCAACCACGGCGGCGGCTACAGCACCTACTACGCGCACCTCAACGGCTTCAACGTCTCGGTCGGGCAGACGGTCGGGTACGGCAAGGTGCTCGGCTGGGTCGGCAGCACCGGTGGATCGACCGGCCCCCACCTGCACTACGAGCAGCGCCTCAACGGCGGCGACATCCAGGTCCGCTTCAACGGCACCCTCGCGCTCTACTGGGGCACCAAGAACTACACCAGTGACAACGGGTGCTCCTCGGGCAGCGGCAACGGCACCGTCGACACCAGCGGCACGCCACTGACCGTCCGCTCCGGGCCCGGCACCGGGTACGCCTCGGTGGGCACCGTCGCGGACGGCACCCGGGTGACGATCGTCTGCCAGACCAGTGGCACCACGGTCACCGGCACGTACGGCACCAGCTCGATCTGGGACCGGATCGGCTCCGGCCGCTACATCGCCGACGCGTACGTCTACACCGGCTCCGACGGCTACATCCCGGGCGTGCCCCGCTGCTGACCCGGTGACGGTCACGGTCCCCGGTGGGCGCCGCCGCCGGGGACCGTGCGCTCAGTTGTTGAGCTGCCAGATCGACAGGTTCAACGCGGCGGCGAAGGTGACCCAGGCCCAGTACGGCAGCAGCAGCGCCATCGCCACCCGGGACACCCGGGCGAACAGCACCACGGTCAGGCCGATCGCCAGCCACATCAGTACGATCTCGGCGAACGCGAGACCGTACTGCCCGGCGCCGAAGAACAGCGGGGTCCAGATCGCGTTGAGCACCAGTTGGGCGGTCCACGCCCAGAGGGAGGCGGAGAAGCCGACCCGGCGCCACACCAGCCAGCCGGCCACCGCGATCAGCGCGTAGAGCAGTGACCAGACCGGGCCGAAGAGCCACGAGGGCGGGGCCCAGCCGGGCTGCCGCAGGTTCGCGTACTCCTCGGTGGTGCCCTGCACGCCCAGGCCGCCGATCGCGGCCGCGACGAAGACCGCCGCCGCGAAGCCGGCGAGGGCCCACCACGCGCGCCGCCCGGACGTCGCCGACGCGTCCCGAGATATCTCCATGGTCGAGATATTTCCTCTCGGGGCCCGCTCAAACCGCCGAGCGGAGGGGCGGTTCACCGGGCCGGCCAGCTACAAAAAAGCGCCGGGATCGCCGCGGCCGGTGCTTCTGTCGGGAGGACGAAGCTCCGGTCGCGGCGACCCCGACGGGTCCCGGTGTTGAAGGTGAGAGCGCTAATTGAAGATGCTGACGCCACCCGGGCCGACCAACAGCCCGACGACGATGAGGACGATGCCCCACAGGATCTGCCGGCGGAACAGCGCGAGGATGCCGGCGACCACGAGTACGACTGCGAGAATCCAGAGAATCAGCTCCATGACCTCTGACTACCCGACTGGCCGATCGGGGAAACCTGGTCGGTGTCAAGTTGATCGCCAACGTGGAAGACGCTGTACGCCTGCTTGATCACCGGGTGCGCGACGTTGCGGACGCGTACCCCTCCGGGGGTCGTGCCGCGCTCGGTGCCGGCGTGCGCGTGCCCGTGCACGGCCAGCGCCGTGGGCGCCGAGTCGATCGCCTGCCCCAGTTGGTACGAGCCCAGGAAGGGGTAGATCTCCAACGGCTCGCCGACCAGCGTGTCCGGCACCGGCGCGTAGTGGGTGAGCGCGACCAGCATGTCGCAGTCCAGCGAGCGCAGCGCCGCGCCGAGACGGTCCGCGCTCTCGGTGGTGGTGCGCACGAAGGCCTTCATCTCGGGCTCGCCGAAGTCACTGGCGCACCGCCCGGCGAACCCGCCGCCGAAGCCCTTGACGCCGGCGATGCCGAGCCGGCCACCCGCGCAGTCCAGCACGACGCCGTTGCCCTCCAGCACCGTGATGCCCGCGTCCTCCAGAACCTTGGTCACCTGTGGCACCTGGTCGCACTGGTGGTCGTGGTTGCCCAGCACGGTCACCACCGGCACGGTCAACCCGCCGAACTCCTCGGCCACGCAGCGCGCCTCGGCCTCGGTGCCGTGCCGGGTCAGATCCCCGGCCAACAGCAGCACATCGGCGCACTCCGGCAGCTCCTCCAGCGCCGGTCGGAACCGGCCGACCACGTCCTCGTCCAGATGCACGTCGCCCACAGCGGCAATCCGGATCACCATGGAACCTCCCTCAGGGCAGTTGCTCGATCTCCGTGGGCGCTTGGGCGCGGATCACCCCGATGTCGCTGGTGACCGGCACGTCCGGGAAGCGCTCGGACACCCGGCGCAGGATCTCCTCCCGCCGCTGCGGACTCTCGACCTCGCCGTAGAGCACGAGGGCGCGTTCCCGTCGAACCACTGTGATTCCCTGTTCGGCGACGGCGGGGTCCTCGACGAGCAGCCGTTGGATCTCCGCCTCGACGTACTCGTCGGGTGGCCCGGTGTCGATGTCGCGATGATGGGTCACGATGTCCCCTCTCCTGACTGGGTGTCGGCGGCCGACACCACCTCCAGCCGGTCCAGCAGCACCAGGAACGCCTCGGCGTACGGCGAGTGCTGCGTCTCCTTGCGTACCCGTTCCCAGTCGATCTGCTCCCGCAGTGAGCGGGCCAGCGGCAGACCGCGGGCGAAGTCGCAGTAGTGCTGGGAGAAGCTGAGCAGTTTGTGCACCATCAGCTGGGTCGCGGACAGCACCGGCATGCGGATCGCGTCCACCGGTCGGATGACGGTGTCGGCGAACGTCTCCTCGGTGACCGGCGTCTCGATCGGCCGGTGGATCAGGTCCACCATCCGGCCGTCGTCGAAGACCTTCACCAGCCAGTCCTCCGGCGGACGCTCGGCGACGAAACCGGCGGCCACCAGGGCCTCCAACGCGTCTTCCACGTCGGCCTCGCGGATCAGGAAGTCGACGTCGTGATCGCTGGAGTGCCCCCCGTGGGCGTAGACCGCGAAGCTGCCGCCCAGGGCGAACGGAATCTCGGACTGCTTGAGCACGGCGGCGACCTTCTTGAGGGTGTGCACCAGACTCTCGTCTCCGCGCTCAGCCATCTGGTTCCTCCGTCGTCGTGTTGGTGGACCGGCGGTTGGATTTCGAACTCCGGTACCCGGCATTCCGGTCGTCCACACCTGCGGGTGTCTCGGTCGGGCGTCAACCGGGATGAAGCACCACAAACCTCGCGGACCACGTGCGTGGGTCGGATAACCTGTGGAGAGTGGCCAGATCATCGGGGATGCGACGACGCAAGGCCCGATTGCGCACCGTCGCCCTGATCGGGATCGACGGTTCGGGTAAGACCACACAGGCACACCGGCTGGCCGACGCGCTGACCGCCGCCGGGCGCCCCGCCACCTACCGCCGCAACGCCAGTGGTCGCCGTTGGCTCGGCCGGATCGCCCAACGCCTCGGCCGGCCGGACGCGCAGCGGCTCGTCGGCCGCGACGGCGTGCTGGCGGTGGAGTCGGTACTGCGCTGGCTCGCCATCGCCATCGCCCTGATCAGCTGTCTGCTCACCGGCCGGACGGCGGTGATGGACCGCTACTCGGCCTGTCAGTACGCGTCCATCCGCGCACACGGCGGGCAGCGCTGGGAGCGGCTCGCCCGGGCCGGCTACCGGCTGTTCCCGACGCCGCAGGTGACCTTCCTGCTCGCCGTCGACCCGGCGGAGGCGTACCGGCGCATCGAGGAACGCGGCACCGACCACGAGACGATGGGGTGGCTGACCGCCGCCGACACCGCCTACCGGGCACTGCCCGAGTACCCCAGCTTCGTGCTGGTGGACGCGGGCCGCCCGGCCGAGGAGGTGACCGAGCAGATCCAGGCGCACCTGGAGACCTGGCTACCCCCGTCCGCCCCGGGCGGAGAGGACCTCGGCCCGGTGGTGGTTCAGGCCCGCCCGTAGACCGGCACCGTGGCGCCGCTGGTCGGGGCGGAATCCGCCGATGCGAGGAACCGGATCACCGGCGCGATCTCGGCCGGGGTGACCCAGCGGGAATGGTCGGCGTCGGGCTGGGCTGCCCGGTTCGCCGGGGTGTCGATGACGCTGGGCAGGACGGTGTTGCAGCGCACGTTCTGCGAGCGGTACTCCACCGCGACCGCGTTGGCGAAGGCCAGCACCGCCGCCTTGGCCGTCGAGTAGCCGGCCGCGCCGCGGAACGGGGTGAGGGCCGCGCGGGCCGAGACGCAGACCACCGCGCCGCCGCCGGACGCCACCATGTGCGGGAGCGCGGCCTGGGTGACCAGATAGGTCGGCCGCAGGTTGACGGTGAGCATCCGCTCGAACTCCTCGACCGGAGTCTCGTG
Organism: Micromonospora sp. NPDC047644; assembly: GCF_040704315.1. Lineage (NCBI taxonomy): Bacteria > Bacillati > Actinomycetota > Actinomycetes > Micromonosporales > Micromonosporaceae > Micromonospora > Micromonospora sp. NPDC047644. Next base: position 361,344 of record NZ_JBEYSY010000004.1, read on the forward strand.
CACCAACCCGCCGCTGGCGTACCCCCCGACGAGGTTGACCACCGCCCGCAGCGGCGCCGCCGGTTCGCCGCCCGCGGCCTCGACCGCCTGCGCCGCGCCCGCCGCTTCGCCCAGGTCCGCGACCACGCGGACCAGTCCGGCCACCGCCGGCTCCGACCCGGGCCGGGCTTTCCGCTCCGGTACGACCACCCGCCAGCCCGCCTCGACGAACGCGGTGACGACCGCCCCGCCGAGCCCGCCGGAACCCCCGGTCACCAACACGCTGCACTCCGCCATGCGCCTCACGCTAATGCCCCTACCGTCCCCCCGCGCCGACCGGCGCTCGTGGTCGGTGGTCGCGGGAGCCCGCGCTCGGGGTCCATTGCCGCGAGAATCCCCCTTTGCTCTGCACCCGCCGAGGCGACAGTCACGCTCGGTGAACGGGAGGGCGGTAGGTGGCGCGAGTACGGGTGCAGAGCAAAGGGAGGCTCGGGGGAGTGAGGGGGCAGGACGGCAACGGGGCGAGGCGGGGTGATGTTTCTAGATCGAGGTCTGCCATGGGCAGAATGTGTTGGGTTGTTCGGGTGTCGGGGCGCAGGATCGGCGGATGCGGATCCTCATTCTCGGTGGCACCAGGTTTCTCGGTCGGGCCACGGCCCAGCTCGCCGTGGAGCAGGGGCACGACGTGACCTGCGCGGCCCGGGGCGTGTCCGGCGCGGTGCCGGCCGGGGCGCGGTTCGTGGCGGCCGACCGGGATGATCCGGAGTCGCTCGTCCCGCTCGCCGCCGCGGGCTTCGACGCCGTGGTCGACGTGACCCGCCAGATCAGCCACGCCCGGCACGCGCTCGCCGCGCTCGCCGACCACGTCGGCCACTGGTCGTTCGTGTCGACGATCTCGGTGTACGCGGATGACACCACCCCGGGCCAGACCGCTGCGGACGCGCCGATCCTGGCGCCCGCCCCGCCGGACGTGGACGGTCCGGTCGGCCCGGATCACCGCTGGTACGGCGAGTGCAAGGTGAGCATCGAGGAGTTGGTCCGGGAGCGGGTGGGCGTGGACCGTTCGTTCATCTGCCGGGCGGGGCTGATCGTCGGTGCGGAGGATCCGAGCGATCGTTTCCCGTACTGGGTGCGGCGGCTGTCGGCCGGTGGTGAGGTTCTGGCCCCCGGGCGTCCGACCGACCGGGTGCAGTTCGTGGACGTCGCCGATCTGGCGCGTTGGTTGCTGCACGCCGCCGGCACCGGCCTCGGCGGTACGTACGACGGCTCCGGTCCGGCGATGTCCCGGGCCGATCTGTTGGTCGGGGTGGCCGCCGGGCTGGGCGTCGCCGATCCGGCTCTCACCTGGGTCGACCAGGAGTTCCTGCTGGCCCACGACGTACGCGAGTGGTCGGGGGAGCGGGCGCTGCCGCTCTGGGTGCGGCTGCCGGAGACCGCCGGCCTGATGGACCGGGACGTTCGACCGGCCCTGGACGCCGGTCTGACCGTCCGTCCGCTGGTCGATACCGTTCGGGCGACCGCGTCGTGGATGGCCGCACACCCGGCGGCCGTCCGGCAGGGTGGACTCGACCCGGCGGATGAGGCGGCGATCCTGCGGAAGTGGCAGGCTGTGCGGGACCGGTGATCCCGGCGATCGAAGTTTCCCCCACGTCGGACAGTCATGGTTGACGCTCACGCTTGGTGAAAGTAAGTTTCATCCGTGGCGAAGAGTCCGAAGATTTCTGCGAGTCACGAGCCCGGTGGGCTGATCGTCCACATCAGCGGGCTGTTGCCGTCGCTGTCGCCCGCCGAGCAGCGGGTCGCCCGGCTGGTCGTCTCCGACCCGGCGGCCGCCGCCCGGCGGACAATCACCGACCTCGCCACCGCAGCCGAGACATCCGAGGCGACAGTCATCCGGTTCTGCCGCTCGGTGGGCATGGACGGTTACCCCCAACTGCGCATCCGTCTCGCCGCCGAGGCCGCCCGCCGCATCGAGCCACCGGACGCCCGCGTGGTCGGCGGTGACATCCCGCCCGGTGCCGACCTCGCCCAGATCATCGCCACCATCGCGTTCAACGACGCTCGCGCCGTCGAGGAGACCGCCGAGCAACTCGACCCCGCCGTCTGCGAGCAGGTGGTCGAGGCGATCAGCGGCGCCGCTCGGATCGACATCTACGGAGCCGGCGCCAGCGGGTTCGTCGCCTCGGACTTCCAGCAGAAGCTGCACCGCATCGGCCGCATCGCCTTCTACTTCCCGGACGTGCACACCGCGCTGACCTCGGCCGCCCTCCTGGGCCGGGGAGACGTGGCGATCGGCATCTCGCACACCGGCACCACCTCCGACGTGATCGAGGTGCTGGAGCAGGCCCGTACCCGCGGTGCCGTGACCGTGGCACTGACCAACTTCCCGCGCTCGCCGATCACCGACGTGGCGGACTTCGTGTTGACCACGGCGGCCCGGGAGACCACCTACCGCTCCGGCGCTACGGCCAGCCGGCTGGCCCAGCTCACAGTGGTCGACTGCCTCTTCGTCGGGGTGGCCGCCCGCAACCGGGCCCGGGCCCGCAAGGCCCTGGAGGCGACCGCCGAGGCGGTCCAGTCGCACCGGGTGGGTGCCAACCGGAGGCGGGCATGACGGCCGGTGCGGAGATGCCCGCACGGCCCGTTCGGCCCACGGTCCGGGTGGGCGCCCCCACCGAACGGCGAAACCCGCTCAGCGTCGACCTCGATCTGATGTCGACGCGGGACGTGCTCACCGTGATCAACGAGGCGGACCGGCGGGTGCCCGCGGCGGTCGCCGCGGTGCTCGACGAGATCGCCACCACCGTCGACCTGGCAGTCGCGGCGCTACGCGGCGGTCACCGGGTGCACTACTTCGGGGCCGGCACCTCCGGCCGCCTGGGCGTGCTCGACGCGGCCGAACTGGCCCCCACCTTCAACTCGCCCCGACACTGGTTCTGCGCGCACCTCGCGGGAGGCCCGGACGCCATGTGGCGGGCCGTCGAGGACGCCGAGGACGACGACCGGGGCGGCGCGGTCGAAGCGGCCAGTTGTGTACGGGCCGGGGACCTGGTGGTTGGTCTGGCGGCCAGCGGACGCACCCCGTACGTCCTCGGGGCGCTGTCCGCGGCCCGCGCCAAGGGGGCCTCGACGGTGCTGCTCTGCGCCAATCCGGAGGCGGAGGCCGCCCGGTCGGTCGACGTGTTCATCGGGGTGGACACCGGACCCGAGGTGGTCACCGGGTCGACCCGGATGAAGGCGGGCACGGCACAGAAACTGGTGCTCAACACGTTCTCGACCGCCGTCATGGTGCGTCTGGGGCGGGTCTACTCGAACCTCATGATCGATATGGTCGCCACCAACGCGAAACTCCGCGGCCGAATGATCTCGATTCTGGTCGAGGCCACCGGTTGCTCGGAGGAGCTTTCCCGGCAGGCCCTCACCGAGGCCGACGGGGACCTGAAGACGGCGCTCGTCGCCCTCGTCTCGGGGGCCGAGATCGACGCCGCCCGGGCCGCGCTGGCCCGCTCGGCGGACCAGGTGCGCGGCGCCCTCGCCCTGCTCACCTCATAGCGCCACCCGTCCCCGGGAAGCGAATGGGCCCTCGGATTGTTCATCTGGCCGGGGGGTAATAACACCCCCGTGAATGAACCGACCGGCTCACCGGTGCGTATCTGGCAGTGACCAGGATCGCATCGTGGTGGTGATCCGGGTCGCTGTGCCCCCGCGACGGGCGGTGTTGCCATGGTGCGGTAACCCGTACGTGGTGCCCAGTGGCGAGCAACCCGACGGGTGCTGACAGCAAACATGGACCGTGCTCTCAGCTACTACTCAGGCATTCGTGACACTTTCGACTCACGACGAGGAATCCCCGACACGTCTCATCTGTTGTGTAGGTGTCAGCACCGATGGGCACAGCAGAAGTTACCAGGGGCTGACAGGTGTGGGGAATGGCAAGGAACCGGGCAACCGGCGCGAGCGAGGGGACCGTGGGCAACGTGGACAAGAACATCGGCATGCGAACCGACGAGGTTGCCGAGGAGCGCGACCTGGTCGGCGTCTACCTGCACGAGATCTCCCGGACGCCACTGCTGGACGCCGCCAAGGAGGTCGATCTCTCCAAGGCGATCGAGGCCGGCCTCTACGCCGAGCACCTGCTCGGTGAGGAAGCCGTTCCCGCCGGTGTCGACCGGGCCGACCTGGAATGGCTGGTCGTCGAGGGCGAGCGGGCGAAGGACCTCTTCATCCGCGCCAACCTCCGACTGGTCGTGTCGATCGCCCGGCGCTACGTGCGCTCGGGGATGCCCATGCTGGACCTGATCCAGGAGGGCAACACCGGCCTCGTCCGGGCGGTCGAGAAGTTCGACTACGAACGTGGCTACAAGTTCTCCACCTACGCCACCTGGTGGATCCGCCAGGCGATCAGCCGGGCGATCGCCCAGCAGGAGCGCACCGTCCGACTGCCGGTGCACCTGGTGGAGGACGTCAACCGGATGCGCAACGTGGCCCGGCAGCTGACCCGTGAGTTGGGCAGCGACCCGGAGCCGGAGCAGATCGCCAACGCCCTCGGCGTCACCGTCGAGCGGGTGAACGAGCTGCGCCGCTGGTCGCAGGACACCGTCTCGCTGGACACCCCGGTGGGCGACGACGGCGACACGAACCTCGGTGACCTGGTCGCCGACAGTGACGCGCCGTCGCCGGAGGACATCGTTCTCAGTGGCCTGGAGCGGCAGCGCATCGAGGGGCTGCTCAACCACCTCGACGACCGGTCCGCCGGCATCATGCGGGCCCGGTACGGGCTGGAGGACGGCCGGGAGCACTCGCTCACCGAGGTCGCGTCACGGTTCTCGCTGTCGCGCGAGCGGATCCGGCAACTGGAGATCCAGGCTCTCGGCCGGCTCCGTGAGCTGGCCCGCGCGGAGGGGCTGCAGGCGGCCTGACCTGGTAGTAATGACGGCGAACGGCCGGCGTCCGATAGGGGGACGCCGGCCGTTCGCCGTCAATGACCGTGGTTAGCGGACCCGGCCGTAACCGTGGATGGACATCATGTTCATGCCACGCTTGAGCACGTTGCGACCCGCGCTGGGCGCGTCGATCACCTGACCGTCGCCGACGTAGAGGGCGACGTGCCCGAGCCCGCTGTAGAAGATCAGGTCGCCGGGGCGTAGCTCGCTCCGCCCGATGTGGGCGACAGCGCCCCACTGCATCCGCGCGCTGTGCGGCAGCGACTTGCCGGCCGACCGCCAGGACGCCAGGGTCAGCCCGGAGCAGTCGTAGCCGTCCGGCCCCTCGCCCGCCCACTTGTACGGCTTGCCGATCGCCCCGAACGCGTAGCGCACCGCTGTTCCGGCAGCGCCGGACACGGCGGGCGCGTTCCTGGCCTCGGCCGTCGCCGCCTTCGGCTCGGGTCGCTCAGTGGCGGCCCCGTACGCCTGCCGGCGCAGCTCGTACAGTTTGGCCAGGTCCTGCTCGATCTGCTTCTTGGCCGCGGCGAGCTGACGCGCCTGTGCGGCCTGCCGCGTCAAGGTCGTGCCCAGGCGGGCCTTCTCGTCGAGCAGCCGCCGCTGGTCGGTGGTGAAGCCGGAGATGCGTTCCTGCCGCTGGCGGGTCAACTGCTCGATCGTGCCGAGCCGATCCAGCAGCGCCGTCGAGCCGCCCGCGCGCAGCAGGGCGTCCGCGGTGCGCAGGCCGCCACTCTTGTACGCGGTGGAGGCGATCTCGGCCACGTCGGCCCGGCTCTGCTCGACCTGCTGTTCGAGCGGGCCGATGCGGGTCTGTAATCGGGCCACGGCGGCCTCGTTTGTCTTGATCTCCTCACGCAACTTGTTGTACGACTCGACGACCCGCTCCAACTCGGCCGAGGACGTCTCGATCCGGCGGGTCAGGTCGGCGGGGGACGGCTCGGCCTGGGCCACCGCCGTCGGGGCGATCAGCGCGGCCGACATACCGACCAGCGCCACGGTGCGCAGCAGATTTCTCAGGGATGACAAGAGCGGAAGGCCCCTCTCCCACGGCCGTCGGGGCTGCTGACGCCCTCGACGACACCGGCCGGGGCCACCCGGGCGGACGGCACTGGGCCGGACCGGCTCGCCCAACCTAACCCGAGACGGATGTGACTCGCAGTTGAAGCAGGGGCGAAAGTTGGGAGAGTTGCGGGTCGGGCCGGTGGGCTGGGTGGCGCCATCGTGGCTGATGACACCTGCGGACGAGGGAACACCGTCCTTTTCGCGGCCTACTGACAGATATGCGACTTTCGTCGTTCCGGGCGTATGCCGTCGGATTCCTGGCGGCCATAACCGATAAAAGCTGAAATGGACGCGGTTTCTCGGCGATGTCACCCCGTCGTGGCGAGCTGTCGTGACCCGGTAAATGCCCAGGTCGACTGGCGGCGTCGCAACACAATGAAGTCCGGAGCCGGGAATCCCGTCGACGGGCAGCGATGACTGTCCTCAGCGGGCCCCTCGGCCAACCGTCCCCTTCGGGAGGAACCGTGAATCGTGAAGGCGCAAAGACGCGACCGCCGCGAACGGGTGCCCGGTCGACCCTGCTGTACGCGCGGCCCGGCATCATCGTGACCGTCGACCGGTTCACCATCGGTCGGAACAGCTACCGGGTCGCCGACCTGACCCATCTGCGTACCACCCGGGGTCCGCACGACCGGATCGCCGTCCGGGCCGTGGTCATCACCGCCGGCATGCTCGGCGGTGTGGGTGTGCTTCTCGGCTTCACCGGCGGTCTGCACCGCCTCACCGCCGGGGCGTACCTGATTCTCGGCGCGGTTTTCCTGCTCCCTGCCGCTCTCGCCCTGGTCGGTGATCGCTGGCGCCCACCGCCACACGAACTGTGGGGGTGGTACCAGGGCTCGGAGATGCTGCTGTTCAGCGCCGACGACGAACGGCAGTTCGGCCAGGTCACCCGGTCGCTGCTGCGGGCCCGGGAGGTCAACCGCTACGGCAGTTGGGTCGACCCGCTCGCCGGAGCGGAGCCGTGGCGGCCCAACCGCTGATGCGGCGCGGTCGGCGTGAAGGTTGGCGTAACCGATCGTCACGCCCGCTCAACCGTCAGCCTGGGAGGACGGGCTCCGGAGTCCGTTCGGTCTGCGGCGCGGCCACCCAGGCGCTGACCCGGCGCTCGGCGTAGAACGAGACGAACGGCACGGTACCGGCCAGCATCACCAGCAGCATCCGCTTCAGCGGCCAGTCGGCTCGGCGGCTCAGGTCGAACGCGGCCACCAGGTAGATCATGTAGAGGAAACCGTGCGCCGGCCCGATCGTCTCCACGACGACCGGGTTGTCGAACGCGTACTTCAGCGGCATGCCGATCACGACCAGCAGGATCAGCACCACGCCCACGATCCAGGCGCTCACGCGGTACCGGGTAAGGGCAGCGCCCACCTTCGTCCGTCCTTCCGAGCCCGGCTCAGCCGGGATAGTCACCGGGCCGGGCGCCCGGATTGGCGTTCAACCATGACAGGTAGTGGTTGTATGCGGCCAGGTCGTTGTCCTCGACGGCGTCGCCGGTGGCGGGCATCCGGTGCACCCGCACCGGTCGGCGTACCCCCGGTCGGGACCCGCTGGTGACCGCCGGCTCCGGCTCGACGGCCTGCTCCGCGGGCGGCGCGTCGGCCTCCGCCACCCGGCGGCGGGCCAGCTTCACCTCACGCCACCAGACGTAGACCACGAAGCCGGCGAAGATCGGCCACTCGACCGCGTACCCCCAGCTCAGGCTGTTGCCGGCGGTGGCCCGGCTGATCTGCCACCAGCCCAGCCCCAGGAAGCCCACGACCAGCACGACCATGGCGACGTGGCGTGCGATCCACGCCGGGGTCCAGAGCCGCCTCATGACATTGAGGGTACCGGGGACGCCACCGGTCTCCGACACCGTGTCGTAGTCGTCGACTTGCCGGCTGGGTTTGGCGTCACCGCGCCTGGGCAATCGTTTAGACGCCAGCCCAAACGAGATCAAGGGGGGCGATCATGACCGGATCGGTACGTGAGGACGGCTTTGCGTCCAGCGGCAGCGCGGATACGAGCCCGGAGCAGCGGGTGCCCGAGTGGGGCGGCGAACAGCTCGCCGACCCGACCGGCGCTCCCGGCCTCGACGACGACCTGCCCGGCATCGACCCGACGGAGCTTTCCGACGAGGACCTGATCCGCGAGATGCACAGCCTGCACCGAACCCGCCTGGACACCCTGCGGCACGCTGCCGACTCCGCACTCGCGAACCACCTCCGGCGCACGGCGGAGCTGGAGACCGAGTACCTGGCCCGACACCCGGGTCGCGAGGTCGATCCCAGCCGCCTGCGGGACGCGTGATGCCGGCGCGCGCCGTGCGCGGCATGTCCGCGCCGCCCGAGGTGGTCTTCAGCACGGCAACCGACCCCGACCGCGCCTCGGCCTGGCTGCCGGAGCCGCTGCGCGGCGACGGCAGCCCCGCCGCGGAGATCAGCGGCGAGGAGCTGCGTGCCCGCTGGGGCGACGGCGACGCCGCCGACTGGTCCGCCGAGATCCGGGTCGAGCCGGCCGATTCCGGTGGCGCGCGGATCCAGCTGGACCTGGCCGACGGCTCCGACGGGCCCGGTCCGGACCAACTGGCCGACGAGGCGCTCACCAATCTGGCACGCGAGGTCGCCGACAACCTCCAGGCCGGCTGAGCCGGCCTCGCGGACGCCGTTCCCGCACCACCACGACATGTGAGGAGATCGGGTGAGCGACACTGGCCTGCGGCAGAAGGCGGCCCGGCTGCGCCGGGCGTACGCGCCGCACGAGCACCGGCCGCTGGGCGGCTACCTGGTGGCGATGGGCGCCTACGCCGGGGTGACCGGGGCTCTCGCCGGCCTGGTCAAGGCGACCGGCCGACCGGTGCCGGAGCGTCCCGCGCCGTCCGACGTGGTGCTGCTCTCCATCGCCACGCACAAGCTGAGCCGGTTGTTGTCCAAGGACGCGGTGACCAGCCCGTTGCGGGCGCCGTTCACCCGCTACGACCGCCCGATCGGCAGCGGCGAGGTGATGGAGCAGGTCCGCGACTCGGGCAGCCCCACCCGGCACGCCATCGGCGAGCTGCTGAGCTGCCCGTTCTGCCTGGCGGTCTGGGTGGCCACCGGGCTGACCGGTGGCCTGGTGCTCGCGCCCCGGCTCACCCGCCTGGTGGCGACCGCGCTGACGGCGGTCGCCGCGTCCGACTTCCTCCAGATGGCGTACGCGACGGCGCAGCAGGCCGCCGAGGGTGGGCACGACGACTGAAAGCCAAAAGAAAAGGGGGCCGGCGCGAGCCGGCCCCCTTTTTCGTACGCGTCAGCGCTGCATGCCGGACCAACCGTGCGGCGACTCCGGTTCCCGTTCGTCCTCGTCCGCCCCGGTGATGATGTCCCGATCCACCGCCGTGCGGTCGTGCTCGTTGGCGAAGTCCGGCTCGGGCGTGGTGTCCCTGCCCTTCGGGGGCTGACCCAGCGCCGTCACCTTCTCGTCGTGGTCCTCGTGGTGCGTCATGTCGGTGTCCCTTCCGCGGTCGCTCAGCCGACCGAGCCGCCCAGCAGGTCACTGGCCTCGTCCACCGCGTACTCACCCTCGGGGAGCGCGTCGATGCGGGCGAGCAGCTCCGGCGGGAGTTCTGCGGCCACCGCCTGACGGTAGATCTCCGCCTGCTCAACCCGCTCCTGCGCGCGGAAGATGCCGTCGAGCAGGTCGTCGAGTGCCCGGGTGTCCGGCTGGTCGGCCAGTGGTGAGTCGTCGGTCACCTCGATCAGCTACCCGGGGCGGAATCGGTCAAACGTCACCCCGTCGGCGGGTCTGCGCGCTTGGTCGACGGCTCCGTAACCCTTCCTTTGCTCTGCACCCGCCGATGCGACGGTCACCCTCTGTGAGTGGTGCGCCCAGGGGTGCAGAGCAAAGGGAGACACAGCGCAGAGCCGGGGCGGGGCCGGCAGAGCGGGGAGGGGACAGGCAGAGCGGGGGAGGGATGGGCAGAGCGGTGGCTGGGGTGATGGTGCCGGCCATCTCGGGTGAGCCGGTCCCGGCCAGGGACCGGACAGACAGCGCCGCCCCCGGCCTTGTGGGCCGGGGGCGGCGCTGGTGTCGGTGTGCAGGTCGCCTCTCGGCGAGTGGCACTACGCGGCTCCAGCCGGACGGTATTCCGCGAAGGCTATTTAGGTGAGGCCCGGGGACACTGGACACACCGACACCCCAGTCAACGAGCCGACCCCCGTTCGTGTTCCGCCGGCCGTGGTGTCGGCGGTCACACCGCCGTGGGCAGGGTGGCCCGACGGGCCCGCACGGCCGAGGCGAGGTGGTCGAGCACCTCGGCGGTGTCGTCCCAACCCAGGCAGGCGTCGGTGACCGACCGCCCGTACTCCAGCTTGCGGGTCGGGTCGAGCTCCTGCCGGCCGGGCAGCAGGAACGACTCCAGCATCACGCCGGTGATCCCACGCTGGCCGGCGGCCAGCTGGGCGGCCACGTCCGCGGCCACCAGCGGCTGGTTACGGTGGTCCTTGCCGCTGTTGGCGTGACTCGCGTCGATCACCAGCCGCTCCGGCAGGTCGGCGGCGCGGAGCAGGTCGAGTGCCCCGGCGACCGACTCGGCGTCGTAGTTGGGTCGGCCGCCCCCACCGCGCAACACGAGGTGCCCGTCGGTGTTGCCTCGGGTGTGCATGATCGCCGGAGTGCCGGAGAAGTCGATGCCGGGGAAGACGTGTGGCACCCCGGCGGCGCGGATCGCGTCGACGGCCGTGCCGATGCTGCCGTCCGGGCGGTTCTTCATGCCGATCGGCATGGACAGACCGGAGGCGAGCTGGCGGTGCACCTGGCTCTCCACCGTGCGGGCACCGATCGCACCCCAGCCCACCGTGTCCGCGATGTACTGCGGGGTGATCGGGTCCAGGAACTCGCAACCCACCGGAAGGCCGAGGCGGAGCACGTCGAGCAGCAGCGCCCGGGCCAACCGCAGACCGGTGTTGACGTCCCCGCTGCCGTCCAGGCCGGGATCGTTGATCAGGCCCTTCCAGCCGACGGTGGAGCGCGGCTTCTCGAAGTAGACCCGCATGACGATCAGCAGGTCGTCGGCGAGCCGGTCGGCTGCGGTCCGCAGACGCTGCGCGTAGTCCAGGGCGGCGGCCGGGTCGTGCACCGAGCAGGGGCCGACCACCACCAGCAGGCGGTCGTCCTCGCGGTCCAGCACGCGACCGACCGCACGGCGGTCGGTCAACACGGCCGCCGCGAGCGGGGCGTCCAGGGGCAACTCGTGGTGCAGCAGGGCGGGTGTGGTCAGCGGCACGACACGGTCGATCCGCTGATCGCTGACCCGATCGGTCTCCGGGGTCGTCACGGTGGCATCCTTTCGCCGACCGTGCCCGGGGCCGGTGCCCGGGACGAGCCGGCTGCTCGTACGCAAAAGGGCAGGAACGACAGCTCCTGCCCAGCCGGCTCGGTCCGTGGTGACATCAGTTCATGGTGAAGTCACCGGCGTGCGAGCCGGCTGCCTAAACCATCGATAGGAACGCGTCACCGGGCCAGCGTACCCGACCGGACGTCTTCACCCGTGCTGTCGTCCCAGGATGCGGGGCGGAGATCGCGTGCCGGGGACGCGCTCGGGGTAACAGGGGTGCCATGACACACGAGCAGAGCGATCAGGACCGGGTGGAATCCCGCGCGCACCACCTCCTGCCCGAGGAGAAGGCGGTGGGCAGCGACGACCCGCAGGCGCAGGCGGAGGCCATCCTCGCCGAGTCGGACATCCGCACCGCGGACCAGAACGCCGCTCCGGACACGGTGCTGGAGCGGCGTACCTCGGATCAGACGGTGGTGGCGGTCGAACCGCCGGACTGAGCGGTCGCCCCGCGTGCCCGGCGCGACCCCCGGTAAGTCTGGTCACGCAGCCAGGCCAGCGGACCTGCCACCCGCAGTTCGGGTGGCAGGTTGCGCACCGGGTCGAACGCCAGCGCCCCGTCCTCCTCGGTGCTGAGCTGGGCACCGAGGCTGACCTGCCCGACCGGTCGCCACGGCCCCACCGCCGAGGCGACCGCGAGCACCAGGCGCGGGGTGTCCGTCCGGGTCGCGGCGGACGCCGCGGCCAGGCTGCGACCGAGGTCGGCCGAGTCGGGATCGGCCAGCGCGGCCAGCCAGAGGCGGCGCCGGCCCGCTCGATAGCACGTGATCGTGCTGTACGTGCCGGTGAAGCGGCGTCGCGGCAGCGGCAGGTTCCGCAACACCGGGGCCGCGCCACTGGAGCTGACCAGCAGGTCGAACTGCCGGCCGCCGTCGCTGTGCAGGCGCAGCGCGAGGCCCAGGACGTCGGGCCAACTGCCGGGCGTGGGCGTTCCCTTGGAGAGCCGGACTGTGGTCCGGTACCGGGCGGGCTGGTCCAGCAGAGCAACGCCGGTGGGCGGTCCGGGCGTACCCCAGATCACCGTCTCGCCGACGAACGAGCGACCGGCCGGATGCAGCAACCGGCCGCGGCGCAGCCGGCCGAGTGCGGTGGCGGCGCGTTCGACGGCGGCGGCGGCCCGCCCGGCGGACCGGAACGGAGGCGGGGTGACGGTCATTGCTCTCCGGTACCCCGCGCGGCGGCTCCGATGCCGCCCGGGTCGGCTCGCCGACCGACGGCACGTCACCTTTCCGCCCCCGAGATCGGATAGCGTCGGGGCATGCCCGACAGCGGTTACCCCTGGCCCATTCAGACGTCCCGACTGGACAACGGCCTGCGCGTGGTGGTGAGTGAGGACCGCACCGCGCCCGCAGTGGCCGTCAACCTCTGGTACGACGTCGGCTCCCGACATGAGCCGGCCGGGCAGACCGGCTTCGCCCACCTCTTCGAGCACCTGATGTTCGAGGGCTCGGTGAACGTGGCGAAGACCGAGCACATGAAGTTGATTCAGGGCTCCGGCGGCTCGCTCAACGCCACCACCAACCCGGACCGGACCAACTACTTCGAGACGGTCCCGGCCGAGCACCTGGAGTTGGCGCTCTGGTTGGAGGCCGACCGGATGGGCGGTCTGGTCCCCGCCCTCACCCAGGAGACGCTGGACAACCAGCGGGACGTGGTGAAGAACGAGCGCCGGCAGCGCTACGAGAACGTGCCGTACGGCGACGCCTGGCTGCGGTTGCTGCCGCTGCTCTACCCGCCGGGGCACCCCTACCACCACGCGACGATCGGCTCGATGGCCGACCTGAACGCCGCGGACCTGGCCACCTTCCAGGCGTTCCACCAGACCTACTACGCGCCGAACAACGCGGTGCTGACAGTGGTCGGCGACGCCACCGCGTCCGACGTGTTCGCGCTCGCCGACAAGTACTTCGGCGCGTTGCCCGCCCGCGACGACATCCCGCCGGCACCGGACGGCCGCACCGTCCCCGCCACCGGGCAGACCGCCGTCGAGTCGGTGAGCGCCGACGTTCCGGCGCCCCGGGTCTACATCGCCCACCGCAGCTACCCGTTCGGCACTCCCGGATACAACGTGATCACCGTGCTCGCCACCATCCTGGGCAGCGGCCGGGGCAGCCGGCTCTACCAGCGCCTCGCCGACGGCGAGCGGATCGCGCAACCGGACCTGGTCGGGGCGTACGGGGTGGACCTCGCCCACGCCCCGGCACCGCTGATCGCCACCGCCACCGCCCGTCCCGGAGTGAGCGCCGAGCGGCTGGCCGAAGGGCTGGCCGAGGTCGTCGACGAGTTGGCCACCGTGCCGGTCACCGCCGCCGAGCTGGATCGGGCCAAGGCGTTGCTCAGCACCGGGTGGTGGCGTCAGCTGTCCACCGTCGACGGCCGCGCGGACCTGCTCGGCCGGTACGCCACGCAGTTCGGCGACCCGGCCCGCATCGCCGAGCAGTTGCCGGCCCTGCTCGCTGTCACCGCCGAGCAGATCGCCGAGGCCGCCGCCGACGTGCTCGCCACCGACCGGGTGACCCTGACCTACCTGCCCGAGGAGACCTCATGACGCTGATCGCCGACCGTCCCGGCCCGGGCGCCGCCCGCCCGTACCGGTTCCCGCCGGTGGTCCGCCGCGCCGCGGCCGGGGGTCAGGTCGTCGCCGCGCACCTGCCGGGGCAGAACCTCGCCGTGGCCCTGCTGCTGCTCGACGTGGGCGCGGGCCAGGAGCCGGTCGGTAAGGAGGGGCTGTCCGGCGTGCTGGCCAAGGCGTTGGAGGAGGGCACCGCGCAGCGGGACGCCGCCGCGTACGCCCTCGCCGTCGAAGGGCTCGGCACCGCACTGTCGACCGGTCTGGACTGGGACTCGTTCCAGGCCAGCGTGGTGATCCCGGTGGACCGGCTGAGCGCCGCCGTGGAACTGCTCGCCGAGGCGGTCCGGACGCCGAAGCTCGACCCCGCCGACGTACGCCGGGTCCGCGACGACGAGGCGACCGCGCTCCGGATGGACTGGGCCAACCCCGGCCCGCGCGCCGACGCCGCGCTGCGCGCCGATCTGTTCGGCGCGCAGAACCGCTGGGGGCGGCCGATGCACGGCGACCCGGAGTCGGTCGCCGGGTTGGACGTGGAGGACGTCACGGTCTTCCACTCGGAGTGGTTCCTGCGCCCCGGCACCCTGATCGTCGCCGGTGACCTGGACCGGATCGACCTGGACGCGCTGGCCGCCGCGGCGTTCGCCGGCACCGGTGGTGGTCCCGCCGAGCGGGGCGGTCCCATCGAGGTGCCGTTGCACGACGGTCGACGGATCATCCTGGTGGACCGACCCGGCTCGGTGCAGTCCACGCTGCGGCTGGGCCACCCGTCACCACACCGGGCGCACCCCGACTACGTGCCGATGACGCTCGCCGGCACGGTGCTCGGCGGGGCGTTCACCTCCCGACTCAACCACCTGCTGCGGGAAGTACACGGCTACACCTATGGCATCCGGGGCGACTTCGCCGCGTCGCGGCGGTTCGGTCGGTTCGCGGTCAGCTCCGGCGTGCAGACGGCGGTCACCGCGCCGGCCCTGGTCGAGGCGGTGGGCGAGATCACCCGTACCCAGGCCACCGGGGTGACCGAGGATGAGCTGGAGGTGGCCCGCTCCTGGCGGGCCGGGCAGCTCTCGGTCGAGTTGCAGAGCCCTCGGGCGATCGCCTCCGCGCTGACCACCCTGGTGGTGCACGACCTGCCGGACGACTACCACGCGCGGCTGCGCGAGTCGCTGCTCTCCGCCGACGTGGACCAGGTCTCCGCGGCGGCAGCCACCCACCTGCACCCGGAAGCTCTCACCCTGGTCATCGAGGGCGACGCCGCAGTGATCCGCGAGGACCTGGAGTCCACCGCCCTGGGACACCTTCTTCCCTGACCCACCCACCCCCCCCCTCCCGTTGATCATGGAGTTGTTGTCACTCGGCACGGCGTGTCGTGACAACAACTTCATGAT
>NZ_JBEYSY010000005.1:0-254888 GCF_040704315.1 Micromonospora sp. NPDC047644
GTGGTCCGGCCCGGCCGGCGTGGTCCGGCCCGGCCGGCGTGGTCCGGCCCGGCCGGCGTGGTCCGGCCCGACCGGCGCAGCCCGTCCCGACCGGCGCGGTCCCGCGCGGCCGGCTCATGATCAACTCGGGTTCCTGGAAACCAGGGCATCCGGGAGATCAGGACCCCGCGACTTTCAGGAACCCGAGTCGATGATGGCGGGCTGGCGGGCATGCAGGCGGTCGAGGGTGGTCGGCGGGCGGCCACCAGGGGTGGTCAGGAGGTGGGGAGGTGGCGCAGGCTGCGGACCTTTCGCCACAGATCGGCGTCGCAGCGGCCGGCGTGGTCGGCGAAGGCGGCCGAATTGAGCCGGATCGGCTCGGTGAGGCTGAGGTAACTGTCGTGCTCAGCGCCCGGGTCCCAGTCCCGGGTGGGAATCCGCACATGGTCGTCCCGGTCGCTCTTGTCCTGGCTGGTGATCTTCAGGACGTCGGCGCCCCGGGAGTCGACGCGCAGCACCAGGCACGGGCGCACCTTGGACCCGCTGCCGTCGGCATACGGCACGTCGGCCCACCAGATGTCGCCGGGCGCCGGGGCGTCGTCGAGCCGGTCGGTGCCGCCCGAGCGGGGTTTGGTGGAGGGACGTTCGGCGCCACGGGGCCGCGGCGGGGTGGAACGACGGCCACCGGCGTCGCCCCGATCGGGTCGGGTGCCCGGAGGCCGGTTCGCCACCCGGTGCCGCCAACTGTTCCACGCCCAGCCGGCAGCCACGGCCAGCAGGATCGCCACCGCCCAGAGCAGTGCCTCGGGCATCCGTACCTCCGCGTTCCGGCGACCCGCCGGTCGCACCGTCCGGCGATCCTTGCACGCCGCCGCCCGCGCCGCCCGCCAACCACACCGCGGCTGCGCAAGCCGCCGGCCGACCACACCGCGGCTGCGCAAGCCGCCGGCCAACCACACTGCCGCCACCCGCGCCGCCCGCCAACCACACCGCCGCCCCAGCGCCGCGCCGCACGCACACATCGACGACGCCACGCCGGCCGTGACTCGATGGGTCGGTGGCGGGAACGGCCGGTCGACGGCTACCGAGCGTCACGTGATCACCGGACGCGGCTGAGGGCGGGGTCGCTTCGGGTGCGGGTGGGCGGCGGATTGTCCCACCGGCCCGATACGGTGCCGGAGTAGCGTGATCAGGGAGGTCGCAGGCGTGTCCGAAGGTGGCGGTGTGTCCGAGGAGCAGATCGGTCAGCAGGTCAGCCCGGCGCAGGAGGCGGTGGCCGGGGCTGAGCCGACGCCGCAGGCCCGGGAACGGCACGCCGCGCTCAGTCAGGAGTTGACCGAGCACCAGTACCGCTACTACGTGCTGGACGCGCCGACCATCCCGGACGCGGACTTCGACAGGCAGTTGCGCGAGGTGGAGGCACTGGAGGAGGAGTTCCCGGCGCTGCGGACGCCCGACTCGCCGACCCAGCGGGTGGGTGGCACGTTCTCCACCGACTTCACCCCGGTCACCCACGCCGAACGGATGCTCTCGCTCGATAACGCCTTCGCCGACGAGGAGTTGGCAGCCTGGGCCGAGCGGGTCGAACGGGACGCGGGCGGTCCGGTGCCCTACCTGTGCGAGCTGAAGGTCGACGGGCTGGCGATCAACCTGACCTACGAGAACGGCCGGCTGGTCCGGGCCGCCACCCGGGGTGACGGGCGCACCGGTGAGGACGTCACGGCAAACGTGCGCAGCATCCGGGACGTGCCCAGCCAGCTCGTCGCGTCCGCCGAATTCCCGGACGTTCCCGAGTTGGTCGAGGTCCGGGGCGAGATCTACTTCCCGATCGCGGCGTTCGCCGACCTCAACGCGGGTCTCGTGGAGCAGGGCAAGGCGCCCTTCGCCAACCCCCGCAACGCCGCCGCCGGCAGCCTGCGACAGAAGGATCCACGGGTCACCGCCACCCGGCCGCTGCGCCTGGTGGTGCACGGCATCGGCGCCCGCCGTGGGTTCCAGCCCACCGCGCAGTCCGAGTCGTACGCGGCGCTCAGGTCGTGGGGGCTGCCGACCAGCGACCGGTGGCGGGTCGTCCCGGATCTGAGCGGCGTGGCGGAGTTCATCGCCTACTACGCCGAGCACCGGCACGACGTCGAGCACGAGATCGACGGCGTGGTGGTCAAGGTCGACCCGGTCTCCATCCAGGGCCGGCTCGGGTCGACCAGTCGTGCCCCCCGCTGGGCGATCGCCTTCAAGTACCCGCCGGAGGAGGTCACCACCAAGCTGCTCGACATCGACGTCAACGTGGGGCGCACCGGCCGGGTCACCCCGTTCGCCGTGCTCGAGCCGGTGCGCGTGGCCGGTTCCACAGTCGCGCTCGCGACCCTGCACAACGCCCGCGAGGTGGAGCGCAAGGGGGTGTTGATCGGCGACACGGTGGTGCTGCGCAAGGCCGGCGACGTGATCCCCGAGGTGCTCGGCCCGGTGGTCGATCTGCGGCCCGCCGACGCCCGGCCCTTCGTCATGCCGACCAGTTGCCCGGCCTGCGGCACTCCGCTCGCGCCCTCGAAGGAGGGCGACGTGGACATCCGTTGCCCCAACACCCGCAGCTGCCCGGCGCAGTTGCGGGAGCGGGTGTTCCACCTCGCCGGTCGGGGTGGCTTCGACATCGAGGTGCTCGGCTACAAGGGCGCGGCGGCCCTGCTCGACGCGGAGATCATCAGCGACGAGGGCGACCTCTTCCACCTTGACGCCGATCAGCTGTCCCGGTCGCCGTTCTTCGTCAACAAGGACGGCAGCCTGGGCACCAACGCCACCAAGTTGCTGGACAATCTCGCGGTCGCCCGGGAACGGGACCTGTGGCGGGTGCTGGTGGCGCTCTCCATCCGGCACGTCGGCCCGACCGCTGCCCAGGCGCTCGCCCGGCACTTCCGCTCGATGGACGCCATCGACGCGGCCACCGAGGAGGAGCTGTCCTCCGTCGACGGCGTCGGGCCGACCATCGCCGCCAGCATCCGCGAGTGGTTCGCTGTGGACTGGCACCGCGAGGTGGTCCGCAAGTGGGCCGAGGCCGGCGTACGGATGGCGGAGGAGGCCGTCGACGAGGGGCCGCGCCCGCTGGAGGGGTTGACAGTGGTGGTGACCGGCACCCTCGCCGGCTATTCGCGCGACCAGGCCGCCGAGGCCGTGCAGAGCCGGGGCGGCAAGGTCAGCGGGTCGGTCTCCAAGAAGACGAGCTTCGTGGTGGTGGGCGACAACCCCGGGTCGAAGGCCGACAAGGCCGTCAGTCTCAAGGTGCCGGTGCTCGACGAGGACGGGTTCCGGCTCCTGCTGGAGGCGGGCCCGGACGCCGCGCGCGAGGTCGCTCAGCTCGGGGGTTGACCCGGCGGGTAGCTGGGCGCGGCGACTGACCCGCGTATACCAACTTAATTACGACTACGACCGATTCGTGACTGTCATACCGGGAAACCGGGGGCCGAGGGCGTTTCATTGGGTCACGGCGCGCGCACCGGCACGCCGATGGTCGGTCGGGAGGTGTGGTGGAGGTCGCCGACCCACGCAACTCGCTTCCTGCGGGACGGGTCGCACCGTTCGCCGCCTTCGTCGCCGGCATCCTGGCGGTCGCCGCGCTGACCGCCGCCGTTCCACTCGCGTCGCTCCCCGGTGAGTTGGCCGACCTGCCGGTGGCGTTCTGGACGATGGCCGCGCTCGCTGTGGTCTGCGACGCGCGCCCGTTCGTGCCGCCGGGGCGGCGGCAGACGTCGGCGGTGTTCCCGTCCACCTGCTTCACCTTCGCGATCCTGCTCGGCTGGGGTCTCGGGCCGGCGGTGCTGGTGCAGGCGGTGGGCGTCGTCGTCTCGGGTTGGCGGATGCGGCACGCCGCGTGGCGCACGGCGTTCAACGTCGGCCAGTACGCGTGTGCCCTCGCCGCCGCGTACGGGGTGATCCAGCTCGGCTCGGGCACCATCTTCTCCGGCGGGCGGCTGCACTGGACCGACGTGGCCGCCGTCGGCGGTGCCGTGCTGGCCTGGTTCGTCGTCAACTACGGGTTGGTCAGCTGGGCGGTGCGGCTGCGTTTCGGGGACCGCTGGTGGCCCACCGTCCGCCAGGGCCTCGGCTTCGAGTTGCTCTCCACCGGCTCGCTGCTGCTGCTCGCCCCGGTGCTGGTCGCGGCGGCGCGGGTCAGCGCCGCGCTGATCCCGCTGGTGCTGGTGCCGCTCTTCGCCGTCTACCGGATGGCGCGGTTGACCAACGAACAGCAGCACCTCGCCGCCGCCGACCCGCTGACCGGTCTGCCGAACCGTAAGGCGCTGCTGGCCGAGGTGGCCGAGCAGGTGCACCTGCACGCCGAGCGGACCGCCCGTGGCGAACCCGACGGGCAACTCGCGCTCCTGTTGATCGACCTGGACCGCTTCAAGAACGTCAACGACGCCCTCGGGCACGCTGTGGGCGACCGGCTGCTGGTCGAGGTGAGCGCCCGGCTCACCGACATGCAGCCCCGACCACAGATGATCGCCCGGCTCGGCGGCGACGAGTTCGCCATCGTGATGACCGGGCTGACCGACGTCGCGCAGGCGCGGGAGTTGGCCGAGCGGGTGGTCCAGGCGCTGGCCGAGCCGGTGCCGCTCGACGGGCTGCCGTTGGACGTGGGCGGGTCGATCGGGATCGCTCTCTTCCCCGAGCACGGCGAGGACTTCGCCACCCTGATGCGCCACGCCGACGTGGCGATGTACGACGCCAAGCACCGCAACGACACGGTGGCCGTGTACGCCCCGGAGTCCGACCACAACTCCGCCGAGCGGCTCGGTCTCCTCGCCGACCTGCGGCGCGTACTGGAAGCCAGCCCGTCGACAGTCGAAGCGGCAGCCGACGAAGAGGACGCGCAGCCGGACGGCGACGGGCGGCACAGCGTGTCGAGTGACCCCGAGCGGACTGCCGACGTACCCCTTGTGGCGGCGGCGGAGGTGCGCGGCGGTGACGGGGCGGCGCTGCCCACCGGCGCGCCGGCCGAGGGGGCGCTGCCCACCGCGGCGTCGGACCGGTCCGCGTCAACGGCGGACCCGGCGTCGGCGGTCGGCACCGCACGGCCGGGAGCTGCCCGGTGGTGGGCCCGGCGACGGCGCACCGACGCCGACCTGGTGCACTCCGATGAGCTGATCAACCGGATCGCCACCGGAGCCGACCCGATCCGGGGCCGCAACGCCCGTACCACTGTCGCCGGCACGCGTTCCGGTCCGGCCCGGGAGCGGCGCGTCGGTGGCGGAATCGGCCGGCGGTCCCCGAACGGGAGCGCGGTGGGCAGGGGGCGCAGCGGGGCGCGGCGGGACGTCGGGCCCGGCACCCCCGGGCAGCCGCTCGAACCGACCGGGTGGGCACACGCGGACGAGGAGCCGGCCGACGACGCCGGGGAGATCACCATGTACTACCAGCCGCAGATCGCCATCGCGACCGGCGAGGTGGTCGGCGTCGAGGCGCTGCTGCGGTGGCGGCACCCCCGCCGGGGCATGGTCGACCCGGAGGAGCTGATCCGGGTCGCCGAGCAGAGCGCCGTGATGCGACTGCTCACCCGTCGTGTCGTCGACGACGTGGTGGAGCAGCTCGCCAAGTGGTCGGCGGCCGGCATCGGCCTGCGCGCGGCGCTGAACGTGAGCGTGCGCGACCTGCACACCGGCGAGATCGCCGACCAGATCGCCGACCGGCTGGCCCGCTACGGGGTGCCGGCCGAACGGCTCCAGGTCGAGATCACCGAGGGCGCGTTGATGGCCGACCCGCGTCGGGTGCTGGCCACCATCTCCCGGCTGCACCGGATCGGGGTGGCCATCGCGCTCGACGACTTCGGCACCGGCTACTCCTCGCTTCAGCACCTGCGCCGCTTGCCGCTGTCCGAGGTGAAGGTGGACAGGTCGTTCGTCCTCGGCATGGCCGACGACACCGACGACGCGGCGATCGTCCGGTCGATGATCGAGCTGGCCGGGGCATTGGGGCTGCGCGTGGTGGCCGAGGGAGTCGAGGACGAACGGACCTGGCGGATGCTGCACGCCGCCGGCTGCGACGCCGCGCAGGGCTGGTTCTACGCCCGGCCGATGCCGGCCGAGGAGTTGGTCACCTGGCTGACCCGGTACCGGCCGGTCCGCCCGACCGGCGGGCACCCGCAGCCGGACCCCGCTCGCCGCCCCACCCGCTGACCCGGGGACGCTGGCCACCGGAGGGGGAGTCGGGGACGCGGCACCGGAGCGGAACAATAGACTCGCTCCGGTCACCGCGTGTCACGCTCCACCTGTCGCGCGGCCGGCACACCGCCCGACCAGCAGGAATTCAGAAGGGGGCACGGATGGCCGCCATCTCCCGCGAGGAGGTCGCGCACCTGGCGCGCCTGTCGCGGCTCGCCGTCACCGAGGAGGAGCTGGACACGTTCGCCGGCCAGCTCGACGTGATCCTCCAGGCGGTCGCCCAGGTCGGCGAGGTCGCCGCCGCGGACATCCCGCCGACCTCGCACTCGGTGCCGCTGACGAACGTCTTCCGCGAGGACGTCGTCACGCCGTGCCTCACCCCGGAGGAAGCGCTGTCGGGCGCGCCCGACGCCGAGGACCAGCGGTTCCGCGTACCGCGGATCCTGACCGAGGATGTGGCCTCATGAGCGAGCGGCAGCGGAGTGACGGCATGAGCGATCTCATTGGTATGACCGCGACGGAGATCGCGGCCCTGGTCGCCGGGGGCGAGACGTCCGCGGTCGAGGTGACCCAGGCGCACCTGGATCGGATCGCCGCGGTCGACGACCGGGTGCACGCCTTCCTGCACGTCGACACCGAGGGCGCGCTCGCCGCTGCCCGCGCGGTGGACGAGCGCCGGGCCGCCGGCGAGGAGTTGGGCCCGCTCGCGGGGGTGCCGGTCGCCGTCAAGGACGTACTGGCCACCCGGGGCATCCCGACCACCGTGGGCTCGAAGATCCTGGAGGGCTGGCGCCCGCCGTACGACGCGACGATCGTGCAGCGGCTGCGGGAGGCCGGCACGGTGATGCTCGGCAAGACCAACATGGACGAGTTCGCGATGGGGTCGTCCACCGAATACTCGGCGTACGGCCCGACGCGCAACCCGTGGGACCTGAGCCGGATCCCCGGTGGTTCGGGTGGTGGCAGCGCTGCGGCGTTGGCCGCGTACGAGGCGCCGCTGGCGATCGGTTCGGACACCGGCGGCTCGATCCGTCAGCCCGGCGCGGTCACCGGCACCGTGGGCGCGAAGCCCACCTACGGCGGCACGTCCCGGTACGGGCTGGTGGCCTTTTCCTCGTCGCTGGACACTCCGGGCCCGTGTGCCCGCAACGTGCTCGACGCGGCGCTGCTGCACCAGGTGATCGGCGGGCACGACCCGCGTGACTCCACCTCGATCCCGCAGCCGGTGCCGGACGTGGTGGCGGCGGCGAAGCTCGGCGCTACCGGTGACCTGACCGGTGTGCGGCTGGGCATCGTGAGCGAGTTCGTGGGCGAGGGTGCGGAGCCGGGCGTGATGGCCGCGTTCCGTGAGTCGGTGGACGCGCTGACCAAGATGGGTGCCGAGGTCGTCGAGGTGTCCTGCCCGACGTTCGCGTACGCCCTGCCGGCGTACTACCTGATCGCCCCGAGCGAGTGTTCCTCCAACCTGGCCCGGTTCGACGGTGTCCGGTTCGGCCTGCGGGTCGGCGACGACGGCAACCGGTCGCTGGAGGAGGTCATGTCGCTGACCCGGGAGGCCGGCTTCGGCCCGGAGGTCAAGCGCCGCATCATGATCGGCACGTACGCGCTGTCGTCGGGCTACTACGACGCGTACTACGGGCAGGCGCAGAAGGTCCGGACGCTGATCACCCGGGACTTCACTGCCGCGTTCGAGCGGGTCGACGCGCTGATCTCGCCGACCACCCCGTCGGTGGCGTTCCCGATCGGTGCGCGGACCGCCGACCCGTACCAGATGTACCTGGCCGACCTCTACACGATCCCGACGAACCTGTACGGCGGGCCGGGCATCTCGGTGCCCTGTGGGCTCTCCGAGGGGCTGCCGGTCGGTCTGCAGGTGATGGCCCCGACGATGGCCGACGACCGGATGTACCGGGTCGCCGCCGCGTTGGAGTCGGCGATCGGCACGTTCACCCCGCCGGCGCTGTAGACACGAGCGGGGCCGAGGCGGGTCGGGGCGGGCGGTTCACGCCGGTCCGTGACCCGCCTCGGCTGTTTCGGCGGTTGGCCGACCGGCGAGGTAGCGGCGGGCCCGCTGGGTGGTGCGCCAGTGCTGGTAGAGCAGCACAGCCCAGACCAGCGCGGCCAGCCCGGCCGTCCAGCGGGTGGACGTCCGGTCGGTGCTGACGGCGTTCAGCGTCTGCAACGCCAGGACCGCACCGAGGGCCCAGAACACCCACCGTCGACGTACCTGCTGCTCGGCCTCCTTGCGGGCCAGCGCGTCGATTCGCGGGTCGGTGGTCGACCCGTCGCGCAGTGCCGCCTTCACCCGCCGGCGGCTGGCCAGGTCGGCACCGTCGGACACCGAAGAGTTCCTCGTCATCCACGCGTTGATCAGGAGGACGACGGCGACGCCCAACGCCGCGGTCACCAGCAGGAGCAGCAGCTGGATCAGCGAGTCGTCGGCGTCCCGTTTTCCGTCGGAGATCAGCATCCCGATGGCGAACGTGGCGGGGACGGTGGCCGCCAACAGCACCATCGCGGCCCTGGTCATCCGGCTTGAGCGCCGTCGGGCCTCCGTGGCTGGTCGGGCCGGCGCTCCTGACTCTCTCCCCGTGTTCGTCATCGCCGTTCCCTACCCCGCCGCCGACGACGCCACGCGCCCCTGACGAAACCCGCCCGAGGATTGATCGGACAACCCCATTAGGCTGGACAGGTTCTGTCCGGATCGCGCCTGGAGCGTCTCATGACCACGACACTGCCCGCGTACGACGAGGTCGTTGCGCGCTTCGAACCGGTGATCGGCCTGGAGACCCACGTCGAGCTGGGCACGAACACCAAGATGTGGTGCGGTTGCCCGACCGACTTCGGCGGCGAGCCGAACACCCGGGTCTGCCCGGTGTGCCTGGGCCTGCCCGGGTCGCTGCCGGTGGCCAACAAGGCGGCCATCGAGGCGATCATCCGGATCGGCCTGGCGTTGAACTGCTCGATCGCCGAGTGGTGCCGGTTCGCCCGGAAGAACTACTTCTACCCGGACATGCCGAAGAACTTCCAGATCAGCCAGTACGACGAGCCGATCTGTGTCGACGGTTACCTGGACGTCGAGGTGGGCGGCGAGACGGTGCGGATCGAGATCGAGCGGGTGCACCTGGAGGAGGACACCGGCAAGACGCTGCACGTCGGCGGTGCCACCGGCCGCATCCACGGCGCGACGGAGTCGCTGGTCGACTACAACCGGGCCGGCATCCCGCTGGTCGAGATCGTCACCAAGCCGATCACCGGCACCGGTGCGCTCGCCCCCGAGGTGGCCCGGGCGTACGTCGCCGAGCTGCGGGACGTGATCCGTACCCTCGGCGTGTCCGACGTGCGGATGGAGGAGGGTTCGCTGCGGTGCGACGTGAACACCTCGCTCAACCTGCCGGGCGCAGAGTGGGGCACCCGTACCGAGACGAAGAACGTCAACTCGCTGCGGTCGGTGGAGCGGGCGGTCCGCTCGGAGATGCTGCGGCAGGCGTCGGTGCTGGACGCGGGCGGCCGGATCACCCAGGAGACGCGCCACTTCCACGAGGACACCGGTGACACCACCCCGGGCCGCTCGAAGGAGACCGCGACCGACTACCGGTACTTCCCCGAGCCGGATCTGGTGCCGATCGCCCCGGACCCGGCCTGGGTCGCCGAGCTGAAGGCCGCCCTGCCGGAGCTGCCCCGGGTGCACCGGCGTCGCCTCCAGGAGCAGTGGGGCCTCTCCGACCTGGACATGCAGTCGGTGCTGAACGCGGGCGCGGTCGAGCTGATCGAGGCCACCGTGGCCGCCGGCACCACCCCGGCCGCGGCCCGCAAGTGGTGGCTGGGTGAGCTGTCCCGCCGGGCCAACGAGAGCGGTGTGGAGCTGGCCCAGATCGGTGCCACCCCCGCCCAGGTCGCCGAGCTTCAGGGTCTGGTCGACGCCGGCAAGCTCAACGACAAGATGGCCCGTACGGTGCTGGAGGGCGTGGTCGACGGTGAGGGCTCGCCCACCGAGATCATGACCAGCCGGGGCCTGGAGGTCGTGTCGGACACCGGCGCGCTCACCGCCGCCGTGGACGAGGCGATCGCCGCGAACCCCGGCATCGCCGACAAGATCCGCAGCGGCAAGGTCGCGGCGGTCGGCGCGCTGGTCGGCGCGGTCATGAAGACCACCCGTGGTCAGGCCGACGCGAAGACGCTGCGTGAGC
The DNA here is from genome assembly GCF_040704315.1 of Micromonospora sp. NPDC047644. NCBI lineage: Bacteria > Bacillati > Actinomycetota > Actinomycetes > Micromonosporales > Micromonosporaceae > Micromonospora > Micromonospora sp. NPDC047644. The sequence goes on from NZ_JBEYSY010000005.1 coordinate 10,319, forward strand.
TGATCCTGGAGCGCCTCGGCGTCCAGGGCTGACCCGACGCCCAGCGTCGATCATGAGGTTGACGGCGCTTCAGAGATCGACTACTGCCGTCAACCTCATGATCAACATGTACCGCACCCCTCGCGAGGGCGTCAACGGCGACGCCTGGATGGAGTTACCGTGACCCGGCACGACCTTGATGTCCTCGACGAGATCCAGCGGCGGGTGCTCTGGCTCGCCACCCGCATCGTGGACGCCGCCAATCACGACCGGGCCACCGGCGACGGTGTGAAGGTCGGCGGCCACCAGGCATCCAGCGCCTCGCTGGTCACGGCGATGACCGCGCTCTGGTTCGCGCACCTGGACGCCGGGGACCGGGTCGCCGTGAAGCCGCACGCGTCCCCGGTGTTCCACGCCATCCAGTACCTGCTCGGCAACCTGGACCGCTCCTACCTGCCCCGGCTGCGGGCCCGCGGCGGCCTCCAGTCGTACCCGTCGCGCACCAAGGACCCGGACGCCGTGGACTTCTCCACCGGTTCGGTCGGCCTGGGCGCTGCCGCGCCGCTGTTCGCCGCCGCCACCCGGCGGTACGTCGACGCGCACTTCGGGGCCCGCCCGCACTCCCGGTTCGTGGCGCTGATCGGCGACGCCGAGCTGGACGAGGGAAACATCTGGGAGGCGGTGGCCGACCCGGCGACCACCGGGCTGGGCAACGTGATGTGGCTCGTCGACTTCAACCGCCAGTCGCTGGACCGGGTGGTCCCCGGCATCCGGATCAACCAGTGGCGCGGTCAGTTCGAGGCGGCCGGCTGGCACGTCGTGGAGGTCAAGTACGGCCGTAAGCTCGCCGAGGCGTACGCCCGGCCGGGCGGTGCGGCGCTGCGCGACTGGATCGACGCGATGCCCAACGAGCAGTACCAGTCGCTGTTCGGGCTGGCCGGCGACACGTTGCGCAAGCAGTTCCTGGACGGGGCGCCGGCCGGGATCGCCGAGCTGATCGCCGGCATCGACGACGAGGACCTCGGCCCGCTCGTCACCGACCTGGGCGGGCACGACCTCCAGGCGATGCTCGACGCGTACGCCCAGTGCGACGCGGTCACCGACCGGCCCAGCGTCGTCTTCGCGTACACGGTGAAGGGTTGGGGGTTGCCCATCGCCGGCAACCCGCGCAACCATTCCGCGCTGCTCAGCTCGGAGCAGGTCGACACGCTGCGCGCCGCGCAGGGGTTGACCGCCGAGACCGAGTGGGACCGCCTCGACCCGGCGTCACCCGCCGGGATCCAGGCCGGCGCCCGCCGGGAGGCGCTGTCCCGCGCGCCGCGCCAGCGCGCGCTGGGGGTCACCGTTCCGGAAAGCACGGGAGTACGCGCAACCAAGCCGATCTCCACCCAGGAGGTCTTCGGTCGGGTGCTGGTGGACCTGGCGCGCGACCGGGAGGTGGGCCGCTACCTGGTCACCACAGCCCCGGACGTGGCCACCTCCACCAACCTCGCCGGGTTCATCAACAAGACCGGGGTGTTCGCCCCGACCGAGCAGCGGTCCTGGACCGAGGACCGGATGCTGCGCTGGACCGAGAGCCCCGCTGGGCAGCACATCGAGCTGGGCATCTCGGAGATGAACCTGTTCCTGCTGCTCGGTCAGCTCGGGCTGTCCTGGGACCTGTCCGGGCAGCCGCTGCTACCGGTGGGCACCGTCTACGACCCGTTCGTGCTGCGCGGCCTGGACGCGTTCCTGTACGGCACGTACTCCGGCTCCCGGTTCGTGGTGGCCGGCACCCCGTCCGGCATCACCCTCGCTCCGGAGGGCGGCGCGCACCAGTCCACGATCACCGCGTCGGTCGGCCTGGAGCTGCCCGGGGTGACCTTCATCGAGCCGGCGTACGCGGCCACGCTCGACTGGCTGCTCTGCGACGCGCTCGGTCAGATCGCCGGTGGGTCGGCACCGGCCGCCACCGCCGCACCCGCCGAGGACGGCGCGTACTACTTCCGGCTGAGCACCCGACCGCTGGACCAGTCGCCGTTCGAGGCGGCCCGGGCGCGGCTCGGCGACGCGGTGCTGCGCCGGCAGGTCGTCGCCGGGGCGTACCGGCTGGTCGACGCGCACCAGGCGTACCCGCACCTGGTCGACGCCCCGGTGGTGCAGCTGGCCGCCTCCGGCGCGGTGCTGCCCGAGGTGCTGGCCGCCGCGGCGGAGCTGGCCGACGAGGGCGTCGCCGCGCACGTGGTGGACGTGACCTCGCTGGACCGGCTCTACCGGGCCTGGCAGCGCACCCTTCGCCAGGGTGTGCGGACGGCCACGGTGCCCAGCGTGCCGGGCGCGCTGCGGTCCGCGTTCGCCGATCGGGTGCCGGTGGTGTCGGTGCACGACGCCGCGTCGCACGCGATGGCCTGGCTCGGTTCGGCGGTCGGGGCACCGGCGGTGCCGCTCGGTGTGGACGAGTTCGGCCAGTCCGGCAGCGTCGCCGAGCTGTACGAACTGCACGACCTGCTGCCCGGCAGCATCGTCAACGCCGCCCTGGCCGCCATCGCCCTGCGCTGACCCGCCGGCCGGCGTCGACGTCGGCTCAGCCGGTCGGGGTGGGCGTGGGTGTGGCGGGAATGCCGCCGCTCGGGGTCGGCGTGGGCGTGGCGGGAACGCCGGCGGCCGGGTTCTCCACCAGGCGCCGTTCCAGGTTGACCTGGGCCTGCCCGGTGCCGCCCACGGTGATGGTGTCGTACGCCTGGAGCAGCTTCTGCTGGTCGAAGTAGAGCACGCTCATCGACAGCGGGGTGGGCTTCTCGCCCTCCAGGCCGCGCAGCCCGGCGCCGCCGGTGGAGCCCTCCACCATCAGCGTGGTGGGCTGCTGCCCGGGCGCCTGCGGCAGCTCGGAGACCTGCCGGGAGTGGGTGTGCCCGGCCAGCACCAACGGGCACGTGCCGGCGAGCGGCCCGGCCGACGCGGGGTCGTGCACCAGCGCGATGTTGACCGGTCGCGGTGAGCTGCGGACCGTCGCGGCGAGCTGGTTGCCCGCCCCGATCACCTGGTCGGCCACCTGCTGGGTCAACCCGCTGCCGGCCGGGGAGGTGTTCTTGTCCGGGGTGAAGCGGGGGTCGCCGATGCCGGCGATGGTCAGCCCGGCGACGGTCGTCGTCGTGTTGTTCAGCACGATCGCGTTCGGCTGACGGGCCACCGCGGCGGCGGTCTTGCCGGAGTCGTGGTTGCCCCGGATGAAGACGTACGGCTTCTTCAGCAGCCCGATCGAGGCCACGAAGGAGGCTTCCGGTTCGCTGCCCCAGTCGGTGATGTCCCCGGTGTCGATCACCACGTCGATGCCGAACTGCTCCACGACCGTCCGGATCAGCTGCCAGCCGGTCGGGTTGAGGTGCATGTCGGAGACGTGCAGCACCCGGGTGGTGCCCGGGGTGGGCTCCAACAGCGGAAGCGCCGACACCGTGGTGTAGAGCTGGCTGACGTTGCCGACCAGGCGCTGCAACTGCTCCGCGTACTTGGTGTAGTCGTTGGCGATCCGGCGGGCGTCACCGACGATGGCCGGCGCGTTGACCAGCAGCCCCTCGTAGCGCGGCTCCTCGATGGCCTGCGGGCGGAGGGTGGCCGCCGCCGTGCCGAGGCTGCTGGCGGTGACCAGCAGAGCCAACCCTCCCGCCCAGGCGGTCCGCCGGACGTCGCGGAAGATCAGCCCGGCCAGGATCAACGTGACGAGCACCGAAGCGCCGAGGGTACGCAGACCGAGGCGCATCACCCCGGAGCGGACGTCCTCCACCGCGCTCTGGCTGGCCCGGCTGATGCTGGCCGGGTCGTCGATCAGCGCCTCGGTGCGCCCCTGGTCGAGGGCGCCGAGCCGGACGGTGAGATGGGTCGGCCCGTTGTGGCTGTCGAGCAGCAGCGCGCCGAGCGGCGGGATGTCGACGGTGGTGCCGCCGTCCCGGGCGGGGGAGATGCTGAGGTTGGCCCGGAACGGGCCGATGTCGGTGCTCACCTGGCCACCGGCCAGCACCCCGAGCACCGCCCCGGCCAGGGCCACGGCGAGGACGGCGACGATCAGCCCGAGGCGGCGCAGCGGACCGGCCGCGCCGACCCACCAACCGGTCGGGCGTGGCCGATCGTCACCGGTCACCGGGTCGTCCCGGTCATCGGCGTCGTCGTGCCGCTCGTCGCGTTGCCCGTCCATGCTGAGAGTCTGACCTGCCCGTCGGAAGATCTTGGCAAACCTGAACGGATGGTGACGCAATCAGCTGCGTCCGCCGTCACCACCCGCGAAGACCACCCGCAGGAGCCGGTCGTCGTCGCCCGCCGGGTTGCCCCGGCCGTCGTGGTTGGAGGTGCTCACCCAGAGCGACCCGTCCGGTGCCGCGGCCACCGCACGCAGCCGACCGTAACGGTTGGTGAGCAGCTCACTGGGCTTTCCGAGCAGGGTGCCGGTGTCGGTCAGCTCCATCACCCAGAGGCGCTTGCCGCGCAGACAACCGGTGACCAGCAGCCGGTCCGTCGCGGCCAGACCGGAGCAGGACGCGTCCGACGTCGCCCACTGCGCGATCGGGTCGGTGAACCGCTTGTCGCCGGCCTGGCCCTCGACCTCCGGCCAGCCGTAGTTGCCGCCCTTGGTGATCTGGTTGATCTCGTCCCAGGTGTTCTGGCCGAACTCCACGGCGTACATCCGCTTCGCGGCGTCCCAGGCGAAACCCTGGACGTTGCGGTGCCCCAGGGACCAGACCGGGGAGTTGGGGTACGGGTTGCCGGCGGCGGGCTTGCCGTCCGGGGTGACCCGCAGGATCTTGCCGCCGAGGCTCTTCACGTCCTGCGAGAGGGGCCGCCGGCCGGCGTCACCGGTGCTGACGTAGAGCTGCTTGTCCGGGCCGAAGCCGAGCCCTCCGCCGTTGTGCACATTGGCTTTGGGGATGCCGGTGAGGATCGGGGTGGGCTGCCCGCCGAGTTGCAGTCGGGCCACCCGGTTGTCCCGTTCGGCGGTGTAGTAGACGAACACCGTCCGGTCCCGGGCGTAGTCGGGCGAGACGGCGATGCCGAGCAGGCCGCCCTCGCCCGCCGCCGCCACGTCGGGGATCGTCTGCACCGGGCGGACCCGCAGCCCGTCCGGCCCGGACTCGGGCCCGACCTGGAGGATCCGGCCGTTGTCCCGTTCGGTGACCAGCGCGCCGCCGTCCGGCAGGAAGGCGATCGCCCACGGCACCCGCAGCCCCTTGGCGAGGACCGTCGCCACCGCCTGCTGGCCGGCGCCACCGGGGCCCGCCGACGCGGACGGGGTGGGCAGGTTGGGCGGTTCGCCGGCCGGGTCGGGCTCCGGCTCACCGAAACTGCAACCGGCGGTGAACAGCAGCGCCGCGCAGGACGCCGCGAGGGCCACCCGGAGGCGGCGGATGCGGGGGTACGGGGGACGGGCGCTCACCCGGCCCAGGGTAGCCCGCCGCGCGACCCGGGCGGGCCCGTCGAGATGCAACGGATGCCGATGGACCCACCCGATGAGCCCCGTGGGCTCTTCACCGAGCCCGCAGGGCCAGCAGCGCGGTGTCGTCCTCCCGGTGCCGGATCGAGGCGAGCAGCAGGTCGCACAGGTCGTCGAGGGGCAGCCTGTCGGTGTCGGACAGTCGGCCCGCCAACTCGGCCAACCCCTCGTCGATCGAGCGGTCCCGCCGCTCGATCAGCCCGTCGGTGTAGAGCAGCAGGGTGTCGCCGGTGGCCAGGCTGGTGCGGTGGCTGCTCCGCGGCGACGGGCGGGCCAGGCCGAGCAGCGGCTCCGGTGTGCCCTGGAGGACCTCGACGGCCCCGCCGAAGCGGACCACCAGGGCCGGCGGGTGCCCGGCGTTGGACCAGGTCGTCTCGTGCACACCGGCGCGCTGCGGACAGATCCGCACCAGCGTCGCGGTGGCGGCGATCGGCAGCCGCAGGCCACGGATGGCACCGTCCAGGTTGCTCATCAGCGACCCGACCGCGTCCGGCCGGCCGAAGGCGTCGCCCCGCACCAGGTTGCGCAGCTGACCCATCGTCGCCGCTGCCTCGATGTCGTGCCCGGCCACGTCCCCGATCGCCGCGATCACGTCGCCGTCGGGCTGCACGAAGGCGTCGTACCAGTCACCGCCCACCTCCACCCGGTCGGCCGCCGGCTGGTAGCGGGCCGCCAGCTCCAGCTCCGCCACCACCGGCAGCCGGGGCAGCATGCTGTGTTGCAGGACCTCGGCGACGTGCCGCTGCTCGCCGTACATCGAGCTGTTGCCGACGGCCTGGCCGGCCCGGCGGCCGATGTCGACCGCGGTGAGCAGGTCGCGGTCGTCGAAGGGCTGACGCTGGCCGCCGTTGACGAGCGTGATCGCCCCCAGCACCGTGCCGCTGGCGGCCCGCACCGGCACGCTCAGGTAGGAGGCGATGCCCAGGCGCTGCGCGATCAGTGTCATCTCCGGGTTCGTGGTGCCCTTCGTGACGTCGGCCAGGGACGCCGCGCTGCCGAGCCGGGGCTGGCCGGTCCGCAGCACCGCCCGGATGACCGACTCGGGGCTCAACCCCGTGCGCAGCAGCTCGCCGAACCGGTCGATGTCCGTTGTGCGCGCCGGGTCGCGGTGCACCGAGACCACCTCGCGGGGCAGGCCGGTCGGCCCGATCAGGGTGAGCAGGCACCAGTCGGCGAGCAGCGGCACCATGGTGGCGGCGAGTCGACGCAGCGCGGTGCCCACGTCCAGGGTGCCGGCCAACGTCTCGCTCACCCCGGCCAGCAGCTCCAGCCGCTCGTGTGCCTGCATGGCCCGCCGCTGCGCCTCCTGTGCGCCGTCGAGCGCGATCCGCAGCCGCAGCTCCGACGAGCAGGCGGCGGCAAGGTCGGTCAGGGTCCGCAGCTGCGCTGCCGTCCAGGCGCGGGGCTTGCTGTCGATGGCGCAGAGCGAGCCGAGCACCCGGCCGGAGAGGTCGGTCAGCGGCATTCCCGCGTACGCGACCACGCCGAGGTCGTCGATGGCCAGGTTGTCCCGGACGCGGGGGTAGAGCCGGGCGTCCGGCAGCACCATCGGCGCCTCGATGTCCACCACGTGTTGGCAGAACGAGTGGCTCAACGGGGTCTGCCGCCGCTGCGACCAGGGCTCGGGCAACCCGACCGCGCCCGGAAAGAACTGCCGGTCGGCGGAGACCAGGGAGACCAACGCGACCGGCACGTCCAGCAGGTCGCTGACCAGCCGGGCAAACCTGTCGAGCGCCTCGTCCGGGGTGGCGTCGAGCCCGGTGTCGGCGAGAGCGCGCAAGCGTTCCGGATCGCCGAGCGCCGCGGGTGGGGCGATCGGACGCCGGTTGGTGGCGGGGGAGCCGTCGGTCATCGTGCACCTGTCTGCCGGGCGGAGGCGGACCGGTCCTCCGACCCTTTCTTATACCTCGCACGGGCCCGTGCCGAACATCGGTGTGCTGAGTCTCGCCCGTCCCGGCCCGTGCACCACAGTCCGGCACACCCGTTCGCCGCCGTGCCCGCACCGGCCGCCGCCTCGGGGACTATCGTCGGCGGACGTGAAGGTATGGATTCCGCACCAGGCCGGCCTGAACCTCCTGGGCGAGCTGCCCGCGGACGTGACGGTGGAGGTCTTCGAGCACACCGACCGGATGCCGTCCGAGCCGGCCGACGTCCGCTTCTGGGTGCCACCGTTCCTGGGTGGTTCGGACGCGACGGCGGTGCTACGGGAACTGCCCGACCTGGCGGTGGTGCAGTTGCTCTCCGCCGGGGCGGACGCCTGGGCCGGCCGGACACCGCCGGCGGTGACGCTCTGCGATGCCCGGGGCGTGCACGACCCGTCCACCGCCGAGTGGGTCGTCACCGCGATCCTCACCCAGTTGCGGGCGTTCCCGGCGTTCGTCCGGGCGCAGGCCGAGCGGCGCTGGACGTTCGCGGAGAACACCCCGACCGACGAGCTGACCGGAAAGCGGGTGCTCATCGTCGGGGCCGGCTCGATCGGCGCGGCCGTGCGTGACCGGCTCGCCCCGTTCGACGTGAGCTTCACCCTCGTCGCCAGGACGGCCCGGCCCGAGCAGGGGGTGCACGCCGTCGAGGAGTTGCCCCGGTTGCTGCCCGACGCGGACGTGGTGGTGGTGATCGTGCCGCTCACCGACCGGACCCGTGGCCTGATCGACGAGAAGTTCCTGGCCGCGATGCCCGACGGGGCGCTGCTGGTCAACGCCGCCCGGGGCCCGGTGGCGCACACCGAGGCGCTCGTCGCCGAGCTGGGGACCGGTCGGATCTCGGCGGCGTTGGACGTCACCGACCCGGAGCCGCTGCCCGCCGACTCGCCGCTCTGGGTCATGCCGAACGTGCTGCTCACCCCGCACGTCGGCGGGTCGGTGCGCGGGTTGTTGCCGCGGGCCTACCGACTGGTGGGCGATCAGGTCCGCCGGTTCGCCGCCGGGCAACCCCTGATCAACCCGGTGATCGACGGTTACTGACCGGGGGTTTCCGCCGCAGCGTCCGGCAGCGGCTGACCGGTCGCCGCGACCAGTCGGGGCAGATCCGCTCCTCGGACGGCCGGCAGGGTGACCTGGTGGCCGTCGTCGAGCCGGGCCACCGCGCGCCCACGCTGGTCGGTGGTCAGCTCGAGGACCTGGTCCCAGTCGATCCGACGCTGCCCGACGAGCGCCCGGATGCGCAGCTGCCGCGCGTCGGCGTCGGTGCCGGCCCGCCAGGCCCACACCGCGACGGCGAGCGGGACGAGCAGCACCGGCAGCAGGTAGTCCCGGGCGTTGGCCAGCGGCAGGGCGCCGACGAAGGCGATGATCGCGGCCACCAGGATGGCTTGGTTGTACCGGAAGCGGACCGTGTCGGGCTTACTCACCCTCCGATGATCCCACTCCGGGTTGTTTCGGCTCGCGGCGGGCGGTGCCGGCAGCGTGCGGTACGCCGTACAGTGACACAGGTCGTTGTATCCCCTGAGTGACCGGCAAGTAACCAATTCGGCCGTCCATCGTTGCCAATCGTGGGTAGCGGACTCGCAACGTCCGATGTCCCGCACCGCCGCACCGCCCCCGTGCCCCCTCACGAAGGCGACCGCCGTGCTCCTCGCGTACCCGTTCCGCGTTCTCGTCCCCCGCCGTGCGGCACCGGAGGCCGCCACGTCCGTGGCGGTGGCGCTGCTCCTTCTCGCCGGTTCCGTCGACCTGGTCCCGCCGTCGGTGGTGATCGCGTTGGCCGCCGGCGCCGGCGCCACGCTCGCCGGGCTGCGACTGTCCCGGCTGGCCGCCCGACACGGCACCGATCCGGCACCGCGTGCGGCGGGGGCGCTGCTCGACGCGGCGGTGGTGGCGGCGGGTCTCACCGCCGTCGTGTTGCCGCTGGCCGGCATCGGGCACACCTTCGCCGTGCTGATCGGGTCGCTGGTCGTGGCGGCTCTCTCGACGGCCGGTCTGCGCCGGCTCCCCGGCCGGTCCCGGGAGGCGGCCCCGGTCCGGTTGCGGTGGCTGGTCGAGTCGACCGGTCCGGCCGTCGGTCTGGGCCTCGCCGGCTGGTTGCTGCTGCCCCCCGACGGGCTACCGGCCCCGGTCCGGCTGGTCGCCGCGTTGACGCTGGGCGGGTTGGGCATGGCCGCCCTGAACGCGTTCGCGGGGCCACGACGGCGCTCGGGTGCCGAGGTCTGCCGGGGTGGCGTGCTGCTCACCCTGGGCGGGCTGGTGCTGCTGGCCACGGTGCCGCCCGCGCCGGCCGGTCGGGTGGCGCTGCTGGCCGTACCCCCGCTGGTGTTCGGGATGTTGCTCGTCGCGGTCGGCGCGGCGGACGCGGCTGACGACACGGGGTCGGTGGAGCCGGTCGTCGCGGCCTGGCCCCGGTCGGTGCTCCCCGCGGCGGTGCTGCTGCTGGCATCGGGTCTGCACCTGGGCGCCGGCCGCGCACCGGATCGGACGAGCGTGCTGTTGGCCCTGGCGGCGGTGCCGCCCCTGGTGCTGCGCGAGCTGCTGCGCGCCGGTGACGCGTCCAGGTCCGTCCGGCGGGCCGCTCATCGGCGACCGGCCGGCCGTTCGCTGCGGCACCGCCGTGCGGTGCCGCCGCGCTGGTCGGGCACGCCGGAGTCGCCTCCCGAGCGGGACCTTGGCGTCCCGGAGGGTGCGGCCACCGCGACCGGTGCCGGCTCCACCTGGTCGCCGGACCACAGTTCCTCGTGGTCGGGGCTCGACCGGCCACCCGCGTCGGCGGGCGGCACTCCCGGTGACCGGGCCGCCCTGCTGGACGCCCTGGCCGCGATCGGCGACGTTCCGGCGCCGGCCGGTGCGCTGCTGCTCGTGGACCTGCACGGCACCGAGGGGTTCGGCCCGACGGCCCGGGAGGACGTGCTGGCCGAGGCGGTGCGCCGGGCCCGCGCGGTCATCGCCCCCGATGATCTGGTCACCGGCTGCACGGGCACCGGCTTCGCGGTGGTCACGGCCGCCGGCCCGGTGTTGGCGTACGCGCTGGGCACCCGACTGTTGAGCGCGCTCGGCCCGCCCTACCGGCTGGCCGGCGCGATGCTGCGGGTGCAGACGAGCATCGGGTTGGCCGAGGTGAGCGGCGCCGGGCCGGCGGACGTGCTCCGGCAGGCCGAGCTGGCCCGGCGACGGGCCGTTCAGCTGGGCCGGGACCGGGTGGAGTGGTACGACGCGTTCCTGGAGGAACAGCTGGTACGCCGGCTCGACCTGGAGCGCGAGCTGCCCGGTGCGGTGGCGCGCGGGGAGCTGGACCTCGTCTACCAGCCGGTGGTCGATCTGGCCGGCGGGCAGCCGGTGGGCGCGGAGGCGCTGCTGCGGTGGCGCAGCCCGGTGCTCGGCACTGTGCTTCCGGCCGAGTTGCTGCCGGTCGCCGAGGACCTGGACCTGGTCGGCGAGTTGGAGTGGTGGGTGCTGGACCGCGCCTGCCGGCAGTTGTCCAACTGGTCGGTGGGTGTCCGGGAGCTGTGGATGGCGGTCAACGTCACCACCCGGGAGCTGACCACCCCCGACTTCGTCCAGCGGCTCGCGGCCGTGCTGGCCGCGTACGGGGTGCCGCCGGAGCGACTGGTGGTGGAGGTGAGCGAACCGAGGGTCGCCGGTGACCTGTCGACGGTGGTGGCTCGGCTGGCCGGGCTGCGGTCGCTGGGCGTGCGCACCGCGTTGGACGACTTCCGGGCCGAGCACGCCTCGCTGGCCCAGCTTCGCCGCCTGCCGATCGACCTGCTCAAGGTGGGCCCGGAGCTGGTCGACGCACGGTCGGACGGGCAACCGCCGCTGATCGACGTGGTGGTCAACGTGGGCGAGCGGTTGGGCGTCGAGATCGTCGCCGAGGAGTTGGAGTCGTCGACGGAGGTCGAGGGCGCGCGCCGGGGCGGTTGCCGGTACGGGCAGGGGTTCGCGCTGTCCCGGCCGGCGACCGCTGAGCGGGTCGAGGCGTACTTCGAGGAATTCCCCTCAGCGTCTCGCTGAACCGGTTCATCTCTGTCGCGGCGGTGCGGTGCTGCCGCGCGGCGTGAGGTGGGGCGTCTCGTCCTGCACCCGCCCGGCCGGTTGCCCGGCGACGACGGCGAGCAGGTGCCGGGCGGCGTGCGCGCCGTACGCCGCGATGTCCCGGCCCAGCGCGGTCAGCGGCGGGTGCACCAACCGACACAGCGGTGAGTCGTCCCAGGCCACGATGGACAGGTCGCCGGGCACGGTCAGGCCCATCTCCTGGGCGACGGAGAGCCCGGCGATGGCCATCACGTCGTTGTCGTAGACGACAGCCGTGGGCCGGCCGGCCGAACTGAGCAACCGGCGGGTGGCCCGGCCGCCCTCCTCGCCGGTGTAGTCGGACCAGACGGTGACCGCGTCGACCAGGCCGAGTCGCTGGCAGACCGCCGCGAAGGCGTCGGTGCGGATCTCGGTGTGCCGCAACTCGGGCAGGCCGGCGACCCGGGCGATCCGGCGGTGCCCGAGCGCGACCAGGTACTCCACCGCCTCGGTCAGCGCGGCGGCGTCGTCGGACCAGAGACTTGCCAGCTCACCGGTGCCGCCGGGGCCGCCGATCACCACCGCCGGCAGGTGCAGCTGTTCGAGTGCGGAAATGCGACGGTCGTCGGTGCGCAGGTCGCAGACGAGCACCCCGTCCACCCGTCGCTCGCCCCACCAGCGCTGGTAGACCGCGATCTCGGCGTCCGGGTCGGCCACCACCTGAAGGGTCAGCGCGTACGAGCGGGCGGAGAGTTCGGCCTCGACGCCACTGATCAGCGCCATGAAGAACGGCTCGACGCCGAGGGTTCGCGCCGGGCGGCACAGGGCCAGGCCGACCGCCCCGGCGGTGGCGGCCGAGAGGGCGCGGGCGGCGCTGCTGCGGCTGAAGCCGATCTCGGTGGCGATGGCGAGGATGCGCTGCCGGGTGGCCTCGGAGACGCCGGGCTGCCCGTTGAGCGCGTACGACACGGCACCCTTGGACACCCCGGCGCGTCGGGCGACGTCGGCGATGGTCGGCCGCTTCACCGGCGTGCTCCTTCGCTCGTTGGCCGTTGACAGCCCTGATTCCGGACCGTAGCGTGGCTCAGCTTATCCGGTTCAGTACGGCATCTTTCGATGCGGGAAGGTGCGGTGACATCGTGAGTCGACAGGCACTCTACGACGGTTGGACAGTGCGGGCGGCCCCCGGAACGCAGGTGCCCGAGGAGATCGCCGGCCGGTCGGTGCCGGCGACAGTGCCGGGCTGCGTGCACACCGATCTGCTCGACGCCGGGCTGATCGGAGACCCGTACCTCGACGACAACGAGGTGGCGCTGGCCTGGATCGGGCGCACCGACTGGGTCTACCAGAGCACCTTCGTCCACCGGGCCGGCGACGAGGAGCGCGTCGACCTGGTCTGCGCCGGCCTGGACACCGTCGCCACGCTCACCGTCAACGGGGTGGAGGTCGGCCGGACCGCGAACATGCACCGCGGCTACCGGTTCGACGTGCGACCGCTGCTGCGCGACGGCGACAACGACCTGGTCGTCACGTTCGACTCCGCGTACCGCTACGCCGAAGCACAGCAGGAACGGCTCGGCGACCGGCCGAACGCCTACCCGGAGCCGTTCCACTTCATCCGCAAGATGGCCTGCAACTTCGGCTGGGACTGGGGGCCGACACTGGTCACCGCCGGCATCTGGCAGGAGATCAGCCTGCACGCCTGGTCGACAGCTCGACTGGCCACCGTCCGCCCGCTGGTCACCATGGACGGTCGCGACGGCCGGATCGAGGTGCACGTCGACATCGAGCGGGTCGCAGACGTCCCGCTGACCGTCCGCGCCGCCGTGGCCGGCGTCCGCGCCGAGGTGATCGTTCCGGCCGGGCAGCGCACGGCCGTGCTCACCCTCACCGTCCGCGAGCCCGCGCTGTGGTGGCCCCGGGGGTACGGCGAGCAGGCCCGCCACCCGATCGAAGTGACACTGCACGCGCCGGACGGCGACACACTGGACGACTGGTCGCACCGGATCGGCTTCCGCTCGGTACGGCTGGACACCACCCCCGACGCGCACGGCACCCCGTTCGCGTTGTCCGTCAACGACGTTCCGGTCTTCGTCCGCGGGGTCAACTGGATCCCGGACGACACGTTTCCCACCCGGATCACCCGCGCCCGGTTGGCCGAGCGCTTCGACCAGGCGGTCGCGGCCAACGTCAACCTGCTGCGGGTCTGGGGCGGCGGCCGGTACGAGTCGGCGGACTTCTACGACCTCGCCGACGAGCGCGGCCTGCTCGTCCAGCAGGACTTCCTCTTCGCGTGCGCCGCGTACCCGGAGGAGGAACCATTCGGCACCGAGGTCGCCGCCGAGGCCGCCGAGGCCGTGACCCGGCTCGCGCCGTACCCGTCGCTGGTGCTCTGGACCGGCAACAACGAGAACATCTGGGGTTGGCACGACTGGGACTGGCAGGCGGCCCTCGCCGGGCGCACCTGGGGGCGCGGCTACTACCTCGACGTGCTGCCCCGGATCGTCGGCGAGCTGGACTCCACCCGCCCGTACTGGCCGGGCAGCCCCTGGTCGGGCAGCGAGGCGCTGCACCCCAACGACCCGGCGCACGGCACCACCCACATCTGGGACGTGTGGAACACCGACGACTACACGAAGTACCGGGAGTACGTCCCGCGCTTCGTCGCCGAGTTCGGCTACCAGGCACCACCGGCGTACGCGACGCTGCGCCGCGCGCTGAGCGACGAACCCCTGGCCCACGACTCACCGGGCATGGCGCACCACCAGAAGGCGGCCGGCGGTGACGCCAAGCTCCAGCGCGGCCTCGACGCGCACCTGCCCGCCCCGGCGGACTTCGACGACTGGCACTACCTGACACAGCTCAACCAGGCCCGGGCGATCCAACTCGGGGTGGAGCACTTCCGCTCCCACCGGGACGTCTGCGCCGGCACCATCGTCTGGCAGCTCAACGACTGCTGGCCGGTGACCTCCTGGTCGGCCGTCGACGGCGACGGCCGCCGCAAACCCCTGTGGTACGCGCTGCGCCGCGCCTACGCCGACCGGCTGCTCACCGTGCAACCCCGCGACGGCGGCCTGGCGCTGGTGGCGGTCAACGAGACCGCCGAGGCGTGGACCGTGCCGGCTGCGGTCACCCGGTTCACGCTCACCGGGGAGCCGAGGGCGAAGACCTCGGTCGACCTCGACGTCCCGGCGTACTCCTCGGTGGTGCTGGTGCTGCCGGCGGACCTGGCGCGGCCGGAGGATGCCCGGCGCGAGGTGCTGGTCGCGGAGTCCGATGGCACCGCGGAGCGTGCCGTGTGGTTCTTCGCCGAGGACCGGGAGGTGGACTGGCCGGCGGCGGCCTGGGACGCGACGGTCGAGCCGGTCGACGGTGGGCAGCGGGTCCGGGTCACGGCCCGCACCGTGCTGCGCGACCTGACCCTCTTCCCGGACCGCCTCGACGGCTCCGCCGAGGTGGACACGGCCCTGGTCACCCTGCTGCCCGGCGAGTCGACCACGTTCACGGTGCAGACCCCCAGGCCGCTGGACCCGGCAGCCCTCGTCGCCCGCCCAGTGCTCCGCACCGTCAACGACCTGACCTAACCCCCCCCCCCGCCCTTCCCGCCCTCTCCCCGCCCCGCCCCTCCCCACCCTCTCCCCGCCCCGCCCCGCCCTCTCCGCGCCCTCCCGCCCCGCCCTCTCCGCGCCGATCTTGCAGTTTCTGTTGTCGATATGGGTGGCATGCCCGCGATGTCGGCGCAGAAAGTGCAAGATCGCCGCGCAAGGGGCGCGGGGCGCGGGGCGGGGCGGGGCGGGGCGGGGCGCAAGGGGCGCGGGGGTCGTCGGCGACGGAGGTCGTGCTCGATCCATGAAGTAGTGGCCTCCCACCGTGGGGAGGCCACTACTTCCCTGTTCGAGTGCGATCATCACGCCCTCGGGCGCGATGTGACGGGTCAGGCGCGGGCGGCGGCGAGCACCTGGCCGACCAGGGTGCCCGAGGTGCCCGAGCGCTCGTACTCGGGCCGGTTGAGGCTGCCGCCCATCAGGGGTGCCGGGTTGCGGTGCACGGCCGGGCTGTCCGAGCTGACCAGGGCCGCGAAGTGGTACTCGTCGGCGCCGGTCGCCTCGACGATCCGGGCGATGTTGCGCGGGGTGATGCCACCGCCCGGCATGACGACGATCCGGCCGGCGGCCCGGCGCACCAGGTCGGCGATGAGCGGAGCACCCTCCAGCACGCTGACCTCCTGACCCGAGGTGAGCACCCGGTGCACGCCCAGCTCGATCAGCTGCTCCAGCGCCGCGTGCGGGTCACGGGTCATGTCGAACGCCCGGTGGAAGGTGATGCTGGCGTCGCCCGCGGCGGCGATCAGCCGGCGGGTGGTCGGCACGTCCACGTCACCCTCGGCGGTCAACGCGCCGATCACGATGCCGTGCGCGCCGGCCGCCACGGCGGCTCGGACGTCCCGCTCCATGGCCTCGATCTCGAACGGCGAGTAGATGAAGTCGCCGGCGCGGGGACGGACGATTACGTGTACCCGGATCCGGCTGACCGCGCGCATCGTCGTCTCGATGGTGCCCAGGCTGGGGGTCAGCCCGCCGTCGAAGAGCGCGGAGCACAACTCCACCCGGTCGGCGCCGGCCTCCTCGGCGGCGACCGCCCCCTCGACGCTGTCGATGCAGATCTCGAATGTGCTCATGACTCTTCCTTCTTCGTGCGGATCGACACCGGCTCGGTGGGAGACGATGCCGCTTCGGCGTGGAACGACGCCGGCTCGGTGGGAGAAGATCCCGCAGTCCAGTCGATGACGGCCGTGACGGCGCCGACGGGTACGCCGCCGCCGAGCACCGGCACCTGGCGCAGCGCGTCGGCTCCACCCACCGGTACGCCCACGGCGGCGAGGG
Source organism: Micromonospora sp. NPDC047644 (assembly GCF_040704315.1). Classification (NCBI taxonomy): domain Bacteria; kingdom Bacillati; phylum Actinomycetota; class Actinomycetes; order Micromonosporales; family Micromonosporaceae; genus Micromonospora; species Micromonospora sp. NPDC047644. The sequence continues at coordinate 26,578 of NZ_JBEYSY010000005.1, forward strand.
CGGCGAGGCTGATCGCGGTGGTGGCTCGGGGCGAACCGTCGATCGCCTTCACCGCCACCGCGTGGCCATCCGGTGCGGCCACCGCGAGCACGCCTTCGGCCCCACCCTTGGCGAGGAAGCCGGGCAGCGCCCGCATCAGGTCGGTGTTCGGGTGCCCGTTCCAGCCGCCGACGTACTCCGGGTGGTGGCGCATGGCCTGCGCGACCAGCGCCTCGTCGCTGCCGGCGGGCGCGGTGACCAACGCCTGGAAGGTGTGGGCCAGGCCGGTCAGCGACAGGCCGAACAGCGGTGCGCCGCAGCCGTCGACCGCGTGGTGCGCGACCGGCGTACCGGCCAGCCGGGCGACGGCGGCCGCGGTTTCCCGCTGGAGCGGGTGGTCGGGGTCGAGGTAGTCGTGGGTGCTCCAGGACCTGGCGACGCAGGCGACGAGCATCGCCGCGTGCTTGCCGGAGCAGTTCATCCGGATCCGGTCGCGCTGTCCGCCGGCGCGGATCAGCCGGTCCCGGGTCGGTTCGTCCTCCGGCCAGTCCTCCGGGCAGCCGAGCGCGTCCTCGGTCAGGCCGGCCCCGGCCAGCATCGCCCGAACCACCTCGACGTGCCGGTCGTCGCCGGTGTGACTGCCGGCGGCGATGGCCAGCGCCGGGCCGGTCAGCTCGTCGCCGGCGGCGATCCGGCAGGCCAGTGCCTGCACCGGCTTGAGGGTGGAGCGGGGCAGCACCGGCTCGTCGGGTACGCCGGCGGCGAGGGCGACAGCGCCGTTCGGGGCGAGCACCACGACGCTGCCGTAGTGCCGGCTCTCGACGAAGCCGTTGCGCACGACCCGGGCCAGTTCGGCGTAGCGGAAGATGCTCACCGGGGGGTGTTCCCTTCGAGGAGTGGCGGGGGCAGCTCGGTGGTCCGCCGGCCGCGCCGTGGGCCGAAGCGGCCGTTACGGGCCTGGAGTACGCGGGCGAACTTCGACAGCGAGGCGTTGACCACCAGGTAGATCAGCGCCACCACCAGGAACGTCTGGATCAGCAGGTGGGTGTACGAGGAGAGCACCTGCCCGCTGTAGAGCAGCTCGGTGTAACTGACCACGAAGCCGAGCGAGGTGTCCTTGAGCAGCCCGACCAGCTGGCTGACCAGGGACGGGGCAAGTTGGAGCAGCGCCTGCGGCAGGACCACCAGCGCCATCACCTGCCCGCGGCGCAGCCCGACCGCGAGGCCGGCCTCGGTCTGCCCCCGGTCCAGCGCGAGGATGCCGGACCGGAAGATCTCCGCGAACGCCGCCGAGTTGGAGACCACCAGCGGCACCACGAGCTTCCAGAACAGCGGGAAGTTCAGCCCGTACTGCGGCAGCGCGAACAGCGTCACGTAGATCAGCAGCAGGGTGGGGACGGTCCGGAAGATCTCCACGTACGCGCCGGCCAGCCAGCGCAGCGGTCGATGTGTCGACAGCCGGCCGAGCGCCAGCAACAGCCCGAGCGCGGCGCTCAGCACGGCGGTCGCGGCGGCGGCGCGCAACGTGGCCCACAGGCCGTTGAGCAGGTACCGCCAGATGGGCCAGGTGGTGAACGGCTCCCACCGGGCGGCGGCCAACTCGCCATGGCTGGCGAACTGGTAGACCGCCGCGACCAGGGCACCGGCCAGGACGACGGCGCCCAGCACCGTGGCGATCCGGATCCGCCGTTGGGCGCGCGGGCCGGGTTCGTCGAAGAGGATCTGCTGCGTCTTGTTCATCGGACGATCGCCAGCCTTCGTTCGAGCAGGCCGGTCACCTGACCGATGATCAGCGCCAGCAGCATGTAGGCGAGGCCCGCGCCGGTGAAGACAGCGATCGGTTGAGCCTCGACCAGGTTCACGTTGTTGGCCGCCTGGGTCAGCTCGACCACGCCGACGGCGGCGGCCAGCGAGGTGTTCATCAGCAGCGCGATGCAGATGTTGCCGATCGGCTGGATCACCGCCCGGAGTCCCTGCGGCAGGATCACGTGCCGCAGGGACTGGCCGAAGGTGAGCCCGATGGCTCGGGCTGCCTCAGCCTGGCCCACACCGACCGTGTTGATCCCAGCTCGGATCGCCTCGGCCAGGTACGCCCCCTCGTACACCGCGATGACGATCGCGGCGGAGGTGAACAGCGGGAACGTGATGCCGATCGTCGGCAGCGCGAACACGAAGAGCACCAGGAGCGCCAGCAGCGGCAGGTTCTGGAACACCTCCACGTACGCGGTGCCGATGGCGCGCAGCAGCGGGACGGGGGCGATCCGCAGAGTGGCCACGACGATGCCCAGCAGCATCGCGCCGACGGTGGTCACGACGGTCAGTTCGACCGTCGTGACCAGGCCGTGGCCAAGCTCGCTCAGGTGGGCGGTGAGGGCTTCCATCGGTACGAGAGGCTGCTCAGGAGCCGTCGGCGGAACCGAGGGCGGGCGGGGTGGGCGCCCCACCCTCCACCACCGAGCCGAGGGTGCCTTCCCAGACCTTCGCCCACGTGCCGTCGGCCTGGATCTTCTTCAGCCACTTGTTGACGAACTCCTTGAACTGCGCGTCCTGCTTGTTGAGGCCGATGCCGTACGCCTCGGTGGTGAACGGCTCGCCCACCACCTTCATCCCCGGGTTCGCCTTGGCGCCCGAGGCGAGCAGCGTGAAGTCCTGCACGTACGCGTCGCCGCGCTTCTGCAGCAGCGCCTGCAACGCCTGCGGGTCGGTGCCGAAGGCGATCTGCTTCGAGCCGGGCGCGGCGGTGGGCAGCGCGGTGACGGCGGGGGTGTTCGCCCCGACGATCACGGTCTTGCCGGCTAGGTCCTTGACACCCTTGATCGAGGTGTCGTCCTTGCGGACCCCGACCGCGAGGCCGGAGGTGAGGTAGGGCCCGGCGAAGGCGACCTGGGTGGCCCGCTGCGGGGTGATCGTGTACGTCTGGAAGACCGCGTCCACCGACTTGGCCTGGAGCATGGCCTCCCGGGTCTGGGTGCCGATGGTCGTCGTCTTCACCTCGGGCTTGCCGATGATGTACTTCGCCAGCAACTTCGCCATGTCGGCGTCGAAGCCCTCGATGGTGCCGCTGACCGGGTTCTGTTGGGCGAGCAGCGGCGCGTCCAGGGATCCGCCGATGTTCAGGTAGCCGCGCTTGCGGATCGCCTCCATCGTGGAACCGGCCGGGATGTCCGCGTCGGTGGCCACCGGAGCCGCGTCGTACACCGACTGGGCGACCACGCCGTCGCCGCCCAGACCGGGGTTGCCGGGCAGCGTCGGAGCGCTGCCGCCGCTGTCGCCGCCGCAGCCGGTGGCGGCGAGGGCCACCGCCACCGCGGTGGCGGTGGCGGTGAGGGCGAGCGACCGCCGCCCGGTGAAGCTCATCTTGAGGATTGACATGACACCCTCCCGTTGGGGGCTAGTGCTGGAGGATCTTGGATAGGAAGTCGCGGGCCCGTTCGGTGCGCGGAGCTGCGAAGAAGTCGTCGGGTGCGCCGGATTCGACGATCCGGCCGTCGTCCATGAAGACCACCCGGTCGGCGGCGCGACGGGCGAAGCCCATCTCGTGGGTCACCACGATCATGGTCATCCCCTCGGCGGCGAGGGAGACCATCACGTCGAGCACCTCATTGACCATTTCCGGGTCGAGGGCCGAGGTCGGCTCGTCGAAGAGCAGCACCTTCGGTTGCATCGCCAGGGCTCGGGCGATCGCGGCCCGTTGCTGCTGCCCGCCGGAGAGTTGGGCCGGGTGGTGGTCCGCCTTGTCGGCGATGCCGACGCGCTCCAGCAGGGCCAACGCCTGCTGCCGCGCCTCGGGTCGGGGGATCCGGCGGACCCGAGTGGGGCCGAGGGTGATGTTGTCCAGCACCGTCTTGTGGCCGAAGAGGTTGAAGGACTGGAAGACCATGCCGACATCGGCGCGAAGCCGGGCCAGCGCGCGGCCCTCGGCGGGCAGCGGCTCACCGTCGATCTCGACGCTGCCCTGTCCGACGGTCTCCAACCGGTTGAGGCAGCGGCACAGGGTCGACTTACCGGAGCCGGAGGGCCCCACCACGACGACCACCTCGCCGGCGGCCACCGTGAGGTCGATGTCCTTGAGCACGTGCAGCGGACCGAACCACTTGTTCAGGCCGCGTACCGACACCATGGGTCGGTCCGCACCCGTCGTCTCCGGTGCCACCAGACGGCCTCACTTCCTTCGACTATAAAACTAAGTCAGCTTCATATCGAACCAACAGCGCCATCTAAAGGTAGCTAGCAAACTAAGTCAACCGGTTGCTTGAACAAACTGCGGGTGCTAAGAAGCTGACGTGACGATTGACGACGCGCCACGCGATGCCCTCCGCGGCGGCCCCCGGGAGCTCCTGCGCTGGGTGGCCACCGGTGCGGCCGTCAGTCGGGCCGACCTGTCCCGCCTCTCCGGGCTCTCCCCGTCGACGGTTTCCCAGCGGGTCGAGGCGTTGATCAGCCAGGGGCTGCTGGAGGAGGCGGGTGCCGGGCGGTCCCGGGGTGGACGGCGGCCCCGTCAACTCGCCGTGCCCACCGGCGGCGCGGTGGTCGGCGCCATCGACCTCGGCGCGCATCACGCCCGCGTCGGCGCGCTGGATCTTTCCGGGCGGGTGGTCCAGGCCCGCACCCTGCCGGTCCGCATCGAGGACGGCCCCGAAGCGGTGCTCGGCGCGCTACTCGCCGAGGTCGCCTCGCTGGTTGACCGCGATCCCGCGGCCGGCGCTCGGGCGGTGGCCGGCGACTCGGCACCAGGTGCGCTGCGCGGCATCGGCATCGGGATCCCCGGCCCGGTGCAGCACTCCACCGGGCGGATCGTCAGCCCGTCGCGGATGCCCGGGTGGAACGGCTTCGACGTCGCCGCGTTCTGCGCCGGCCGCGTCGACGTGCCGGTCGTCGTGGACAACGACGCCAACCTGATGGCACTCGGCGCGCACCGCACCGCGCATTCCGAGTTGGACCACGCCGTCTACATCAAGGCTGGCACCGGAATCGGCTCCGGTGTGATCTCCAGTGGACGGTTGCACCGGGGCGCGCAGGGCTCGGCCGGGGACATCAGCCACTGCCGGGTGGTGGCCGATCCCGCGCCACCGTGCACCTGCGGCAACGCCGGTTGCCTGGAGGCGGTGGCCAGTGGCGCCGCCCTGGTCACCGCGCTCCGGGAGCAGGGTGTGCCGGTCTCCGACCTGACCGGTGTGATCCGCCTGATCGACGACGGCGACCGGCAGGCCACCGCCCTCGCCCGGCAGGCCGGGCGCGCCGTCGGCGAGATCCTGGCCGTGGTGGTCAACTTCTTCAACCCGCAGGTGGTGGCCATCGGTGGTCGGCTCGCCGACTGTGAGCCGCTGCTGGCCAGTATGCGGGCCACCCTCTACGAGCGCTGCCTCCCGCTGGCCGCCCAGACCCTGCTCATCGAACGGGTCGCCGCCGGCCAGGACGTCGGCATCACCGGTGCCGCCCACCTGGTGATCGACCACGTCGTAGCGGCCGCCTGACCTCGCTCAGAGCGACCGCGCCGATCACCCAGGGTGATGCGTCTTCGGATCTACGCATTTTTGTGCGTGCCTTGACACTGATCGTCCTGACATTTTCCTTACAGGCAGTCACATAACCTTCCGGTGTTCCTCACTCACCCGTGACTGTTCCTGGAGGTTCCGACGTGCGGATCAACGGACGGCTGCTCGCGCCGATCTCGTTGGCAGCGATGCTGGCGACCGCCGCCTGTGGCCTGTCGACACCGGCGTCCGGGCAGGCCGAGGTCCCACGTTCCGGCCCGAGTACGCAAACCTCAGCTCCGACCCCCGACGACACGCCGACCTCCAGCCCGACCCCGGACATCCCGACCGACGGGCAGATCCCCACCAGAGCCGCCGGCACCTTCACCACCGCCACCGGCAACGGTCGCGTGATCGGCAAGGGCAAGAAGCGGGTGCGCTACAGCGTCTCGGTGGAGAAGGGCATCGCCTGGGGTGACATCCCCGCCTGGAAGCCGGCCCGGTTCGCCGCGAGCATCGAGCAGGTGTTGGCCGCACCGAACGGGTGGGCCACGTCGGCGCAGCACCCGGTCACGAACGCGGCGGTGGACCTGAACCGGGCGTCCTGGTCGTTCCAGCGGGTCGGCGGCTCGACTGTCGACGTCGACGTACGGCTCGCGACACCGAGGACAGTGGACCGACTCTGCGGCGCGAGCGGCGTCGACACCGAGGGGGTCTACTCCTGCAAGTACGGCAAGACCATCATGATCAACCTGCGGCGGTGGCTCCAGGGGTCACCGGGATACCCGGTCACCATCGACGAGTACCACGCCGGCGTGATCAATCACGAGTTCGGCCACTTCCTCGGCTTCGCCCACATGAAGTGCGGCGGTCGCGGCAAACCGGCCCCGGTCATGATGACCCAGACGATGGGCCTGGGCGGGTGCGTGCCCAACGTCAGCCCGTTCGTCGGCAACGGCCAGTTCGTCAGCGGACCGCGGGCCCCGTCCTGATCTTTGGATCGGGCCCCGGCCGCAACGTTGATCGACGCTCGACCGGTGATGCCGGGCCTTGCTGGAGGGCGTCACACTCTGGCCTGCCCTGGTGGGTGATTGACGGAGGCACGCACGACCCCAAGGAGTTTGGCCGGTCAGTTGTAAGGGGACCCGCCGGGGTTGAGCCGGGCTGTCGGACAGAGATGCGGCCGTCACCGGTTCGGCCCCTGGTGGGCGGTTCTGTCCGGTAGCTGACTGCTGCTGCTCGCTGTGTGGGATCAGGTGGTGGCGCGCCGAGGCACTCGCCAGACGAAACTCGCCTGATGCCGGGAATCTTTGGTGCGGCAAGTGGCGACTACGGTGATGCGGTACGGATACCTGACCGCCGCGCACGAGGAGACAGCACCAAGCATGACCTATGACCGGACCGGCGCGTGACTGATCGTTATGCACGGGCGTCCGCCGCCGCCCATGACACGCTCCCCATCCCGCTCACCCTGCCGGAGTTGCAGCAGTATCTCGCCAGGGCGGCGGATCTGCTGCGCGGGAGCATCGACCAGGCGGATTTCAAGGCATACATCTTCCCGCTGATGTTCTTCAAGCGGATCAGCGACGTCTATACCGAGGAGTACCAGCGCGCGCTGGCGGAGTCAGACGGCGACCACGAGTACGCGTCGTTCGCCGAGAACCACCGTTTCGGTATCCCCACCGGCAGCCTCTGGGAAGACGTACGCGCCCGCACCGAGAACATCGGCCAGGCTCTGGTGACGGCCTTCCGGGCGATAGAGAAGGTCAACCCGGACGTGCTGTACGGCATCTTCGGCAGCGCCGCTTGGACGAACAAGGACAAGCTGCCCGACGCCAAGCTGCGCGACCTCATCGAGCACTTCTCGACCCGGACGTTGAGCAACGCGGTTGTCCCGCCAGATGTGTTCGGGCAGGCGTACGAATACCTCATTAAGCGGTTCGCGGACCAGTCCAACAAGAAGGCCGGCGAGTACTACACCCCACGATCGGTGGTGCGACTGCTTGTCGACATCCTCGACCCGCAGGAGGGCGAGACGGTCTACGACCCGGCTTGCGGCACGGGCGGCATGCTGATCGAAGTCATCGAGCATGTGAAGCGCCAGGGTGGCCGACCGCAGACCGTCTTGGGCAAGCTCTACGGCCAGGAGAAGGTGCTCGCCACCTCTGGCCTCGCGAAGATGAACCTCCTCTTGCACGGAGTCGAGGACTTCGACATCGCCCACGACGACACCCTCCGCGCTCCGGCGTTCTTCACCGGCCCGCGCCTCACTCAGTTCGACTGCGTGATTGCGAACCCACCGTTCTCGCTCAAGAACTGGGGCGAGGTGGCGTGGTGCACCGATCAATGGGGACGGAATCGGCTCGGGGGTGTGCCGCCCAAGGGGTACGCCGACTGGGCCTGGGTCCAGCACATGATCACTTCCGCAGCACCCGGCACCGGTCGAGTCGCTGTCGTGCTCCCGCAGGGCGCGCTGTTCCGTCAGGGCGCTGAGGGGCGCATCCGCGAGTTCGTGCTGAAGGCCGACATGGTGGAGGCCGTGATCGGCCTCGCGCCGAACCTCTTCTACGGCACCGGCTTGGCCGCGTGCGTGCTGATCCTGCGCCGACGCAAGGCCGAGGACCGCCAAGGCAAGGTGCTCTTCGTCAACGGTGAGACGCTGTTCAAACGCGGCCGTAACCAGAACAGTCTCGAACGCGAGCACGCGGACACCCTGCTGCGGATCATCCAGGAGTTCGCCGACGCGCCCGGTTTGGCGGCGGTCGCCACGCTCGACGACATCAGGAACAACACCTTCAACCTCAACATCCCGCTGTACGTCGCACCCGTCGACGACGGCGAACACCGGACGCTGGAGCAGGCCCTGACCGACCTCGAAGCGGCCCACGCCGCCGCCCGCGAGGCCCGCGCCGCGCTGGAAGCCGAACTGGCCAAGTGGGGCTTCAGCCCGAGCGAGGTGGCGGCGTGAAAGCACGCATCACCCAGCGTGAACTGGAGTCCTACCTGTGGGGCGCGGCGGTTGTGCTGCGCGGCCTCATCGATGCCGGCGACTACAAGCAGTACATTTTCCCGCTTGTCTTCCTCAAGCGCCTCTCCGATGTCTACGACGAGGAACGCGCTGCGGCGCTAATCATCTACGGTGACGACGAGGCAGCCGACCTTCCGGAGAATCACCGCTTCGCTATCCCCGACGGTGCCCATTGGCAGGACATTCGTGAGGCTGCGAGCGACGTCGGCGTGGCGATCCACGCCGCCATGCGGGCGATCGAGTCGGCCAACCCCGACACCCTGACCGGGGTGTTCGGTGACGGCGACTGGGGCAACAAGAATCTGCTGCCCGACCGGACCCTCAAGGAACTTGTCGAGCACTTCTCTACCAAGACGCTCTCGGTGGCGAACCTTCCCGAGGACGAACTCGGCCAAGGGTACGAGTACCTGATCAAGAAGTTCGCCGACGACTCGGGCCACACCGCGCAGGAGTTCTACACCAACCGCACTCTCGTCCACCTGATGACGATGATGCTCAAGCCCGAACCAGGGGAGTCGGTCTACGACCCGACCTGCGGCACCGGGGGAATGCTCATCTCCACCGCCGCCGAGCTGCGCCGGCAGGGCAAGGAGTGGCGCAACCTGCGCCTCTACGGGCAGGAACTGAACTACGGGACTTCGGCCATCGCCCGGATGAACCTCTTCCTGCACGGCATCGCCGACGGAGACATCGCGCACGGCGACACGCTCACCAAGCCGGCTTTCCTTGACGGTGCCCGGCTGCGCACCTTTGACGTGGTGCTCGCCAACCCGCCGTACTCCATCAAGTCGTGGAACCGTGCCGCGTTCACCAGCGACACGTACGGCCGCAACGTGTGGGGAGTGCCCCCGCAGAACGCGGCCGACTACGCCTTCCTGCAACATATCGCCAAGAGTCTCGATTCGGCATCGGGCCGGGCGGCGGTTCTGCTGCCACACGGCGTCCTGACCCGGGTATCTGAGGCCGCGGTCCGTCAAGCGATGGTTCGCTCGGATCTCATCGAGGCGGCCATCGGCTTGGCGCCAGGCCTGTTCTACAACTCGGGGATGGAGGCGGTCGTGCTCGTCCTCCGATCCCGCAAGTCCGCTGAGCGCTGCGGCAAGGTCTTGTTCATCAACGCTGTGCGCGAGTTTTCCCGCGTGCAAGCGCAGTCCTTCCTGAGCGACCGGCACCAGCAGCGGATCCTCGATTCGTACCAAGAGTTCGAGGATGAAGAAGGCTTCGCGACCGTCGCAAGCAACGAGCAGATTGCTGACAACGGCTACAACCTGGCCATTCCGCTGTACGTCAAACCGCCGGGCGGTGGACGGGGGGCGACCACCAGCGACCACGTCGGGACCAAGATCGCTACCTGGCGCGATGCGGCAGCAGCAGCCGATGTTGCCGTCGACGATGTGTTGGCGCTCCTGCGCCAGGAGGTAGCCCAGTGAGTCTCAACCTCGACAAGAGCACCTGGAAGCGGGTGCGGCTGGGTGACGTGATCCGTCGCTCGCGGACGCAGGTCGACCCGGTGAGTAGTGGTGTGGAGCGTTACGTCGCTGGAGGCCACGTCGACAGTGAAGGCGTAACGATCGAGCGGTGGGGTCAGGTGGGTGACGGCCAGATGGGCTCCACCTTCCGGTACGTGTTCAAGCCGGGACAGGTGCTCTTCGTGTCCGCGCGGCCTTACCTGCGCAAGGTCGGGGTGCCCGACTTCTCGGGCGTTGTCGCTGACAAAACCTACGTCCTCGACACAATCCGCGAGAACGGGTTGCTTCAGGAATTCCTGCCGTTCCTGCTCTCGTCAGAGGCGTTCGTTGAGTATGCGACCGCTCAAGCGACCGGTTCCATGAACCCCCGGTTGCTGTGGGGACCGATGCAGCGTTACGAGTTTGACCTGCCGCCTATCGATGAGCAGAGGCGTCTCGCTGACCTTCTCCAAGCTGTAGAGCGTCACCGACAGGCAGTTGGCGCCCAGATTGATCGATGCCTGGCCGTTCGTGCCGAACACCTTCAAGCTCGAATGAGCGATATTGCTGCCACGGCCGGCGCCCTCGCGCTTGATGCGCTGATCGAGCCAGGGCGCCCTATCACCTACGGGATCCTTATGCCTGGTTCTGGGGTTGAGGGCGGTGTTCCCGTCGTCAAAGTAAAGGACTTCCCGGATGGTCGGGTCCACGAGGGCAACCTTTTGCGAACAAGTACAGAGCTTGCCTATGAGTATCGGAGGTCAACCCTCCGGGCAGGGGACTTGCTCCTGTCAATTCGCGGGACAGTTGGGCGACTGGCTGAGGTTTCGGACTCCCTGGACGGGGCCAATATTACTCAGGACACGGCGCGGCTTAGTATTGATCAGGAGCATAATCGTCAGTATGTACGGCTAGCGCTGGAGTCTGACTTCGTGCAGGCCCAAATGCGCCGCAGAATCACAGGGCTTGCAGTCAGGGGCCTAAATATTGGCGCGCTTCGCGAGATTCGAATCCCAATACCGGCGGATAGATCGGCTGAAGAACGGCTTGTCGCCGAATCGAAGGTGATCTCGGTTTCCGTTAATTCGCTGAAATCCTCACATGAGGCGGCAATCGACTTAGGTCGAGCCTTGTCGGCCAAAGTATTTGGAGGCGACGCGTGATTTTTAACGAAGCAAACACGGTGCGGGATCTCGTGCGGGACCTCGTTTCGTCGCCTCACATTCAGTTCGCGCCCGGCAAAGAGCTGCCGCGCCGGGAGGATGAGGTGCTGCTGGAGGGGCCGGTCAAGGAGGCCTTGATCCGGTTGAACCCAGTTATCGAGGCCGACCCTCGGCTGGCCGACGAGGTGATCTACCACCTGCGGGCGATCATCCTGTCTGCTCGGCGTTCGCCGAACCCGGTGGTGGCGAACGAGCAGTTCGCTGCGTGGCTGACCGGGCAGAAGTCGATGCCGTTCGGTCCGGCTGGGGAGCACGTCACTGTCCGGCTCATCGACTTCGATAACCCCGAGCCGAGTGCCAACCAGTGGATGGTCTCCACGGAGGTGACCTACCGAGTCGGCCAGGTCGAGCGCCGCTTCGACCTGGTGCTGTGGTGCAACGGCTTCCCGCTGGTCATCGGGGAGGCGAAGTCGCCGGTCCGACCGGCGTACACGTGGATCGACGCGGCGGCGCAGATCAACGAGGACTACGAGGTCAACGTCCCGGCGTTCTTCGTTCCGAACGTGTTCAACTTTGCCACCGAAGGCAAGGACTTCCGGTACGGCTCGGTCGGCATGCCGGTCGACCTGTGGGGACCATGGCGTGAAGACGCCGACGATGCCGCCCCGGTACCGGCCGGCCTGGCAACTGTGCGCGAAGCCGTGGAAGGAGTGCTCTCGCCGGCGGCGGTGCTGGACTTCCTGCGGTTCTTCACGGTGTTCGCCACCGACAAGAAGCACCGCAAGATAAAGATCATTGCCCGCTTTCAGCAGCTTCAAGCGACGAACCTCATCGTCGAGCGAGTGTTGCACGGACAGATCAAGCAGGGCCTGATCTGGCACTTTCAAGGTTCGGGCAAGTCGCTGCTCATGGTGTTTACCGCGCAGAAGTTGCGCGCGACTGCCGGTCTGACGAACCCCACCGTGATCATCGTGGTGGACCGGATCGACCTGGACACCCAGATCACCGGCACCTTCAACGCGTCGGACGTGCCGAACCTCGTCTCGACTAACAGCCGCAAGGAGCTACAAGCTCTCCTCAAAGCCGGCGCTCGCAAGGTCATTATCACCACGGTGCACAAGTTCGGCGAAGCGCCCGGGGTGCTGGACGACCGCGACAATGTCATCGCCATGGTCGATGAGGCCCACCGGTCCCAGGAGGGTGACTACGGGCGCAAGATGCGCGAGGCCCTGCCGAACGCCTTCATCTTCGGCCTGACTGGTACGCCCATCAACCGGCGAGACCGCAACACCTTCATGTGGTTCGGGTCCACGGCGGATGAAGGTGGCTATCTCTCGCGGTACTCGTTTCAGGATTCCATCCGGGATGGGGCGACGCTGCCGCTGCACTTCGAGCCGCGCCTGTCGGAGATCCACCTCGACGCGGCCGCGATCGATGCCGCCTTCGCCGAGCTGGCCGAGCAGCACCGACTCACCGAGGCCGACAAGACCACGCTGTCGAAGCGCGCCGCCTCCCTGGAGGTGCTGATCAAGGCCGACGAGCGTGTCCGCAGGATTGCCGCGGACATCGCCGAACACTTCCGCGCCAAGGTCGAGCCCCAAGGGCTCAAGGCGCAGGTGGTCGTCTACGACAAGGCGACCTGTGTCGCATACAAGGCGGAACTCGACAAGATCCTCGGACCGGACGCGTCGACCGTCGTGATGAGCGCCGGTGACTCGAAAAAGTGGAAGGAATATACCCCAGGCCGGGACGAGCTGGAGCGGATCACCGCCCGGTTCAACGATCCCGCCGACCCACTGAAGATCATTATTGTGACGGCCAAGCTGCTCACCGGCTTTGACGCCCCGATCCTGTACGCGCAGTACCTCGACAAGCCGCTCAAGGAGCACAACCTCCTCCAGGCGATCACGCGCACCAATCGCGTCTATCCCCCGACCAAGACGCACGGGCTGATCGTCGACTACCTGGGCATCTTCGATGACGTAGCCAAGGCGTTCGCGTTCGACGAGAAGAGCGTCCAGCAGGCCATCAGCAACATCGACGTCCTGCGCGGTCAGCTCCGCCCGGCCATCGAGGCGGCGTTGGCCTTCTTTCCCGGCGTCGACCGGACCGTGGGCGGCTATGAGGGGCTCATCGCTGCGCAGACCGCGATCAGCAGTGACGAGGCCCGGGACCACTTCGGGGCGGCCTTCAGCGTCGTCGCCCAGCTCTGGGAGACCCTCAGCCCGGATCCGATCCTCTCGACTCATGCCACCGACTACCGGTGGCTCACCGATGTGTACGAGTCGGTGCGGCCGTCGGACATTGCCGGTCGGCTCGTGTGGCACGCCCTGGGCGCCAAGACGTTGGAACTCATCAACGAGCACGTCACCGTCGAGGTGCCCCGCAGCGACCTCGACATGATCGTCCTGGACGCCCAGGTGATCGAAGACCTCATGGCGGGCCGGCGGAAGGACGTCGACCCGGTCGAGGTCGAAAAGTGGATTACCGCCCGTATCGCCAGGCACATTGGTAATCCTGTCTTCATCGAACTCGGCAAGCGGCTCACTGCCTTGCGGGAGAAGTACGCCCACTCCCAGCAGGCGAGCCTGGACTTCCTCAAGGAACTGTTCGCCCTCGCCCGCGACACTGTGGCCGCAGAGAAGGCCGCCGCCGAGGTGCCCCGCGAGGACCAAGGCAGGGCGGCGCTGACGGAGCTGTTCCAGTCACTCAGGGGCAACGGCACCCCCATCATCGCCGAGAAAATAGTCGACGAGGTCGACGAGGTCGTCCGGGCGGTGCGCTTCACCGGCTGGCAGGACACGCGCGAGGGTGATCGTCTGGTCCAGCAGTCCCTCCGCAAGACGCTCTGGACCAAGTTCAAAATCCGAGACAATGACGTGTACGAGCGTGCCCTCGGCTACATCCGCGAGTACTACTGACGCCTTCGCCCAGCGGGTATGCGCTTCAGCCGAGGACGCTGATGTAGCGGCGTGCCGCCTCCGAACTGCCCTGCACCAGGGCCATGGCTTCGGCCAGGCGCTGCTTGCTCTGTTCGCCGCGGGCGATGGCCTCGGCGATGGTCGGGTGCCCGGTGCCGGCGGAAATAGCGCGCAGCCGGGCCAGCATCTGCTCAGTGTTGTCGGCGGCGGCCCGGATCTGGCTGATCGTGGAGTTGCCTTGCTCTGCGGCCTGCATCAACGCCGCCTTGACTTCCTCAATGCTGGCCATGCCGCCTCCGTCTGACGATCGCGCTAACGAGTTCACGTTTGCGTGGTCGGACGGACACTATCGGACAGGAAGTCGGCACGCAGCCCCGCTGGCTAGCGGTATTCGGCGGCCGTGCGCTCCACGTCGGCGATGAACTCTTCAAGCTGCGATTCGGTGGGATCGCGGTCCTCTAGCAGCTTGCCGAGGAATACGATCTGCATCTGGAGGGCGGTCTCGGGGCTGAGATTGTCGATCAGCCCGACCTCGCCGAGGGCCGCGCGGACGAGGCCTTCCATCTCCAGGGTGGGCAGCGACTCCGTGCCCGGAAACTGGGTGCGAGTCTCGGCGACGAAGCGAGCGACGTCGGTGGGGGAGTGAGCGGCGCCGAAGCGGTCGTTGACCGCGATGGCGAACGCCGCGCCGATCACCTGGTTGCCGCCGTGCCATCCGGAGGCCTCCAGCCCGTCCAGGAGTTGGTCTACGGTGCCCCAGTCACGCCGTGCCATCGCGCGAATCAGGTCGCTGAACTCGGTCCGTACGCTCACGATCTCGTAACCTCGCTATTCCCTTGCGGATTGATTGAACGGAGCGGTGGACGGCGATGCTCGCCACCAACCCCACCACGACGAGGTGTCCCGCCGCATCCGGTGCTTCGTTGAGGAGGCGCTGCCCTACCGTAGGGCCGACCGCCGGGGTTGCCGTGCCGGCTTGTTGCGCCCCTGGTGGGCCCTGCGGACCCCGAATGATCGTGAATGCTTCCCTGGCCGCCGCCACCGACTTCTGGGTGTTCTCCTGGACGTCCTCGACCTTCCTGGTCATCGTACTCAGGAAGGAGGCGACGTTCCTTCGTGCGGAATCGCGCTCGACGGTCTCGGCGAGCAGATCCTCGCCGGAGGGTGTGGCTGAGTCGGATGGCTGCGTGGTCGGGGCGGAGCCGGGAGCGACCGCATTGGAGTAGGCGGCTACGCGGTCGGCCGCCTCGGTGATCAGGCGGGCGAGTTTGCCGGCCTTCTCGCCAGCGGTCTTGCTCTCGGTCACAGCGCCGGTGAGTTCGGGATGCCTGCTGCCCTGCGCTGCATGGGTGTAGTGCGTATTGGCCTGTTCCGCGTCAGCCTGAGCGCGTCGGGCGACAACGGCGGCGCTGTGCAGGGTGTCGATGGCGCTTCTCAGTTGGGCGACAACTTCGCCGATGCTTCCGCTCATCCGATGATGGCGAGGTAGGCGGCAGCATGGTCCTTGGCAGCCTCAATTCGGCGAAGCACCAACTCGACCTCGTCGGCAGCCTCACGGAGGGCCTTGCGGGACTGCCTCGCCTCGCCGCGTCCGCTGTTGTGCAGGGCTGCGATCGCCAGAGCGGTTGCGTCGGCGAGCTTGACGCTGGCCTTCTCGACGCTCATCCGAGCGTTGTCGAGTGCTTGATCGCCTTTCCGGATCGTCACCTTGACATCGCCGATGGTCACTGCGGCACGTTAACCGAACCCGGTCGTCGAGCGCAGCCCTCGCGGCGGGTGGGTGTCCCAGGAAGGCCCCGAAACACCCACCGAAGCTTCAGCGGGAGATGCGGGTCGAGCGCATGAAGCTTGCCCAGGCGGTGGGGGAGAAGGTGAGGGCCGGGCCGTGCGGGTCCTTGCTGTCGCGCACGGCGACGATGCCAGGCAGGTTGTCGGCGAACTCAACACACTCGCCGCCATTGCTGCCGCTGCGAGTGCTCTTGCGCCAGTGGGCGCCGGTCAGATCAACCATGATGGACCTCCCCGATGATCTTATTGATCAGCTGCCTTGATTGTCCTTCATCGAGGGCAAGCTGATCCAGGCTTGACCAAACCTGCTCGTAGGCTGCGAACTCCTCCGGACGATCAAGGTAGAGAGCGCCCGTCCAGGACTCGCAGTAGATCACCGAAGGCTCCGGCAGGGCCCGGTTGCCCAACGGGAAGTCGAGCATCACGAAGGATCCGGCCTCGACGCCACGGTGCAGACCGGCAGTGAGCGGCAGGACTCGGATCGAGTTGGTCGCTGTGTTTGCCAACATCAGCAAGTGATTGAGCTGATCCGTCATCGTCTCGGGGCTGCCGACTGTCCGCAGTAGGGCGGCCTCGGAGAGGATCACGTCCAGCTTCGGTGGTGGAGGCAGGCGGCGTCTCAGTAGGGCTTGACGTTGCAGGCGGACCTGCACAAGGCACTCCCTCTCTTCGTCGCTCACCTCCGCTCGGTGTTGGTAGACGCCCAGTGCGTAAGCCCGATGTTGTAGGAGACCCGGAACCATTGCTTCGTTGAAGAAGCGCAGATGGGACGCGGCGGATTCGAGGCCGACGTACAGCTCGAACCATTCCGGGACGGCGTCGCCGTACGCGTGCCACCAGCCCTTGGCTCTCGTCTCGCCGGCCAGGGAGATCAGTGCCCGGGTCAGCTCGCCCGTCGCCCCGTACAGCTCGCACATTGCTCGCACGTCGACGCCGCGCACCGAGCCGAGCCCGCTCTCGATCCGCCACACCTTCTGGCGGCTGCACTCCAGCGCCTCGGCGACCGCGTCAAGGGTCGCTCCCGCCTCGGTGCGCAGGTCACGCAGCGCCCTGCCGAGCTGGCGTCGGGGCACCGTCGAGCCCATGTCGTCGGCCACCCGGCCCTCCTTCCTGTTGAATTTTGCAACATCCCGACGGCCGTTCTGCAACAGGGGAATGTTGCGCAAAACTAGCCGAACAGTGTGAGTGGACATTCATTGCGATGGTGCTTCCGACCTTACAAGATTGGTCCGACAACGCGATGGATGCGCAATTCCCGCGCCGGCTAATGCCGATCAGATGCGAGGAAGGGTGGTGCTGTTTCGTGCGCGCGTTTCTCCGTCATCTCCGGGCCGAGCCACCCCGGCCGGTGTCCTACCGGGCGGCCAACTACGTACCCCTGAAGCCCTGGCAGGTCCGCGGGCGCACCTTCACCCGGCGCGGCGGACGTGGCGTGGACGCCGTGGAGGTCGCCGAGTTCCTCGACCGCGTCGCCCACGATCTCGCCCAGGTGTACGCGGCGCTGGGCAGCAGCCAGCGGGAGACCGAGCGGATCAAGGACGCGCTGAGGTGCTGGCAGTCACGGCGGGCCCGCGAGGACCTGGTGGCCCGCCGATGAGCGCCCGCTGGGTGGCGCACCTGCCGTTCACCGCCGCCGACCTGCCGGCGGCCCAGCACTTCGCCGGCACCCTGGCCCGCTCCTTGAGCTTCCTGTCCGAGGTGGACGCCGGTGAGACCACCGTGTCCGCCGAGGACGCCCAGGGCGTACGCCATCGGGTGTTCTGCGACCTGCCACTCGACGGTGGCCGGCGGTGCGTGCGGCGGGTGGAACACGACGGTGACTGCGCGGCCCGGTGGTGTCGGTGACCACCGTGCCCGTCGTCGTCTGCCCGGACTGCGACGGCATGACCTTCACGCTGGAACCGTGCCGGTGCACCACCTACGGCGACCGGTTCCTCGCCGACGCCGACGTGCTCCGGCCGCGCCGGGAGGCGTACCGGAGCTGCGAGCAGTGTCGCGGCGGGGGCACCGTCGCGTACCCCTGTTATCGCTGCGGCCGGCGCGGCCGGCGGCGGGCGCAGCTCGTGGTCACCGTCGCCAACCTGGACACCGGCGCGGTCGCGTCCCACCAGGTCGTGCCCGGTGGCCTCGACCCCCAACCCGACCCGGCGGGCCACTGGGTGGTCGACCTCTCTTCCCGGGTACGCGAACTCGCCGCCACCGTCGGCGCGGTCTTGGACGAGGCCGACGTGCCTTCGCTGTGGTTGGACCGGCAGTGGCGACCCGACCTGCCCGCAGCGCTTCGACACGAGCTGGAGGCTCACGCCATCCTGCGGGCCGATCACGCCCCCTGGCGGCTGGTGCTGGGCCGAGCCACCGCCCCGCCGACCGTTGACCCGGCCGCACGACTGGCCCGGCTGTGCGCGCTGGCCGACCTGCTGCTGCTCGACCTGGTCGTCGAGGCCCGTCGGCAGGATGCGGGGTTCTGCTGGGCCATTCGGTACGAGGTGCCCGGCTCCCCGGTGCCGCTCGGGTCGCCCGGCTGGTGCCGGGACCTGCCGGAGGTGTTGGCCTGCACCGACGTGGCCAAGGCGCTCAGCGGCCTCGCCGAGCGCGGCCTGGTCGCTCCTGCCCGGCTGCTGCGCCCCGACTCGCCGCGCCCGCCCGCCGCCCCGGCCGTGGACGTCGACCAA
Source organism: Micromonospora sp. NPDC047644 (assembly GCF_040704315.1). Lineage (NCBI taxonomy): Bacteria > Bacillati > Actinomycetota > Actinomycetes > Micromonosporales > Micromonosporaceae > Micromonospora > Micromonospora sp. NPDC047644. Next base: position 45,051 of record NZ_JBEYSY010000005.1, read on the forward strand.
CTCGAACGGCGCGTCCTCGCTGACTGCGTCGACCTGGCCGGCGGCGAGTTGCCCGGCGCGCAGGCAGTGTGGCGCGACGGCCGCTGGTGGCACACGACACTGCGCGCTGGCGAGCCGGTGGAAACCCTCGCGGAGCAGCCCACCGGCCAGGTCGTCCGCCGGGTGCGGGTGCCGGTGAGCCGCGGCTACGAACCGCCCGACCCGCCCTGGCTGGGTGAACCCGTCGGTTGGCGCCCCTGCCCGGACTGCCGACCACACAGCCGACTACGCGCCTGCGACTGCCGGCTCGGCGGTCGCGCGGCCGACCCCGACTGCCCGCACTGCTGCGGCGCCGGCCTGCGCCCGTCCGCGCTGCACTGCTTCACCTGTGGGGACACCCAGCGCCTGCATCAGACCGTGTCGGTCACTGTCACCGACCTGCGGCACCGGGTGGTGCACCTGGCCTGGCAGGCCGGTACGCCCGAAGTGGCTCCGCTGGTCGCCACCCAACCGGGCGGCAGACCCGTCGTCCAGCTTCCCGACCGTTACCGGCTCGGCTCCTGGGCGGCCGTGCTCGGTGCGCGGCCCGACGACCTGGCCGACGCCGACGGCGGGCAGCAGATCGGCAAAGACCTCCGCGACGGTTACGTAATCCTGCCCTGGGCCGGGGCCGACCCGGTCGGGGAGCACGTCCACAGCGCAGGCCGGGGCACGGCGGCCGGCCGTCTGATCGTGGTGGCGACGCCTCCCGACGCGCCACCGCTGGCCGAGTTGCTGCGGCTCGCCCTCGGCCTTGACCTGGCTCTCGTGGTGGCCTTGTGCGACCTGCGGCACAACGCCGCAGACCCACTGCTGGCCGACGGGTTGCGCTGGTCGGTCGAGGTGAAGCCGATCGATGCGCCTGTCCGTCCCGACGACTTCCCCTACCGACCGAGTCTTGCCGCCGCGCTCTCCTGGTGCGTCGAGTGCCTGCCCGACGCCGTCGCCGGGGCCGCCCCAACCGAGCCGAGGGCGTCCATTCCGGTGCCCTGCTCGGGGGCGCGTGACGTCGTCGACCCCGAGCAGGACCTGGTGCGCCTGGCGGCCCGGCACGCCGGACACGTGGTCAGCGTTCGCTTCACCCGCGCCGGCTGCACCGTCCACCGCCACGACGACGAGGGCCTACGCCTCCTCGCCGAAGGTCCCGATCTGCGCGACCTTCGGTTGACCTGAGGGTTGCCATGCAGCGGTGATCGACACGAGATTGCAGAAATCGGGGTGTCCCGGTCGACGGGACACCCCAATATCGCAGAACTCGTGTTGATCTTGTCGCAGTGGCGGCGCGGCGGTGCGGGCGGGTGGTTACTCCGGGACGCGGCGGTAGGCGCCGTCGCTGGCCGAGGTGGCCATCGAGGCGTACGCGCGAAGCGCCGCCGACACCGGCCGCTGCCGATCGGTCGGGGTGTACGGCTTGTCGCGCTTCTCCTCGGCCACCCGGCGAGCCTCCAGCTCCTCGGCGGGCACGTTCAGCTCGATCGAGCGGGCCGGGATGTCGATGACGACCTCGTCGCCGTCGCGGACCAGGGCGATCAGCCCGCCGGAGGCCGCCTCGGGTGAGACGTGCCCGATGGAGAGCCCCGAGGTGCCACCGGAGAAACGGCCGTCGGTGAGCAGCGCACAGGAGCGGCCGAGCCCGCGGCCCTTGAGGAACGAGGTGGGGTAGAGCATCTCCTGCATGCCGGGGCCGCCCTTGGGCCCCTCGTACCGGATCACCACGACGTCCCCGGCGACCACCTGCTTGGCGAGGATCGCGGTCACCGCGTCGTCCTGCGACTCGTAGACCTTCGCCGGGCCGCGGAAGGTCAGGCAGTCGTCGGGCACGCCGGCGGTCTTCACCACGCTGCCCTCGGGTGCCAGGTTGCCGTGCAGGATGGCCAGCCCGCCGTCGGCGGAGTAGGCGTGCTCGCGGTCCCGGATGCAGCCGCCGGCCGCGTCGGTGTCCAGCGAGGACCACCGGTTGGTGGTGGAGAACGGTTCGACGGTACGCACCCCGCCCGGCGCGGCGTGGAACAGCTCGACAGCCGTCGGGGTGGGGGAGCCGCCGCGCACGTCCCAGTCGGTCAACCACTGCGCCAGCGAGGGGGAGTGCACGGCGTGCACGTTCCGGTTGAGCTGCCCGGCCCGGTCGAGTTCGCCGAGGATCGCCGGGATGCCACCGGCCCGGTGCACGTCCTCCATGTGGTAGTTCGGCGAGTTCGGTGCGACCTTGGCCAGGCACGGCACCCGGCGGGAGATCGCGTCGATGTCGGTCACGCCGAAGTCCATCTCCGCCTCGCGGGCGGCAGCCAGCAGGTGCAGCACCGTGTTGGTGGAGCCGCCCATCGCCACGTCCAGGGCGACGGCGTTCTCGAAGGCGGCCTTGGAGGCGACGGTACGCGGCAGCACCGAGTCGTCGTCGCTCTCGTACCACCGCTTGGAGATCTCCACGACGGTCCGGCCGGCCTCGACGAACAGTGACCGGCGGGCGGCGTGGGTGGCAAGCGTCGAACCGTTGCCGGGCAGCGCCAAGCCGATCGCCTCGGTGAGGCAGTTCATCGAGTTGGCGGTGAACATGCCGGAGCAGGAACCGCAGGTCGGGCAGGCGGAGCGTTCGATCTCACCGAGCTGCTCGTCGGTGACCGCCTCGTTGGAGGAGGCGATCATCGCGTCGATCAGGTCGATCTTGCTGTGCACGACGCCCTCGATCGCCATCGTCTTGCCGGCCTCCATCGGGCCGCCGGAGACGAAGACGGTCGGGATGTTGAGCCGCAACGCGGCCAGCAGCATCCCGGGAGTGATCTTGTCGCAGTTGGAGATGCAGACCAGGGCGTCCGCGCAGTGCGCGTTGACCATGTATTCGACCGCGTCGGCGATCAGCTCACGGCTGGGCAGCGAGTAGAGCATGCCGCCGTGGCCCATGGCGATGCCGTCGTCGACGGCGATGGTGTTGAACTCCCGGCCCACCCCACCGGCCTCGGCGACCGCGTCGGCGACCAGGCCACCCATGTCCTTGAGGTGTACGTGACCAGGCACGAACTGGGTGAAACTGTTGGCGATGGCGACGATCGGCTTGCCGAAATCGTCGTCGGTCATCCCGGTGGCCCGCCAGAGGGCCCGGGCGCCGGCCATCGTCCGACCGTGTGTGGAAGTCCTCGACCGCAGCTCAGGCATGCATACCAGCATGACACCGTCGACGCGCCGGCCCACCCCCGTGTCTGCCGTGTCCCAACAGATGCACACTCAGCCCCCCATGACGTGCGCCCATCCGGCACTCTTGGAGGCGTGCATTTTCCACCGGGCATGGTCGCTGTCGCGGCGCTCAGCGGGCTCGTCGCCACGGTGGCCGTCGTGCTGCTGACCGTCGTCGCCCGGCGGCGGGCGGTGCCGCGTCGACCGGCACATGTGCTGCTCGCGGCGGCCGCCGGAGTTGCCCTGCTCAGCCTCCTGGCCGGGATGGCCGCCGCGCTCAGCGCGAACGACCACTGGGCCCACGAGCAGGGGCAGCGCACCGGTTGGGCGACGATGGTGGCGATCGGCACGGCGGTGAGCGGGCTGGCCTTCGCTGCTGGTCTGCTCCGGTTGCCCGGGGTGGCCGCCACCGCGGCCGGAACGACCCGGCTCGCCCTGGACGGTCTGGTCATGGCGGCGGCGCTGTGGTTCGTCGGTTGGGTGCTCTTCTCCGAGCCCACCCGGTTGCTCGGTGCCGCCACCCCGATGGCCTGCCCGGCGATCCTGGTGGCCACCGTGAGCGCCGCGCTCAGCGCCGGGCTCGTCGTGATCGTCGTCTTCCGGGCCGCCACCCCACGTCGACGGCTCGCCGCGCTGGGCGTCGGCATCAGCGCGGTGACCTGCGGCGGGTTGGGTCTGAGCGCCGGGCTCTGCCAGGCCGGGCCGACGATGGCGCTGACCGGTGCGGTGGTGCTCGCCGCCGGCCTGCTGACGGTGGCGCTCACCGTCCACCGGGCCGACCGGCCGGGGCAGGTCGATCTGGACCTGGTCGGTAGCGACGGCGAGTACGCGATCGCCCCGATGCTGGCGATGGCCGCCTCGGCCATGTACCACCTCGCCCAGGACGGCCGGTTCACCGCGGCGGGCATCGTGGCCGGCAGCGTGGAGGGCTTCGCCCTGGTGGCACGGCAGTACCTCACCCTTCGCGACGTCCGGGGGTACGCGAGCCGCCTGGCCGAGCGGGAAGCGCACTTCCGTGAGCTGGCGCACACCGATCCGCTGACGTCGTTGGCCAACCGGCGCGGGCTGCTCCGGGCGCTGCACCGCAACGCCGCCGACCACAACCCGTGTGTGCTGCTCGGCCTGGACCTGGACGGCTTCAAGAACGTCAACGACATGCGAGGCCACGACGTGGGCGACGCCGTGCTCGCCGAGGTGGGCCGGCGGCTGCGCGGCAACCTTCGCCCCGGCGACGTGGCCGCCCGGCTGGGTGGCGACGAGTTCGCCGTCCTCATGCAGGGCCGGCCGGTCGAGGCGGACCGGGTCGCCGAGCGGCTCCTCGGGGTGATCAACCGCCCCTACGACCAGCCGGAGGGGCCGGTCTTCCTGTCGGTGAGCATCGGGGTGGCCGACTGGGCCGACGAGCCGGACGTGGAGCTGCTGCTGCGCCACGCCGACCTGGCGTTGCGCTACGCCAAGCAGCGTGGCAAGAACCGGATCGAGCGGTACGACGCCGCGTACGACCAACTGCTGCGCCGGCGTACGACGGTGGAGCACGAGCTGCGCGGCGCGATCGACCGCGACGAGCTGCGGTTGGCGTTCCAGCCGGTGGCGTCCCTGCCGTCGGTGCGGCCGGTCGGCGCCGAGGCGCTGCTCCGCTGGCACCATCCCGAGCTGGGCAACGTGCGTCCGGACGAGTTCATCCCGCTGGCCGAGGAGTGCGGCATGATCGCCCCTCTCGGTGCCTGGGTGCTGCATCAGGCCTGCTACCAGCTCTCCCGGTGGCTGGCGGACGGGCACGACGTCTGGGTGTCGGTCAACGTCTCCCCGCGCGAGCTGCACGCCCCGGAGTACGTGGTCCAGGTCGCCGAGGCGCTGCGCGCCCACCACGTGCCGCCGCAGCGGCTGGTGCTGGAGGTCACCGAGCACGCGGTCGCCACCGACCTGGACGAGCTGATCCGGCGGCTGACCGCGCTGCGGTTGACCGGTGTCCGGATCGCGCTCGACGACTTCGGGGCCGGCTACTCGTCGCTGGGGCAGCTGCGCCGGTTGCCGATCGACATCCTCAAGATCGACCACAGCCTGGTCGCCGAGCACGAGCCGGTCCGCCCGGTCGGTCAGGACGGCCCGGCGTTCGCCCCGATGGTCGACATCGTCATGCGCCTGGGTCACCAGTTGGGGCTGGAGGTGATCGCCGAGGGGGTGACCACCCCGACCGAGTTGGCCGCGGTGGTGGCGGCCGGTTGCCGCTTCGGTCAGGGTGCGCTCTTCGGCTGGGGGGTGCCGGCCGAGCATCTGGAGGCGATGCTGGAGGCGGCCACGTCACCGGGTGCGCGTCCCGCCCCGGTGCCAGCGCAACGCCGTCCTCCGGGCATGTCCGGGCAGCTCACCCCGCCCGCCGATGGCGCGTCGCCGGCCGACGCGCCGACCTCCGTTAACCAACATGTGGGATCAGTTGACTCATCGCGTGAGATGCGTCAGGCTTAGCCGCATGTCGTCGTACCGGTCGCTGCGAGTACTTACCTGAGCGCACTCTCCCTCACCGAGAGTGCGCTGGCCCCGTGCATCTGCACGAGGGCCGTTTTTATTGCCATCGGAACCTGGCGAGGCGGGCCCCGCCCGCGTCGCATCGCTTGACTAGCCACCAGCCACTCCAGCCGAAGGCCAGAACCGCCATGACGAGACCCACGCCCGAGACCCTCGCCCACACCGCCCGCCGAGCCCGCGCGGCCGCCGACCCGACCGTCGACGTCGACCAGGCCGCCACGCGCACGGCCACCCCGGCCCCCCCGGCGGTACGGCCCGCCGCCGCGACCCCGATCTCCGGGGCCGGCTCGCTCGTGCGGTCCCTCGAGGCGCTTGAGGTCGACGTCGTCTTCGGCATTCCGGGCGGCGCGATCCTGCCGGCGTACGACCCGCTGTACGACTCGACGGTCCGGCACATCCTGGTGCGGCACGAGCAGGGCGCGGGGCACGCGGCGACCGGCTACGCGCAGGCCACCGGCAAGGTCGGGGTCTGCATCGCCACCTCCGGCCCCGGCGCGACGAACCTGGTCACCCCGATCGCGGACGCGTACATGGACTCGGTGGCCATGGTGGCCATCACCGGGCAGGTGGCCAGCCCGCTGATCGGCACCGACGGCTTCCAGGAAGCGGACATCCAGGGCATCACCCTGCCGATCACCAAGCACAACTTCCTCGTGCAGAACGCCGAGGAGATCCCCCGGGTGCTGGCCGAGGCGTTCCACCTGGCCAGCAGCGGTCGACCCGGCCCGGTGCTGGTCGACATCCCCAAGGACGTGCTCCAGGCGCCGACCACCTTCTCCTGGCCGCCCACCCTGGACCTGCCCGGCTACCGGCCGACCCTGCACCCGCACGGCAAGCAGATCCGGGAGGCGGCGCGGCTGATGGCCGCAGCCCGACGGCCGGTGCTCTACGTCGGCGGTGGGGTCCTCAAGGCCGGTGCCACCGACGGGCTGCGCCGGCTGGCCGAGCTGACCGGCATTCCGGTCGTCACCACGCTGATGGCGCTCGGCGCGTTCCCCGACTCGCATCAGCAGCACCTGGGGATGCCCGGCATGCACGGCACCGTCGCGGCGGTCTACGGCCTGCAGAAGGCGGATCTGATCGTCGCGCTCGGCGCACGCTTCGACGACCGGGTCACCGGAAAACTGGACTCGTTCGCCCCGGACGCGGCGGTGGTGCACGCGGACATCGACCCGGCCGAGATCGGCAAGAACCGGCACGTGGACGTCCCGATCGTCGGCGACGCCAAGCACGTCATCGACGAGTTGATCGCCGCGGTCACCGCCGAGCGGTCGGCGGGGCGCGCCGCCGACCTCGGTGACTGGTGGACGCAGCTGAACGACCTGCGTGACCGTTACCCGCTGGGCTACGACGAGCCGGTCGACGGAACCCTGTCCCCGCAGTACGTGATCAAGCGGCTGGGCGAGATCGTCGGCCCGGACGCGATCTTCGTGGCCGGGGTGGGCCAGCACCAGATGTGGGCGTCGCAGTTCATCTCCTACGAGAAGCCGTACACCTGGTTGAATTCCGGCGGCCTCGGCACGATGGGCTACGCGGTGCCGGCGGCGATGGGCGCCAAGGTCGGCAAGCCGGACACCGTGGTCTGGGCGGTGGACGGAGACGGCTGCTTCCAGATGACCAACCAGGAGTTGGCCACCTGCGCGTTGGAGGGCATCCCGGTCAAGATCGCCGTCATCAACAACGGCAATCTCGGCATGGTCCGGCAGTGGCAGACGCTCTTCTACAACGAGCGTTACTCCAACACCGAACTCGGCACCCACAAGCACCGCATCCCGGACTTCGTCAAGCTTGCCGAGGCCCTGGGCTGCGTCGGGCTGCGGTGCGAGAGCGCCGATGACGTGGACAAGACGATCGCCGCCGCCATGGAGATCAACGACGCCCCCGTGGTGATCGACTTCGTGGTCGGCAAGGACGCGATGGTCTGGCCGATGGTCGCCGCCGGTACCAGCAACGACGAGATCATGTTCGCCCGTGGCGTCCGCCCGGTCTTCGACGAGGATGACATCTGACATGAGTGAGCGCAGCGAACGAACCAGCAAGCTCAGCCTTACCGATGGTCGTGACGCGACCGAGCGAAGCGAGGCCGTGGCATGACCATGCACACCCTGTCCGTGCTGGTGGAGAACAAGCCGGGCGTGCTCGCCCGGGTCTCCGGCCTGTTCTCCCGGCGCGGGTTCAACATCGACAGCCTCGCGGTCGGCGAGACCGAGAACCCGGACGTCTCCCGGATCACCATCGTGGTCAACGCGGAGTCGTCCCCGCTGGAGCAGGTCACCAAGCAGCTGAACAAGCTCGTCAACGTCCTCAAGATCGTTGAGCTGGATCCCCAGGTCTCGGTCGCCCGGGAGTTGCTGCTGGTGAAGGTGCGCGCCGACCGGGCCGCGCGGTCGCAGGTGCTGGAGACCGTCAACCTCTTCCGCGCCCGCGTGGTCGACGTCGCACCGGACACACTGACCATCGAGGCCACCGGCACCCCGGACAAGCTCGACGCGCTCCTGCGCGACCTCGAAGCCTTCGGCATCAAGGAGATGGTCCAGTCCGGGCTGGTGGCCATCGGGCGCGGCTCGCGTTCGATCACCGCCGGTCCCGCGCTGCGGGCCGCCTGACCCGCCACCGGTCGGCCCTCGGCCGGCCGTACGGCGAATTCATCCGCACAGACCACGACGGGCCGCCCCGGCCGTCGTACGAAAGGGAAGTTCTCATGAGCGTTGAGGTGTACTACGACGACGATGCCGACCTCGGCCTGATCCAGGCCAAGAAGGTCGCGGTGATCGGCTACGGCAGCCAGGGCCACGCCCACGCGCTGTCGCTGCGCGACTCCGGCGTCGACGTGGTGATCGGTCTGCCGGAGGGCTCGAAGAGCCGCCCCAAGGCCGAGGAGCAGGGCCTTCGGGTGCTCACGCCGGCCGAGGCATCGGCCGAGGCGGACGTGATCATGGTGCTCGCACCGGACACCGCCCAGCGCAAGATCTATGCCGAGTCGATCGAGCCGCACCTGGCCCCCGGCAAGGCGATCTTCTTCGGCCACGGCTTCAACATCCGGTACGGCCTGATCAAGCCGCCGGCCGAAGTGGACGTGGCGATGGTCGCGCCGAAGGGCCCCGGCCACCTGGTCCGCCGCCAGTACAGCGACGGCAAGGGCGTGCCCTGTCTCGTCGCCGTCGAGCAGGACGCCAGCGGCAACGCGCTCGCGCTCGCCCTCGCGTACGCCAAGGGCATCGGCGGCACCCGGGCCGGCGCGATCAAGACCACCTTCACCGAGGAGACCGAGACCGACCTCTTCGGCGAGCAGGCGGTGCTCTGCGGCGGTGCCTCGGCGCTGGTGCAGACCGGTTTCGAGGTGCTCACCGAGGCGGGCTACGCCCCGGAGGTCGCCTACTTCGAGTGCCTGCACGAGCTGAAGCTGATCGTCGACCTCATGTACGAGGGCGGCATCGCGAAGATGCGCTACAGCATCTCCGACACCGCCGAGTACGGCGACCTCTCCCGCGGCTCGCGCATCATCGACTCCCGCGTCAAGGACGAGATGCGCAAGATCCTGGGTGAGATCCAGTCCGGCGAGTTCGCCCGCGAGTGGGTCGCCGAGGACGAGGCCGGCCGGCCCAACTTCACCAAGTGGCAGGCCGAGGGTGCGGCGCACCCGATCGAGGAGACCGGCAGGAAGCTGCGCGGCATGATGAGCTGGGTCGACCGCCCGATCACCGAAACCGCCTGACAGCACGCCCACGCTTTCTCTCCGACGGCCCCGGGTCGCGCTCTCCCCAGCGCAACCCGGGGCCGTCAACAGTGCCCTCACTCTGACCCTCACCCTCACCCCCGTCGATCTTGCACTTCCGCATGTCGATTTGCGGGGCGGTGCCCCTCAGGTCGCGACAGAAAGTGCAAGATCGCGGGGAGGGGCGCGTTTCGGTGCGATGAACGGCCGATGGCCGGGCTGTGAGGGCACTCACCCCGAAGACCGGAACACGCCGACCAGCGAGGCCCCTACGATCGCCTGTAGGTGCAGCAGCCGGCACCTGACGGCCACGGCACGGATCAGCGCAGGGCGCAGTGCGGCGCCCCGCCGCCCGGGCCGATCGCATACACGACCTCTACGAGGACCGATGAATCCTGTCGTACTGATCGCCGAAGAACTCGCCCCCGCCGCCATCGAGGTGCTCGCCCACGACTTCGACGTCCGTCACGTCGACGGCACCGACCGTCCGGCCCTGCTCTCGGCGCTCTCCGAGGCCGACGCCGTCATCGTGCGCAGCGCGACCCAGATCGACGCCGAGGCGGTCGCCGCCGCGCCGCGCCTCAAGGTGGTCGCCCGGGCGGGCGTCGGGCTGGACAACGTCGAGGTGCCGGCCGCCACCGCGCGGGGCGTCATGGTCGTCAACGCGCCCACCTCCAACATCGTCTCCGCCGCCGAGCAGGCCGTCGCGCTGCTGCTCGCCGTCGCCCGTAACACCGCGAGCGCCAGTTCCGCGCTCAAGGCGGGGGAGTGGAAGCGGTCGAAGTACACCGGCGTCGAGGTACAGGGCAAGACGGTGGGCGTGGTCGGGCTCGGACGTATCGGGGTGCTCTTCGCGTCTCGCATCGCCGCGTTCGGCACCCGGCTGATCGCGTACGACCCGTACATCCAGCCGGCCCGCGCGGCGCAGCTCGGCGTCCGCCTGGTCGGCCTGGAGGAGCTGCTGCGGGAGAGCGACTTCATCTCCATCCACCTGCCGAAGACGCCGGAGACGGTGGGGCTGATCGGTGAGAAGGAGCTGGCGCTCGTCAAGCCCGGCGTCCGAATCATCAACGCCGCCCGTGGTGGGCTGGTCGACGAGCAGGCGCTCGCGGACGCGATCGCCGAGGGTCGGGTCGCCGGCGCCGGCGTCGACGTCTACAGCAAGGAGCCGTGCACGTCGTCGCCGCTGTTCGCCTTCGACAACGTGGTGGCCACCCCGCACCTGGGCGCCTCCACCCACGAGGCGCAGGACAAGGCCGGTCTCGCCGTGGCCAAGAGCGTCAAGCTGGCGTTGCAGGGCGAGTTCGTTCCGGACGCGGTGAACGTGCAGGCCGGCGGTGTGGTCGCCGAGGACGTTCGGCCGTTGCTGCCGCTGGCGGAGAAGCTCGGCCGGGCGTTCACCGCGGTCGCCGGTGGGGTAGCCGCCAGCGTCACGGTCGAGGTTCGCGGTGAGATCGTCAGCCACGACGTGTCGGTGCTCAAGCTCGCCGCCACCAAGGGCCTGTTCAGCTCCGTGGTCGAGGAGCAGGTCACCTATGTCAACGCCCCGCACCTGGCGGCCGAGCGTGGCGTCGAGGTCACCCTGGCCACGCTGGCCGAGACGGCCGAGCAGCCGACCCTGGTCACGGTGCGCGGCGCGCTGCCGGACGGCCGGACGGTCAGTGTCTCCGGCACTGTCACCCACTCCGGCGCTCGGGACGTGCTGAAGCTGACCGAGGTGGACGGCTTCGACGTGGAGATCGGTGCGGAGGGCATCCTGCTCTTCCTGCGCTACGCCGACCGGCCCGGTGTGGTCGGCACGGTCGGTACCCTGCTCGGCGAGTCCGGCATCAACATCGCGGCCATGCAGGTGGCTCGTCGGGAGGCGGGCGGTGAGACGCTGATGACGCTCACCGTCGACCAGGCGCTCGGCGCCGACCTGCTCACCTCGGCCGCCGAGTCGATCGGCGCCACGGCGGCCAGCGCCGCCGACCTGCGCGACGAGTAGTAGCCGACGAACACCGTGGGGGGCCTGGCGATTCGCCGGGCCCCTCGTCATTTCCCGTTCGTGCCGCCGGTCAGGTCAGCCGGGCAGCCGCGCCGGCGGCGGGTAGACCGAGCCATCCTGTGGGTCGAAGAGCATCAGCCCGTGCTCGCCGGCCAGCCGCTCGATGTCCAGTAGCACCTGGTCCGCGCAGGTCGGGTGCAGGTTCAGCTCGACGTGGTCGTGGGCCGCGTGCAGCGGTGCCACCGCCCAGGGGCTGTTCGGGCCGGGGTGACGGTCCGGATAGGAGGCTGTGATCGCCCGGTAGAAGCTGACCACCCGCGGATCGGGGTAGCGGTCCACGTGCCGTCCCTGCCGGCAACCGTTGACCGCTGTCCGCACGTCGTCGGGTGTCGCCCCGTCCTCCAGGGCCCACACGCTCAGATCGAAACTCACGGCGGATAGCGTGCCATCCGTCGTTCATCATGTCGAAACTGCCTCGCCGCCGGTCAACCATCGATTGCCGCAGTCCCCGGTCAAGACGGTCCGGTGTGGAGACTCTTGCGTCGAGTTGCGTCGATTCGCTAGCGTACGCACTGCGGTCACTGGCCGAGTTCGAGGCGCCGGCCCGTCTTCGGGTGGCGCGGTCGACGTCCGGCCCGACCGGTCCGCACCCCTCGGTTGTGCGAGCCACGCGCACTCGTCGCTGATCGGCCCCCACTGTCGTTGCCGAGACCGTGGGGGCCGATCGCTACTTCGATCCGCTCAGCGACGGTGGGCGAAGAGCGCGCGATAGCCGGAGTTGCCCCGGAACCACGCCAGGCCGGTGGGGCCGGCGGCGTAGAGCGCTGTGGCGTAGGCGTCGGCGATCGCCAGGTCGGGGCCCACCACTGTGGCGGCGACGAGGTGACCGGCCGGCTCGCCGGTGTGTGGGTCGACCACGTGCCCCTGCCGTCCGCTCACCCCGGAGGTGCCGACCGCGCCGGCGGTCATCTCCAGCACCAGCGGCGCCCGTTCGGGTGCGGTCGGGTGGTGCACCGCGACCCGCCAGGGACCGCCGTGCGGCGCGCGGCCCCGGACGACGAGGTCAGCGCCGGCGAGGACGGCGTAGTCGTGGATGCCGGCGTTGCGCAGTCGCTCGGCGGCCCGTTCCACGGCCCAACCGCCGAGCAGGCCGCTCGGGTCGAAGCCGCCGGGCACCGCCCAGGCGTCGAACCACCCGTCGGTGGCCGCGCGCATCGCGGCGCAGCGGTCCACCAGATCGGCCAGCGGCGGGTACGACTCCGGGCTGATCTCGCCCCGGCGCAGTCGGGAGACCAGGCTCTCCGGCCGGTTGGGACCGTAGGTGAGGTCGATGGCGCGCAACTCGGCGACGCTGTCCCGCAGCGCCTCGCCCACGCCCCGGCGGCCGAGCCACTCGGGGGCGTTGAGCAGCAGGGTGTAATCGCCGGTCGCGGTGCGTACGGTGTGCTGCACCGCGATCCGGCCCTCGGTGGCGGCGGCCGGGTCGATCCGGTGCCGACGGCTGCCGAGTCGAAGGTCCGGCCGGCGGTTGCGGAACGCGGACGTGTCCGGCCAGCGGGTCCGCGGCTGCTCGTCGATGCGCATCGCATCTGCCCCCTCGCACATGGTGCCGCGTCAGCGCGACCCCGTTGGTCAGCAGGCCCCCGCGACCCACTGAGCACTACCGTAGGCAGCGGAGATGACCGCCCCATGAGTCCCAGCTGAGAGGGTGCTGTGCATCCGGGAATCCCAGATCGTGGACGCCGCGTACCGGGAGGCGGGACAGCGACGTACCGTTGCCCGAACGGAACCGTTGAGCAGAGGAGTGCGGTCGTGGCGCGGATCGCGGTGGTGGCCGGAGATGGCATCGGGCCCGAGGTGGTCGCGCAGGCCCGCAAGGTCCTCGACGCGGTGCTGCCCGACGTGCAGGCCACCGAGTACGACCTCGGCGCCGCCCGCTGGCACCGTAGCGGAGAGGTGCTGCCCGACTCGGTGCTGACCGAGCTGGCCGGGCACGACGCGATCCTGCTCGGCGCGGTCGGTGACCCGACGGTCCCGCCGGGTGTGCTGGAGCGCGGGCTGCTGCTCAAGCTCCGTTTCGCCTTCGATCAGTACGTCAACCTGCGCCCGTCCCGGCTCTGGCCCGGGGTCGCCGGCCCGCTGGGCAACGTGAAGCCGGGCGAGGTCGACCTCGTGGTGGTGCGCGAGGGCACCGAGGGTCTCTACGCCGGTGCCGGTGGTTCCCTGCACCGGGACACCCCGGCCGAGGTCGCCACCGAGGAGAGCCTGAACACCCGGCACGGCGTGGAGCGGGTGATCCGCGACGCGTTCGCCCGCGCCGGCCGCCGCGAACGGCGCAAGGTCACCCTCGTGCACAAGACCAACGTGCTCACCCACGCCGGGTCGCTCTGGGCGCGTACGTTCGACGCGGTCGCCGCCGAGCACCCGGACATCGAGACCGAGTACCAGCACGTCGACGCGGCGGCCATGTTCCTGGTCACCCAGCCGCAGCGCTACGACGTGGTGGTCACCGACAACCTCTTCGGCGACATCCTCACCGACATCGCGGCGGCCGTCACCGGCGGCATCGGGCTGGCCGCCAGCGGCTGCATCAACCCCGAGGGGGCGTACCCCTCGATGTTCGAGCCGGTGCACGGCTCGGCGCCGGACATCGCCGGGCAGGGCATCGCCGACCCGGTCGCCGCGGTGCTCTCCGCCGCGTTGCTGCTGGAGCAGCTCGGGCACAGCGAGTCGGCCGCTCGGGTCAACGCGGCGGTCGCCGCCGAGCTGGCCAGTCGTGTGCCGGGCGTCACGCTGCGTACCGAAGAGGTCGGCGACCGGCTCGCCGCCCACGCCGTAGCCTGATCACCCCGGCCCGCGCGGCGACCGGCCTGCCGCAGGCGGCCCGACCGGCGTTACCCGCTGAACGAGCGTTCGGGGTAAGTTTCTGGCACAGCCATGTCGGTGTGCGGTCCCGCATGCCGTTGTCCCGCAGGGAGGTCAGCGCGATGAGCGGTGGTGACAAGCTCGACTTCGAGATCCGTCCGAATCTCGCGCCGGTATCCGCCGCCGATCGGGCCGCACTGTTGACCAACCCGGGGTTCGGCCGGGTCTTCACCGACCACATGGTCACCGTCCGCTACGCCGACGGCAAGGGCTGGTACGACGCCCGGGTGGAGGCCCGAGCCCCGATCCCGATGGACCCGGCCAGCGCGGTGCTGCACTACGCGCAGGAGATCTTCGAAGGGCTCAAGGCGTACCGCACCGCCGACGGCGGCGTGACGATGTTCCGGCCGGACGCCAACGCGGCCCGCTTCGCCACCTCCGCACAGCGGATGGCGATGCCGGTGCTGCCGCCGGACGTGTTCGTCGACTCGCTGCACAAGCTCATCGAGATCGACCGGGAGTGGATCCCCACCGGCGAGGACGGCAGCCTCTACCTGCGGCCGTTCATGTTCGCCAACGAGGTCTTCCTCGGCGTCCGGCCGGCCAACGAATACCTCTACATGGTGATCGCCTCACCGGTCGGGGCGTACTTCACCGGTGGCGTCAAGCCGGTCACCGTCTGGGTCTCCCCGGACTACACCCGGGCCGCGCCCGGTGGCACCGGCGCGGCCAAGTGCGGCGGCAACTACGCCGCGTCGCTCGCCGCTCAGGCGGAGGCCATCGAGGCCGGCTGCGACCAGGTCGTCTTCCTGGACGCGGTGGAGCGCCGGTTCGTCGACGAACTGGGCGGCATGAACGTCTTCTTCGTCTACGACGACGGCACGGTGGTCACCCCACCGTTGACCGGCACGATCCTGCCGGGCATCACCCGCGACGCCGTCCTCACGCTGGCCGCCGGGGCCGGACACCAGGTCGAGGAGCGGCCGGTCAGCTTCGCCGACTGGCAGGCCGACGCCGCCAGCGGACGCCTGAAGGAGGTGTTCGCCTGCGGCACCGCAGCGGTGGTCACCCCGATCGGCGGGGTCCGCTTCCCGGACGGCGAGTTCCTCATCGGTGGTGGCGAGCCCGGTCAGGTCACCATGGCCCTGCGTCAGCAGTTGGTCGACATCCAGCGGGGCAAAACGGCCGACCCACACGGCTGGGTGCAGCGGGTCTTCTGATTCCCGTCGCCGCGCCGGCCCGTCCACCCGGACGGGCCCGCGCGGTCGGCTCTACGCGTCGCCGGGCTGCGCCTCGGCCAGCTCGTCGAGCAGGTGGTCGCGCAGCGCGGCGAGTTGCTCCTCGGTCACCCCGGCGTGGCGCAGGTACGCCTCGACCGAGCCGTGCCCCGCGCGCAACTCGTCCAGGAAGATCTGCATCGCCTCCGCGGGTGAGCTCAAAAACGGTGCCGGCACGTCCACGCCGCCCGGCGTGACGGAGGCCAGCCAGGCGCTGTACCGGGCCGACGCCACACTGCTCAACGCGTAGTCCGCGGTGATGTCCGCGTCGTCGACGCCGAGCACGGCGAGGGTCAACGCGCACACGATGCCGGTGCGGTCCTTGCCGGCGACGCAGTGCACCACCACCGGGGCGTTGGCGGAGTCGGCGATCAGGCCGACCGCCTCGGCCAGCCCGGCGGTGCCGGTCTGGGCCAGGTCGGCGTACCGGTCCGCGAGGTAGCGGGCCAGGCTGGCGCCCTCCTCGTGCGGCGTACCCGACCAGTCGGCGTGCTCCGGGTGGATGTTCCGGTAGGTCAGTCCCTGGTACTCCGGCACCCGGCCGTCGCGCTGCACCTCGGTCGGGCGGCGCAGGTCGATGACGGTACGGATCCCGATCGCGGCGAACGCGTCCCGGTCCTGCTCGGTGAGGCGGTGCAGCGAGTCGGAGCGGTAGAGCCGACCTCGGCGTACCGACCGGTCGTCGTGGCCGAGGTGGCCACCGACGTCGCGGAAGTTGAAGGTGGCGGGGAGCGAGAGCGGGGGGTTGTTCTCGGTGGCGTCCACGCTCACACGGTAACGGCCGGTGGGACAGTGCCCCACCGGCCGTCGGGTCGAACAGTCAGCGTGCGGTGCCGGGCGGGAGCGCGCCGTACGTCTCGTCGTAGTAGCCGCCGAGCTGATCCCGGTAGCTCGGGTCGCTGTGGCTGGTCTCGTCGTACTCCGGGGCGGCCTTGATCTGGTCCTGGGTCCGGTCGACGGAGACGGTGCGCTGGTCGTGGTCGACCTGGTTGACGGTGCCGGCCGGCAACATCACCTTCTTGCCGAAGATCCAGGGCCCGGTGTCCACGACCAGGTAGCTGCCGCCCACCTCGTGACTCGCGCTGTCGATCTTGCCGATTCCCCCGTCGGTGGCCTCGACCTTGTAGCCGACCAGGTCGACGTCGGCCACGCCGGCCTGGTCCCGGTAGCGCCAGGGGTCGAACGTGCCGGCCGGCGCACCGCCGGGCACCGCGCCCTGGTCGCCGCCGCGCAGCGGGTCCGGCCCGGCGTGGGTGGCGTGCGGATCGATCCTGTCCATGCCGTTCGCTCCTGACTGTCGCCGATCGTCTGCCGTAGCTGTCTGCGTCCCCGCAGGAGCTACCCGGCCGTCGGGGGCCGGAAACGGCGATCAGGCCAGTGCGGTCTCGGCGTCCAGGGTGATGGCCGCGGCGTGCACCACGGCCGAGATTCGCAGGGCGTCGTTCAGCTGCTCCCGGCTGAAGCCGCTGCCGCGCAGCTTCTTCTCGTGCAACGTCAGGCACACTTCGCAGCCGGTGACGGCCGACACGGCGAAACACCAGAGCTCGAAGTCGCCCTTGTCCACCCCCGGCCTCGCGATGATCCGCATCCGCAGTCGGGCCGGCATCGAGGCGTACCGCTCGTCGCCGATCAGGTGCTTGGCCCGGTAGTAGATGGTGTTCATCGCCATGATCGCCGCAGCGCCCTTGGCCGCCTCGACACCCTCCGGCCCGAGGTGCCCGAGCGCCTCGGCTGCGATCTCCCGCAACACCACCGGGTTGCGAGCGGTCACCGCACAGGCCAGCGCGACGCCCCAGGTCTGCGGCGAAGTCAGCGCCGAGGAACCGATCGTGGCGTCCAGGTTGAGCCTGATGTCGTTGGCGTACTCCGGCAGAGCCGCCCTGATCGCGTCCAGGCCCATGGTCAGAACCCGGAGGTCTCGTCGGCGATCCCCGCCGGGCTGATGGAGGTGAAACCCATCGGCCCGACGAAGACCACACACCACGTGCCCTCGTGGGACGTGTGGTTGACCGCCGTGGACGCGTTGTTGGCGCCCAGCGATACACAGGCGGCGAGGCCGTGCTCAGGTAAGCGGTCACTGACGGTGAGCACAGGTCCTCCTTGCAGATGGCACGGTGGCCATCATCGGATCCGTTCCCGATGCTTCCGCACGGCTGTTTCCCCCGACGCGTGGGCTGGGTGGCGTGTGAAGCCGATCACGAGCGGCGGTTCGGGGCGTACGAACCCTCCGTCACCATCCCGCTATATGGATTGTTCCTCCCACATTCGGGGCGAGGGTGGCAGAGTGGCCATCGTGACCAGCACCGCCCTGATTATTGCGACCTAGCGCGCCGGCTCTCCCCTCTGCCGAGCGCGCAGACCTCCCGCATCCGCGGGAGGTCTTTTTGTTGCTCCGAGAAAGGATCCTGATGACGTTCCAGGTCTTCGACACCACGTTGCGCGACGGCGCTCAGCGCGAGGGACTCACCTACTCGGTGGTCGACAAGCTGGCCGTGGCCCGGCTGCTCGACGAGTTCGGCGTCGGCTTCATCGAGGGCGGCTGGCCGGGCGCGGTGCCCAAGGACACCGAGTTCTTCCGCCGCGCCCGCACCGAGCTGGACCTGCGGCACGCCGTACTCGTCGCGTTCGGCGCCACCCGCAAGGCCGGCGTCGCGGTCGCGGACGACCCCCAGGTACGCGCCCTGCTGGACGCGCAGACCCCGGCCGTGGCCCTGGTCGCCAAGGCCGACACCCGGCACGTCGAGCGCGCGCTGCGCACCACCGGCGCGGAGAACCTCGCGATGATCCACGACACCGTCGACCACCTCGTCCGCGAGGGTCGACGGGTCTTCGTCGACGGCGAACACTTCTTCGACGGTTACCGGCACGACCCCGCGTACGGCGCCGCCGTGGTGCAGACCGCGCTCGCCGCCGGCGCCGAACGGATGGTGCTCTGCGACACCAACGGCGGCATGTTGCCGTCCCAGGTGACCGCCGTGATCCAGGACCTGACCAACAGGCTCGGGATCGACGCCGGGCTGCTCGGTATGCACGCCCAGAACGACACCGCCTGCGCGGTGGCCAACACCATCGCCGCCGTCGAGGCGGGCGTCCGCCACGTGCAGGGCACCGCCAACGGGTACGGCGAGCGCCCCGGCAACGCCGACATCTTCGCGGTCGTCGCCAACCTCCAACTCAAGCTCGGCATGCCCGTCCTACCGGAGGGCTGCCTGGCGCAGATGGTGCGGGTCTCGCACGCCATCGCCGAGATCGCCAACATCGCCCCCGACACCCACCAGGCGTACGCCGGGGCCGCCGCCTTCGCCCACAAAGCGGGGCTGCACGCGAGCGCGATCAAGGTCGACCCGTTGCTCTACAACCACGTGGACCCGTCGGTGGTGGGCAACGACATGCGGATCCTGGTCACGGAGATGGCCGGTCGGGCCAGCGTCGAGCTCAAGAGTCGTGAGCTCGGCCTGGACCTGGCCGCCAGCCCGGACGCCCTGAACCGGGTCACCAAGCGGGTCAAGGAGTTGGAGGCGGGTGGCTGGTCGTTCGAGGCGGCCGACGCCTCGTTCGAGCTGCTGGTGCGCTCCGAGATGCCGGAGGGCAGCCCGGCCCGACCGTTCACCCTGGAGTCGTACCGGGTGTTGGTCGAGCACCGTGAGGACGGCGCCGTGGTCTCCGAGGCGACCGTCAAGATCCGGGTCCGCGGTGAGCGGGTGATCGCCACCGCCGAGGGCAACGGCCCGGTCAACGCCCTCGACGAGGCGCTGCGGGTGGGGCTGGCGCGGCACTATCCGCAACTGCGCGACTTCGAGTTGGCCGACTACAAGGTGCGGATCCTGGAGGGCAGTCACGGCACCGGCGCGGTCACCCGGGTGCTGCTGGAAACCTCGAACGGCAACGGCCGCGACTGGACCACGGTAGGCGTCCACCCCAACGTGGTCGAAGCCAGCTGGCACGCCCTGGTGGACGCCCTGACCTACGGCCTAGCCCCCACCCCCGTCTAACCCCCACCGCCACACCCCCGCCCACACCGCCCCCCGCCCCCGCCCCCGCTCTCGCCGATCTTGCACTTTGTGTCGACGTCATGCGGCTTTTGTCGCTGATGCCGGGACAGAAAGTGCAAGATCGGCGCGGTGGGGCGGGGGTGGGGCGGGGGGTTAGGGGGTTTGGGGGAGGGTGAGGGTGGCTTGGAGGGGGCGGTGGTCGGTGTTGGGGAGGGTCAGCACCTGCACGGAGCGGACCGCTATCCGGTGGTCGACCAGGACGTGGTCGATGGTGACGGGTGGGATGAGATCGCCGTCGTACGGGCCCCAGGTGCCGGTCAGACCCTGCCCTGTCGCGTCGGCGGCATCGACGTATCCGCTGCGCAGCAGTGCCCGCAGTGGACTGTGGTCGAGGGTCGCGTTGAAGTCTCCGGCGAGGATCCGCAGGCCACCGTCCGGGGTGGCCGGAGGTTGGGCGGTCAGGTCGGCACGCCAGGCACCCACCTGGTCCAGCGCGTACGGTGCCGAGGGGTGGGCCGACTCGACGCGGACCGGGGGCCCGCCGGGGACGGACACCGTCGCGTACGCCTGGCTGAAGCCCCAGCCGTCGAGGTTGCGTCGGACGCCACCGTCGGTGATCGCCCACCGTGAGTAGAGCCCGGAGCCGGTGGTGCCGATCTCGGGGTTGAGCTTCCGGTGCGGCAGCAGCGTGGCGAGACCGAGTTGATCCAGGGCGGCCTGCGCGTCGGGCGTGAACTCCTGCACGGTGAGCACGTCCACCCGGTGTCGCCGGATGAGCTCCACCAGTGTCCGCGCGTCGCCGGCACCGGCCAGCAGATTGGCGGTGAGCAGCCGAACCGTCGGCCCGGCCGCTGCCGGCTGCGGGTTGGCCAGCGCCCGAGGTGCGACGGCACCGAGCAACGCCACCGCCGCCAGGGCCGCGACCGCCGCCGGCCACCAGCGCCGCAGGGCGAGCGTGAGAGCCAGGACCAGCACGCTGACCCCCGCGACGTACGGCGTGAACGCGAGCGCCTGCACCAGCGGCCCCCGGTCCAGGCCGACCAGTCGGGCTACCGCCCAGAGGGCGGTGGGTACGACGGCAACCCAGCAGAGCGCAGTGCCGAGCCGGGCGTTCCGGTGCGCGGATGGCGCGTCGACGATCACGAAGATGATCCTAGTAGGGCCCGGCGAAACCATTTCATGAATGGTGATGCGCTCACATTTCATCATTGTCTGACGGTTGGTTGACACCCCGGAAAAGCGAGATCAACTATTGACTGGTGGCTTTTTCCGGTGCTACGTTCCATCTGGCTTAAACGACGCAACTCTGAGTAGTAACAGCAGCTCAGAGGGGATGTAGATTGCTGAGAAATCAATCTCGTCGGGTGTGAGCAAGGCAGCTTTCGCCCGCCTAACTGTCGTCGTACGCCTATTTGTTGGCAGTCATCCGTCCCGCCCCGCGGGTCGGCCGAATTCGCACGCTCACACAAGGGGGACCTGTCATGAGCACATCCTTCCGACGTAAGGTGGCGGCGGTCACGTTCGCTGTCCTGGGGCTCAGTCTCGCCGGCGGGGGCATCGCTATCGCCCAGCCGTCGGCGAAGGCGCCGCAGGAAACGGTCCAGCCGGCCCGCGGCACGAACTCCCAGCCGCCGGTCAGCGCCGAGTCGGCGCGTCTCGCGAAAGCCGCGCTGAAGGCGAACGCGGCCACCCCACTGGTGGCCACCAACGTCTACACCGTCGTCAACTCCAATGGCACCAAGGCGCGCGGCACCGGCACCGTGGTCAAGTACGGCGTCGGGGAGTACGAGGTGATCTTCGGTTACAACGTCTCGGCCGGCGCCTTCCTGGCCACCCTGTCCCTGTCCGGCTCCTGCTGCATCCCGCCGGGCGGCGAGGTCTCGGTCGCCCCGCGGCTGCTGACGCCCAACGCGGTCTTCGTGCAGACCCGCAACTCGGCCGGGGTGCCGGCCAACCTGGGCTTCACCCTGCTCACCCACACACCCTGACCGACCCGACATCCGGCCCCCGTCGCATCCGGCACGGGGGCCGGACTCTGTCCGCTCAGCGCGCCGGCCGCTACCTCGGCCGGCCTGGCCGGGTAATCCGATCCACCCGGCTGTCGGTAACCCGGGGTGTCCCGATCATGCGGACGCCCCGACTTCCCTGAACCCGAGCGGATCGGCCCGCTCATCGGCGTCGCCGTCGACCCGGGTCAGCTCCGCGTCGGGCGACGGCAGCCTCGCGAGATCGGCGAGGGCTGTCCTCGACCGGTTCGTGCCCGGTCGGGCATCCGGCGGTTGGTCACCTGCCGGTTGTGCGCTCCTCGGCGGGCTCGCGACGGTCGTCACCCTTGCGCGCGGCTCATCCCCGTTCCGGCCACTCCGGGCCGGTCCGGGCCGCACAATCCCACGTTTGCCGGACGTGTGCCCGGGAAGCAAGCACCGTGACGGACATCTCGGACACCCTGGCCAGCATGCCCAGCCCGGTCGATCCGGAGCCGACCGGCATCGAGCTGGAACAGACCCTCTTCGAGGTCAAACGCGTGATCGTCGGGCAGGATCGCCTCGTCGAACGCCTGCTCACCGCCCTGGTCGCCAACGGACACTGCCTCCTGGAGGGGGTGCCCGGCGTGGCCAAGACACTGGCCGCGCAGACCCTCGCGACGGTGGTCGGCGGCACCTTCTCCCGGATCCAGTTCACCCCGGACCTGGTGCCCTCCGACATAGTCGGCACCCGGATCTACCGGGCGTCCAAGGAGACCTTCGACATCGAGCTGGGCCCGATCATGGCCAACCTGGTGCTGGCCGACGAGATCAACCGGGCCCCGGCCAAGGTCCAGTCGGCGCTGCTGGAGGCGATGGCCGAACGGCAGGTCTCCATCGGTGGGCGCAGCTGGCCGGTGCCGGAGCCGTTCCTGGTGCTGGCCACCCAGAACCCGATCGAGTCCGAGGGGGTCTACCAGCTCCCGGAGGCGCAGCGTGACCGGTTCCTGATGAAGGTGGTCGTCGACTACCCCAGCGACGCCGACGAGCTGGCCATCCTCTACCGGATGAGCACCGACCGACCGACCCCGCGCCAGGTGCTCGACGCCCAACGGCTGCGGGACCTCCAGACCCACGCCGAGCGGGTCTTCGTCCACCACGCGTTGGCCGAGTACGTGGTGCGGCTGATCCTCGCCACCCGCGACCCGGGCCGGTTCGGGCTACCGGAGATCGCCCCGCTGTTGGCGTACGGGGCCAGCCCCCGAGCAACCCTGGGCCTGGTCGCGGCGGCCCGGGCGCAGGCCCTGCTGCGAGGGCGGGAGTACGTGCTACCCGAGGACATCCGCGAGCTGGCCGTCGACGTCCTCGCCCACCGGCTGGTGCTCTCCTTCGACGCGGTGGCCGACGGGGTGACGGCTGAGAGCGTGGTGCGACGGCTCGTCGATGCGGTACCGCCGCCCCGGCTGGCCGCCGGACACCCGCAGCAGACACCGGATCTGGCGGCGGCATGAGACGCGCCACCGTCGCGCCAGCCGACCCCGGCCTGGCCGAGCTGGCCCCGGACCAGCGCCTGCGTCGCCTGGAGCTGACCGTCACGCGTCGGCTGAACGGCCTGCTGCACGGCCAGTACCGTGGACTGCTGCCCGGTCCCGGCAGTGAACCCTCCGGCAGTCGCGAATACCGGCCGGGCGAGGACGAGGTGCGCCGGATGGACTGGGCGGTGACCGCCCGGACCGCCGTCCCGCACGTCCGGCAGGTCGACGCCGACCGGGAGCTGACCACCTGGCTGCTCGTCGACGGCAGCGCCAGCATGGAGTTCGGCACCGCCGAGCTGGACAAACGGGAACTGGCGGTGGCTGCCGTCGCGGCGGTCGGTTTCCTGACCGCGGGCGTCGGCAACCGCCTGGGCGCACAGGTGCTGCGCGCCGACGGGGTACGCCGCTTCCCGGCCCGCAGCGGGCGTACCCACCTGCTCTCCCTGCTCCGCGCGCTGCTCGCCGCCCCCCGGGCCACCGCGCCCACCGGCCGGCCGGCGCGAGTGCCGGCGACCCGACCGCCCGACCTGGCGGACGGGCTCGACGCGCTGCACCGGATCGCCAACCGGCGTGGGCTGGTCGTGGTGGTCTCCGACTTCCTCGACGGCCTGCCCGACGACGCCGCGCAGGCAGCACCCTGGGAGCGGACCATGCGCCGGCTGGCCGTCCGGCACCAGGTGCTGGCGATCGAGGTGACCGACCCCCGGGAGCTGGAACTACCGGACGTCGGCCTGATCACGCTCGTCGACCCGGAGACCGGTCGACACCGTGAGGTGTGCACATCGGACCGTGGGCTGCGCGAGCGGTACGCCGAGGCCGCCACCGCCCAGCGCGAACAGGTCCACCAGGCGCTGCGCCGCAGCGGGGCCACCCATCTGCCGCTGCGCACCGACGGCGACTGGAGCGCCGACATCGTCCGGCACGTGCACGCCCAGCGTCGGCTGGCCGCCGCGCCGGTCGGCCGGCCCCGGGGAGGTGCCGCGTGATCTGGCAGTCGCCGCTGCGACTCTGGCTGCTGCTCGGCGTGCTCGCCCTGGTCGTCGCGTACCTGGTGCTGCAACGGCGACGCAGCCGGTACGCGGTCCGCTTCACCAACCTGCGGCTGCTGGACCGGGTGGCGCCGGAGCGGCCCGCCTGGCGTCGGCACGTACCGGCGGGGCTCTTCCTGGCCATGCTGGCGCTGCTCGTGGTCGGCTTCGCCCGACCGAGCGCCGAGGTGCGGGTGCCCCGGGAACGGGCCACGGTGATGGTGGCGGTGGACGTCTCCACGTCGATGCTCGCCACCGACGTCGAACCGGACCGGCTGGCCGCAGCCAAGGAAGCCGCCCGGCGCTTCGTCAAGGGCCTGCCCGACGAGTTCAACGTCGGTCTCGTCGCGTTCGCCGGCAGTGCCGCCGTACTGGTGCCGCCGAGCACCGACCGGGACGCCCTCGACGAGGGGATCGACCGGCTCGCCGAGGGCATCACCGGCGTCCAGGGCACCGCGATCGGCGAGGCCATCAACACCTCACTCGGCGCGGTCAAGAGCCTCGACAGCGAGGCCGCGAAGGAGACCCCACCCGCCCGGGTCATCCTGCTCTCCGACGGTGCCAACACCTCCGGAATGGACCCCATGGAGGCGGCCGCGGAAGCGGTGAAGGCGGAGGTGCCGGTGCACTCGATCTCGTTCGGCACCCCGTCCGGGTTCGTCGACCGAGGTGGACGGCCCATTCAGGTGCCGGTGGACGGACAGACCCTCAGGGCGGTCGCCGAGGAGACCGGCGGCATGTTCCACGAGGCCAGCACCACCGACGAGCTGCGCGCCGTCTACGACGACATCGGCAGTTCGGTCGGCTACCGCACCGAGCGGCAGGACATCTCGGCCCGCTTCATCGGCCTCGGACTGGTGTTCGCCATGGGCGCCGCCGCCGGCTCGATGCGCTGGTTCTCCCGGCTGCCCTGACCGCCGCGCACCACCGACGTCGACAGTGAGGAGTACGCATGGCAGTGCAGACCGGACTGGGCGAACCGCGCGGTCCCTGGTTCATCTCACCGGAACTCGACCCGGACGGGCGCGGGTGGTGGGACGCTCCCGAGCGCGACCCGGGCGGGCGACGGCCCGGGCGGCTGTTCACCGTGTTGGCCGTGGTGGCGGTCTCGGCCGTCTCCGGTGCTCTCGCCGGCGGCGTGGTGGCCAGTCGGGACGGGGCTGGTGGCCCGGCCGCGGCGTCCGCCGCCCCGGTGCCGGCCGAGCTGGTCACCGCTGCCGCGCGGACCGTACCCGGGGTGGTGTCGGTGCTGGCCGGCGGCGCGAGCAGCGGATCCGCGACCGGCTCCGGCTTCGCCGTGGACGACCAGCAGCACCTGATCACCAACGACCACATCCTGGCCAAGGGCGGCGGCGGACCGGTGACCGTCGAGCTGCCCGACGGCCGCCGGTTCGCCGCCGAGGTGGTCGGACGGGAACCGCGCAGCGACCTGGCGGTGCTGAAGGTGCCGGCATCGGCCGGTCTCACCCCGCTGCCCCTGGCCAAGCCCGGCGCGACCCGGGTCGGTGAGCCGGTGCTCGCGGTCGGTTCGCCGCTCGGTCTGGCGGGGACGGTCACCGCCGGCATCGTCAGCGCGCTCGACCGGGAGGTGCGGCTCGGCAACAACCGGCACACGGCGGTGCAGACCGACGCGTCGATCAACCCCGGCAACTCCGGTGGGCCACTGGTCAACGCGCGCGGGGAGGTGGTCGGGGTGAACACCGCGATCGCCACCATCGATGGAAACGGCTCGATCGGCATCGGGTTCGCCATCCCGATCGACCAGGTGCAGCAGACCGCCGACACGATCATCGGCAAGGGCGGCTGAGCTGCGCGAACGCCCTGACGGGGCCAGCACTGTCGGATATCCGGCCGGACGGCATCGGACAATGGAAATATGACGCTCGGTATGGATACTGGCTGAGGTGGAGCGTCCTCTTCTCACGGTCCTCCTGCTGGTGGGCCTGGTCATCGGATGTGCAGTGGGGTCGGCGTACGCCCGGGCACGGCGAGGGTGGAACGATTACCAGACCGTCAAGAAATCGGTGCCAGGCGCTCGTCGTGGCGCCTGGTCACTGATCCGCGGCGTCGTCGTGAAGGCCGCGGTCATCGGGGTGCTGCTCTTCGGCGCGGTGGCGTACGCGGCCGTCGGCTCCGACGAGGAGACCGCCGGGCCCGCGCCCAGCCAGTCCCCGACGCAGAGTGAGCCTCCGCACCGATGACCCCCGGCAGGTCGTCGCGGGTTAGCCTCGGGACGTGGACGACGGACTGCGGGTGACCGACCGGTGGGTCGTCCCCGCCGGGGAGCTACGGGAGCGCTTCTCCCGCTCGTCGGGGCCGGGCGGGCAGGGCGTGAACACCGCGGACTCCCGGGTCGAGCTGAGCTACGACCTGGCCAACTCGCCGACCGTGCCCGAGTGGCTGCGGTCGCGGGCGCTGGCCCGGCTGGCCAACCGCCTCGTCGACGGGGTGCTGACGATCGCCGCCAGCGAACACCGGGCCCAGTTGGCCAACCGGGAGGCGGCCCGGGCCCGGATGACAGCTCTGCTGCGGGAGGCCGCCGCGCCCCCACCGCCGGCCCGCCGTGCCACCCGCCCGTCACGCGGGGCCAAGGAACGCCGACTGGCCGAGAAGAAGCGCCAGTCCCAACGCAAACGAGACCGCCGCGCCGACGACGACTAGCCCGGGACGGCGGCGAGCAGCCGGTCGCGCAGCACGGCGGCACGCTCGGCGAAGCCGCGCTGCGCCGCCGCGTACTCCGCCCGGCCGTCCGGGGTCTCCACCCGCACCGGCGGGTAGCCGAGGGCCGCCAGGTCGTACGGACTGGCCCGCATGTCCAGCGTGCGGATGTCCCGGGCCAGGTCGAACGCGTCGGCCACCAGCTCCGAGGCGACCAACGGCGACAACTTGTACGCCCACTTGTAGAGATCCATGTTGGCGTGCAGGCAACCTGGCTGCTCGTGCGCGTGCTGCGTCTCCCGGCTGGGGGTGAGCAGGTTCAGCGGGCGGGCCGGCGGGGTGAAGAACCGGAACGCGTCGAAGTGGCTGCACCGCACGCCCCGCTCCTCGACGACCTCGGCGGTGCGTTCCGCGTCGAGCCGCAGCGGCCAGGCGTTGTGCCGCAACTCCTCCCGGGTCTGCCGGTAGACCATCGCCCACTCGTGCATCCCGAAGCAGCCGAAGTGCGGCGCCCGTCCCCGGGTCGCCTCCAGCAGCGAGCGGATCCAGGCGATCGACTCCCCGCGCCGCGCGCGTACCCCCTCGGTGTCGAGGGTGACCCCGGCGGTGCCGGCGCGGTAGTCGCGGCCGAACTCGGCCGGGTCGGCGTCCCGTAGCTCGACCCCGGGCCCCGGATGCCAGCGCCGCAGCTGGGCCGGACGGTGCGAGTAGTAGGTGAACAGGAAGTCGGCCACCGGATGCCGCTCACCGCGTCGTCGCCGGGCCAGGTGCGGGGTCAGCCAGACATCCACCCGCTCCTCGTGGGCCCGCCGGCGGGCCTGCCACTGCGCCGCGTCGAGCACGGCGGGGGCGAGGGCGGCGGTCACGCACCCCAGGGTACGACCGCCGCCCGCGCACCCGGTCAGGGCATCTGCACCCGGACGCCTGCGGAGAACACCCCGCTGCGCAGCTCCAACTGCTGGGGCGGGTCCCGCCCGTCGACGGTGAAGACCAGCGGGAGCACCATCCGGGTGCCCGCCGCCATCGGGTCGGCGAAGACGTCCCGACCCAGATTCGCCGTCCGGGTGGCCGACTCGTCGGTGCTCACCCAGCGCCCACCGGGCAGGTACGCCCGTTGCAGCTCGCTGTGCCAGGGCTGGTGGTCGCCGGTGACGTTGCGCACCCCGACGGTGGCCTCGCAGCGTCGCCCGTCGGCCGGTGCGGCACCGCCGCCGGCGGCCTTCCCGGCGGTGCCGGGCGCGCCGCACGTCATCCGGTACACGGTGAACTCGAACGCCGACTCGCGCAGCGGCACTCCCATCGCCCCGGCGACCCCGGTGCCCACCCACGCGCCGCTGGTGGGCTGCTTCTGTGTGTCGATAGCTGAGACCTGCCGGGTCGCCGTCCAACCCGCGGTGCCGACCACGCCGGCGAGCACCACCACGGCGGCACCCACCACCATCCAGACCGGCGGGGTACGCCGACGCCGCACCGGACTCGGGGCTGCCGGCCGGGGATAGACCGTCCCGCGACCATCCTCGGCGCCGCCGCCGGTGGCGAGCGCGGCAGCCGTCACCCGACGCCCGCGCCGACGTCGCCACACCCAGACCAGGGTGGCACCGATCAGCAGCAGGACCGCCAGTCCGGCGAGCAGCACCGGGTAGCGACGCCACGGCGGTGCCTCGCTCACCTCGGCCGCCGGTGCCGCTGCCGCCTGCCAGGTGGCCGTTGCGCAGTCGTACGGCCGGCTGCCGTCACTGGTGAACGCGCAGGTCGGCGCGGTCAGCGGCCGGCCCGGCGCGGTCGCCGCGAGCGCGGTGCCCAGGGTGGTGGTGCTGTGCGCGGGCAGCCGCAGCCGCCAGGTCACCTCGGTGGCCGATCCGCCGGCCGGAGTGGACCGGCCACCACCGCTGATCGCGGTCGTCGACGAGCCGGGCGGCAGTTCCTGACGCACCGTGGTCTCCAGCGGCGAGTTGCTCACGTTGCGCACCTGGATCCGGTACCTCGGTGCCGCGCTGCTCTCCGTCGCCACCGCCACGGTGACCTGTTGCGGGGGCGCCGAGGCGGGTGCCCGGGTCGGTGGTGCCATCGCCGGTGGCGCCGAGGGTGGGGTGGGCTCGGTCACTCGCGCGACCATCGCCACCGGCGGCCGGGTCCCCACCGGTGCCGGTGTGGCGGCCGGTGGTGCCGTGGCGGCCGGTGGTGCGGCGGCCGTCGGTTCTGGCGTGGCGGCCGGTGGTCGGTGCGTGGCCGCCGGTGGTCCTTGGGTGGCGGCCGGTGGTCGTGGCGTGGCCGCCACCTCCGGGGCCGCCGTCGGTAGGGCCGGCACGGCGGCGAGGATGCCGAGGCAGTGCACGAACACTGCGAGGGCTCTGTGGTGTCGTGTCGATGCAGGCATACGAACGAACCTCCGGAGCCGACGCTAGGGGCCGGCCGGCTCCGTGCGGGTACGAAGTCGAGAAGTCCACCCCGGTCACCTCCGGCTCGGCTAGGGTGCGCGCGGTGACGGGTTGAGCACACCCCACGGCCGGTCCTGGCCGGTCGGGGTGCCGGCGGCGCTAGATTGTCCGGGTGCGTATCGCTCGTTTCGCCCATGCCAAGGGAATGTCGTTCGGTGCCGTCGAAGGCGAAGCGGAGGCCGGGCCGCAGGGCCTGACCATCGCCGAGATCGACGGCCACCCGTTCGGCAACCTCTCCTTCACCGGGGCCCGCTGGGCCCTCTCCGACGTCCGGCTGCTCTCGCCGATCCTGCCCAGCAAGGTGGTCTGTGTCGGCCGCAACTACGCCGACCACGCCGCCGAGCTCGGCAACGAGGTGCCCAAGGAGCCGCTGCTCTTCCTCAAGCCGTCCACCTCGGTGATCGGCCCCCGGGACGCCATCCGACTGCCGATCTTCTCCAAGCAGGTCGAGCACGAGGCGGAACTCGCCGTCGTGATCGGGGCGCCGGGTGCGCGCCGCGCCGACCGCGCCGCCGCCGAACGGGCCATCTTCGGCTACACCTGCGCCAACGACGTCACCGCTCGGGACCTCCAGCGGTCGGACGGGCAGTGGACCCGGGCCAAGGGCTTCGACTCGTTCTGCCCGATCGGTCCGTGGATCACCACCGGGCTGGACGTGTCCGACCTGGAGATCCGGTGTGAGGTGGGTCGCAACCCGGAGGAGATGGAGGTACGCCAACTCGGCCGGACGAAGGACATGGTCTTCGACGTGCCGGGCCTGGTGTCGTACATCTCGCACGTCATGACCCTCCTGCCCGGCGACGTCGTTCTCACCGGCACTCCAGCCGGGGTTAGCCCGCTTGTCGAGGGGGATACGGTCACCGTGCGGATCGACGGCATCGGCGAGCTCACCAACCCGGTGGTTCCCGTCGCCTGATCCGTCTGATGCCCCTGTTTCCGCAGCTCACGGGTGGTTCGGGGGGATCGGATTTGGCCTGCCGGCACCGGGAGGGTAAAGTTCACTCCCGGCGCCGCAAGGGGCCAATGGGGTATGGGGTAATTGGCAGCCCGACTGATTCTGGTTCAGTTAGTCTAGGTTCGAGTCCTGGTACCCCAGCGCTGCTGGAATTCGCGAGAATGTCCAGACGCTGGATTCTGACGGAGTTCGACTCCGCCCCTTCGGGGGCGGAGGGTGGTCTTCGGTAGAGTGCAGCTCCTCCACCGCTGAGGTGGGGGAGCAAAGTTGTTCTGGCCCCGTCGTCTAGCGGCCCAGGACGCCGCCCTCTCAAGGCGGTAGCGCCGGTTCGAATCCGGTCGGGGCTACAGCGAGCACAGCCCGTCTCACCTCGTGAGGCGGGCTGTTTCGTGTCCGCTTGTCGGGCCCGGCCCGGCGTCCTGTCGGACCCTCGCGCGACAGCGCACCCCGCGCTCGCGCCCGGGTACGGTGCCGCTAGACTACATTCGCACCGCCCGCGAGGGTGGTGAACGGAAAAGTTCTGGCCCCGTCGTCTAGCGGCCCAGGACGCCGCCCTCTCAAGGCGGTAGCGCCGGTTCGAATCCGGTCGGGGCTACAACCAAAGGCTCATCTCGCCGCCGCGAGATGAGCCTTTTCCCGTCCCACCCCACCCCCTCACCCCGGTTGATCATGAAGTTATTGCCCTCACCCTCGGCGTGTCGTGACAATAACTTCATGATCAACGAGGGCGGGCCGGGTCGGGGGGAGAGGGGCGGCGGGGGTTAGAGGCCGGAGAGGCGTTGGCCGGCTCTTACCACTGCCATGGCGTGGCGTTCGCCGGGGCGGCGGCCCAGGCGCTCGATCGGGCCGGAGATGCTGACCGAGGCGATGACCCGGCCGGTGCGGTCGCGGATCGGGGCGGAGACGCTCGCCACACCGGCCTCCCGCTCGGCGACGCTCTGCGCCCAGCCGCGACGGCGTACCTCGGCGAGGGTGCGTCCGGTGAACTTGCTGCGCGGCAGCAGCGGCATGACCGCCTCCGGCGGCTCCCAGGCCAGCAGGATCTGAGCCGCTGAGCCGGCCGTCATCGGCAGCACCGAGCCGACCGGAACGGTGTCCCGTAGACCGCTGGCGCGTTCCGCCGCCGCCACGCAGATCCGCTCGTCGGCGCGGCGCAGGTAGAGCTGCGCGCTCTCACCGGTGGCGTCGCGCAGCGCGGCCAGCAGCGGCTCGGCGGCGGTCAGCAGAACGTCCGGTGCGGCGTTCGCCAGCTCACCCAGACGGGGGCCGGGCCGCCATCTGCCCTGGGTGTCCCGCACCAGCATTCGGTGGATCTCCAGGGCCTGGGCCAGGCGATGTGCTGTGGCCCGGGGCAGCTTGGTGCGTTCGACGAGTTCGGCCAGGCTGGCGCCGTCCACGCAGGCGGCCAGGATGACCACCGCCTTGTCGAGAACGCCGACACCGCTCATACTGTGTCCCACAAGCCGAAACTTACCTCCCAGAATTTAGGATGTCCAGATGGTGGGAGTCACTCCTGAGCCGAGGACCCTGGCCGAGAAGGTCTGGGACGCGCACGTCGTACGGTCCGCCGCCGGTGAGCCGGACCTGCTCTTCATCGACCTGCACCTGCTGCACGAGGTGACCAGCCCGCAGGCCTTCGACGGGCTGCGGCTCGCCGGGCGCCGGGTGCGTCGTACCGACCTGACCCTCGCGACCGAGGACCACAACACCCCGACCGGGTACGACGACCCGGCGTTCCGCCTCCGCCGTGGTGACCTGCTCACCATCGCGGACCCCACGTCGCGTACGCAGATCGAGACGTTGCGCCGCAACTGCGCGGAGTTCGGGGTGCGGCTGCACCCGCTCGGCGACGACAACCAGGGCATCGTGCACGTGATCGGCCCGCAGCTCGGTGTCACCCAGCCGGGCATGACGATCGTCTGTGGCGATTCGCACACCGCCACCCACGGCGCGTTCGGCGCGCTCGCCTTCGGCATCGGCACCAGCGAGGTGGAGCACGTGCTGGCCACCCAGACGCTGCCGCAGAGCCGGCCGAAGACGATGGCCGTGAACGTCACCGGCCGGCTCGCGCCCGGCGTGACCGCCAAGGACCTGGTGCTCGCGCTGATCACGCAGGTCGGCACCGGTGGAGGTCGCGGGCACATCGTCGAGTACCGCGGCGACGCGATCCGCGCCCTCTCCATGGAGGGACGGATGACCATCGCCAACATGTCCATCGAGTGGGGCGCCAAGGCCGGCATGATCGCGCCGGACGAGACCACCTTCGCGTACCTCAAGGGTCGACCGAACGCGCCGCAGGGCGCGGACTGGGACGCGGCGGTGGCGTGGTGGCGGACGCTGCCCTCCGACGAGGGCGCGCGCTTCGACGCCGAGGTGACCCTGGATGCCAGCCAGATCACGCCGTTCGTCACCTGGGGCACCAACCCGGGGCAGGGCGCGCCGCTGAGCGCGCCGGTGCCGGACCCGGAGGAGTTCGTCACCGACTCGGAGCGGGCCGCCGCACGCCGCGCCCTGGAGTACATGGACCTGCGTCCCGGCACCCCGCTCCGGGAGCTGCCGATCGACGTGGTGTTCGTGGGTTCCTGCACGAACGGGCGTCTGGAGGACCTGCGGGCCGCCGCCGACGTGCTGCGTGGCCACCGGGTCGCCGACGGCGTGCGGATGCTCGTGGTGCCCGGCTCCGCCGCGGTGCGCGAGGCCGCCGAGGCCGAGGGCCTGGACAAGGTCTTCGCCGACGCCGGGGCGGAGTGGCGGTTCGCCGGCTGCTCCATGTGTCTGGGGATGAACCCCGACACGTTGAAGCCGGGCGAGCGCTCCGCCTCCACCTCGAACCGCAACTTCGAGGGCCGTCAGGGCCGGGGCGGGCGCACCCACCTGGTCTCGCCGCCGGTGGCCGCCGCCACCGCCGTGGTCGGCCGGCTGGCCGCCCCCGCCGACCTGTAGAAGGGACCGACGAGATGGACAAGTTCACCACCCACACCGGCACCGCCGTGCCGCTGCGCCGGTCCAACGTGGACACCGATCAGATCATCCCCGCCGTGTACCTCAAGCGGGTGACCCGGACGGGCTTCGCCGACGGGCTGTTCAGCGCCTGGCGGGAAGACCCGGCATTCGTGCTCAACGATGAAAACTATTCCGGGGCGTCGATCCTCATCGCCGGTCCGGAGTTCGGCACGGGGTCCTCCCGGGAACACGCCGTCTGGGCGCTACGGGACTGGGGCTTCCGCGCCGTGGTGGCCCCGCGCTTCGGTGACATCTTCCGCGGCAACGCTCTCAAGGAAGGTCTGTTGCCGGTCGAGTTGGAATTGAAAGCCGTCGAAGAGTTGTGGGACCTGGTCGAAGCGGATCCCACCACTGCGGTGACGGTCGACCTGACCGCCCGCCAGGTCCGGGCGGGGGACGCCAGCTGGTCGTTCCCGCTCGACGACTTCAGCCGTTGGCGCTTGCTGGAGGGCCTCGACGACATTGGACTCACCCTCCGCCACGGCGCCGACATCGACTCCTACGAGGCGCGCCGACTGCCCTTCCTGCCCTCCGTGGCATAGCCGTTAGGCCGTCGGCACAGCGGATTTCACCCCCATCGGTCCATCCGGTGGGGGTGAATCCGTTACGACACAAGGGCTTTTTTCTACCGAATGTTTGTGTCCAGGCAGCACAGGGCATACCGTGCGCGCAGAATGGCTCGCGACGAGTCAGTTGCACAATCGGGAGGAAGTCGTGAACAAGGCCGAGCTCATCGAGGCGCTCGCCGTTCGCCTGGGGGACCGGAAGATGGCGACGGCCGCGCTCGACGCGGTCCTCACCGAGGTCCAGGCGGCGGTCACCAAGGGCGAGAAGGTGGCGATCACCGGATTCGGAGCATTCGAAAAGCGTGTGCGTGGCGCGCGAACAGCGCGCAACCCGCGTACCGGCGAGGCGGTGAAGGTCAAGAAGACGTCAGTCCCGACCTTCCGCCCCGGCGCCGGGTTCAAGGAGATGGTGGCCAGCGGCAAGGTGCCGAAGGCCGCGGCGGCGACGAAGAAGACCGCCACCAGCACCGCCACGGCCAAGGCGGCGGGCACGAAGGCGACCGGCACCAAGGCGGCCACCGCCAAGGCGGCGGGCACCAAGGCGACCACGGCGAAGGCGGCCAGCAAGAAGACCGCCCCGGCCAAGGCGAGCAAGACCGCCACGGCGACCAAGACGGCCGCCAGCAAGAAGACCGCCCCGGCCAAGGCGAGCAAGACCACCACGGCGACCAAGACGGCCGCCAGCAAGAAGACCACAGCGGCGAAGAAGACCACCGCCGCGACCCGGTCGACCGCGGCGAAGAAGACCACCGCGGCGGCGAGCAAGAGCACGGCGGCCAAGAAGGCGCCGGCGAAGAAGGCTCCGGCCAAGAAGGCGGCCAGCAAGCGCTGACCGACAGGTACCGCGAGGGCGTCCACCGGTGGGTGGGCGCCCTTTCGGCGTACCAGGACGGCTTCTCGGCGTACGGGGACCGTTGACCGGGTTGGCCGGCTCGCGCAGAATCGCCGTGCCGGCCACCCCTGGGCCGGCCCGTCGACGGAAATGGGGCGCCGGTGCGCTACCGACAGCTCGCCACCGGCACGCTCGCGCTGGGCGTGCTCCTCCTCATCGACGTGCTGCGGGTCTGGCTGCCCGGCATCATCACCATCTTCGGCCAGGCGGCGTCCACCCCGGCCGAGCTGATGGGGGCGTTCGCCCTCGGTTGGTTCGTGCTCGCGATGGGCGCACCCGCCGTGGTCCGCCGGGTCGGAGCCCGCCCGGTCGCCGTTGTCGCCGCCGTCGCGCTCGCCGTCGCCCGGCTCGCGCTCACCGCCGCTCCCGGCGGGCGTACACAGCTCTGGTTGGCCACCGCCGGTCTGCTCGCCGGGTTGGTCTGGCTGGTCGGCGTCGCGGCCGCCACCGACCGTCCGGTACCGGGGCTGGCGTTGGGGTTCGCTGTCAACGCCGCCCTGCACGCGGTGTTGGACACCGTCGACCTGGTCTGGCGGGGTGACTGGGTGGCCTGGCTGCTCAGCGCCGTCGCGGTGGCGGTGTTCCTGGCCGGCACGGCGCAACCCGGTCGGCGCGGCGGTGCGGGTGACGCCCTCGCCGGCCCCGCTGACGCCCCTGTCGACCCCGCTGACGCCGCTGTCGGCCCTGGTGGTGGTCGGGCCTGGCTGCTGGCCGGGCCGGCGCTTCTGCTGGCCGGGATGGTGGCACTCTCCCCGGCACTGGCCCGAACCGGAATGTCGTACCTGGTCGCCGGAGACGGGGTGGCTCGTTCGCCGCTGTTCGGCCTGGCGCCGGTGCCGGTGGCGGTCGCCGGGTTCCTCTGCGCCGCGTTGACCCGGCCCCCGCGTGGGTGGGGCCGGGCGTACGGCCCGGTGGCGCTGCTCGCCGGCGCGGTGCTGTTCGCCCTCGACCGGGGCGACCTGCTCCTGCCGGCCGTCCTCCTCGCCGCGGTCGGCCTCGGTGCATGCCTCGCGCTGACCGCCGACACCGGCCAGCCTGCCGCCGACACCGCGAACGCCGACACCGCGAGCGCCGACACCGGTGCCGCCCGGCGGGGGTACGCGGTCGCCGCCGGGATGCTCGTCTTCGCGGTGGGGGCGGTCGGCTACTACTCGGCCTACGACCTCGGCTACCCCAACGCGGCGGTGCCGGTGGTGGTGGCTGTGCTGATCGCCGCCGTGGCGTTCACCGCCCGCCCCGTCGTCGACCGGCTCCCCGGGCCGTTTCCGCCGCTGCGGGCCGCCGCCGCGGTCACCGCGTTGGCCCTGCTGGCACCGGTGCTCGCTGACGAGGTGCCGGTGGCCAGCAATCGGGACGGCCCGCCGGACCGGTTGACCGTGGTGGCGTACAACATCCGGATGGGGTTCGGGCTGGACGGCCGGTTCGACCTGGCCGGTCTCGCCGAGGTGGTCGCGCGGCAACGGCCCGACGTGGTGCTGCTCAGCGAGGTCGACCGGGCGTGGCTGCTCAACGGCGGGCACGACACCCTCGACCTGCTGGCCGACCGGCTCGGCATGCCCTACGTCTTCGGGCCGGCCGCCGACCCGGTCTGGGGTGACGCGGTGCTCAGCCGTTGGCCGGTGGACGATCCGCGGACCCTGCCGCTGGCCGCCGTCGGGGCGCCCACCGGCGCGCAGGCCCTCGCCGTCACGCTCGACCTCAGCGACGGTGTCCGCGCCGCCGTCGTCATCACCCACCTGCAACCGCCGCCCGGCAAGGGCCCGGTGGTCCAGGCCCGCGCGGTCGCCGACTTCGCCACCCGGTACGCGGCCGGTCGGCCGTTGGTGGTGGCGGGTGACCTGAACACCGAACCGGGCGACGAGGCGTTCGGGGAGTTCACCAAGGCCGGCCTGGTCGACGCGTTGGCCGCCGCCCGACCACTGGCGACCAGCCCGGCGGACGACCCGCGCCAGCAGATCGACCACATCTTCGTCTCGCCCGGCCTGACCCCCGGCGATCCAGTCGCGCCGCGCAGCACCGCCAGCGACCACCTGCCGGTCGCGGTGACCCTGACCCTGCCGCCCCGCTGACGAAGGCGGGCCCTACAGGCGATCGGCGGCCAACAGCCGGTCGGCGGCGAAGGCGAGCAGCCAACCGCCGCCCTTCGGCGTGGTGAAGTCCGCATCGGTGCGGCCGGTCAGCCGCTCCAGGGCGCCCGGCAGGACCTTGCCCTGACTGCACACCGCCGACTGCCCACCGGTGCCGGCCAACTCCAGCAGCCGGGCGGCGGTGTGCAGGATCTGCTCGTCGCCCTGCTGGCCGGGTTGCGGCTCGTCCAGGTCGCCACAGACCTCGATCGGCAGATCGAGCAACGCGGCGACCGGATCGAGTGTCTGCACGCACCGTCGCGGCGACGCCGACACCAGCCGGGCCGGCCGGATCAGGGCGATCAGCCCGGCCAGCGTGCTCGCCTGGGCCCACCCCTCGGCATCCAGGGGTCGCCCGACGTCCGGGCCGGACCAGGTGGCCCGCTTACCGGCGTGCGCGTGCCGGACCAGCGCGACAGTCGCCGTCACCGACGGCAGCGCGGCGAACGCCGCCAACACCTCGGCGTCGTGCGGGTAGCTGACCAACCGGATCGCGTCGTCCACCGCGAGCCAGCGGATGTCGTCCACCTCGGTGTCCGGTTGGAAACCACCACTGGCCGCCGCGAGCATCGACCAGTAGTCGACGAGCTTGGGTTGCCCCTCGCTGCGGTAGCGCACCGACGGCAGCCGCACCTGCGGCACGCCCCGCACGTCGGCCTCCTCGGCCACCTCACGGACCGCCGCGGCCAGCGCGTGCTCGCCCGGCTCCAACTTGCCCTTCGGCAGCGTCCAGTCGCCGTAACGGGGTCGGTGCACCACGCAGACGCGTACGCCGTCGTCGGTCGGCCGCCAGGCCACCCCGCCCGCTGCCCGGATGCCCGTCACGGCAGCCAACCGGTGCGCCGTCGCCGGGTGGCCCGGTGCCAGGCAGCCGGGAGGAGACTGCGCGTCCGGCGTACCGACTGGCGTTCCCGCTCGGCCAGCCGCCCGGCGGTGACGGCCAGCTCGTGGTCGCCCGGTCGCTCGGCGGCGATCTCCAGCCAGGTGTCCGCCGCCACCGCCGCGTCCTGGTGCTCGCCGAGCACGTCCTGCACCTGGGCGAGCGCGCGGGACAGCCGCCGTGCGCCCTTGCCGACCGTCGGGGCGACCGCGTTGACCGCGTACCGGGTCTGCTTGCCCTCCTTGCGGACGGCGTGCCAGCGCTCGTCCGGCGACTGCGCGTCGAGCCCGCCGACGCCGTCCGGCCCGGTCAACCGCCGCCAGGGGCGGGCCACCAGCGCGGGTAGCG
Organism: Micromonospora sp. NPDC047644; assembly: GCF_040704315.1. Classification (NCBI taxonomy): domain Bacteria; kingdom Bacillati; phylum Actinomycetota; class Actinomycetes; order Micromonosporales; family Micromonosporaceae; genus Micromonospora; species Micromonospora sp. NPDC047644. The sequence goes on from NZ_JBEYSY010000005.1 coordinate 82,992, forward strand.
CCTGCGCGGCGGGCGCTGCCGCGCCTCGGGTGAACCGGGGCGCGCGGGCGGCCAGCACCAGGGAGTCCACCAGGGCCAGGTAGCGCGCGGAGCGCAGCATCTCGTCGATCGCGGTGAGCGCCTGCCGCTGCCGTTCGGCGAGCACCTCGTCGAGCCGGTCCACAGCGCCCCGGTCGAGCGGGCTCAGCGGGTCGGCGTCGGCGGTACGGCGCAGCCGCGCGCGCAGCACCTCGGCGTCGCGGGCCGCGCCGAGCACGCCGGCCAGCCAGCGCAGCTCGGTGCGCAGCGGGCGGGACCAGGTCTTTCGCAGCAACGGTTTGAAGGTGCGCAGATCACTGCGCAGGCGTCGGCAGGCCACCCGCATCTGATGCACGGCGGTGTCGCCACCGGCGGCCGAGGCGCGCAGCCGGACCAGCGGGTCGTGCGCCAACAGCCGACGGATCTCCTTGCGGAGCGACTCGGTCACCACGTCACCGGCGTTCGGCTCGGCGGTCAGCCCGGTCGGCGCGACCAGATCCGGATCGGCCTGCGCCGTCGCGCCCAGCGCCCGTACGTGCTTCGGCGTGAACGACCCGCCCTGGGCGCCGGCCTCGCGCAGCACCCCGCCGACCCGGTCGAGCAGCTCCCGGTCGCCGGCCTTCAGCTCCACCTCCACCTCGCGGAAGGTGTCGGTGGGGGTGCCGGAGTCGTCGAGCACCGTCACCCGGTCGTCCACCACCTCGGCGAGCACGGTGCCGGCCCGGTCACACACCTCGTACGCGTGCCGCACCGTGCGGACCACCGTCACCGGGGCCAGCGGCGCACCCCGGTGCAGGATGGTGACCAACTCCACCAGCTCCGGCGGCGGCTGCCCCTTGGACCCGGGACGGGAGATTTCGTGCCGGACGCCCGGGGTCCCGGTCGGCAGTTTCACGGTCCAGGGCAGCTCGTCACCCTTGCGGTGGCGCAGCGAGGCGCCGGACCGGGCCAGCCGCAGGTCGACGGTGTCGAGGTAGCGGGCGACGAGCGTCACCGGTGGCAGTGCCCGGACCCGGCCGCCGGCCGGGGCCGTGCCGGCCAGGTCCGGCAGCGCGTAGGCGTCGTCCACCTCGTACTTCTGCTCCTCCTCGACCATCAGCTCAGCCTATGCGCTGCACGGTCAGCTGGCCGTGCCACCGACGCGGCGCAGCAGCAGTTCCTGCAGATGGGCCCGGGCCGCGTTGTCACCGCCGGTACGCCGGGTCCAGGTCCCGTCGCCGGCCAGCTCGAACGCGTCCACGTCGGGGCTCATCGCTGCGGTGAGCACCTGGTCCAACTCGGCGCGGGCGATCGGGTCGCTCACCTGCACCAGCGCCTCCACCCGCCGGTCCAGGTTGCGGTGCATGAGGTCGGCCGAGCCCATCCAGAACTCGGCCTCACCGTTGTTGCCGAACCGGAAGACCCGGGAGTGCTCCAGAAACCGGCCGAGGATCGAGCGGACCCGGATGTTCTCCGACAGCCCCGGCACCCCCGGGCGCAGCGTGCACATGCCCCGGATGAGCAGGTCGACGTGGACGCCGGCCTGGGAGGCGCGGTACAGCGCGTCGGTCACCCCCTCGTCCACCAGGGAGTTGACCTTGAACTGGACCAGGCCGGGCATACCCAGGCGGACGTGCGAGATCTCCCGCTCGATCCGCTCGATGAGGCCGCTGCGGATGCCCTGCGGGGCGACCAGCAACCGCCGGTACGCGGTCTGCCGGCTGTACCCGGTGAGCACGTTGAACAGGTCGGTGAGGTCGGCGCCGATCTCCGGGTCGGCGGTGAGCATGCCGAAGTCCTCGTACAGTCGGGCCGTCTTCGGGTGGTAGTTGCCGGTGCCGATGTGGCAGTAGCGACGGATCTGATTGCCCTCCTGCCGGACCACCAGCGCGGTCTTGCAGTGCGTCTTCAGGCCGACCAGGCCGTAGACGACGTGGCAGCCGGCGCGTTCCAGCGTGCGGGCCCAGCCGATGTTCGCCACCTCGTCGAAGCGGGCCTTCACCTCCACCAGCACCACCACCTGCTTGCCGGCGGCGGCCGCGTCGACGAGCGCGTCGACGATCGGGGAGTCGCCGCTGGTCCGGTAGAGGGTCTGCTTGATGGCCAGCACGTTCGGGTCGGCGGCGGCCTGCTCGATGAAGCGCTGCACGCTGGTGGCGAACGAGTGGTACGGGTGGTGCACCAGGATGTCGCCGTCGCGCAGGGTGGCGAAGACGCTGCGCGGCACCTCGCCCTCGGCGAGCCGGGGATGGGTGGCCGGCACGAACGGCGGGTCCTTCAGGTCCGGCCGGTCCGCCTCCCCGTAGACCTGCCACAGCGCGGACAGGTCCAGCAGGCCGGGCACCCGGAGCACGTCCTGGTCGTCCATGTCCAACTCGCGGACGAGCAGCTCCAACATGTGGTCGGAGATGGACGCGGCGACCTCCAGCCGGACCGGCGGACCGAACCGCCGTCGGGCCAACTCCCGCTCCAGGGCCTGGAGCAGATCCTCGTCGCGGTCCTCGTCGACCTCCACCTCGGCGTTGCGGGTGACCCGGAACAGGTGGCACTCGACCACCTGCATGCCGCTGAACAGCTGCCCCAGGTGCACCGAGATGAGGTCCTCCACCGGCAACATCCGGACGCCCGGCTGGTCCCGGTCCACCCGGACGAAGCGGGGAACGTTGTTGGGCACCTTCACCCGGGCGAACAGCTTCGAACCGCCGTCGGGGTCACGGACCGCCACCGCCAGGTTCAGCGACCGCCCCGAGATGTACGGGAACGGGTGCGCCGGATCCACCGCGAGCGGGGTCAGCACCGGAAAGATGTGCTCCCGGAAGTAGGTGCGCAGCCGCTCCCGCTCGCCGTCGCCCAGATCACCCCAGCGCAGGATGCGGATGCCCTCGTCGGCCAGCTTGGGCAGCACGTCGTCGACGAAGCAGGCGGCGTGCCGGGCGCCCAGCGCGGCGGTCCGTTCGGCGATCAGCTCCAACTGCGTACGCAGGGGCAACCGGTCCCCGCCGCGCACCGGAAGGCCGGCGGAGAGCCGCCGCTTCAGCCCGGCGATGCGCACCATGTAGAACTCGTCGAGATTGCTGGCGAAGATGGCCAGGAACTTGGCCCGCTCCAGCAGCGGGGTGGCCTGGTCCTCGGCCAGGGTGAGCACCCGGGCGTTGAAGTCGAGCCAGGACAGCTCCCGGTTGAGGAACCGGTCCTCGGGCAGCGGCGGGGGCGTCGGCTCGTCGTCCTCCACCACGGGGTTCGGCAGGCCGTCCGACAGGACCGGGTGTACGTCGGCAGGGGTTCGGGGCGTGCCTTCGATCGCCGGCTCGGGTTCGATGACCTCGTCCAGCCCGGAGGAGGCGGCTCCGGGATCGTCGGCGAGCGTGTCGGCGCGGGCGGCACCGGCACGTTCGGCGCGGGACGGGCGGAAGCGCCCGTCGGCGCCGCGCGTACGGGAGCCGTTGCGGAGGTCGGTGGCGGGCGGGCGGGACGGCTGCTCGCGAGGGGTGCTCACCCGCTCATAATCACCCGATTACGGTAAACGCAAAATGAACTTGGGCTCGCCGGCTCAGATCATCGTCGGCAATGTCACCCGGACGACCTCGCCGTCGGGATCGGTGTCGATGTGGACGCGCTGCCCGAGGCGGAGAAGCCGCAGCCCGGAGGCGTCGAACGCCCGAGCGGGGAAACGCATCTCGGTGCCGTCGTCGAGCAGCAGGACACCGCTGCGCGTCGCCGCGTCGTAGCTGGCCACCGTGCCCTGCATGCTGGCACCGTACACCGGGCGGTCCGGCCGGTGGCGCGGGCTCGGCTCAGCGGGCTCGGACCAGCGGGCTCGGACCAGCGGGCGGCTCAGCCTGCGGCGCGGGCGGGACGACCGGCGGCCACCAGCGCGGCCGTGCGCGGCCCCAGCCCGAGCCGGGCGGCGGCGGCCAGGTCCGCGGCGGTGTCCACGTCCCGGCGCAGGCTGGGCCAGTCGCCGCCGAGCGGCAGCGCCCCGCTCGCCGCGTGCGCGACCGCCGAGCCCACCCCGAAACGCGGATCCAGCGGCACACCCGGCCCGGCGGTGAGCAGCACCGTGCCCCCGCCGGGCGCGTCCGGCAGGAACCGGCGTACCCCGGCTCGGCCGTTCTGCGCCGCCAGCAGCGCGCCGGCCAACTCGGCCGGGCGCAGCGCCGGCACGTCAGCGGTGATCCCGGCCACCCACCCGGCGGCGGCCCGGGCCGCACCGTGCCGGAACGCGGCGTTCAGGCCGGCATCCGGCTCGTCCGGCAGCACCCCCGCGCCGGCGGCCCGCGCCGCCCCCGCCACCCGGGCGTCGTCGGTCACCACCAGGACCTCGGCGACCGCCGGGCAGGCCAGCACCGCGCGGAGCGTGTCGGCCGCCAGGGCCAGCGCCAACTCCTCATGCGGTACGCCGGGCAGCGCGCCTCGCAGCCGGCTCTTGGCCACGGTCAGCCGCTTCACCGGCACCACCACGGCCCACCTCGGCTGAGTCACGTCCGCAATCCTGCCAGCCGGGCGGCGGGCCCCTCGCTGGCCGTACCGGGGGCGAGCAGGCATGATTTCCGCTGCGGGCGTCGCGGGCGGGATTTCGCGGCGGGTTGGGGCGCGACGAGGAGGCACAGTGGCACGGCGGAGGCTGGGGTTCTGGCAACGGTTCGCCGTGTGGCTGGTGAAGCCGGTGATGACCGTCTGGACCCGGCGTACCTGGCGTGGTCAGGAACATCTCCACGGCGACGGCGGCGTGATCATCGTGGCGAACCACATCTCCCACGCCGACCCGCTGGTGTCCGCCCACTTCATCTACGACTCCGGGCGTTGGCCGCAGTACCTGGGCAAGGCCAGCGTGTTCCGGGTGCCGGTGGTGGGCTGGATCCTGCACCGGTGCCGGCAGATCCCGGTCGAGCGGGGCAGCGTGGACGCCGTCCGCTCGCTGGACGCACTGGTCGCCGCGCTCGACGAGGGCGGCGCGGTCGTGATCTACCCTGAGGGCACCACCACGCGACAGCCGGAGCTCTGGCCGATGAAGGCCAAGACCGGTGCGGCCCGCCTGGCCCTGGCCACCGGCGCTCCGGTCGTACCGGTGGTGATGTGGGGGCCGGAACGGATCTTCGACCCGCGGACGACCCGTGTCAGCCTGCGCCCCCGGATCCCGGTGACCGTTGCCGCCGGGGAGCCGATCGACCTGAGCCGGTGGGCGGACGCCCAGCCGACCCGGGCCACCCTCGAGGAGATGACGGACACCATCATGTTGCGGCTGCGGGACATGCTCGCCGAGATCCGTGGCGGTACCCCGCCGCCACTGTGGGAGCGACCGGCCCGACCGTCCGTCGGCTCCGAGCAGCGGGACGATGCGGCATGAGCGAGCGAAGCGAGCGAATCATCGGGCTCAGTGGTGACCGTTCAGGCTGCGGCGGAGCGCAGCGGAGCGGTGGTCTGGACGAGCGAAGCGAGCGAATCATCGGGCTCAGTGGTGACCGTTCAGGCCGCGGCGGAGCGCAGCGGAGCGGTGGTCTGGACGAGCGAAGCGAGCGAATCATCGGGCTCAGTGGTGCTGGTGCCGTTCAGGCCGCCGCGCAGCGAAGCGGAGCGGTCGCATGAGCGGTCATGTTGCGGTGCTCGGTGCCGGTTCCTGGGGCACCGCGTTCGCCAAGATCCTCGCGGACGCGGGGCGGGACGTGACGGTGTGGGCCCGGCGGGCGCCCGTCGCCGAGAGCATCCGCACCGAGCGCCGTAATCCGGAGTACCTGCCCGACCTGCTGCTCCCGGCCCGGGTCACCGCCACCGCCGACGCCGCCGAGGCGATAACCGGGGCCGAGGTGGTGGTGTTGGCGGTGCCGTCGCAGACGCTGCGCGGCAACCTCGCCGAATGGGCCGGTCACCTGCACCCGGATTCCACCCTGGTGTCGCTGATGAAGGGCATCGAGCTGGGCACCACCAAGCGGATGAGCGAGGTCATCGTGGAGACCGCCGGGGTCGCCGCGGACCGGGTGGTGGTCGTGTCCGGCCCGAACCTGGCCCCGGAGATCGCCGCCGAGCAGCCCGCCGCGACGGTGGTCGCCGGGACGAACAGCGACCGCGCCACGCTCGTCCAGTCGTCGATCCGGACGCCGTACCTGCGCCCCTACACGAACGACGACGTGATCGGCTGTGAGCTGGGTGGGGCGGTCAAGAACGTGATCGCCCTGTCGTACGGCATCGCCACCGCGATGGGCTTCGGCGACAACACCCGGGCCATGCTGATGACCCGCGGGCTGGCCGAGACGGCCCGACTGGGCGTGGCGCTCGGCGCGGACCCGATCACCTTCGCCGGCCTCGCCGGCATGGGCGACCTGGTCGCGTCCTGCTCGTCCCCGCTGGCCCGCAACCGCACCTTCGGCGAGCATCTGGGCCGGGGTGAGACGTTGGGGCAGGCGCAGACCGCCACCCGGCAGACCGCCGAGGGCGTGAAGAGTTGCCTGGCGATCCGCGACCTGGCCCGGGCGCACGGCGTGGAGATGCCGATCACCGAGCACGTCGAGCGGATCTGCCACGAGGGGATGGATCCGCGGCTCGCCGTGGAGACCCTGATGAGCCGCACCGCCAAACCCGAGTCGTACGAGTGAGGAACCCGATGAGCGAGTGGGGGGACGGCACCCGCTGCGTACGTGCTGGCCTGCCCGAGCCGGCACCGGGGGACCCGTTCCTGCCCGGGCCGGTCTTCGCCGCGCCGTACCACCTCGACCCGTTCGAGGGTCAGGGCACGTCACCGAACGGCTACGGTCGCCCCGACAACCCGACCCGCCGGCTCTTGGAGGTGGCGGTGGGCGAGCTGGAGGGCGGTGACTGCCGGGTCTTCGCGACCGGTCAGGCAGCCATCACCGGCCTGCTGCTCACCCTGCTGCGGCCGGGGGACACGGTGGTGCTCCCCACCGACGGATACTTCCCGGTCCGGGCGTTCGCCACCGGCGTGCTGGAGGCGATCGGCGTACGGGTGCTGTTCGTGCCGACCGTCGGGCCGTACCCGTCGTTCGAGGGCGTCCGGCTGGTGCTGGTGGAGACGCCCGCCAACCCGGGCCTCGACGTGGTCGACGTGGCGGCCCTGGCCGAGCGGGCGCACGCCGCCGGCGCGCTGCTGGCGGTGGACAACACCACCGCCACCCCGCTCGGACAACGCCCGCTGGATCTGGGTGCCGACCTGGTGGTCGCCTCCGGGACGAAGGCGCTCACCGGCCACTCCGACCTGCTGCTGGGCTATCTGGCCAGCCGCTCCACCGAGCTGATCGACGCGGTGACGACCTGGCGTACCACCACCGGGGCGGTTCCGGGCGCGTTCGACTCCTGGCTGGCCCACCGGTCACTGGCCACTCTCGACCTGCGGTTGGCGCGGCAGAGCGCGAACGCCGCCGCGGTCGTCGAGCTGCTCGCCGGCCGGTCGGACGTGACCGGCCTGCGGTGGCCGGGGCGGCCGGACGACCCGGCGTACCCGGTGGCCTCGGCGCAGATGCGCCGGATACCGGGGGTGCTCTCGTTCGACCTGGGCGACGCCGACCGGGTGGGCCGTTTCGTCGAGGCCGCCCGGTTGGTGGCGGCGGCGACCTCCTTCGGTGGCCTGCACACCACGGCGGACCGGCGGGCGCAGTGGGGCGACGACACCGCTCCCGGCTTCGTCCGGCTCTCCTGTGGCGCGGAGGACACCGCGGACCTGGTGGCGGACATCGCCGCCGCGCTCGACGTGGCCGGACCGGTTTGACGTCTCCGTCCCCCGCCGAGCGGGCCGCCCTCGTGAGCCGGCTGCGGGCCGCGGGTTGCGTCTACGCCGAGGACGAGGCCGAGTTGCTGCTGGCCGCCGCGCGCAGCCCGGCGGCGTTGGCCGACCTGACCGACCGTCGGGTGGCGGGCGCTCCGTTGGAGTACCTGCTCGGCTGGGCGGAGTTCTGCGGCCTGCGGATAGCCGTCGAGGAGGGCGTCTTCGTGCCCCGGGCCCGGACCGCGCTGCTGGTCGAGATGGCTGCCGAGTTGACCGGCGCGGCGCCGGCCGTGGTCGACCTCTGCTGCGGCTCCGGTGCCACCACCGTCGCGCTGGCACATCGGCTCGGGCCGCGCTGGTTGGGTGCCGCCGACATCGACCCGGCGGCCGTGGCGTGTGCCCGTCGCAACGTCGCCGGGTTGGACGTCGAGGTGTACGAGGGTGACCTCTTCGCTCCGCTGCCCGAGCGGTGGCGGGGGCGGCTGGACCTGGTGGTCGCCAACGCCCCGTACGTGCCGACCGACGCGGTCGCGCTGATGCCGCCGGAGGCGCGGCTGCACGAGGCCCCGGTGGCGCTCGACGGCGGCCCGGACGGGCTCTCCGTGTTGCGCCGGGTCGGTGTCGACGCGGCCGGTTGGCTCGCTCCCGGCGGTCACCTGGTGGTGGAAGTCGGCACCACCCAGATCGACGCCCTCTGCGACGCCTTCGGCGAAGCCGGCCTGATCCCCACCGCCCACCACAACGAAGACCTGGACGCCACCGCCCTAACCGCCCGCCGCCCCGCCTAACCCACCCCCGGCGCCCGTGCCCCCCGGCGCCCCGACCCGCAACCCCCTGACCCGCGTCGATCATGGAGTTGTGGTGCCTGGTTGGTGCGGGTACGAGTCATTTGTCCCTCACCACAACTCCATGATCGACCCAGCCGGGCTGTCGGGTTTGTGGCCACGGTGAGGCTGGTGGGGCCGCCCGGGCGTGGCGGGGGAGAGGGGTTGGCACTAGCCTCGGCTCACACTCATGACGGCAGGAGGCGGTTTCGGTGGGCAGCGCAGGGGTGCCGGTGGTCGTCGGCCTGGACAACGGCGGCACCAGCAACAACGCCACGGTGCTGACGATGGACGGCCGTTTCCTGGTGGACGGGCTGCTGGAGATCCCGAGCGAGGTGCGGGCCGGGCCGGAGGCGGCGATCGAGGCGTTGGCTCAGGCGCTCGACGGCGCCCTGGCGCAGACCGGCGTGCCGCGTGACCTGGTCCAGGCGGTCGGGCTGGACACTCCCGGCCCGGCCAGCGCCGACGGCGTCATCTCGTCGCGGGGCTCCACCAACTTCTCCCAGCCGGCCTGGCGCGGCTTCGACGTGCGAGGGGCGCTGGAGCGACGGCTCGGGCTGCCGGTGATCTATCACAACGACGGCAACGCGGCAGCGCTCTACGCCCACCACGTCTACTTCGGTGCCGACGCGATGAGCCGCTCGTCGGTGTCCGCGATCGTCGGCACCGGCCTGGGTGGCGGTGTGGTCGAGAGCGGTCGGGTGATCGCCGGTGCGGCCGGGATGGCCGGGGAGCTGGGCCACGTGCACATCCCGCTGAGCGGGTTGCTCGGCCCGGGTCAGCCGGAGCCCACCTGTGCCTGCGGCTTCACCGGAGACGTCGAGAGCGTCGCCTCGCTGACCGGCATCGAACGCAACCTGCTGCCGTACTGGTTGACCCGGTACCCCGACCACCCGCTCGCCGCCGAGCCGTTGGCCCGGGCGGCAAAGCTGGTCCGGGGGTACGGCGAGCGGGAGGACGCTCTCGCGCGGGACCTCTTCACCCAGCAGGCGATGGCGCTGGGGCGGCTGTTCACCGTCGCCGCGAACTTCAGCGACCCGCACGCGTACTTCGTCGGCGGCGGAGTGGTGGAGGCGGCACCGGAGTTCCGCGACTGGTTCCTGGCGACGGTCCGCGAGCACACGGTGCTCCGCGAGGAGCAGGCGGCGGTGGCACACTTCGCCCTGGTGCCGGATCGGGACATGGCCGGTGCCCGAGGGGTCGCGATCGCCGCGCTGGAGGCGCTACGCGCCACTCCGGAGCCCCGCCCGCTGGTTGCCTGAGCCGGCGCGGGCCTCGGCCCGCACCGGCCCGGCGCCTCCGGTCGACACACAGGTGCCGCCTGGTCGAGGGCGGCCCAGGCGGCACCTGCGGTCAGTGGTGCGGTGCCGCCTGGGCGAGGGCGGCCCAGGCGGCACCTCTGGTCAGGGCTGCGGCGGCGCCTGGGCGAAGGCGGCCCAGGCCGCCGTTGGGAACAGCAGGGCCGGGCCGGCCGGGTCCTTGGAGTCGCGCACGGCAACGAGCCGCGGGATCGCGGCCACCTCCACGCAGGCGCCTTCGTCGCCGCTGCGGCTGCTCTTGCGCCACCGCGCCGTGGCCAAGGCCGCTGTGATCATCGGGGTCATCGGGTCCTACCGTCCCTTCAGGACTGACAGGAGCATCTCGCGGCTGTCCGCCGGGCTGAGCGCCACGCTTCGGAGATGCTCCATGATCTTGGTGCAGGTACGCGTCTCGCCCGCGCGGTCGAGGATCATCTGACCCGCGACGGTCTCCACCGAGGCGATGATCGGGTCCTCCGGGTCGGCGAACTCGAGGATGTGCAGGGAACCCCGGGTGCCCCGGTGGTAGCCGGCGGAGAGCGGGATCACCTGGACGCTGATGTTCGGCAACTCGGCCATCTTGACCAGGTGCCGTAGTTGCCCATTCATCACCGACTGGTCACCGACCGGCCGGAGCAGCGCGCCCTCGTCGATGATCGCGTCGAGGATCGGCGGCTGGTCGGCGGTGAGCCGCTGTTGTCGGTCGAGCCGGATCTTGACCCGCTGCTCCACCAGGTCGTCGCCGAGGGTGTGCGGCCCGCCGCGCATCACGCCACGGATGTAGTCGGCGGTCTGCAACAGGCCGGGCACCACCGAGGGCTCGAAGTTGGCGATGGCGGTCGCCTCGGCCTCCAGTGCGATGAAGTCGATGGTGCGTGGATCCAGCAGGTAGGAGTACGACACCCACCAGCCGGGCTTACGGGCGTCCTTGGCGAGCTGCACCGCCGCAGCCACCTCCTCGGCACTCACCCCGTACGACGTGAGCAGGGCGCGCACGGTGGCGGGGCTGATCAGGGTCTGGGCGTTCTCGTAGCGGGAGAGGGTGCTGCGGGTGCTGTTGATCTCATCCGCCGCGGTCTCCAGCGTCAGCCCGGCGGCTTCCCGGTGGTGGCGCAGGGCGATGCCGAGCCGGCGGGCGCGGGCGGTCTTCGGGGCCATGCATCGATGGTCGCATACATTTGCGGGAACGTCTGCATGAGAGAACGTCGATGGGAGTTGCATTCACGCCTATACACGTGTCAATCTGTTATGGCGTCCTCACCGCCGGTTGTCGTGGCGACGGTGGTGGTGAGCGACCGGAGGGGATGGGGCGCGCGGCGATCGGGTTTCTCCCCCGTACCCGATCGTCGCGTGCCGCCCCTCCACCCCGGCCTGCCGGAAGGAGACGACGTGCGAACCCGCCCGGAGCCCTCCGCCGTACCCTCGGGCGGAGTGCGATGACCCGCTTCCTCGTGGTGCTCACCGACGTGCGTCCCGTCGAGGGCGTCAACCGCAACGAGCGGGTCGCGCCGGAACGGCGCCGGCAGGTCGTCGGCGCCAGCAGTCGGGAGGCCGCCGACCGCATCGCCGGCGCGTTCATGGCGCTGGGCATGGTGCGGGCCGGCCGGCAGCGGGTGAAGGTGATCGCGGTCGGCCGCCGGCACTCCCGGGACTGAACAGCCCCAGGTCGGCGGTCGGTGACACGGCTACCGCCCGATTACGCACCGTATATCCTCTCCTGACTGGTTGCCGTGTCGTCCCGTGGCTCGCCGGGTATCGCCTCGCCCTGCGGCCACGCACAGTAAGGTCAACCGGGTGAGCGCCACCGGCGAGCACGACCAGCCGCAGTCGCGTACGAAGAGGTGACCGGAGTGACCACCCCAGGCAAGACCCGCGTGGCGATCGTCTTCGGCGGACGCAGCCCGGAGCACGGCATCTCCTGCGTCAGCGCCGGCAGCGTGTTCGGCGCACTCGACCCGGACGAGTTCGAGGTGGTGCCGGTGGGCATCACCCGGGCCGGCCAGTGGGTGCTGACCAACGGAGACCCCGCCCAGCTCGCGATCAACGCCCGTCAGCTGCCGGAGATCACCGCCGACTCGGGTGACGACATCGTGCTGCGCGCCGACCCCACCGGTAACGGGCTGATGGTGCTCGACCCGACCGAGGGCCCCCGGGCGCTGGCCGACGTGGACGTGGTCTTCCCGGTGCTGCACGGCACCTACGGCGAGGACGGCACCATCCAGGGAATGCTGGAGATGGCCGGCATCCCCTACGTCGGGGCGAACGTGTTCGCCTCCGCGGCCGCCATGGACAAGGAGTTCACCAAGAAGCTCTGTGCCGTCGAGGGCATCCCGGTCGGCACGTACGCCGTGCTGCGCAACGGCATGACGCTCAGCGAGCAGGACAAGGAGCGGCTCGGCCTGCCGGTCTTCGTCAAGCCGTCCCGGGCCGGTTCGTCGTTCGGCGTCAGCAAGGTCACCGACTGGGCCGAGTTGGATGCGGCCGTCGCCGCCGCCCGGCAGTTCGACCCGAAGGTCATCATCGAGGCCGCGATCGTCGGCCGCGAGATCGAGTGCGGGGTGCTGGAGGGCGAGGCCGGTGGCACGCCAGAGGCGTCCGTGCTGGCCGAGGTGCGGGTCGTCGCCGACCACGACTTCTACGACTTCGAGGCGAAGTACCTCGACGACTCCTGCGAGTACGACATCCCGGCCAACCTGCCGGAGAAGGTGACCCGCCAGGTGCAGGAGTACGCGGTCCGCGCGTTCACCGCGCTGGACTGCGCCGGTCTCGCCCGGGCCGACTTCTTCGTCACCGACGAGCTGGACGTCTACCTCAACGAGATCAACACGATGCCCGGCTTCACTCCGACGTCGATGTTCCCGCGGATGTGGGCGGCCTCCGGCCTGGAGTACCCGAAGCTGGTCAACCGGCTGATCCGTACCGCCCAGCGGCGCGGCGTCGGCCTGCACTGAGCAGTCCGAACCCCGCCCGCGCCGGTCAGCCGGCGCGGGCGGGGTCGGTTCGGGTTCAGCGCTGGCAGCCCGACGGGATCGCCCCGCCGGAGGGCACGCTCGCCACGATCGTGCTGGAGATCGTCGGCAACCACTGCAACGGCTGCTCGTACGAGCGCGGGACGCGCACGGTGATCAGCGTCTCCCGGTCGACAGTGGAGAGGACCGCCGCGTCGGCCTGGTCGGCCAGGTGCCAACAGACCCGGTTGACCGTCCAGACCTCGTCGGTGCTGGGAAACGTCGGTTCGGTGCCGCCGCAGGCCACGGTGAGCGCGGGGTCGCCGTAGGCGGCGTTCTGCTCCGGGCCGGCGGTGACCGGTCGCTGGGCCAGGTCGCGGATGTTCGCCGGAAGCTGCGAGAGCAGGGCCCGGCAGACCGTGGCCGGTCGGGCGGCCAGCGCCGGGGCGGCCATCTCCACCGGGGTGGTGGACTGCACCCGGGTGGTGGTCGCGGAGGGCGTCGGCGCGGCGGCCGGCGCGTCCGGACTGAGCTTGCTGAAGGCCAGCACGGCCACCAGCAGCGTGATCGGCAACGCGATCAACGTGGCCAGCAGAGCCGCGCCACGCATGGTCCGATCCCGGCCGGCCGGCGCGGCGGCGGCGGGATCGGTCGACTCGCGGTTACCGTCAGCCGGCTCGGGCGTCCCGTCGGCCGCGTCGCGCGCCCCGCCGTCGTCCAGAGCCGAGGAGGAGGTCGTCATCTCGTCCACTTACAGCCGCACCACCGAACACGTGAGGGTGCGGGTGATGCCGGGCACCATCTGCACCTTGCTGACGATGAGTTTGCCGAGCTCGTCGACGGTGTTCGCCTCGGTGAGGACGACCACGTCGTACGGCCCGGTGACGGCGTCGACGCGTACCACGCCGGGGATGTCCGCGATGAGACCCGCCACGTCACGTGCGCGGCCGACCTCGGTCTGGATGAGGATGTACGCCTGTACCACGACTCGACCTCCGTCCGTCGCCGCCCGGGAGCGGCCCGAAGGGTGAAACTACCTTACGGACCAGGTCTGATCCCTATCGGTGGTCAAGGAGCAGCGGTGAGCGAGCACGGCGGGGCCGGGCAGCACGGGCGGAATGACCGCAGCGGCGTCGGGGTGTCCGGAATCGGGGAGTTCGGGCTGATCGGGAAGATCACCGCCCGGCTGTCGTACGGGCCGACGACCCTGCTCGGCCCGGGCGACGACGCGGCGGTGGTGGCCGCGCCGGACGGCCGGGTGGCGGCCTCCACCGACGTACTGGTCGACGGGCGGCACTTCCGACGGGACTGGTCCTCGGCCCGCGACGTGGGGCACCGGGCGGCAGCCGCCAACCTGGCGGACATCGCGGCGATGGGCGCCACGCCGACCGCCCTGCTGGTCGCTCTCTGCATGCCGGCGGATCTGGACACCGCCTGGGCGGAGGAGTTGGCCGACGGGCTCGCCGCGGAGGCGGCGACGGTCGGCGCGAGCGTCGTCGGCGGGGACATGTCGGCCAGCCCCACCCTGACCGTCGCGGTCACCGCGCTGGGCGACCTGGGGGGCCGTCCGCCCGTGCTGCGCTCGGGCGCCCGACCTGGGGACGTGCTCGCTCTGGCCGGGCGCACCGGGTACGCGGCGGCCGGGCTGACCGTGCTGACCCGGGGCTTCCGTACACCCCGGCTGCTGGTCGAGGCGTACCGGCGACCGCAGGTGCCCTACCAGGCCGGCCCGCAGGCCGCACAGCTCGGCGCCACCTCCATGATCGACGTCTCGGACGGGCTCCTCGCCGACCTCGGGCACGTCTCGGCGGCCAGCGGGGTGGCGATCGACGTGCGCCGCGACGGGTTCGAGGTGCCCCGGCAGATGGCCGACGCGGCGCAGGCGCTCGGCGTCGACCCGTACACCTGGATTCTCGCCGGTGGCGACGATCACGCGCTGGCCGCGACCTTCCCCCCGGCGGTGGCGTTGCCGCCGGGCTGGCAGCCGATCGGCCTGGTCACCGACGGTGGCGGTGTGACGGTCGACGGCGTCGCCTACGACGGCCCGGCCGGCTGGGACCACTTCCGGTAAGGCCCTCGCGCCGCCGTACCCTGATACCGTGAGTGAGATCGAGATCCGGGCGGTGCGGTTCGACGCACCGGTGGCGCAGCACCTGATCCATGCCGCACTGGCCGACCTCGGTGCCCGTTACGGCGGCACCGGCGACGACACCCCGGTCGACGCGGCCGAGTTCGAGCCGCCCGATGGCGCGTTCCTGGTGGCCTACCTGGCCGGTGAGCCGGTCGGCTGCGGTGGCTGGCGCAGCCACGGCGCGGACAGCGCGGAGCTGAAGCGGATGTACACGGCCCCGGCGGCACGGGGGCGCGGGGTGGCCCGGGCGGTGCTGGCGGCCGTCGAACGCTCCGCCCGCGAGCACGGCCGCAAGCGGGTGGTCCTGGAGTGCGGTGACAAGCAGCCCGAGGCGATCGCCATGTACGGCTCCGCCGGGTACGAACGGATCCCGAACTTCGGCTTCTACAAGGACGCGGAGGGCTGCGTCTCCTTCGGCCGTACCCTCTGACCTGCTCGCCGGGGACCTGGGCGTGCCCAGGCCCCGGGCGGTGTGCGGCATCTGCCCGGGAACACGACTCAGCCGGCGGACCCTCGGGGTCCGCCGGCTGAGCCGAACGAAAGGTGGGTGCTACCGCGTCAGGCGCGGGTGACCTTGCCGGCCTTGATGCACGAGGTGCAGACCTTCAACTTCTTGGTGTTGCCGCCACCGGCCGGGGTACGCACCGACTGGATGTTCGGGTTCCAGCGGCGGTTGGTCCGCCGGTGCGAGTGGGACACGTTGTGGCCGAAGCCCGGTCCCTTGCCACAGACGTCGCACACGCTAGCCACGGGATACTCCTGGGATTGATACGTTCATGAGGTCGCCGGCAGGTGCTGCCCGGGCAACCTGGTCAGGTTACCCGATGACTCGCCGACCCGGCCAACCGGCCCGGTCCGGCGCTCGCCCGTGCCCCGGCTCACGCCTGGTCGTGGGCCCGTCCGCCCTGCGGCGGGCCGGCCCGGCGGCAAGGGTACCGGAGGTGCTCGTCCCCGCCGCGGCCAGCGCCGCACGGGCCCCGCGAGAGCCTGCGGCCTACGCCGCCCGGGGCCGGCGAGGACACGCCGGACGAGTCCGACGGGTGTCGGTGTGCGCCAGTAGGCTTCTGCCCGTGCTGGACACCCTCGACGCCGCCGCGGTCCGCCGCTGGTGCGCGAGCGGGCTGGCCGCACTGAAGCGCCACCAGGGCGAGATCGACCAGCTCAACGTCTATCCGGTGCCCGACGGTGACACCGGCACCAACCTGGTGCTCACCCTCACCTCGGCGCAGCAGGCCCTCGCCATGGATCTGGACACGCTCCCGCACAGCGGGCCCACAGCGCACGGGCACGCGCTGCGGCTGATGGCCCAGGGAGCGCTGCTCGGCGCGCGGGGCAACTCCGGGGTGATCCTCTCGCAGATCCTGCGTGGCCTCGCCGACCAGGTCGCCGGGGTGCCGGCGGTGCGTGGCCGGGAGTTGGCCGCCGCGCTGCGCTGCGGCACCACCGCCGCGTACACGGCGGTCTCCCGGCCGGTCGAGGGCACCCTGCTCACCGTGATCGCGGCCGCCGCCGCCGCGGCCGAAGGCGCGGACAGCGACGACCTGCCGGCGGTGGCCGGGGTCGCGGCCCGAGCGGCGGCCGAGGCGCTCGCCCGGACCCCGGAGCAGTTGCCGGCGCTGGCCCGCGCGGGTGTGGTCGACGCCGGTGGCCGGGGGCTCTGCGTGTTGCTCGACGCCCTGGTCGAGGTGCTGACCGGGGAGAGCGCGGCAGGTCCCGCGCCGGCACCGCGCCCCGCCCGCCCGGCGGCCACCGTCGCCCGCGAGACCGGTTCGGGCGAGTACGCGTACGAGGTGCAGTTCCTGCTCGACGCCCACGCCGAGGCGGTCGACGGGCTGCGGCGGGCCCTCGACGCCCTGGGCGACTCGCTGGTCGTCGTCGGCGACGGGCGTGAGCCGGAGGGCACCTGGAACGTGCACGTGCACGTCAACGACGTGGGCGCGGCGGTGGAGGCGGGTGTCGCCGCCGGCCGCCCGTACCGCATCTCGGTCACCCGTTTGGCCGACCAGCAAGAGTCGCCCCCCGGCCCGGTGGTGGCCGGCCGGGCCGCGGTGGTGGTGGCCACCGGCGGCGGCATCGCCGACCTGTTCGCCGCGGAGGGCGCGACCGTCGTGCCTGGCAACCCGTCCACCGGTGAGTTGCTCGACGCCGTCCGCGGCACCGGCGCGGCCCGGGTGGTGGTGCTGCCCAACGACGCCAACACCGAGGCGGTGGCGAGCGCCGCCGCCCGCGAGGCCCATCGGTACGGCATCAAGGTGAGCGTGGTGCCGACCCGCTCGCCGGTGCAGGCCCTGGCGGCGCTCGCGGTCCGCGACGGCGACCGCCGTTTCGAGGACGACGTCATCGCGATGGCCGAGGCGGCTGGGGCCTGCCGGTACGCCGAGGTCTGCCATGCCAGCCGGGAGGCGCTGACCGTGGCCGGCCCGTGCCGTCCCGGTGACGTGCTGGCGCTGGTGGAGGGGGAGGTGCACCTGATCGGCACCGACCTCACCGACACCTGCGCGGCGGTGGTCGACCGGATGCTCGGTGGTGGCGGCGAGATGGTCACCCTGCTGGCCGGGGTGGACGCTCCGGCCGGGCTCACCGACGCCGTCCGCGCGCACGTCGCGCGACGCTGGCCGTTCGTCGAGGTGCACGCGTACCCGGGCGGTCAGCCGTTTTATCCGCTCCTGGTAGGGATCGAATGAGCGAACCAGCCACCGTGGACACTCCGCTGAAGAAGCTGGTCGGGGACAAGACAGCGAAGGCGCTGGCCTCGCACCTCGACCTGCACACCGCGGGTGACCTGGTCTACCACTTCCCGCGTCGCTACGACGAGCGCGGCGAACACACCGACATCCGCTCACTGGACGTCGGTGAGCAGGTCACCGTCATGGCCCAGGTGCAGCGCACCACCGTGCGCCCGATGCGTCAGCGGCGGGGCAACCTGCTCGAGGTGACCGTCGGCGACGGCTCCGGCGGGGTGCTGACGTTGACCTTCTTCGGCAACCAGGCGTGGCGCGAGCGCGAGCTGCGCCCGGGTCGGTGGGGTCTGTTCGCCGGCAAGGTCACCGAGTTCCGCAGCAAACGGCAGCTCAACGGCCCGGAGTACGTCCTGCTCGGTGAGGGCGGCGACGGCGAGGCGGCGATCAGCGAGGACATCGAGGAGTTCGCCGGGGCGCTGATCCCGGTCTACCCGGCCGCCGCGGCCGTGCCGACCTGGGTGATCGCGCGCTGCGTGCGCGTCGTACTGGACACGTTCACCCCGCCGGACGATCCACTGCCGAGCGCCGTGCGGGCCGGCCGCAAGCTCGTCGGGCTGGGCGTCGCGTTGACCGAGATCCACCGGCCGTCCAGCAAGGAGGCGCTGCACCAGGCGCGGCGGCGCCTCAAGTGGGACGAGGCTTTCGCCGTCCAGGTGACCCTGGTGCAGCGCAAGCACCGGGCGGCCGACTGGCCGGCCCGGCCCCGCCCGGCGCGTCCGGACGGGCTGTTGGAGGCCTTCGACGCCCGACTTCCGTACGAGCTGACGGCCGGTCAGCGGGAGGTCGGTGTGGAGATCGCCGCTGACCTGGCCACAGCGCACCCCATGCACCGCCTGTTGCAGGGCGAGGTGGGTTCGGGCAAGACGGTGGTGGCGCTACGGGCGATGCTCCAGGTGGTCGACGCGGGTGGGCAGGCCGCGCTGCTGGCGCCGACCGAGGTGCTGGCCGCCCAACACCACCGCGGCATGCTCGACCTGCTCGGGCCGCTCGGGCGGGCCGGTGAGCTGGGCTCCGCCGAGCACGCCACCCGGGTCGAGTTGGTCACCGGCTCGCTCGGCGCGGCGGCCCGCCGTCGGGCGCTCGGCGAGGTGGCCAGCGGTGCCGCCGGCATCGTGCTCGGCACCCACGCCCTGCTCTACGAGGGGGTCGACTTCGCCGATCTCGGCCTGGTGGTGGTCGACGAGCAGCACCGCTTCGGCGTGGAGCAGCGCGACGCCCTGCGCGCCAAAGCCGACCAGCCGCCGCACGTGCTGGTGATGACGGCCACCCCGATCCCGCGCACGGTGGCGATGACCGTCTACGGCGACCTGGAGGTCTCCACGCTCTCCCAGCTGCCCCGGGGGCGGTCGCCGATCGCCTCGCACGTGGTGCCGGCCGCCGAGAAGCCCGCCTACCTGGACCGGGCCTGGCGTCGGCTGCGCGAGGAGGTGACCGCCGGCCACCAGGCGTACGTGGTGTGTCCCCGGATCGGTGACGGTCCCACGTCCGACGAGGAGCCGCCAGCCGAGGACGACAACGGCCGTCGGCCGCCGCTGGCGGTGACCGAGGTGGCCCCGCTGCTGGCCGAGGGTCCGCTGCGCGGCCTGCGGATCGGGGTGCTGCACGGTCGCCTGCCGGCCGACGAGAAGGACGCGGTGATGCGTTCCTTCGCGGCCGGTGACCTGGACGTGCTGGTGGCGACCACAGTGATCGAGGTCGGCGTGGACGTGCCGAACGCGACAGTGATGATCGTGCTGGACGCCGACCGGTTCGGTGTCTCCCAACTGCACCAGTTGCGGGGCCGGGTCGGCCGGGGCGCCGCCGCCGGGCTGTGCCTGCTGGTCAGCGAGGCGGCCGAGGGTTCGTCGGCGCGGGAACGGTTGGACGCGGTGGCGTCCACGAGCGACGGTTTCAAGCTCGCCGAACTGGATCTGGAGCAACGCCGCGAGGGCGACGTGCTGGGTGCCACCCAGTCCGGGCACCGCTCGCACCTGCGGTTGCTGTCCCTGCGGCGCGACGCCGACCTGATCCGCGACGCCCGCGCCGAGGCGATCACCCTGATCGAGGACGACCCGGAGCTGGCCCGCAGCCCGGCACTGGCCGCGTCGGTGGCCGCACTGGTGGACGAGGACCGCGCGGAGTACCTGGAGAAGGGCTGACCACGCAAGCCATCACATGGCTGAGGGCGCGCCGACCGGGTGGTCGACGCGCCCTCAGCTGTCGGAGCGGGTTGTCTCAGGCGGTGAAGCGGACCCGACGACGACGGGCCACCACGAACAGGGCGGCACCGGCGGCCAGCAGC
The DNA here is from genome assembly GCF_040704315.1 of Micromonospora sp. NPDC047644. Lineage (NCBI taxonomy): Bacteria > Bacillati > Actinomycetota > Actinomycetes > Micromonosporales > Micromonosporaceae > Micromonospora > Micromonospora sp. NPDC047644. Next base: position 102,926 of record NZ_JBEYSY010000005.1, read on the forward strand.
ACCACGGCACCGGCGATGATGCCGCCGGTGGCGGCACCGGTCAGCGGCAGAGCCGGCTCGTCCTTGCCGCCACCCTGACCCGGGGCGCAGTCGGCCGGCTGCTCCCAGGCGATCGGCTCGGTGTCGTCGAGGCCCTCGGCCGCCGGCGTGACGACGAGACCCTCGGTCGCGTCGAAGGAGACGGAGCCGGTCTCGCCCGGCTTGACGACCAGCGTCTTCACCTCGCCCTTGTTCGGGGTCAGGGTGAGCGTGACGGTCTCACCGTCGGCGGGGTTCTCGATCGCGAAGGTCAGCTTGTCGCAGGTCGACTCGACCGAGCCCACCGGCTCCGCCGGAGCCGGGGTGGCAGTCGGGGTCGGGCTCTGGGTCGGAGGCTGGCTCGGCGACGGCGAGGCGACAGTGGGGGTCGGGGTGGGGGTCGCCGACGGAGTGGCGGTCGGCGTCGGGCTGCTCGGCGAGGGCGTGGCCTCTGCCGCGCAGGTGCCCTTCGGCTCGGCGGCCACGGTCCGCGACTCGCTCACGATCCGGTCGTCGCGCACCCAGCGGGCCTCGACGGTCAGCTCGACCGTCGGCCGCTTCTGGTCGAAGCGGTAGGCCTGGGTGCCGGTGAGGAAACCCTCGCCCTTCGCCGGGAGAGTGGCGTCCTGCGCCAGGCCGCCGGTGAAGTCGGCCGGAACGGTCGACTTCAGCGTGGTGATCTTCGCGGTGATGTTCTCGCTGTTGCCGACCGTCCAGGTCACCTTGACCTGGCCGTCGGAGGTCAGGCAGTAGGTGCCGGAGGGCTCGGGGTGGTGGGCACTCGCGGGGCTCGCGAGGACGCCGACGCCGGCGATGCCGATCAACGCGCCCGCGGCGATGGCCGCTACGCGCCGGAACGGAGACTTGGGAGGGTTCACGCCTGCTCCTGGTGAGGGGGGTACGGATCGCGTGGCGGAAGGCCGGGAGGCATCGTGACCGGGGAGTCACTGCTCACCGGGGCGTCGCGCGACGCGGTGGTGTTCCCGCGGCGAAAGCGGGGACAGGGGGAGACTGTACTGATGGGTGGTTAATGAGGGGAGTTCAGATCATTGCCATCCGGCAATGTAGTCGATTCGTGATCTTTGATATACCGAAGGTGCCGGTCCGGTCACTGGGGACGGTCCGCCCCGCTCCGGCTCCACGGTGGATGCCGCTGCGTCGAGGCTGCTCAGGTGCCCCCGTCGTTGCCGGCCGGCCCGCTCCCCGGATCCGTGCCGTGCGGACCGGGTCCGCGCCGCATCGCGTAGCGTCGCGGGCATGAGCAGGAGGAAACGGTGACCCGGATCGTGGCCGGGACGCTCGGTGGCCGGCGGATCGCCGCGCCACCCGGCGCCGGCACCCGACCCACCTCGGACCGGGTTCGGGAGGCGCTGTTCAGTGCCGTCCAGGCCGCTGTCGATCTCGATGGCGCCCGCTTCGCGGACCTGTACGCCGGCTCCGGCGCGGTCGGCCTGGAGGCGCTCTCCCGAGGCGCCCGGCACGTGTTGCTGGTCGAGTCCGATCCGCGGGCGGCCCGGGTGATCCGGGAGAACGTGGCGGCTCTCCGTGCGGGTCCGGCGGCCCGTCTGGTCACCGGCAAGGTGGCGACTGTGCTGGCCGCCGGGCCGGACGACGGGCCGTACGACGTGGTCTTCGCCGACCCGCCGTACGCGGTGCCGGACGAGGAGATCACCGCGCTGTTGGCCGCGCTGGTCGACGGCGGCTGGCTGACGCCCGACGCGTTGGTGGTGGTGGAGCGGTCCCGCCGCACCAGGGAGTTCGACTGGGTGGAGGGGATCACCGCCGAGCGCAGTCGCCGTTACGGCGAGACCACCCTTTGGTACGGTCGCCGATCATGAGACGTGCGGTGTGCCCCGGTTCGTTCGATCCGGTCACCAACGGACACCTCGACATCATCGGGCGGGCCAGCCGGCTCTTCGACGAGGTGATCGTCGGTGTGCTGGTGAATCAGTCGAAGAGTGGCCTGTTCACCGTCGAGGAGCGCATCGAGATGCTCCGCGAGGTGACCTCGTCGTACGGCAACGTACGGGTCGAGTCGTTCCGGGGGCTGCTGGTGGACTTCTGCCGGGCGCAGCAGGCCAGTGTGCTGATCAAGGGCCTGCGGGCGGTCAGCGACTTCGACTACGAGTTGCAGATGGCCCAGATGAACATCGGTCTGGCCGGCGTCGAGACGCTCTTCATGCCGACCAACCCGCTCTACTCGTTCCTCTCGTCGAGTCTGGTCAAGGACGTGGCCAAGTGGGGCGGCGACATCTCCGCCCACGTCCCGGACCCGGTCCGCGAAGCCCTCCAGGCCCGCCTCGCCCCCCGCCACTGAACGAACCCCGGCCGCCTTCCACCTCCCACCTTCGCGATCTTGCACTTGCGGTGCCCGCAACGCCTTTTTCGTCATGGTTTGACGGGACGGAAAGTGCAAGATCGGCGCGGTGGGAGCCGCGGGTGACTATGTCGCGACTCGCCGGGTTGGGGTGAGTGGGGCGGTGGTGGGGCCGGCACGACATGATTGGTGGCGCGGGGAACGGCCGTAGCCCGCATCATGGAGGTCGGCCGACGAACGACAGGAGTGAGGTAGCCGGTGGACCCGCTCGATCGCATCGAAGAACTGATCGCCATCCTGGAGCAGGCCCGCTCCGTCCCGATGTCGCGCAACAACTGCATGGTCGACCGGGGTGAGATGATCGCTGCCCTCGATGAGATGCGTGCCGATCTCCCCGCCGACCTGCGTCGCGCCGCCGCGCTCCTCGAGGAGCGGGACAAGATCATGGACGCCGGCAAGCGCGAGGCGGACCGGATCATCAGCGAGGGTGAGGCAGAACACGCCCGCCTGGTCTCGGTGAACGAGATCACCGTGTCGGCCGAGCACGAGGGCGCCCGGATCATCGGCGAGGCCCGCGCCGAGGCGCAACGCCTGCGTGAGGAGGTCGACGACTACGTCGACACCGCGCTGGCCAACTTCGAGCAGTTCCTCACCCGGGCGCTGGCCTCGATAGAGCGCGGCCGGGACAAGATGCACGCGCTGCGGGAGATCGGCACCTTCGCTGGGGATGAGGCCGAACGCCCGCTACCCTTCTGAGCGGCACCTCACCAGCCGACTTCTCAGGCGGGCGTCGCCCCCGGTTCGACGGTCCGGCGGTCGTCCAGGTAACCTTTTTTGTCGGCCTCTCACCGGCCGGAGTCTAACTATGCCCAAGCACTCGCCATCGACACTCAACCCCAGGTCGCCGCTGGTCCTCGACACGAGGGAACTGCCGCGTCGCCCTGGCGCGTTGCGTGAGGTCCGGCGGGTCGTGCCGGCACCGGCGGACCTCGGTGTGGAGTTGATCGGCGTGCCGGAGGGCGCGGACCTCGACCTCGATCTGAGGTTGCAGTCGGTGTCCGAGGGCGTGCTCGTCTCCGGGACCATCACCGGTCCCGTCCGGGGTGAGTGCGGCCGTTGCCTGCGCGAGATCAACGACTCGATGGGCGTGACGATCCAGGAGCTGTACGCGTACGAGGACAGCACCACGGACGCCACGACCGACGAGGACGAGGTGGGCCGGATGCAGGGCGATCTGATCGACCTGGAGCCGGCGCTGCGGGACGCGTTGGTGCTCACGCTGCCGACCAACCCGCTCTGCCGGGAGGACTGCCCAGGACTGTGCCCCGAATGCGGGGCGCACTGGGACGATCTGCCGGCCGACCACAGTCACCAGCAGATCGACCCGCGTTGGGCGGGCCTGTCGCAACTGACCGTTACAGAGGAGTAAGAACCGTGGCCGTCCCGAAGCGCAAGATGTCGCGCAGCAACACCCGGTCCCGCCGGGCGAACTGGAAGGCGACAGTGGTCGCGACCGTCGCGTGCCCGCAGTGCAAGTCCCCGAAGCTGCCGCACGCCGCCTGCTCCGTCTGCGGCACCTACAACGGCCGCCAGGTTCTCGAGGTCTGACCTGGACGCCGAGTGACGCCCCCGACCTCAGGTCGGGAGGCGCGCGCATCCTGGCATTCGCCCGGTGCCCCGGCTCCCTCCGACGCCGGCCGGTCCAACCCGGCCGGCGTTCCGGTGGAGCCGGGCACCGCGCGGATCGCCGTTGACCTCCTCGGCGGGGACGACGCTCCCGCCGTCGTGGTTGACGGCGCTCTGCGGGCCATGCGCGCCGACCCCGACCTGCACCTGCTTCTCGTCGGTCCGACCGAGGTCGCCGACGAGCTGATCGCTGCCCTCGATCCCACGCAACGCGCCAGGATCACGGTGCGACCCGTGCGCGATGTCGTCGGCATGGCCGACCATCCCAGCGCCGCCCGCTCCGAGAGCACCGTCCGGGCCGCGGTCACCGCCGTCCGGGACGGGACCGCCGATGCCCTGGTCTCCGCCGGTGCCACCGGTGCCACCGTCACCGCGGCCGTACTCGGCCTCGGCCGTTCGCCGGAGATCCGCCAACCCGCGCTGGCCGCCACCCTGCCCGCCGTGGCCGGTCCGGTCGTGTTGCTCGACGTCGGCGGTTCCCTGGAACCCCGCCCGGCGACCCTCGCCCGCCACGCCGTGCTCGGCGCCGCGTACGCGGCGGTGGCCCACTCGATCGCCGCGCCCCGGGTCGGGCTGCTCTCGGTCGGCACCGAGGCCGGAAAGGGTGACCGGGTCCGCCGCGCCACCGACCCCCTGCTGGCCGTCGAACCGCTGCCCGGCGGGGCGCGCTACGTCGGCCTGGTCGAAGGGTTCGACGTGGCCCTCGGCGCGCGCGCCGATGTGGTCGTCACCGACGGCTTCACCGGTAACGTGCTGCTCAAGGCCATTGAGGGCGCGTACGCGATGGCCGGCGGCCCACCTGCCCAGGGCGGCGCGCCCCGCGCGGCGGCCCTGCTGGGCGTCGCGGGGACGGTGGTCGTCTGTCACGGGTCCGCCCGCGCCGACGACGTCGCCTCCGGCATAGCTCTCGCCGCCCACCTGTGGCGGCGGCGCGCCACCGATCTGGTCTCCGCGTTGCTCGACCGCAACGCCGCGACCGGTCGCACCGACCGCTCCACCGACACCGAGGTACGCACATGAGCAACGACAAGCGGCGGCGGGCGTCCGTCGGTCACCTGGAAGCCGCCTTCGGAGTAAGCCTGGAACCCGAGCTGCTCCAGCGCGCGTTGACCCACCGGTCGTACGCGTACGAGAACGGCGGGCTGCCGACCAACGAGCGGCTGGAGTTCCTCGGCGACTCGGTGCTCGGCGTGGTGATCACCACGGCGCTGTTCCACAACCACCCGGATCTGCCCGAGGGGCAGTTGGCCAAGTTGCGGGCCAGCGTGGTCAACATGCGGGCGCTCGCCGACGTGGCGCGCGGTCTGGGCCCGGACGGGCTCGGCGCGTACCTGCTGCTCGGCAAGGGTGAGGAGACGACCGGCGGTCGGGACAAGGCGAGCATCCTCGCCGACACGCTGGAGGCGCTGCTCGGCGCGATCTACCTCCAGTACGGCCTGGACACCACGGGGATCGTCATCCACCGGCTCTTCGACCCGCTGATGGCCGAGTCGGCCGGTCGTGGGGCCGCGCTGGACTGGAAGACCAGTCTCCAGGAGCTGACGGCGGCGCTCGGTCTCGGCGTCCCGGAGTACCGGATCGAGGGCACCGGCCCGGACCACCTCAAGACGTTCACCGCCTGGGTGGTCGTTGCCGGCAACCGGTACGGCGGCGCGGAGGGGCGCAGCAAGAAGGAGGCCGAGCAGCGGGCCGCCGAGGCCGCCTGGCGGACGCTCGCCGAGCAGAACGGCCAGAACGGCGACGGCGGCCAGGACGGCCAGAACGGCGACGGCAGCCAGGGTGGTCAGGACGGCGACCCCGGCCGGGGCCAGCCGGCCGACCGGGACGACTCGGCCGATCGGGGCGAGTCGTTCGGGCCGCTGGAGAGCGCCGAGCGGGCGGCGCAGGCCGAGCAGGCCGACCACCTGGCGCAGGCCCTGCCGGCCGGGGGCGCCGACGGTCACGAGACGGGTGGCCCGCGTGCCTGAGCTGCCCGAGGTGGAGACCGTCCGGCAGGGGGTGGCCCAGTGGGTCGTCGGCCGCCGGATCGCCTCGGTCGAGGTTCGTCATCCGCGTGCGGTCCGCCGGCACGCTCCCGGCGACGTGCACTTCGCCGACGTGCTCGCCGGCCGGACGGTGCTGGACGCCCGCCGTCGCGGCAAGTACCTGTGGCTGCCACTGGACAGCGGTGACGCGATCGTCGGGCACCTCGGCATGTCGGGTCAGCTACTGCTCCAGCCCCCCGGCACGACCGACGAGACCCACCTTCGGGTCCGGTTCCGGTTCAGCGACGACGGTCCGGAGCTGCGCTTCGTCGACCAGCGCACGTTCGGCGGGCTCTCGGTGAGCGAGGGCGGCGCCGAGTTGCCCGACGAAATCGCGCACATCGCCCGCGACCCGATGGACCCGGAGTTCTCCGACGAGGCGTTCGTCGCGGCGCTGCGCCGCCGGCACACCGAGGTGAAGCGCGCGCTGCTCGACCAGACCCTGATCTCCGGGGTGGGCAACATCTACGCCGACGAGGCGCTCTGGCGCGCCAAGCTGCACGGCGGCCGACCCACCGACGCGTTGACCGGCCCGGCCGCGCAGCGTCTGCTCGGCCACGTCCGTGACGTGCTGGCCGAGGCGATCAGCGAGGGCGGCACCAGCTTCGACGCCCTCTACGTGAACGTCAATGGCGAGAGCGGCTACTTCGACCGGGCGCTCAACGCCTACGGCCGCGAGGGCGAGCCGTGCCGTCGGTGTGGCGCGCCGATCCGCCGTGAGGCGTTCATGAACCGGTCCTCGTACAGTTGCCCGCACTGTCAGCCACGGCCCCGGGGTTCCCTTCGGGGATGACCCGGAGCCGGCTCGGGGCGATGCCGGCGGGTCGCGGCCTGGCGCTCGGGGCAGGCCCCCGGTGTACGTCCGAATCGCGGGCCGATGTCCGGCGGACGCACCCCCGCGCCCGGTCCGCCGGTTCCAGGGTGGGCCCGGGTCGATCCCCGATGTGACCGCCTCGTCACGCACCTAGCGTCAGCACCGTTGACAGGGGGTTGACGTGACAGGGGGACCCGAGATGGGCAGAAGACCGGTGACGGTGCGGCTGGCGCGGTGGAGCGCCGAGCATCCGTGGCGGGCGATCGCACTGTGGGCCGTGTTCGTGGCGGTGTGCTTCGTCGGCGGCAACGCCGCCGGAATCAACGAGGCCACCAGCGGTGACCAGGCGATCGGCGAGGCGGGGCGGGCCGGCCTGATCGTCGACGCCGGTAGCTTCGACGACCCGGCCGTGGACAACGTCCTCATCACCGCCCGGGGTGGCGCGTTGGACCCGGCGGCGGCAAAGTCGGCGGCCGACGACGCGGCGGCCCGGCTGCGGACGGTCCCCGGGGTCGCCGGGGTGGGGCAGCCGGTCACCGCGCGGGACGGCTCGGCGCTGCTGCTGCCGATCACCATGTCGGGTGACCCGGAGACGGCCTCGGAGCGGGTGCAGCCGTTGCGGGACGCCACCGCCTCCGTGCAGGCCGCGCACCCCGGGCTTCGCGTCGAGCAGGTCGGCGGACCGTCGATCGGCCAGGCCCTCGACGACACCCTGGGCAAGGACTTCAAGCGCGCCGAGCTGCTCAGCCTGCCGGTCACCCTGGCGATCCTGATCATCGCGTTCGGCGCGTTGATCGCGGCGAGCGTGCCGGTGCTGCTGGCCCTCTCCTCGGTCGCCGCCGCGATGGGTCTGTCCACACTCGCCTCCCACCTGGTGCCGGCCACCGACACCACGGCACCGGTGATCCTTCTGATCGGCATGGCGGTCGGCGTCGACTACTCGCTGTTCTACATCCGTCGAGAGCGGGAGGAACGAGCCAAGGGTCGGTCCGGTCTGGACGCGGTGGAGATCGCCGCGGAGACCTCAGGGCACGCCGTCGTCGTCTCCGGCTTCGCGGTGATCATCTCGATGGCCGGGCTGCTGCTCGCCGGCGACGTCGTCTTCTCGTCCCTCGCCATCGGCTCGATCCTCGTGGTGGCCGTCGCGGTGACCGGCTCACTGACCGTCCTGCCCGCCCTGCTGGCCCGGCTCGGCCGTTGGGTGGACCGGCCCCGGGTGCCGCTGCTCTGGCGACTGACCGCGCCACGTACCGGCCGGCACGGCGAGCCCCGCGCGCCCCGGCTGTGGCCGGCGGTGCTCCGACCCGCGCTGCGCGCCCCGGTGGCGACGCTCGTCATCTCGGTCGGTCTGCTGCTGGCGCTGGCCGCGCCGGCGCTCGGCATGAAGCTGAAGTTCCCCGGCATGGAGGACCTGCCCCGCACGACTCCGGCAATGCAGGCGTACGACCGGCTCACCGCCGCTTTCCCGAGCGCCGGCACCAATCACGTGGTGGCCGTCCGGGCGCCCGCCGACCAGGCCGATCGGGTACGCGCCGCCCTCACCGGCCTGTCCATCCGGGCAGCCGCCGATCCGCTGTTCGCCCCGGCCGAGGCGGACGGACCGAAGATCGAGGTGTCGGCCGATCGGCGGGTCTCGGTGCTGGAGGTTCCCACCCCGTACGCCAGCCGGGACGACCGGTCGGTGCAGTCGCTGGAGAAGCTGCGCGAGGATCTGGTCCCGGCCGAACTGCGGGCCATCCCCGGCATCGAGTACGCGGTGGGCGGGAGCGTCGCCGACAGCGAGGACTACGCCCAGCACGTCCGGGACAAGCTGCCGCTGGTCATGGGCTTCGTGCTGGTGCTGACCTTCCTGGTCATGACGTTCACCTTCCGGTCGGTGGTGATCGCGGCGAGCTCGATCGCGCTGAACCTGCTCTCCGCCGGCGCCGCGTACGGCCTGCTGGTGCTGGTCTTCCAGGGTGAGTGGGCGCAGGGGCTGCTCGGCTTCACCTCGATGGGCGCCATCGTGTCCTGGCTGCCGCTGTTCCTGTTCGTGGTGCTCTTCGGCCTCTCGATGGACTACCACGTCTTCGTGGTCAGTCGGATCCGCGAGGGCGTCCGGTCCGGCCTGCCCAACCGCGACGCCGTGTCGTACGGGATCACGTCGTCGGCCGGGGTGGTGACCAGTGCGGCGATCGTGATGGTCGGGGTCTTCTCGATCTTCGCCACGCTCAGCACGATCGACATGAAGCAGCTCGGCATCGGGCTGGCGGCGGCCATCCTGCTGGACGCCACCATCATCCGGGGCGTGGTGCTGCCGGCCTTGATGACCATGCTCGGCGACGCCAACTGGTGGGCCCCGCGATTCCTGCGCCCCCGCCCGGCCCCCGCCCCCACCGACCCACCCGCCTCCGCCCCGGAACTGGTCCCAGTGCCCTAACCCCCGCCCGCCCCGCTCCCGCCCCCGCTCCCGCCCCGCCCCCGTCCCGCCCCCGCTCCCGCCTCGTCCCCGCCCTGCCCAGCCCACTCAGCCCCACCCCGCCTTCAGCCCGGCGATCTTGCGGTTTCTGTCGCGGCAAAGCGGGAGCAACCCGGCAAAACGGTAACCGAAAGTGCAAGATCGCGGGGCGGGGCAGGGCAGGGCGGGGCGGGGCGGGCGCGGGCGTGGGGCGTAGGGGCGGGGTGGGGTGGGGTTAGGGGAGGGGGCAGGGTTCGCGGGATGCGTCGAGGGTGCGGTCCTTTCGGATGGACGCGAAGCCGTAGCCGACGGTGGTGACACAGAAGTCGTCGGTCGAGCCGGTGTACTCGACGTGGAAGACCGGCTTGCCGGCGTCGCTGAACGGCAGCAGTTTGGCGCACTGGGTCAGCCGGACGCACTCCTCGTTGACGGCGAAGTCGAAGTCCGGGGCCAGCGCGGCGAGCTGTGGCACGTCGTTGACCAGCCCCGGGGAGAGGCTCAGTGAGCGGGCCAGCTCGGCCAGCCGGCGGTTGAACAGCAGTTGGTCGTCGAAGTCGAGCGCAAAGCCGGAGCGCGCCGCGTACCCGTCGGCGTCGAAGAGCGCCACCGCGCCGAAGCCCTTGCCCCGGCAGAGCCGGAACCGGTCGGTCAGCACCGGCCGGAGCGCGTCCCAACTCCGGACGTCCAGCCACCGGCTGTCGGCTCTACGTCCGGCCGCGCCCCGGACGACCTCGGGAAACCGGCTGGCGTCCGGGTCGTCGGAGCGGACCGATCCGACGTGGACCTGGCAGATCAACCGGCGGTCCCGGGAACGCAGGTCGGCGGTCTGTGCGGCGGTGGTGGCCACCGGGTCGAGGAGGAAGACGTGGGCGTCCACCGCCGGGTCGAGCGGGCCGCTGAGCTGCCACTGCCACTGCCAGTGCCGGGCCTGCGCCGCCGGCCACGCGGTGGGCGCACCGGGCGGGGTCAGCGCCGGGCGGCACCCGTACGCCGGTATGACCAGCACGAGCGCGACGCTGGCGGACAGGGCGCGGCGCACTGGGCGTACGGCGACGCGTCGCCGCGGCCGGATCCGCATCGGCAGCTCCCGGGTCCCGGGCGGCCGGTCGCCGCCCGCACCGGTACGCGGCCCCCACGCTCCGGCCCGACGTACCTCACCGGGTCAACGAGCGCGGGGGCGGGAACGACGCGCGGTCAGCGCGGTGCTGCGAAGACCTGCGTCCAGTACGGTCCGTTGCTGTTGGCGATGCCGACGCCGATCTCGGTGAACGCGCAGTTCAGGATGTTGGCCTTGTGGCCGGAGCTGTTCATCCAGGCGTCCATCACCGCGGCGGGGGTCTGCTGGTTCCAGGCCACGTTCTCGCCGTACGTGCGCCAGGTGTAGCCGACCCGGTCCAGGCGGGTGCCGGCGTTGCTGCCGTCGCTGCCGGTGTGCGACATGTTCTTGTTGTCGGCCTGGTCCTGGCTGTGCCGCTGGGCGGCCGTCATCAGCTTGGTGTTGATGCTCAGCGCCTGGCAGCCGGCCTTGGCCCGCTCGGCGTTGACCAGGTCCACGACCTCGCGGGCCTGCGCGCTGACGGTGCCGCTGGAGCCGTTGGAACCGGCGGAGTTGCCGGTGTTGCTCGGCGCGGTGCTGCGTTGGACGCTGCGGCGCGAGGCGGCGGTGCTCCGCGACGCCGCCGGCGTGGGCTTGACGACCTTGGTCGGCGACGGGCTGGGAGAAGCCGGGCTGGGGATGGTCGACGGAGAGGGCGCGGCGAGGGTGTCCAGCACCGGCTCTTCGGTGGGCGCGGCCGGCGTGGCGAAGGAGTCGTCGACTGCCGTCGGCTGAGCGGCCCCGTCGTCACCGCCGGGCAGGGTGAGCGCGCCGACGCCGAAGCTCACCACGAGGGTGGCGGCCGCGGCGGCCCCTCCGATCATCAGTGGGCGGCGCCAGCGGCGTGGGGAGCGGTGCCGTCCCTCACCGGGCCGGCTGGTCTCGGCGGTGCCGTGCCAGCCGTCGGTGGCCGCCGGGTCGGTGTCGGTGTGCCAGCCGCCGGGCGTCTCGGCGCGCCGTCCTCCGGTGGTGTCCTCGGCCGGGTGGCTGTCGCCCCAACCGTGGGTCGCTCCGTCCGGCTGGTACGCCCCCCAGGCGGCGGTGCGGGCGTCGGCCGCCTCGGCGGGGTTCGCCGGGTCCGGTTGCCGGCTGTCGGTGTGCTCCCGGTGCCACTCGTCGCGCGGCTGATCGGGTTCGTCGCCGAAGAGGTAGGCCGAGCGGGGTTCCGGGCGGTCGTGCAGCCAGGCCGGCTCGTCGGTCGGTCCTCCGGCGCGCCGGGGGGCGCCGTTGGGGTCCATCGGATCGGTCCAGCCGTACACGCCTATGCCTCCAGGGGTCGGTTGCGGGCCGGGGTGACGCTACGGCGCGCCTACGACCTGCGGCAACGTGGCTAAGAAAGAGTTAAGGGGAAGTCGGACGCCAGGGTGCGGACTTCCGCGAATCCAGGCGTACAGTAAAGGCGTCCGGACAGAGAGTGTCCGTGCCTTGTGGCAGCCCCCCGACAAGTGGACAGGTCGACGTGGAGATGATCTACGGCCTGCGAGAACTTGACGAAGGAGGGGTTTGCGGCTCAATATATAGGTGTCGCCAGTCGCGCCCGGTCATGCCCAGATACAGCCTGGAATGACAGCCGCGTACAAATGGGCGCGCGTTTGGCCGGCCTTTCCGGCAGCGCATATCAAGGAGTCAGCATGGCGAAGGCCCTCTACGGCCACGTAGGTGCAGCGCCCGACCGGCGTCTGCTCGACGAGGTCACCCGACTGCGTTCCAGGGTTCAGGCGCTGGAGTTCGAGATCACGCGTCTGCGTGCCGACAATGATCGGCTCGCGGCGGCTGCGGCGGAGGCGGATGATCTTCTCCGTCTGGCCGAGCCGGCGTTGACCTGATCTTCACGTCGCAAAAAACTGAATCGCACCACCGCAAAAATGCGCGCCGACACCTGAGTGCCGGCGCGCAACACTGTCCGGCACCTTTTCGGTGCCGACCATTCATGATCTTGCAGCCGATCGTGTGGGAAGCGCGCCGCACAGTTACCGAAAAGCACGTCGGCGGATAAGCCGATCATGAAAGGCGCTTGTCTTTCTCGCGGTCAACCGAACAACAGCGCGAACCCTGTCGACGCGACGCGGGGCGGGTCGCGTGCCGGCCCGCTCACACCGCCGGGTTAGTCTGCGGGTTCACCCAGGTCCCCGCAGCCGGCGACGGTACGGCGGCCACCGGACGAGGATCGAGTAGGTGTATCTCAAGAGCCTGACGGTGAAGGGGTTCAAGTCCTTCGCCTCCGCCACGACGTTGAAGCTGGAGCCCGGGATCACCTGTGTGGTGGGCCCGAACGGCTCGGGCAAGTCCAACGTCGTCGACGCCATCGCCTGGGTCCTCGGCGAGCAGGGCGCCAAGGCCCTCCGTGGCGGCAAGATGGAGGACGTCATCTTCGCCGGCACCGCCGGCCGGGCTCCGCTGGGTCGCGCCGAGGTCACCCTCACCATCGACAACACCGACGGCGCGCTGCCGATCGAGTACACCGAGGTCTCCATCACCCGCCGGATGTTCCGTTCCGGTGAGAGCGAGTACGAGATCAACGGCAACTCCTGCCGGTTGCTCGACATCCAGGAGCTGCTGTCCGACTCCGGCATCGGCCGGGAGATGCACATCATCGTCGGGCAGGGCCGCCTCGACGGCATGCTGCACGCCAAGCCGGAGGACCGCCGGGCGTTCATCGAGGAGGCGGCCGGCGTCCTCAAGCACCGCAAGCGCAAGGAGAAGGCGCTTCGCAAGCTCGACGCGATGCAGGTGAATCTCAATCGCCTGACCGACCTCACGGCGGAGCTGCGTCGTCAGCTCAAGCCGCTGGGCCGGCAGGCCGAGGTGGCCCGCCGCGCCGCCGCCATCCAGGCCAACCTGCGCGACGCCCGGTTGCGGCTGCTCGCCGACGACCTGGCCACCCTGCGGACCACCCTGGACCGGGAGATCGCCGACGAGACCGCGCTGCGCGAGCGGCGCGAGCAGATCGAGGGTGAGCACACCGAGGTGCAGGGTCGGCTCGGCGAGTTGGAGGCCGCCCTCGCCGAGGACGCGCCGCTGCTCGCCGCCGCCCAGGACACCTGGTACAAGCTCTCCGCCCTCCAGGAACGCTTTCGCTCGATCGAGCAGTTGGCCCGGGAGCGGCTGCGGCACCTCAGCGCCACCGGCGACGACGAGCGGCCCGGCCGCGATCCGGACCAGCTGGAAGCCGAGGCGGAACGCGTCCGCGAGCAGGAGGAGGAGCTGCGCGGCGCGCTCACCGACGACCAGATCCGACTGGCTGAGGCGGTCGAGCACCGCCAGGAGTTGGAGCGGCAGTTGGCCGCCGCCGAGCGCGAGCTGGTCGCCGCGGCCAAGGCCATCGCCGACCGGCGCGAGGGCATGGCCCGGCTCACCGGCCAGGTCAACTCCGCCCGGGCCCGGACCACCAGCGCCGGCGAGGAGATCGAACGCCTCGCGATCGCGCACGCCGACGCGCTGGGCCGCGCCGAGCAGGCGCAGGCCGACCTGGACGCGGTCGCCGCCCAGTCCACCGAGGCCGACCGGGACAACGCGGACCTGGACGCCCGGCACGCCGAGGCGGTCGCCGTGCAGGAACGGGCCCAAGCCACCGTCCGATCGCTGTCCGACGCCGAGCGGGCGGCGGAGAAGGACGCCGCCTCCTGGAAGGCCCGCGAGGAGGCGCTCGCCCTGGGGCTGCGGCGCAAGGACGGCGCCGGGGCGCTGCTCGCCCGCGCCGGAGACGTGCCCGGCCTGCTCGGCAGCCTCGCCGGGTTGCTCACCGTCACGCCCGGTCACGAGGCCGCGCTGGCCGCCGCGCTCGGCGGCCTCGCCGACGCCGTCGCCGTCAGTGGGGTGGACGAGGCCGTCGAGGCGATGCGGCTGTTGAAGATCTCCGACGCCGGCCGGGCCGGACTGCTGGTCGGCAGCCCGGCGGGGCCCGGCATGACCGGCTCCGCGGACGCTCTGCGCCCGAAGTTGCCGGACGACGCCCGGTGGGCGCCCGACCTGGTGGAGTGCAGCGCCGAGCTGCGTCCGGCGGTGCACCGGGCCCTGCGGGACGTGGCGCTCGTCGACGATCTGGCCGCCGCCGCCGAGCTGATCGCCAGCAACCCCGAGCTGCGGGCGGTCACCCCGGACGGTGACGTCGTCGGGGCGTACGCGGCGGCGGGCGGGTCGGCCAAGGCTCCCAGTTACATCGAGGTGCAGGCCGCAGTCGAGGAGGCCCGCGCCAACCGGGTCACCGCCGAACGCGCCGGCCTGGAGTTGCGTGATCAGTTGGTCGAGGCGCGCGCCGAGGTGGCGACCGCCAAGGAGGCCGTGCAGCACGCCGCCGCCGAGAAGCGTGAGGCGGAGAGCCACCGCAACGCCGCTGCCCGCCGGCTGGCCGAGCTGGGCGCGGCGGCCCGCTCCGCGAAGGCCGAGACCGACCGGCTCGGCGACTCCCGCTCCCGCGCCGAGGCCGCCCGGCAACGGGACCTCACCGCGCTCGCCGAGTTGGAGGAGCGGCTACGGCTGGCCGAGGAGACCCCGGTCGACGCCGAGCCCTCCAGCGAGGAACGGGATCAATTGGCGGCCATGGTGCCGCAGGCCCGGCAGAACGAGATGGAGGTCCGGCTCGCCGTGCGTACCGCCGAGGAGCGGGTCTCCTCGATCGCCGGCCGGGCCGACTCGCTCGCGCGGCAGGCCACCGCGGAGCGGGCCGCCCGGGAACGCGCGGCGGCCCGCCGGGCCGCCCGCGCCCGGGGTGCGGGCATCGCCCGGTCCGTCGCCGGTGGCGCCCGGGAGGCGCTGACCCGACTGACCACCTCGATCGCGACGGCGGAGGAGCACCGCGACGCGGTCGCCCTGGAGCGCGCCGCGCGGGAGGCGGAGCTTCAGGAGGTACGCGGTGCCGCCAAACGGCTCGGGGCGGAGTTGGAGCGGCTGACCAGCCAGGTGCACCGCGACGAGGTGGCGCGGGCGGAGCAGCGGCTGCGCATCGAGCAGTTGGAGGCGAAGGCCGCCGAGGATTTCGGGCTGGACGTGGAGACGCTGGTCGCCGAGTACGGTCCGACGCAGCCCGTTCCGCCGACCCCGGTGGACGTCGCGACGGCCGAACGTGACGGTCTGCCGGTGCCCGAGCCGGTGCGCTACGAGCGGCCGGTGCAGGAGAAGCGCGCCGCGAAGGCGGAACGCGAACTCGCCCTGCTCGGCAAGGTCAACCCACTCGCGCTGGAGGAGTTCGCCGCGCTGGAGGAGCGTTTCAAGTTCCTCTCCGAGCAGTTGGAGGACCTCAAGGCCACCCGTCGGGACCTGCTCACCGTGGTCAAGGACGTGGACGAGCGGATCCTGGAGGTCTTCGCCAGTGCCTTCGAGGACACCGCCCGGGAGTTCGAGCAGGTGTTCACCGTCCTCTTCCCCGGTGGTGAGGGACGGCTGATCCTCACCGAACCCGACGACCTGCTCACCACCGGCGTCGAGGTGGAGGCCCGCCCGCCGGGCAAGAAGATCAAGCGGCTGTCGCTGCTCTCCGGTGGCGAGCGGTCGCTGACCGCGGTGGCCATGTTGGTGGCGATCTTCCGCGCCCGGCCCAGCCCGTTCTACATCATGGACGAGGTGGAGGCGGCCCTGGACGACGTCAACCTGGGCCGGTTGATCACGTTGATGGCACAGTTGCGCGAGAAGAGTCAGTTGATCGTCATCACGCACCAGAAGCGGACGATGGAGATCGCCGACGCGCTCTACGGCGTGACCATGCGCAGTGGGGTCACCCAGGTGATCAGCCAACGGCTCAACCAGACCGACGAGAACGACCAGCGGCACGGCCGCGGCGAGGAGAACGGGTAGTGGCTCGGGAACGCGCGACGGCGCTCCTGCTGGACTTCGACGGCGTACTGCGCCGGTGGGACCCGGCGGTGGCCGCCGTTGTCGAGCGGGAGTACGGCCTCTCCGAGGGGGTGCTCGGCGAGATCGCCATGCAGTGGGGGCGGCTCCAGCCGGTGCTCACCGGCCAGGTCAACCACGCCGAGTGGGTGAACAGCGTGGCGGACGCCCTGGCCGAGTCGGTGGGCAGCCCGGAACGGGCCCGCGCCGCCGTGGAGCAGTGGCAGAGCTACCGGGGAGAGGTCGACCAGGAGGTGCTGGCGTTCGTTCGGGAGGTCCGTGCGGCGGGCGTCCGGGTCGGGCTGGGCACCAACGCCACCGACCTGCTCGACTCCGACCTGGCCGCGCTCGGCCTGGTCGGCGAGCTGGACGTGGTGGTCAACTCCTCGGTGATCGGCGTGCACAAGCCCGCCCCGGAATACTTCAAGGCCGCCTGCGTGGCCCTGGCCACCCCGCCGGCCCGGGTCCTGTGCGTCGACGACGAGGACTGGGCCGTGCGGGGTGCCCGGTCCGCCGGGTTGTCGGCGCACCGCTGGGGCGGCCACGCCGACCTGCGTTACCTGCGGGCGGCCCTGGACTACTGAGCCCTTGTCACTCGCCGGTGACGCCGTCGATGCGTTCCCGGATCAGGTCGGCGTGGCCGTTGTGCCGGGCGTACTCCTCGATCATGTGCACGTACACCCAGCGCAGGTTGAAGGTGCGCTTCTTCGCGCCGACCTCGATGAACGTCTCGTCGAGCGAGTGGCCGGCGGCGGCCTCGCGGGCCAGTGCCACCTCGCGGTGGAAGGTGGCGAAGTCGGCCTCGGCGTCGGCGGCGCTGACGTCGTGGTCGGCGTCCGGGTTCTCCGGGGTGAAGTACGGGTAGTCGACGGGCTCGCCGGCGAAGTTCTCCCGGAACCACCAGGCCTCCACCTCGGCCAGGTGCCGGACCAGGCCGAGCAGGGTCAGCCCGGACGGTTGCACGCTCGGCGTGCGCAACTGCTCCTCGGTCAGCCCGGCACACTTGAGCAGCAGCGTCTGTCGGTGGTAGTCGAGCCAGCCGTCGAGCATGGTGCGCTCGTCGCCGACGTACGGTTCGGGAGTCCGGGTTATCTCCGGTGCGGTCCAGATCATGCCGCGCATCCTGCCCGGCACCCCGGACATGCCGCGACGGGTTATCAGGGCACCACGACGACGGGCCAGCGGCCGGCACGGACCAGCCGGGTGGCGACCGAGCCGACCAGCCGGTGTCCGGCCTGCTCGGACGCGCCGACCACGAGCATGTCGGCCTGGAACTCGTCGGCCGCCGCGCACAGCTCGCCGTACGCGTCGCCGCGCCGCACCAGCAGGGTCACCGGGATGCCCCACTGCTCGGCCCCACGCCGGCACTCCCGGCGCAGTTCGTCGGCCAGCTCGTCGTGCGTGCGTTGGACCGCGCCGGCGTCCATGCCGGGAACCAGGGCGGTCAGCCCGCTCGGTGAGCTGACGAAGACCACCACCAGCGCGGCGCTCTGCCGACGGGCCAGGCCGGCGGCGTAGGCACCGGCCCGCTCGGAGGTGCGGGTGCCGTCGACACCCGCCATGATCACCCGAGGGCCGTCCGTGCCGCGCTCGAAGGGCAGCGGTCGGGTCCGGGGGCCGTACTCCTCGCGGTCCGGTGCTCCCACGCCCATGGCTCTACCTCACCTCTGCTCGCCGGTACGGATCACGGCCGCGCCAGCGCCGGCGGCGACTGTCGATTCCCGCTCGACCTCGGCGGAAACCGGGCTGTCGTTGTGCTGACGCAGCGGCACCTCCTTGATGCAGAGCACCGCGATGAACGCGATCAACGCGAACGGGGCGGCCACCAGGAAGATGTCGCCGGCACCGTGGCCGTACGCGCTCTCGACGACAGCCCGCAGCGGGCCGGGCAGGGTGTGCACGTCGGGCAGGGTGCCGCCGCTGCCGGAGCTGGAGGCGGGGATGCCGAGCTGGGCCAGCCCGTCGGCGGTGTAGTCCTTGACCCGGTGGGCGAGCACCGCGCCGAGGGCGGAGACACCGATCGCGCCACCGAGGCTGCGGAAGAACGCCACCACCGAGCTGGCCGCGCCGAGCTCGTGGACGCTGACGGTGTTCTGCACGGCGAGGACCAGGTTCTGCATCGTCATGCCCAGGCCGAGGCCGATCAGCGCCATGTACACGCTGAGCAGGGTGAAGCTGGTGTCCGCGCGGAGCGTGCCCATCAGGGCGAAGCCGACGGTGAGCAGCGCCGTGCCGATCACCAGGTACCGCTTCCAGCGGCCGGTCGTGGAGATGACCCGCCCGATCACCGTGGAGGCGACCAGCAGGCCGAGGATCATCGGCAGGGTCATCAGACCGGACATGGTCGGGCTCTGGCCGCGGCTGATCTGGAAGTACTGACCGAGGAAGATCGACGCGCCGAACAGAGCCACACCGACCGCGACGCTGGCGACCACGGCGAGGGTGATGGTGCGGTTGCGGAACAACCGCGGCGGGATCACCGGCTCGGCGGCCCGGGTCTCGACCCGGATCGCCAGCGCGCCGAGGAGCACGGCACCGACGACCATCGCGGCGGTCTGCCAGGACGCCCAGGCGAACTGGTCGCCGGCGAGCGAGACCCAGATCAGCAGCAGCGAGACGGCCGCGGTGATCAGAGTGGCGCCCCACCAGTCGATCTGCGCCTTCCGCTTGACCACCGGCAGGTGCAGGGTCTTCTGGAGCACGATCAGCGCGATGATGGCGAACGGCACGCCGACGTAGAAGCACCAGCGCCAGCCGAGCCAGGAGGTGTCCACGATCACGCCGCCGATCAGCGGGCCGCCGATGGTGCCGACGGCCATCACCGCGCCGAGGTAGCCGCTGTAGCGGCCCCGCTCGCGCGGCGAGATCATCGTGGCCATGATCACCTGGGCCAGTGCGGTGAGGCCGCCTGCGCCGACGCCCTGAAGCACCCGGCAGGCGATCAGCTCGCCGGTGCCCTGCGCGAGGCCGGCCAGCACCGAGCCCAGCACGTAGACCCCCAGCGCGATCTGGACGAGTGTCTTCTTGTTGGTCAGATCGGCCATCTTGCCCCAGATGGGGGTGGTCGCGGTGGTCGCGAGCAGGGCCGAGGTCACCACCCAGGTGTACGCGGACTGGCCGCCGTGCAGTTCGGTGATGATTCGCGGCAGCGCGTTCGAGATGACCGTGGAGGAGAGGATCGCGACGAACAGACCCAGCAGCAGGCCGGAGAGTGCTTCCAGGATCTGCCGGTGGGTCATGTCGACGGCGGCCGCCCGGGTGGGGACTGTGGCCTGGCTCATCGTGGGTTGCCTCCGAGCGGAGTCGAGGTGGAACGGCGGCGGGGCCGGTACGCGCGGGCCGCCTGAGAATTGCCTGAGGCAACCGTATGCCTTGGTTGCCTGAAGCAACAACTTGTGGGACCGGCGCGCTATTCCCCGCCGCGACGCCTACTGCCAGGAGTCGTTGAACCGGCCGAGCAGCCGGGCGAACTCCTCAACGTCCCGCTCCGGCCAACCGTCCAGGGCACGCAGAAACTCGCCCAGTCGCGCCGAACGGGCAACGTCGAACCGGCGCTGCCCCTCCTCGGTCATGCTGATCTGCGCGGCCCGCCGATCACTCGGATCGGGGTCGCGGTGGACCAGGCCGAGGACCTCCAACGCGTTGATCTGCCGGCTCAGCGTGCCCTTGCCCACGCCCAACCGCGCCGCCAACTCGGTCAACCGGATCGATCCGCTACGCCGCAACCAGAGCAACAGCCCATAGGTGTTCGGCTCCAGATTCGGGTGCACCTCCCGGGCGATCTCCCAGGAGACCGCCCGGCCACGGCGCAGCAAAGCGGTCAACTCGTGCTCGACCGCCCGGATCGGCTCCGGCAGGTGCTCGTCCACGGCGTAGAGACTACGGCGCGGCCGGCTCGCCGTCGCCGGAGAGTCGACGCCGCATCACGGGGCGTAGGTGCCCGTCCTTCGTGGTGCCCTCGATGACCACGTCCGCCCCGCGCCCCTGATGGGTCAGAGTGGCGACCGCGTTGCCGAAGTACGGGCCGGCCAGCTTGCGCCAGCGCACCCCCGGCCGGCGTACGCCCGCCGAACGGGCCAGCGCCCGGGTGGCCCCGGCCGGCCCCGGCGACCAGCCCAGCTTCATCAGCGGACGAATGCCCGCCGGCACCTGGTTGTGGATCGGCGAACAGGTGAGCTGGTGCACCGGAGTGACCACCGCCGGGTCCGCGAACCGGGCCCGCGCCACGTACGAGTGGTGCACGTCACCGGAGAGCACGCTGATCGACGCCGGTGGGGCGTACGCCGGGCCGGCCCCGATCCGCGCGCCGGACTGCCGCGGCGTGCCGGTGCCGATCCGGGCGAACGTTTCCGCGAGAGCCTCGAAGGACCGCCGGAACGCAGCCCAGTGCTCCAGATCCAGGGCACGCCGCAGCTTTTCCGCCCCGCGCGCCACCCACGGCCGGCGTGAGTCCGCCAGCTTTTCGTTCCACGCCTCGATGTGGTGGATGCCCTGCGGCAGCAGCCAGGGCAGCGAGGCGCCCACCACCAGGTGGTCGTAGACCCCGTGCGCCTGGTCGAGGAACCAGGCCCACTCGCCCGGCGGCAGCATCGCCCTGCTGTTGGGCTCGAGCACCCGGCTGCACCGGTTGTCCAGCATGACCAGCCGGGTCCGGCCCAGATCCAGTGCGTAGCTCCACTGATACTGCACCGCGCGCCAGCGTTCGGTGTCGTGGGCCAGGTCGGACTCCTGGTCGACCCGGTGGCCGAACTCGCGCAGCACGCTGGTGGCGTCCTCGGCGGCGGCGACCTTGGCAAAGACCGGATCGGCGACGATCTCGTCGGGCGAGAGATTGCCCAGGTGCTGGTAGACCCAGTACGAGGCGAGCCCGCTGCCGATCCGCTCCGCCCACCACGGCTGCTCGCGTACCTCGGCCCGCCACGCCGCCGAGGTGTTCCAGTCGTCGATAATCTCGTGATCGTCGAAGATCATCACGCTGGGCACCGTGGAGAGCAGCCAGCGGATCTCCGGATCACGCCAGGACTCCAGGTAGAGCTTGGTGTACTCGTCGAAACTCACCACCTGGTCGGCGGGAGCGCCCTTCGGCCGCCGCCGCCGTCGACGCAGCAACCGGCGCACAGTGGGCGAGGTGACGTCGGCGTAGACCTGGTCACCGAGCAATACGAGCAGGTCGGGCAGCGGGTTCGACTCCGGGTCCGCCATCAACCGCCGGGCGTACGCGTCCAGCGCGTCAGGTGGCAGCTTGCGGGTGGTGGAGTGCTGGGTGGTCTCCCGGCACGAGCCGAAGATCAGGTTGACCGGCTGGTCCCGGTCGTCGGCGGCCCGGGTGCGGATCACGCTCGGCGGGAACCCGCTGCTCGGCACGGGCCAGACGAGCTCGTCGTCGACGAGCACCTCGTAGGTGGTCTCGCTGTCCGGGGTGAGCCCCTCCACGACCACGAGGGCGTAGTGATGGTCGTACGCCGAGAAGGTGGGCGCGGTGCCGGTGGCGCCGTCGGCGGTGCGGACGGTGACCACGGCGGGCCCGGCGGTCTCCACCCAGATGGTGGCCCGGGTGTCCACGACTCGCCGCAGGAGTGGGCCGATGAGGAGGTGTGCGGCGGACATGGCGCGAGCCTACCGCCGGATTCCGGGCACCGGCTGCGGGCGGTGGCTGAGATGCTGGGCACCGCGCGGGAGGGCGGCGGCTGAGATGCCGGGCACCGCCTGGGAGGGCGGCGGCTGAGACTCCGTGCACGGCTCGGGGTGCGGTGGCTGGGACGCCGTCGCCGGCATCTGACAGGATTCCGGCATGGCCGAATATCTCGTCCTCGCTCTGGTCCTGCTCGGTGTGCTGATCGCCGGCACAGTCGGGTTGGTCGTCCCGCGCCTGCGGCGACGGCCCGAGCCCCCGTTGCCCCGCACGGAGGTCGACACCAGGGCCGAGGAGGATCTCGCCGGCCCGCCGGTCGAGGCACCGGAGTCCGATCTGTCCACCGGCGTCCTGGTCGAGCCGCCGCCGGTCCTCGAACCGCAGGTCGAGGTGCCCGAGCCGACCGCCGGCCGGCTGGTCCGGCTCCGCTCGCGGCTGTCCCGCTCACAGAGCGTGTTCGGCAAGGGCCTGCTCGGTCTGCTCGCCCGTGACCACCTCGACGAGGACGTCTGGGAGGAGATCGAGGACAGCCTGATCACCGCCGACGTCGGCGTCGACGCCACCCGCGACATCGTCGACCGGCTTCGCGAGCGCACCCGGGTGCTCGGTACCCGCTCGGCCTCCGAGCTGCGGGCACTGCTCGCCGCCGAGCTGGTCAACGCGCTCGACCCGAGCCTGGACCGCTCGTTGCGGACCGCCCCCAAGGACGGCGTGCCCGCGGTAGTCCTCGTCGTCGGCGTCAACGGCGCCGGCAAGACCACCACCTGCGGCAAGATCGCCCGGGTGCTGGTGGCCGACGGTCGCAGCGTGCTGCTCGGCGCGGCGGACACCTTCCGGGCCGCCGCGGCCGACCAACTGGAGACCTGGGGCTCCCGCGTCGGAGCGGAAACCGTGCGGGGGCCCGAGGCCGCCGATCCGGCCAGCGTCGCCTTCGACGCCGTCAAGCGCGGTATCGACACCGGCGTGGACACCGTGCTCATCGACACCGCCGGCCGCCTGCAGAACAAGATCGGCCTGATGGACGAGCTGGGCAAGGTCAAGCGCGTGGTGGAGAAGCAGGGCCCGATCGACGAGACACTGCTCATCCTGGACGCCACCACCGGGCAGAACGGCCTGGAGCAGGCCCGGGTCTTCACCGAGGTGGTCAACGTGACCGGCGTGGTGCTCACCAAGCTCGACGGCACCGCCAAGGGCGGCATCGTGATCGCCGTGCAGCGCAAGCTCGGTATCCCCGTGAAGCTGGTCGGCCTCGGCGAGGGCAAGGACGACCTGGCTCCGTTCGACCCGGCGCAGTTCGTCGACGCGTTGCTGGGGACTGAGGCCACCGGCCGGGACGCGTAGTCTCGGGTGACCACTGACGATCGCGCGTACGCGGGCTGGCGTGACCCTGGCCATTCTTCGCAGCGCCTCGGGAGACCGTACGTGACTTCGCAGGAGATCCCGCTCCACGGCGGCAACGTGAGCACCGTCGTCCGCGTGGGTGACACGGTCCGTCGCAACGCCGGACCGTGGACCCCGTCCGTGCACGCGCTGCTGCGCCACCTGGAGTACGTGGGGTTCACCGGAGCCCCCCGGGCGCTCGGGATGGACGAGCGCAACCGTGAGGTGCTGTCGTACCTGGAGGGGGAGTGCGGCGAATATCCGCTCGCCCCGCACTGGGTGACCGACGAGGCCCTGGTCACCGTCGCCACCATGCTGCGCATGTTCCACGACGCGCAGTACGGCTTCACCCCTCCGCAGGCGGCGGTCTGGCGCTCGTTCGGGCCCCCACCGCCGGACACCGAGGTGATCTGTCACCACGACGCCGCGCCGCACAACGTGATCTGGCGTCCGGACGGCACCCTCGGGCTGATCGACTTCGACCTCGCCTCGCCCGGAGCGCGGATCTACGACGTGGCGTACGCGGCCTGGACCTGGGTGCCGATCTTCGCGGACCGCGACTCGATCACGCTGGGCTGGAAGAACCCGGACCGCCCTCGCCGCCTCCGGCTCTTCGCCGACGCGTACGGGCTGATCCCCCGGGACCGGCACCGGCTGATCCGCACCATCCGTAAACGGATCGTGGACCACGTCGAGGGGATCCGCCGGATGGCCGCCGCCGGCGAGCCGGCGTTCGTCCGGATCGTGCACAAGGGCCACCTGCGTCGACCGATGCGCGATCTGCGACTGCTCGACTACGAGCGGCACACCCTGGAGAACGCCCTCCGCTGAGCGCCGGCCGGCGATGCTCGGCCGGGCGCGTCAAGCGCACCGGTCGATGCCGTTGACCGGTCAGCCATCGACGGTCGCCGTCCGGTCGATCCACAATCGTCCATGCTGATGACTGTGCGGAGTTCGTGACACGTCCGAAACAACCCGTCACGAAACGGAAACCCGCACGGGACCCAAAGTGAAACAGCCGGCCGCGAAGCTTCCGCGCAACCGGCCTACGGGCGACGCTGCCCCGGAAAGCCGCGAAGGAGGACTTCACCTTTTAGGAGGCCAGCGTGCCTGAAGCACCGACGATCGACGGCGCCAATACCACGTGGCTGCTGGTTTCGACCGCGCTCGTGCTGCTCATGACCCCCGGACTGGCGCTGTTCTACGGCGGCCTCAACCGGGCCAAGGGCGTACTCAACATGATGATGATGAGCTTCTCGGCTATCGGGCTCATCTCTATTCTGTGGTGGTTCTACGGATTCAGCGTCGCCTTCGGGACCGACGTGAACGGCTTCTGGGGCGACCCGGGCGCGTACCTCGGCACCAAGACCTTCCTCGCCGAGACCGACCTGTGGGGTGCCACGGCGGAGAACCCCAGCGGCATCGGCGTCCCGCTCTACGTGTTCATGGCCTTCCAGATGGTCTTCGCGGTGATCACCGTCGCGCTCATCAGCGGCGCCATCGCCGACCGGGCCAAGTTCGCCGGCTGGCTGCTGTTCGCCTTCGGCTGGGCCACCCTGGTCTACTTCCCGGTCGCCCACTGGGTGTGGGGCGGCGGCATCATCGGCGGCGACATCCACGCGCTGGACTTCGCCGGTGGCACCGCGGTGCACATCAACGCCGGTGCGGCGGCCCTGGCCGTGGTCCTGGTCCTCGGAAAGCGGCTCGGTTGGCCGCGTGAGGGCATGAAGCCGCACAACATCCCGCTGGTCGCGCTCGGTGCGGGTCTGCTGTGGTTCGGCTGGTTCGGGTTCAACGCCGGCTCGGAGCTGACCGTCGACTCGGTCGCCGGCCTCGCCTTCATCAACACCCAGCTCGCCACGGCTGCGGCGGTGCTCGGCTGGATCGCTGTCGAGTGGGTCAAGACCCGCAAGCCGACGATGGTCGGCGCCTCGTCCGGCGCCGTCGCCGGCCTGGTCGCCATCACTCCGGCCTGTGGCTTCATCGCACCGTGGGCGTCCGTCCTGCTCGGTGTCGTCGCCGGCGCGGTGTGCGCGCTCGCCGTCAGCCTCAAGTACAAGCTCGGCTACGACGACTCGCTCGACGTGGTGGGCGTGCACTTCGTCGGTGGTTGGATCGGGTCGCTCTGGCTCGGCCTCTTCGCCACCAACTCGGTCAACTCCGCGATCACCGACGTGGTGGGCGCGTCCGACGGCCTCTTCTACGGCGGCGGCGTGACCCAACTCGGACGCCAGGCGCTCGCCGGCCTGATCGTCACCGCCTGGTCGTTCGGCATCGCCTGGGTGCTCGCCTTCGTCATCGAGAAGACGATCGGCTTCCGGGTCAAGGCCGAGGCGGAGGTCGAGGGCATCGACATCGGCGAGCACGCCGAGAGCGGCTACGACCTGTCCCCGGCCGGTGGCGGCGCGGGCGGCGCGTTCGCGATGGCCGGCATCGGCACCTCCGGTGGCGGTTCGACGAGTGGTGCCAAGCCGGAGGCGGAGCCCGCCGAGCCGGTCAGCGAAAAGGTCGCCGGTTAACGTTCCTGGGATGGAGGGGTTGGACATGAAGCTGGTGACCGCAGTCATCAAGCCGTACCAACTGGACGCGGTGAAGGAGGCCCTGCACGCCCTCGGGGTGGCCGGGCTGACCGTCAGCGAGGTTCAGGGGTACGGACGGCAGAAGGGGCACACCGAGGTCTACCGGGGTGCCGAGTACACGGTCGAGTTCCTGCCCAAGATCCGGGTCGAGGTGCTCACCGACGAGATCGACGTCGACAAGGTGGTGGACGCCATCGTCGGAGCGGCCCGCACGGGCAAGATCGGTGACGGCAAGGTCTGGGTCACCGGTGTCGAAGAGGTCGTCCGGGTACGTACCGGCGAACGCGGCCTCGACGCACTCTGACGCGGGCCACGACTGACATGACCTCGTTGATCAAGAAGAACGCGTCAGGACCCGCCGATGACGGCGACGCGAACTTCTTGATCAACGAGGTCGTCGGCGTTCCCGGGGGGATCGGGGAAGCGGCCCGGCGGGGGCGGGCCGCGGCGTACGACGCGTTCCTGCGGGGGTTGCTGCCGCCGCGGGACGGGGTGGCGCTGCTGGCCGTCGGGGGCCTGGGTCGGCGGCAGTGTGCCCCGTACAGCGACCTCGACCTGGTGCTGGTGCACGCCGGGGTGCCCGGCACCGACGAGCTGGCCGCCTCGGTGTGGTACCCGATCTGGGACGCGGGCCTGCGGCTCGACCACTCCGTCCGCACCGTCGCCGAGGCGCTCTCGGTGGCCCAGGACGACGTCAAGGTAGCCCTCGGGCTGCTCGACGCCCGGATGATCGTGGGGGACCAGGCGCTGGCCGACGCGCTGATCCGCACCGCCGCCGATCACTGGCGACGTACCGCCGTCCGGCACCTTTCCGGCCTGCGGGAGGTCACCGAGGCCCGTTGGCAGGCCCACGGCGAGCTGGCGTTCCTGCTGGAGGGCGACCTCAAGGAGGCCGCCGGTGGGCTGCGCGACGTGGGGCTGCTGCGGGCGATCTCCGCCGCCGGCATCACCGACGCGCTGCGTCCCGCCGTACGCGCCGCTCACCTGCGCCTGTTGGACACCCGCGACGCGCTGCACCAGCAGGTCGGCCGACGGGTCGACCGGCTGGTCGCCCAGGAACGCGACGGAGTGGCCACCCTGCTCGGCCTGCGACAACTCCAGCCCGGCGGGTCCGACGCCGAGGGGCGGCCGGGCGCCGTGGTGGACGACGGCGACGCGCTGCTGCGTCGGGTCGCCGGTGACGCCCGCACGGTCAGCCACGCCCTGGACGACGCCTTCCGGGCCGCCGACCGGCTGCGCTCCGGCCGCTCCCGCGGCGGCAACGGCCGCCCGGTCCGCCGCCCGGTCGCCCGCGACGTGGTCGAACACGACGGCGAGTTGGTGCTCGCCCGCACGGCGATCGGGGCGCGCCCCGACCCGAGCCTCTCGCTGCGGGTGGCCGCCGCGTCGGCCACGACCCGACTCCCCATCGCGCGGGCCACCTGCGAGTGGCTGGCGGCGTACTGTCCGCCCCTGCCGGCCCCCTGGCCGGCCGAGGCCCGGGCCGCGCTGATCACCCTGCTGGGCGCCGGTCCCGGCCTGGTGCCCGCCTGGGAGACCTGCGACCGGTACGGGCTGGTCGACGGCTGGCTGCCCGAGTGGACCCGGCTGCGCAGCCTGCCCCAGCACAACCCGGTGCACCGCTTCACCCTCGACCGGCACCTCGTGCAGACCGCGCACGAGGCCAGCCGGCACGCCCGCGAGGTGGAGCGCCCGGACCTGCTGCTCCTCGGCGCTCTCCTGCACGACATCGGCAAGGGACTCCCCGGTGACCACAGCACCGTCGGTGTGCCGGTAGCCCAGGCGGTGGCCACCAGGGTCGGTCTGCCCACCGCCGAGGTCGAGCTGATCGGCAAGCTGGTCCGGCTGCACCTGCTGCTGCCCGACGTGGCCACCCGCCGGGACCTGAGCGACCCGGTCACCATCGCCTCGGTGGCCGAGGCGGTCGGCGACACCGGAACCCTCGACGTGCTGCACGCGTTGGTCCGCGCCGACGCGGCGGCGACCGGGCCGGCGGCCTGGTCCGACTGGAAGGGCCGGCTCGTCGCCGAGTTGGTCGCCCGGGTCCGCACCGCGCTGGACACCGGCGTACTCCCGGAGCCACCCGCCCCGGACCCGGAGCTGCTGGCCGGGCCTCTGCCGGTCGTCCACCTGACCGGCGACCGGGTGTCGGTCGCGGCGGCCGACCGGCGGGGTCTGCTCGCCACGGTGGCCGGCTGCCTGGCCCTGCACCGGCTGGAGGTGATCTCCGCGGACGCCTCCGCCGTCGACGGTCGGGCTCTGGTCGAGTGCCGGGTGCAGCCTCGCTACGGCCTTCCGCCGGACCCGGTCCCGCTCCGCGCCGACCTGCGCCGGGCGGTCGCCGGCGACGTGTCGGTCACCCAACGGCTGCGGGGCCGTGCCCTCGCCAGCCGTGGCGGTGGCGCGGCTCCACGGGTGGTCTGGCACCGCGAGGCGGCCACCGACGCCGTACTGCTGGAACTGCGCGCCGCCGACGCCGCCGGGCTGCTCTACCGGGTCACCTGCGCGCTCGACGAGGCCGGCGCCCTGGTTCGCGCGGCCCGCATCTCCACCCTCGGCGCCGACGTGGTCGACGCCTTCTACCTGGTGGGCGGTTGGCCGGACGACACCACCCGGGCCCGCCTGGAAGCCGCCGTCCTAGCCGCCGTCTAACCGCCCCGCCCCGCCCCGCCCCGCGTCGCCCCGGCCCCGCCCCGGCCCCGCGTCGCCCCGGCCCCGCGTCGCCGCCGCACCTCTACGTCGATCTTGCACTTTGTGTCCCCGCATACCAGGCAAAAGCCGCATAGCGACGACACAAAGTGCAAGATCGCGAGGGCGAGGGCGGGGGCGAGGGCGAGGGCGGGGGCGAGGGTGGGGCGGGGGCGGGCGGGCGGGGGTACGTCGGGGGGCGTAGGGGCGGTGCCGCTGGTGGACGGACGTCGCGCGGGGACCGCGCGGGCAGAATGACGGACATGCGGCGAGGCGGGCGGTGGTGGTGGCCGGAGGTGGCGGCGGATGCCGCGCTCGGCGTGGTGCTGCTCGGGTTCGGACTGCTCGCCACCGGGCTGGCCGGGGACAACCAGCCGGGGTCGAGGCCGGTGGACGCCGTGAGTCGGGTGCTGATCGCCGTCGCGGCGCTCGCCCTGCTGGTGCGGCGGCGTGCTCCGGTCGTCGCCCTCGCCGTGGTAACGGTGGCCACCTCGGCGTACCTGCTGATCGGCTACCCGTACGGCCCGATTCTGGTCACGTTCCTGGTCGCGGTCTACACCGTGGCCGTGTGGCTGCCGGTGC
Source organism: Micromonospora sp. NPDC047644 (assembly GCF_040704315.1). Taxonomy (NCBI): domain Bacteria; kingdom Bacillati; phylum Actinomycetota; class Actinomycetes; order Micromonosporales; family Micromonosporaceae; genus Micromonospora; species Micromonospora sp. NPDC047644. Next base: position 132,005 of record NZ_JBEYSY010000005.1, read on the forward strand.
GACCGGCGGCGCTCGCCACCGGTGGCGCGTTCGTTTTGTTGTTGACGCACGTGTTCTTCGGGCGGGGGCCCGCGCCGGGTTGGACGGGAGTGCTGCCCGCGTCGGCCTGGGTGGTCGTACCGTTCGCGGTGGGGGTGGTGGTGCGGGTGAGCCGCGAGGCGACCGCGCGTACCCGTGCCGAAGAGGCCCGCGGCCGAGTTGAGCAGGCGCGACGGCAGGCCGACGAGGAGCGGCTGCGCATCGCGCAGGAGGTGCACGACGTGGTGGGGCACGGGCTGGCCGCGATCAGCATGCAGGCGGAGATCGCCCTGCACCTGCTGCCGAAGCGGCCGGAGCAGGCGGAGGTGGCCTTGACCGCGATCAGCCGGACCAGCCGCGAGGCGCTGGACGAGCTGCGGGTCACCCTGGGTGCGGTGCGCCGGGGCGCCGAGCGCGAGCCGGTACCCGGCCTGGCCCGGCTTCCGGCGCTGCGCGACCGGCTGGCCGGGGCGGGGCTCGCCGTCGAGGTGCGCGTGGTCGGGGAGCCCAGGGAGGTGCCGGCCGCGGTGGACCTGGCCGCGTACCGGGTGGTGCAGGAGGCGTTGACCAACGTGCTGCGTCACGCGGGAGTGGCGAGCGCCGAGGTGACGGTGGACTACCGGGTCGACGAGGTGACCGTCGAGGTCACCGACCGGGGGTCAGGTGCCGACCGCGCCGGGACGGCTCCGGCCGACGGCGAGGGTGGCCACGGTCTGGCCGGGATGCGCGAGCGGGTCGCGGCGCTGGGTGGGCGGTTGACCACCGGGCCGCGCGCCGGGGGCGGGTTTCGGGTGTACGCCGAGCTGCCCGTGGAGCCGACCACGTGATCCGGGTGCTGATCGCCGACGACCAGGATCTGGTCCGGCTCGGGCTGCGCGCGTTGGTGGAGAGCGAGGACGACCTGGCGCTGGCCGGCGAGGCGTCCGACGGGCTGCGGGCGGTCGAGTTGGCCCGTCGGGAGCGCCCGGACGTGGTGCTGATGGACATCCGGATGCCCGGCATCGACGGCATCGAGGCGACCCGCCGTATCGTCGGCGACCCCGACCTGACCGGCACGCGGGTGGTGGTGCTCACCACGTTCGAGCTGGACGAGTACGTCTTCGACGCGCTGCGGCACGGTGCGAGCGGGTTCCTCACCAAGGACACCAGACCGACTGAGCTGCTGCGCGCGATCCGGCTCGTCGCCGAGGGGGAGGCGCTGCTGTCGCCGTCGGTGACCCGTCGGGTGGTGCGGGAGTTCGCCACCCGGCCGTCGCGGGTGCCTCGTCCGCACCCGCGACTGGAGGCGCTGACCGATCGGGAGCGTCAGGTCGTCGGCCTGGTCGGTGAGGGCCTGAACAACGAGGAGATCGCCGTGCGGTTGGTGGTCAGCCCGGCGACCGCGCGGACCCACGTCAGCCGGGCGATGGGCAAGCTGGGAGCCCGGGATCGGGCCCAGCTCGTCGTGTTCGCGTACCAGTCGGGGTTGGTCTCGGGGTGAGGCCGGGGCCGGGCGACAGCGGCCCTACGGCCGGGCGGTTACCCTAGCGGTGGCCGGACTCCGCAGTGCCGGCCGCGTTGTGCCCGCCGGAACACTGACAAACGGGATGTTCGCGTGTTTGACACCTTGAGTGACCGCCTGTCCGGGATCTTCACCAAGCTCCGCGGCAAGGGGCGGCTCACCGACGCCGACATCGACGCCACCGCGCGCGAGATCCGCCTCGCGCTGCTGGAGGCGGACGTCGCGCTGCCGGTGGTCAAGGGTTTCATCGCGGCCGTCAAGGAGCGGGCCCGCAGCTCCGAGGTCTCCCAGGCGCTGAACCCGGCCCAGCAGATCATCAAGATCGTCAACGAAGAGCTGATCAACGTGCTCGGCGGCGAGGGACGGCGACTCCAGTTCGCCAAGCAGCCGCCGACAGTGATCATGTTGGCCGGCCTCCAGGGTTCCGGTAAGACGACCCTCGCCGGCAAGCTGGCCCGCTGGCTGAAGGGCCAGGGGCATCAGCCGCTGCTCGTCGCCGCCGACCTCCAGCGCCCCAACGCCGTCGGGCAGCTCCAGGTGCTCGGTGGCCGGGCCGGTGTCGAGGTGTACGCCCCGGAGCCCGGCAACGGCACCGGTGACCCGGTGCAGGTGGCCCGCGCGTCGATCGAGCACGCCAAGCGCGCCGCCCGCGACATCGTCATCGTCGACACCGCCGGCCGCCTCGGCATCGACGCCGAGATGATGCAGCAGGCCGCCGACATTCGCGACGCCGTCTCGCCGGACGAGGTCATCTTCGTCATCGACGCGATGGTCGGTCAGGACGCCGTCCGCACCGCCGAGGCGTTCCGCGACGGCGTCGGCATCACCGGTGTGGTGCTCTCCAAGCTCGACGGCGACGCCCGTGGTGGTGCCGCGCTGTCGGTCCGCGAGGTCACCGGGCAGCCGATCCTGTTCGCGTCCACCGGTGAGAAGCTGGAGGACTTCGACGTCTTCCACCCCGACCGGATGGCCAGCCGGATCCTCGGCATGGGCGACGTCCTCACTCTGATCGAGCAGGCCGAGCAGGCCTTCGACTCCGATCAGAAGGAGAAGATGACCGCCAAGCTGATGGGCGGTGAGCAGTTCACCCTTGACGACTTCCTCGACCAGCTCATCGCGGTGCGGCGGATGGGCCCGATCGCCAACGTGCTGGCCATGATGCCGGGCATGGGGCAGATGAAGGACCAGCTCGCCGAGCTGGACGACAGCCACTTCGACCGGGTCACCGCGATCATCCGGTCGATGACCCCGGGCGAGCGGACCAACCCGAAGATCATCAACGGTTCCCGCCGGGCGCGTATCGCCAACGGCTCCGGGGTCACCGTGATGGACGTCAACCAACTGCTCAACCGCTTCGCCGACGCGCAGAAGATGATGAAGCAGATGGGCGGCATGATGGGCCTGCCCGGCGGTGGCCGGCGCAAGGCGACCAAGTCGCCGAAGAACAAGCGCAAGGGCACCAAGGGTGGCGGTCGTCCGCGTACCGGCGCCGGCGCCGGGATGCCCGCCGGTTTCCCCGGCGGAATGCCGCAGCTCCCGCCGGGGATGGACCCGAACGACCTCGCTGGCGGCCAGGGCCTGCCGCCCGGCTTCAAGCTTCCGAAGATCGACTTCAACAAGCTCGGCAAGGGCGGCGACAAGGGCCCGCGCTGACGTGTGTCGGTGACGGCGGGCGACTGATCCGGCGCTTAGGGTGAGGTCGCCCCCTGGAAGGAGATGTCATGACCGCGGCCCCGATCCTGCCCGAACGGCACGAGTGGACGGTCGACGACCTCGGTGACCTGCCGAAGGACCTTCCGTACGAACTGATCAACGGAAGGTTGATCGTGCCGTCGCCGACTGCCGTGCACCAAGATCTCTGTGTTCGACTGCTGCTGGCCGTCGAAGTCAACTGCCCGCCGGAATACCTGGTCAGTATCGACCTGTCCATGCGGGTCGACCGGCGCAACGAGCCTCGCCCCGACGTGGTGGTCATTCGCCGTAAGCATGCCGGCCGATCGCCGGTCCCGGTGGAGGACGCCCTGCTCGCCGTGGAGGTCGTCTCCCCGACCTCCAGCTTCCGCGACATGTACGACAAGGCGAAGGTCTACGCGCACGCCGGAGTCCGGTCCTACTGGGTGGTGGACCCGTTGCAGGAACGCGTCACGCTGACCGAGTACACCCTTGGCGCCACCCGCGAGTACGAGCAGGTCGCCCACACCGAGGACCTGTTCGTCACCGAGCACCCGTGGAAGGTCTCCGTGGACCTGCCCGCCCTGACCGCTCGGAAGAACGACCTGCTCGCCCCCGACGGGGAGTGATCGGGTAGGACTGTGCGCATGGCTCTTCATGTGCGCGGCGTGCTGCTCCCCGACGACGAGGTCCGGGATCTCTGGCTGGTCGGCGACCGGGTGACCTTCACCCCCGTACCCGATGCCCAGACCGTCGTCGACGGCGGCTTCGTGTTGCCGGGGTTGGTCGACGCGCACTGCCACATCGGCATCGCCCGAGGTGGCGCCCCGATCACCTCACTCGACCAGGCCCGCACGTTGGCCCACGTCGACCGGGACGCCGGGGTGCTGGCGATCCGGGACGCCGGCTCGCCGTACCCGTACCCCGAACTGGACGACGAGCCGGACCTGCCGCGACTGGCCCGCGCGGGCCGCCACGTCGCCCCGCCGAAGCGCTACCTGCGCGACATCGGCGTGGAGGTCGACGCGACCGAGGTCGCCGCGACGGTGGCCGTGCAGGCACGGGCCGGCAACGGCTGGGTCAAACTGGTCGGCGACTGGATCGACCGTGGCGTCGGTGACCTGGCGCCGGCCTGGGACGCGGACACCCTCAGCGCCGCCGTGCGGGCCGCACACGACGCCGGGGTACGCGCCGCGGTGCACACCTTCTCCGAGTCGGCCGTCGAGATCATGGTGCGGGCCGGGGTCGACTCGGTGGAGCACGGCACCGGGCTCAGCCTCGACCTGATCGACGAGATGGCCCGCCAGGGCACCGCGCTGGTCCCCACGATGATCAACATCGCCACCTTCGGGGGGATCGCCGAGCAGGCGCGGGGCAAGTTTCCCGGGTACGCCGACCACATGCTGGCGTTGCGTGACGGCTTCCCCGAGGTGGTGCGTGCCGCGTACGAGGCTGGGGTGCCCATCTACGTGGGCACCGACGCCGGCGGTGGCATCGATCACGGGTTGGCCGCCGAGGAGATGCTGCTGCTGCACGAGCGGGCGGGCATGGCTCCGATCGACGTGCTCGCCGCCGCCTCCTGGGGCGCCCGGGAGTGGCTCGGCTTTCCCGGCCTGGTGGAGGGCGGCCTCGCCGACCTGACCGTCTACCCCGAGGACCCCCGCAGTGACCTGCGCGTCGTCCGCGCCCCGTCCCGCACGATCCTCCGCGGCCGCGTCATCCGCTGACCGCCTCCCCGAGCGCCACACCGACCGGCCCGGGGCCGAGCCGGCGCGATCTCGGCGTCGTAGCGAGATCAGGCGGGCCCGGAGAGAGAAAGATCCCCGCGACATCGGGGATGTTGCTGCCTCCTGCGCACCTGAGGCCGCAACATCCGGGAACTTGCGCGGGCGTGCGGACGGAGGACAGGGCGGCGGGGGCAGGCGATGCCGCGCCCGAGCGCACCGCTCTGACGAGCGGCGCATAGGATGTGCGGTCATGGCACGCGTGCTCACTCCCCGTGCGGAGGATTTTCCCCGCTGGTACCAGGACCTGATCGCCAAGGCGAAGCTGGCCGACAACGGCCCGGTTCGCGGCACCATGGTCATCCGACCGGCCGGCTACGCCATCTGGGAGCGTATGCAGGCTGAGATGGACGCTCGGATCAAGGCGGCGGGTGCGGAGAACGCGTACTTCCCGTTGTTCATCCCCGAGAACTATCTCAAGCGCGAGGCGGAGCACGTCGAGGGATTCTCGCCGGAGCTGGCCGTCGTCACGCACGGTGGTGGCAAGCCGCTGGCCGAGCCGGTGGTGGTGCGCCCGACCAGCGAGACGGTCATCGGCGAGTTCATGGCCAAGTGGATCGACTCGTACCGGGACCTGCCGCTGCTGCTGAACCAGTGGGCGAACGTGGTCCGGTGGGAGCTTCGGCCGCGGATCTTCCTGCGTACCAGCGAGTTCCTCTGGCAGGAGGGGCACACCGCGCACGCCACCCGTGAGGACGCCCGGGCGTACGCGCGGCGGATTCTGCACGAGGCGTACGAGGACCTGATGGTCAACGTGATCGGCATTCCGGTCGTGGTCGGTCTGAAGACGAAGCGTGAGCGCTTCGCCGGGGCGACGGCCACGTACACCTGCGAAGGCATGATGGGCGACGGCAAGGCGTTGCAGCTGGGCACCAGCCACGAGCTGGGCCAGAACTTCGCCAGGGCCTTCGACATCAGCTACTCCTCCAAGGAGGGCGGCCGGGAGCACGCCTGGACCACCTCCTGGGGCACGTCCACCCGCATGCTCGGTGGCCTGATCATGGCGCACGGCGACGACAACGGCCTGCGCGTGCCGCCGAAGCTGGCCCCGATCCAGGCGTACGTCATGATCGTCAAGGACGGCGACGGCGTCGGCGAGGCGGCGGCCAAGCTGCGCGACGGCCTGCGCGACGCCGGTGTCCGGGTCGCGCTCGACGACCGGACCGACACCCCGTTCGGCCGCCGGGCCGTCGACGCCGAGCTGCGTGGCTATCCGGTACGCGTCGAGGTCGGCCCCCGTGACCTGGCCGTTGGCAATGCGACGGTGGTGCGGCGGACCGACGGTTCGAAGACCCCGACGCCGGTGGCGGACGTGGTCACCGCGGTGCTGAGCGCTTTGGAGACGGACCAGCAGGTGCTGCACGACCAGGCGCTGGCCAACCGCGAGTCGCGCACCGTGGAGGTGGCCACCCTGGCCGAGGCGATCGAGGCCGCCGCGACCGGCTGGGCGCGGGTGCCGTGGTCGGCGGTCGGCGTGGCCGGTGAGGCGGAGGCGAACGGTCAGGGCGTCACGGTGCGCTGCCTGCTGCGCGCCGACGGGTCGGTACCGGACTCGGAGGACGAGCCGGATCTGGTCGCCATCCTCGCCCGCGCCTACTGAGACGTAGGACGGTCGTGCGCTTCGCGCCAGGCCGGCTGATCATGCATCGGAACGTGCGGCACGGCCGGATCGGGTGGGTCCGGCCGGCCCGCGTGGTCAGCGACGATGATCGAGGGTTGCTGGTCTGGATCGCCCGGGACTCGCCGGTGGCCCACGAGGTGACCGAGGCCGGGCTGGGGATGCGGGCGATGCCGTTCGCCGAGTGGATCTCGTCGACGTACCGGTTGGCGCAGGGGCGTTGGAACGGCCCGCCGCTGTTGAAGTTCCTGCCCACGGGGGCGGCGCACTCCGTCTGGTGGTTCTCCGACGCCCAGGGCCGGTTCGCCCACTGGTACGTCAACCTGGAGGAGCCCGGTGTCCGCTGGGACGACGGCCCGGTGGCCGGCGTCGACGTGGTGGACCAGGACCTGGACGTGGTGGTGTGGCCGGACCGCAGCTGGGAGTGGAAGGACGAGGGTGAGTTCGTCGAGCGGCTCGCCTTCGGCGCCGACTACTGGGTGACCGACGAGAAGGCGGTCCGCGCCGAGGGGGAGCGGGTGATCGCGCTGGCCGAGTCCGGCGAGTTCCCGTTCGACGGCACCTGGTGTGACTTCACACCCCCGCCGGAGTGGGGCATACCAGACAAACTGCCACCGGGATGGGACCGTCCACCGGTGCGCTGAGCGGTGTCGAGGTCGCCGACGACGTGGTGTACCCCTCCGATGCGGGAGATCGGCGCCGGATCTGGCAGAATGGCTAGCTGGTATCCGGCGCGCGTCCGGCGCCCTCTAACCCGGGCACGTCGCCAGTCCACCGAGTAGTCTCCGGCCCAACCCCACTGTGCCGGTCGGCGCTCACCCATGCACACCGCCCGTTTGGGCCGGTGAGATCGCAACAGGAGCGAAACAACTGTGGCCGTAAAGATCCGGCTCCTGCGGATGGGCAAGATCCGCAACCCGCAGTACCGCATCGTCGTCGCCGATTCGCGCACCAAGCGTGACGGCCGGGCGATCGAGTTCGTCGGGGTTTACCAGCCCAAGGAAGACCCCTCGATCATCGAGGTCAAGTCGGAGCGGGTCCAGTACTGGCTGTCCGTCGGCGCTCAGCCGAGCGAGGCGGTGCAGCGGCTGCTGGAGCTGACCGGTGACTGGCAGAAGTACAAGGGCCTGCCGGCCCCGCCGCCGCTCCTGGTCGCTCCCGAGCGGGCCGACCGCAAGGCGGCGTACGAGGCTGAGGCGAAGGCCGCCGCCGGGCTCGCCCCGGAGACCCCGGCCAAGCCGGCCAAGAAGGCCGCCAAGGCTGCCGAGGCTCCGAAGGCCGACGCTGAGACTCCGGCCGCCGAGGCTCCGAAGGCCGAGGCTCCGGCCGCTGCCGACGCCGGTGAGCAGGCCTGACATGCCACTGCGTCCGGCGTTGGAGCACCTGGTCAAGGGCATCGTCGACCACCCGGACGACGTCCGGGTGCGGTTGGTCGATTCCCGTCGGGGTAAGCGGCTGGAAGTCCGCGTGCACCCCGAGGACCTCGGCACTGTGATCGGGCGGTCCGGCCGGACCGCCAAGGCGCTGCGCCAGGTGATCGGCTCCATCGGCGGGCGCGGGGTTCGCGTCGACATCGTCGACTCGTACTGATGCAGCTCGTCGTCGGCAGGATCGGCAAGCCGCACGGTGTCCGCGGTGAGGTCACCGTGGAAGTGCGGACCGACGAGCCCGAGGCACGGTTCGCCCCCGGTGCAGTGCTGCGCACTGAGCCGGGGGCGACGCCCCCGACTGCGTCCCCGCGCAGCAGCGGTGTGCTGCGCACTGAGCCGGGGGCGACACCCCCGACTGCGTCCCCGCGCAGCAGCGGTGTGCTGCGCACTGAGCCGGGGGCGACACCCCCACCGGCCAGCGATGGGCCCGGGGTGCCGTTCCGGGTTCCCGCGGAGCTGACCATCGAGGAAGCCCGCTTCCACCAGGGCCGGATGCTGATCGCGTTCGAGGGCATCCTGGACCGCAACACCGCCGAGGCGCTGCGCGGGACGCTGCTCGTGCTGGACAGCGCCGACGTGACCCCACCGGACGACCCGGAGGAGTTCCACGACCACCAGTTGGTCGGGTTGGCCGTGGTGACCCCGGCCGGTGAGCGCCTGGGTGAGGTCGCCCGCATCGACCACGCGCCCTCGTCCGACCTGCTGGTGCTGCGGCGCCCAGAGGGGCGTACCGCGTTGATCCCGTTCGTCCGGGCGATCGTTCCGGAGGTCGACCTGGCCGGCGGACGTGTGATCGTCGACCCGCCAGCCGGACTGCTCGACCTTTAGGACCAGCCCGCATGCGCGTCGACGTCGTGTCGATCTTTCCGGAGTACTTCGCCCCGCTGGACCTGTCGCTGATCGGACGGGCGCGGGCCAACGGCGTACTCCACCTCGCCGTGCACGACCTGCGGACCTGGACCCATGACGTGCACCGCACCGTCGACGACACCCCCTACGGTGGCGGGCCGGGCATGGTGATGCGTCCTGAGCCGTGGGGCGAGGCGCTGGACGCCCTCGCGCCCCTCGACGCCCCGCCGCCACGGCTGCTGGTGCCGTCGCCGGCCGGTGCCCCCTTCACCCAGGCCATGGCGTACGAGTTGGCGGCGGAGTCGCATCTGCTCTTCACCTGCGGCCGCTACGAGGGGATCGACCAGCGGGTCCTGGCGCACGCCGCCACCCGGATGCCGGTCACCGAGGTGTCGCTCGGTGACTACGTGCTCTTCGGCGGCGAGGTCGCGGTCCTGGTGATGCTGGAGGCGGTCACCCGGCTGCTGCCCGGGGTGCTGGGCAACGCGGGCTCGTTGGACGAGGAGTCGCACGCGCACGGGCTGCTGGAGGCGCCGATCTACACCAAGCCGCCGAGCTGGCGTGGGCACGACGTGCCGGAGGTGCTCCGCTCCGGTGACCACGGCAGGATCGCCCGCTGGCGGCGCGAGGAGGGTCTGCTGCGCACCGCCGCCCGCCGGCCGGATCTGCTGGCCGCGCTACCGGCCGACCGGCTCGACAAACGGGACATCGCGGCCCTGGACCAGGCCGGATTTCAACCTCCACCGGGGGATGTGGCAAAGTAGGGGGGTTGCCGCATCCGTCCGCGCCCGCGGTCGGCTGCGAGGATCCCCGACCGGGGTCGGTTCGCCGATCACCACCCGGGAATCAGAATCACCCACCCGCGCACCGAGTGACGGTGCGCCGTGAGCCTTACGAGGACGCAGCGATGAACATCCTGGACGCCCTTGACGCCCAGTCGAAGCGGACCGACCTTCCCGACTTCCGGGCCGGTGACACCGTCAAGGTGCACGCCCGCGTCGTCGAGGGCAACCGGTCCCGTGTCCAGATCTTCCAGGGCGTCGTGATCCGTCGCCAGGGTGACGGTCTGCGCGAGACCTTCTCGGTCCGCAAGGTCAGCTTCGGTGTCGGCGTCGAGCGGACCTACCCGCTCAACGGCCCGGGCATCGACCGGATCGAGGTCGTGACCCGCGGTGACGTGCGTCGCGCCAAGCTCTACTACCTGCGCGAGCTGCGCGGCAAGAAGGCCAAGATCAAGGAGAAGCGGGAGAAGCAGCCCAGCTGACTTCCCGCTCGCCACGCCGCCCGAGCTGCGCGTATGCCGTACCGACCAGAGCGCACTACCCTGGTCGGTACGGGCGCAGCGAGGCAGCGGTCCCGCCCCAGGTGGCGGGTAGTTGTCCACGACCGCCCGTGGAGCCTCGACGAGGCTCCCGGGCGGTGGTGTTTTCTGCGGACCGGGGAGTGGCGTGGTGCAGACGCTTGACGAGGACGGCACCGTCGATCCGTGGCGCCGACGGGCTCGCCGCACCCGCCGGCAGATGCCGCTCTGGCAGGAGTTGCCGCTGCTGCTGGTGGTCGCGTTCTGCCTCGCGGTGCTGATCCGCACCTTCCTGCTCCAGGCGTTCTTCATTCCGTCCGGCTCGATGGAGGACACCCTCCTCGTCGGTGACCGGGTGCTGGTCAACAAGGTCGTCTACGACGTTCGCGACCCGCTGCGCGGCGAGGTGGTGGTCTTCCGGGGCACCGATCGCTGGGCGCCGCAGGTCGACGAGCAGCCGGAGCCCGGCGTCAGCGGCCGGCTCGCCCGCACCGTCGGCGACCTGGTCGGGGTGAGCCGCCCCGGTGAGAAGGACTTCATCAAGCGGGTGATCGGTCTTCCCGGTGACCGGGTCGCGTGCTGCGACAGTCAGGGTCGGGTGACCGTCAACGGCATCCCGCTCAACGAGTCGTACGTCCTGCGGGACTCACCCCTGGACCTGCCGCCCAACCCGGCAGAGTGCCGCTCCCGGCGCTTCGACGAGATCGTCGTGCCACCCGGTCAGATCTTCGTGATGGGTGATCACCGTGAGGTCTCCCAGGACGCCCGTTGCCAGGGGCCGGTGCCGATCGACAACGTGGTCGGCCGGGCCTTCATGGTGGTCTGGCCGTCGTCGCGGTGGAGCGCCCTGTCGGTGCCGTCCACGTTCGAGGACGTCTCCGGGCCGGTCACGGCGTCCCCCGGTGCGACTCCGGCGCGACCGACTCCGCAGGGCGGTGTGCTGCTGATGCTTCCATTGGTAGCCGCGCTGCGTGGTTCCCGCGCGTTCCGGACGGTGCCGTCCAGCCGGGCAACGTAGGCTCCTTGGCGTGATTGACGAGCAGACCGACAAGCCGCGCAGCTCCTTCTGGAAGGAGCTGCCGATCCTGCTGGGTGTGGCGATCCTGGTCGCGGTGCTGGTCCGCGCCTTCGTGCTGCAGACCTTCTTCATCCCCTCCCCGTCCATGGAGAACACTCTCAAGATCGATGACCGGGTGCTGGTCAACAAGCTGGTCTACGACTTCCGGTCACCGCACCGCGGCGAGGTGATCGTGTTCAAGGCGCCGACCGCGTGGAGCGGTAACCCCGACGGTGAGGACTTCATCAAGCGGGTGATCGGCATCCCCGGTGACCACGTGGTCTGCTGCGACCCCGAGGAACGGTTGATGATCAACGGCAAGTCGCTGGACGAGCCGTACATCTTCTCCATGGACGGGATTCGCGACAAGGCCGCCGACCAGGAGTTCGACATCACCGTGCCGAAGGGTCGGCTGTGGGTGATGGGCGACCACCGCTCCGCCTCCGGCGACTCGCTGGAGCACTGGCAGCAGTCGCAGCAGGACATCACCGAGGCCACCATCCCCGAGGAAGACGTGGTCGGGCGGGCGTTCACCGTCTTCTGGCCGGTCAACCGGGCCACCTGGCTGACGGTGCCCGACGGGTTCGACGGCATTCCCAAGCCGTAGGCCGACGGGGCGTGGGCGATCCGCCGTCGGTCTGGCAGGCTGGTGCGGTGACCGTCTACACCCCTCGACGCGCGGCTCGCGTGCTGCTCGTCGACGCGGCCGGCAGGGTCCTGCTGTTCGAGGGCTTCGACCCGGCCCGGCCCGGGCACCGATACTGGTTCACTCCCGGCGGCGGGCTCGACCCGTCGGAGTCGTCGGCGGCGGGCGCGGCCCGGGAGTTGGCCGAGGAGACCGGCCTGCGGCTCGACCCGGCCCAGTTGGGCGACCCGGTCTGGGCCGATGCGACCGAGTTCTCCTTCGACGGCACCTGGTACCGCCAGGAGCAGGATTTCTTCCTCTTCCGGGTGGACTCCTGGCAGGTGGACACCTCCGGCTTCAACGACGTCGAGCGCCGCAGCATCGCCGACCACCGCTGGTGGGTCCCGGACGAGCTGGTGGCCAGCGGCGACCGGTTCTACCCGCCCGAACTGCCCGCCCTGCTGACCCGGCTGGGGCGGTCGACCGCCGTCGGCCAGGGCGGAGCGTCGTGCTGACCCCGCCGCGCACCGTGGTGCGCCGCGAGGCCGGCCTGTACGCCCTGGAGCGGGCGTTGCAGCGGCGTGGCTTCCGGCACGTCGCCGGCGCCGACGAGGCGGGCCGGGGGGCGTGTGCCGGTCCGCTGGTCGCCGCCGCGGCGGTGCTGCCCGAGGGGCGTCGCGGCGAAATCGAGGGGCTGGCCGACTCGAAGCTGCTCACCCCGGCCAGCCGGGAGCGGGTGTACGCGGAGGTGGTGGACCGCGCGCTCGCGTACGCCGTGGTGGTCATCCCGGCCGAGGAGGTCGACGCCCGGGGTCTGCACGTGTGCAACCTGGCCGCGATGCGCCGGGCGCTCGCCTCGCTCACCACCCGCCCCGAGTACGTGCTGACCGACGGGTTCGGCGTGGACGGCCTGGGTGTGCCCGGGTTGGCGGTGTGGAAGGGCGACCGGGTTGCCGCGTGTGTGGCGGCGGCCAGTGTGCTGGCCAAGGTCACCCGGGACCGGCTCATGGTGGAGTTGGACGCGGTGTTCCCGGCGTACGGCTTCGCCGAGCACAAGGGCTACATCACCCCGGAGCACTCGGCGGCGCTGCGGGAGCACGGGCCGTGCCGGGAGCACCGGTTCTCGTACGTCAATGTCGCCGCGGTCTCCGGCCGCGACGGCCGGCCGCCGCGCGCCCGACGGCCCGGCGGCCACGGCCCGGATGAGCCGATGGAGCGCTCGTGGGCGTCAGGGGGTACCGTCGGCGTGGCGTTGGGCGAGCAGCCTCGGCCTCAGACGCCGGTGGGGGAAGATGTGGCCATGGAAGGCGGAGTGCGATGAGCGCGGAAGATCTCGAGAAGTACGAGACCGAGATGGAGCTGCAGCTCTACCGGGAGTACCGCGACATTGTCCGCCAATTCTCCTACGTGGTGGAGACGGAGCGTCGGTTCTACCTGGCCAACCAGGTCGACCTGCACGTGCGCAACTCCGACGGCGAGGTCTACTTCGAGGTCGAGATGCACGACGCCTGGGTCTGGGACATGTACCGTCCTGCCCGCTTCGTGAAGAACGTCCGGGTGATGACCTTCAAGGACGTCAACGTCGAGGAGCTGGAGAAGCCCGACATCTCGCTGCCCGCCGACTCCGGCTTCGGCGGCTGAGCGCACCCGAGCCGCCGGGCCCCGCCACGGGCCCCCCACCCGTGGCGTGACACCCGCCGCCGATCATTCGGTCGGCACCACGACCTCGACCCGCTGCGCCGAGTTGTTGGCGAAGCCGCCACGGTTCCACTGTTGCTCGACCGGCTGGGTCCGCCCGGACGCGTCGGTCGCCCGCGCGCCGAGCACGTACCGGCCGGGGGTGGCGACCCACTCGTGCCGCCAGCGCCGCCAGGCGAAGTCCCCGGCGTCCGCCGGGTCCAGCTCGGCCGGCGCCCAGCTCCGCCCGCCGTCGGTGGTCACCTCCACGGCGACCACCGGGGCGTGCCCCGACCAGGCCCGACCATCCAGCGTGCACGGGCCCTGTCGCAGCACCCGACGACGGGACATGAAGTCGGGGAAGCCGGGCGGACGGACCAGCGCCCGTGGCTCGATCCGGGTGACCGGCACGCCCGGGTCGTCCGCGTCGCGACGTACCCGGTAGGCCACCGCGTTCTGGTACCCCTCGAACGGCTCGGTCCGCAGCTCGATCGAGTGGACCCACTTCACGTGCGCCATTCCGTACCAGCCCGGCACGATCAGCCGCAGCGGCGCGCCATGCTGCGGCAGCAGGGGAGCGCCGTTCATCTCGTACGCCAGCAGCACCTCCTCGCGAAGCGCGTCGGCGACCGGAAGCGCCCGCTGGTAGTCCTGCTCGATCCCGCGCTCCACACCGTGATCGGCGCCGGTGAAGACCACGTCCACCGCGTCCGGGTCGACGCCCGCCTCCCGCAGCAGCGGAGCGAGGGGGGTGCCGGTCCACTCCGCGTTGCCGACCGCCTCGACCAGCCAGGGTTGGCTGACCGGTCGGGGGTGCAGCAGGGCTCGCCCGTTGCCGGCGCACTCCAGGGTCACCTGCCGGGTGACGCGGGGCCGCTCGCGCAGGTCGGCGAGGGTGACGGTCAGCTGACGGTCGACCGCACCGCCGATGGTCAGTGTGTGCGTCTCCGGGTCGAGCGCCGGGATGTCGTAGTGGATCAGCAGGTAGTGCAACCCGGCCGGGGTGACGTCGTAGCGCAGCGCCTCCAACGGGATGCCGTGGTTGCGGGCCGCGAGTTGCAGCTCCTCGGCGCTGATCGTCTCGTCCGGCTCCGCGAGCCGGGACGGGCCGCTCACGTCGGCCACCGTGGGCCCGGTCGGGGACGACGTCCGGTCATCGAGAGTGGTCATGCGGCCTCCCCGGTACAGACGGCGGCACCCCGCCGTACGCGGCCCAGCCTAGGCCCTGCGTGGCGGCGTTGCGCATAGCAGATCATCGAGAGCGTCGGGTGGTCGTCCACAGCGCCGTCGGTTGTCCACAGGTTTGTCGGCTGGGCTGGCGTACACCCGGCCGTGACCGGAGGCTGCCGTTATGCGACAACCATCGGTCCGTTCGATGTGCCGTAGCGTGCTGCTCTGCGCCGCCGTGCCACTGGCGCTGACCGCGCAGCTCTGCGGCTTGGCGGTGCTCGTCGCGGCGGTGCCCGGCCAACCACCGACGCCGACCGTGCCCATCGCGTTCCAGGCGTCCGCGTCCGCGCCCGCTCCCGCTGGGCGGTTCCGCTGGCCGCTCGACGGGCCGCCCCGTCCGGTGCGCCGCTTCGACCCGCCACCTGAGCCATGGCTCCCCGGCCATCGCGGCGTCGACCTGGCGGCTCCCGCCGGCACGGTGGTCCGCAGCGCCGGGCCGGGCACCGTGCTCTTCGCCGGCCTGGTGGCCGGTCGACCGGTGGTCACCGTGGGGCACGCCGACGGGCTGCGGACCACCCACGAGCCGGTCCAACCCGGCGTACGCCCCGGCCAGCCGGTCGCCGCCGGCGCGCCGCTGGGCGACCTGCTGCCCGGCCACCCGGGGTGCCCGGCCGAGGCGTGCCTGCACTGGGGCCTGCGCCGGGGCGAGGAGTATCTCGACCCGCTGGCCCTGCTCGGCCTCGGTCCGGTGCGCCTGCTCCCGGCCGACCCCGTCCCGGTGTCCGCTCCCGGCCGTCCGGTCAGCGCTGGGCGAGCAGTGCCGGCAGCCGCGCGCCAAGCCGTTCGTACTCGTCGGCCGCGTTGTAGACCTGGCCGGTGAGCCGCAGCCACCCCCGGCCGTTCCAGCTCATCACCGCCACCTCGGCGGCGAGCCGCTCACCGATCCGCGCCTGCAACGCCCGCGCCGCGTCGATCGTGGTGCCCGTGCCGGCCGGCAGCGGGATGAGGCGCAGAGCCACCCCCGGCCCGCCGGGGTCGGGCAGGTCGGCGGGGGCCACCCCCAGAGCGTCCCCCACCACCCGCTGGCCGTACGCGGCGAGCGCCGCGTTGTGCGCCCGCACCCGGTCGACGCCGAGGCTGCGCATCGCGAACAGGCCCGCCGGGGCGGCCAGCCAGGGCGTGTAGTCGAGCGTGGCCTGCCACTCGAGCCGGGCCGGGAAACCCGACTCCTGCTCCCACGACACCACCAGCGGCTCGACCCGGTCCCGCCACCGCGGCGCCACCGCCAGCAGGGCGGTCCCACGCGGGGCGTACGCCCACTTGTGCAGGTTGCCCACCCAGAAGTCCGCGCCGATGCCGGCCACCGGGATGGGCAGCATCCCCGGGGCGTGCGCGGCATCCACCAGGACCGGCACACCGTGTTCGCGGGCCGCCCCGACGATGGCGGCGGTCGGAAAGAGCTTCGCGGTGGCCGAGCTGAGCTGGTCGACGACGAGCAGCCGGGTGATCCCGGGGCGCAGGCCGTCGCGGATGCTCTGCACGATCTGCTCGTCGGTGGCGGCCAGCGGGATCGGCAGGACCCGGCTCACCGCGCCGGTGCGGCGGCACTCACGCTGGATCGCCAGGCTCACCGCCCCGTACCCGTGGTCGGTGCTCAGCACCTCGTCGCCGGCCTCGAGACCAATCGACTGGAGCACCACCGCGACGCCGGTGGTGGTGTTGCCCACCAGGGCGCTGCCGTCCGGGTCGGCACCCAGGAACCCGGCGAGGTGCCGGCGGGTGTGCGCGATCCGGTCCACCAGCCCCTGGGTGAAGAAGCGCAGCGGGTTCGCCTCCATCTCGTCGCGCAGCCGCTGCTGGGCGCGCTGCACGGTGATCGGCACCGCGCCGAACGAGCCATGGTTGAGGTGACTGACCGCCGGGTCCAGGGAGAAGAGCAGGCGGGCGCCCGGGATCGGCTCAGGAGGACTCGGGACGCTCACCTGATGATCGTAACCGCCACGCAGGTGCGCCCACGGCCCTCGACCAGGCGGGCGGGCGTGCACTCCGGCCCCCGTGATCAGGCGCGCGGATGCGCCTGCCGGTAGGCGGTCCGCAGCCGCTCGACCGAGACGTGGGTGTAGATCTGCGTGCTCGCCAGCGACGAGTGGCCGAGTACCTCCTGCACGGCGCGCAGGTCCGCGCCACCCTCCAGGAGGTGGGTGGCGGCGGAGTGGCGCAGGCCGTGCGGGCTGGTCCGGGGCAGCCCGGCGGCCTCGGCGTACGCACCGACAACCTGACGGGCGGTCGTCGGGTTGAGCCGACCACCCCGGGCACCCAGCAGCAGCGCGTCGCCGGAACGCGCGCCCACCAGCACCGGGCGGCCCCGGCGCAGCCAGTCGTCCAACGCCCGCTGGGCGGGCACCCCGTACGGCACCGAGCGCTCCCGCCCGCCCTTGCCGAACACCCGGATCACCCGCCGGCCGTGGTCGACGTCCCCGACGTTCAACCCGCAGGCCTCGCTGACCCGTACGCCGGTGGCGTAGAGCAGCTCCAACAGCACCCGGTCCCGCAGCGGTACCGCCTCGGCGGCTTCGCCGGGGCCCGACTCCGTTGGCGGATTCGGGGGAGGCGCCTGCCGGGACGGTGCCTCGACCAGAGCGGCGGCCTGGTCGGCGCGCAGCACGTTGGGCAGCTCCCGGTGCGCGCGAGGGCTGGCCAGCGCGGCACCCACGTCGGCGGGGAGCAGGCCCGCCCGGTGCGCCCAGGCGCTGAAAGCCCGCGCCGACGCGGCCCGCCGGGCCAACGACGTGCGCGCCGCACCCGTGGTGCGCTGCCGCGCCAGCCAACTGCGCAGCACCGACAGGTCCAGCTCGGCGAGGTCGACGCAGCCCATCCGGACGGCGTGGTCGAGCAGCGAGACCACATCGGTGACGTACGCGCGGACGGTGTGCGCCGAGCGGTTACGGACCCGGGACAGGTGTGCGGCGAAGTCGTCGACAGCGTCGCGCAACGCTGGCGGGAGCGCCTGGTGCATGGCCCGGGTGCCCCGGTCCGGTCGGCTCATCGTGGCCGCACCGACGTGCCGGCCGGTTCCTCGGCCCCGGCACCCTCACTGACGGCTGACACGGCACCAGCCTACGGCCGGTCCGCGGCCGGCACCCGGCACGACGCTGCCGGCGTCCACCCCCGACTACCGGCGGTTGTTCCTCTTGCTCAGCACCACGACCAGGCCGACCACGAGCGCGGCGGTCACGACGAGACAGAGGAGCACGCTGATGTGCCACGGCTTGATTGCACCCATGAGCGGGCACGGTACCGGCAGCACCGGCTGGCTGGGGCCCCGAGCGCGAGGGGGTACGGGCATCTGGACGATGACCCAGGCCGGCGGGCTGTGTCGCCCACGCTCAGGTGCGCGGCCGGCCGGATGTCTCCGCTGCCGCCGCTCGCTTGGTTTTGGCGGGTGGGGTGAGGGCGTAGCCGTCATCCCGACGGACCGCGATGGACGACGCCGCCTCAGTACGAGGCTGCTTACGTAGCATGACGATTTACGGAAGCCACGCGCGACGGGTCGGGGAGTGATCACCGCCCCCGGGCCGCTCCGTGTCTCCCGGCGGGCACCGGACGGGCGGAAGGGGCTACTCGTCCTCGTCGGCCAGGCGGGGGCGACGGTGCTCGCGGATGTACTTCTCAACGTCGGCCTTCAACCAGATCGACCCGACGCTCAGAGTCTGGTACGGCTCGGGGAAGGCGGGGTGCTCCCGGATCTGGCGGAATCGCGAGCGGCCAACGCCGAGCATGGCCAAGATCTCGCCTGCTGCGACGAGTTCTCCCGGCCCCCTACCCATGCCAAGGAAAGTAGACCGAGGCGATCGGGCCAGCATGAGCGCGCCTACATAGTCACACTCGTGTGGGCGCGCTAATGTTGACAGGGTGGCAAGCGTTGGGGTGCGATAGGCCGAGGCCCTCGGCTGGTGGTGGCGGGTCACGTGGCAGGCGGGGGTGCCGCCCTCGACTCAACCCCCGGAGGTGGGACGTGGAACCAGATCCCGAACTAGAGCGACTACGCGAGAGGGTGGGGGAGCTGGAAAGCTCGCTCCGACTCGCCCGGCGGCAGTTGTTCGACGCGCGCAGTCGGCTGGCCGCTATCGAGCGGATCACGGATGACCTGGATCGGGCGACCCGGGCCCCCCGGGGTGGTGTTCGGTTCGGTGAACTCGGTGTTGAATAACGAGCGCCCACCGCTGCGTCGGCTGAGTCGGTGGTCGCCGGTCCGATACCGAGGCGTCCAGCGGTGACCCGGCAGCGGCACAGCCCCGTCCGACCCTTCTGGTTCTGCGCAAACTGCGTCCGCCCATGGCCGTGCGACAGGGCTAAGGCCGAACTGGTGGCCGAATACGCCGACGAGCCGAGGTTGCTCGGGGTAGACATGGCTGACTGCTTGACCGAGGCCAACCGCGACCTGGCCGAGCTGTACTGGACCGCACCCGACCCGGTTGAGCACTACAGGCGGTTTCTTGGGTGGATCAAGCAGGCTCTGGCCGCCAGCCGGCCCCGCAACGCCGACCACTTCCGCTGGTTCTGAGGCCAGCTTCGAGCCCGGGGATCTCGACCAGTGTTCATTGCTCGGGTGTGGCGGGCTCCGAACGTCTGAGGAGTCTGTGCCTCTGGCTCCGTGCACAACGACTTGGGAGGGATGTCGTTCAATCGTGTGACCCGCAGCGCCGTCACCAATCTCTCGGCGGCCGGCGTCACCTCCTCGCTGAAACCATGACGACGACCCCGGCCGGCGGGCTGTTTCGCACCCGCTCACGTACCAGGCAGAACGGACGGCTCCGCCGCCGCAGCACGCTTGGGTTTGACGGGTGCGGCGAGGGCGTAGCCGTCGTCGCGACGGACCACCATGGACAGCTCCTCCAACAGCGACAACTTGCGCAACGCGGTCCGTACGTCGACGCCGGCGCGCGCGGAGAGCCGGTCCACGCCCACCGCGCCCCGGCGGGGCAGCGCCTCCAGCAGCGACCGCGCGTCGTCGTCCAACGCGTCGGTGGCCCGCTGCGGTCCACGCGCCAGCGGGGCCAGGTCCGCGCCGATCCGACCCACCTCCTCCAGCACGTGGGCCACCCCGGTCACCAGTCGGACCTTGTCGGGGAACTCGCGCAGGAACTCGTGCGCGCCGACGGACATCGCCGAGGTCACCGGCCCCGGTACCACCATGGCCACCCGATCGGCGTGGACCGCTCGCCGCGCGGTCTGCGTCGCGCCACTGCGCGCCGACGCCTCCACGACGACGGTGCCCCGGGTGCCCGCGGCGATCACCCGGTTGCGGATCAGGAAACGGGGTCGCAGTGGCTCGGCACCGGGCGGCCACTCGCTGACCAGCAGCCCCGTCTCGGCGATCCGGTCGAAGAGCGCGGCGTTGCCCATCGGGTACGGACGGTCGAGCCCACAGGCGAGCACCGCGATGGTCAGACCGCCAGCGGTGAGTGCGCCCCGGTGGGCGGCGGCGTCGATGCCGAACGCGCCACCGGACACCACCGTCCAGTCCCGCTCCGCCAAGCCGTACCCCAGCTCGGTGGCGACGTGCTGTCCGTATCCGGTGGCCGCCCGCGCCCCGACCACGGCCACCGAACGATCCAGAGCCTCGCCGAGCGGCCAGCTCCCGCGCACCCAGAAGCACAGCGGCGGGGCGGTCTCCGCGTCCACCCGGCGGCTGACGTCCGGCAGCCGCAACGCGGCCAGGCTGGCGACCTGGGCCGGCCACTCCTCGTCGTCCGGCGTGATCAGGCGGGCGCCCAGTCGGTCCGCCCGCTCCAGGGCCTCCGCGGCCACTGCCCGCGCGTCGCCGGCCGCCGAGCGTGCCGCGACGGTGGTGTGCAGCCAGCCGTCCGGACTGCCCCCGTCGAGCAGCAGTTCCAGGGTTTCCACCGGGCCGTGCCGTTCGACCAGGTGATGCACAGCGCGCGTGCCCGGCTCCGCCAACCAGGTCAGGGCGACCCGGGCCAGCCGTCGTTCCTCCTCGGCGCTCACGTCGCCTCCCCCGTCCGTAGTTGAAGCGCCTCCCGGACGTCGTCCCGGTCAGGTCGGTCGCGACCGTCGAGATCGGCGATGGTCCAGGCCATCCGGATCACCCGGTCGAAGCCGCGCGCCGACAGCGAGCCGGAGTCGAGCCGGCCCCGCAGCTCCACGGTGACCCGGGCCGGCAGCCGCCACGGCGGGCGGCGCAGGTGCGGCCCTTCCACCTCGGCGTTGAGCCGTCGGCCGAGGTCCGCCCAGCGGCTGGCCGCCGCCTGTCGGGCCGCCGCCACCCGGGCGGCGACCGTCGCCGAGGGCTCGACACCGCCGTCGGTCGCCATCAGCTCGGCCGCCCGCACCGGCATCAGCCGTACCTGGACGTCGATCCGGTCGAGCAGCGGCCCGGAGAGCCTTCCCAGGTAGCGGCGGCGCACCAGCGTCGAACACTCGCAGTGGGCGTCGCCAGCCGGCTTCGCGCACGGACACGGGTTGGCGGCCAGCACCAGCTGGGTCCGGGCCGGATAGACGGTGCCGCCCCCGCTGCGGCTGAGCTGGATGCGGCCGTGCTCCAGCGGCTGGCGCAGCGCCTCCAGCGCACCCTTGCTGAACTCGGGGGCCTCATCCAGAAAGAGCACCCCGCGATGCGCCAGCGACACCGCGCCGGGTCGGGCCAGCCCCGAACCACCGCCGACCAGCGACGGCACGGTCGCGGTGTGGTGCGGCGCCTGGAACGGTGGGCGACGCAGCAGCCGACCACCCGGCGGCAGCAGCCCGGCGACCGAGTGCAGCGCGGTGACCTCCAGCGCCGCGTCGTCGTCCAGCTCGGGCAGGATCGACGGCAGCCGTTCGGCGAGCATCGTCTTGCCGGCGCCCGGTGGGCCGAGCAGTGCCACGTGGTGCCCGCCGGCCGCGGAAACCTCCAGGGCGCGCCGACCCAGCTGCTGCCCGGCGACGTCGGCGAGATCCGGCCCACCGGTCAGCGGCTCCGGGATGTCCGCCGGTGGTTCGATCAGCGGGGTCCCGTCCCGAACGAAGGCGACGAGTCGGTGCAGGTTGTCCACCGCCCGTACCCGTACCCCGGGGATGACGGCGGCCTCGGCGGCGTTGCCGACCGGAACGATCACCCGCGCGACGCCGGCCTGGGCCGCGGCGGCGACCATCGGGAGTACGCCGCGCACCGGCCGGACCGTCCCGTCGAGCCCCAGCTCGCCGAGGACCACCACTCCCTCCAACGGCAGCAGCGGCAACTCACCCGAGCCGCCCAGCAGCGCTGCGGCGATGGCCAGATCGAAGGCCGACCCGAACTTCGGCAACGTGGCGGGCAACAGGTTGAGGGTGATCCGCCGGTTGGGCCAGCGCTGGCCGGAGTTGACCACGGCGGCGCGGACCCGGTCGCGGGCCTCGTGCAGTGCGGTGTCCGGCAGACCGGAGATCACCACTGCCGGCAGACCGGCGGCCAGGTCGGCCTCCACCTCGACGAGGTGTCCGGTCACGCCGACCAGCCCCACGCAGAGCACCTTGGCGTAGCTCACGGCACGTCACCGATCCTCCGGGTACGCATCTCAGAACGCGCCCTTGAGGTGGTCGACCTGCGCCGGGCCGGCGTCGGGCAGCCGCACCGACAGCACGTCGAAGCGGACCTCCTCGGCGGTCGTGCCGGTCTCGGTCAGCCACCGCGCGGCGAGCCCTCGCAGCCGGCGGGCCTTGGCCGGTACGACCGCCTCGGCCGGGGTGCCGAAGCCCTCACCCCGGCGGGTCTTCACCTCGCAGAAGGCGAGCACGGGC
Source organism: Micromonospora sp. NPDC047644 (assembly GCF_040704315.1). Taxonomy (NCBI): domain Bacteria; kingdom Bacillati; phylum Actinomycetota; class Actinomycetes; order Micromonosporales; family Micromonosporaceae; genus Micromonospora; species Micromonospora sp. NPDC047644. The sequence continues at coordinate 154,484 of NZ_JBEYSY010000005.1, forward strand.
CCGTCCCACGCGATTATGTCGATCTCCCCGGCCGGGCAGCGCCAGTTCCGCGCGATGGGGCGCAGCCCCGCCTCGGTCAGGTGCCGGGCCGCACATTGCTCGCCGTACGCGCCAACCGCCTGGTTCCGCTTCGTCATGGCCGGCACGGTGCCCGCCCGAGGGTGGTCGCCGCGACCCGGCGGCAGCCCAGCTGTGGACAACGGGGGTGCTGTGGACAACGCGACGATCATGCCCGCGCTGTGCTAGCGGTGTCTCCTTGATCATGGTGCGGGTCCCGTGGCTCCATTTCGGGGGCACGATTCGTGCCGGCGTCCCGGCCCGGCCGCCGGGTTGAAATGGCGCAGGCGTGGCCGGTCGCATACGGTGCCTGACGTGGACGGACGACGGAGTTTTCCGGAAGATCAGGAGTCGCGCTGGTACCCCGACGAGCGGGGTCGCGGTTACGGCGAGTCGGAGTGGCGCGGCGCGGGCGAACCGCGCTACCGGGACACCGAGATCCCCGAGCAGCGTGGCGCGGAGGACGACCGCTCTGTCACCGACACCGGCGTCGGCCGCCGCCGTGAGCCGGACTCGGGCCGCTTCGGTGCCGTCGACGCGAGCAGCTTCGGTGGTGCGCCGGAGCCGGACTCGGATCGCTTCGGTGCCGTCGATGCGAGCCGCTTCGGCACGCCGGAGTCGGATTCGGGTCGCCTGAGCGCGGTGGACGTGGGCCGCTTCGGTACGCCTGAGTCGGACTCGGGTCGCTTTCGCGCCCTCGACGCCCAGACCGGTCGGTTCGGTGGGGGCGAGGCTGATTCGGGGCGCTTCGGCGCGGTGGACCCGTTGGGTGCCGCCCGGCCGGAGGCGGACGGTTACCGGGCCACCCGGTCGCGGCGGGCGGACCGGGACCCCTCCGAGACCTCCGGAGAGCTGCCCGGTCGCCGGGCCGCCCGAGAGACGACCACGGCGGGATCACCGGTGACCAGCGCGGCGCCGGAGACCACCCGCGACAGCACGTCGACAGTGCCGGCCGGGGTGCTCGCTGACCAGACTCGTCCCGCTCCGCTCGGTGGGTACCCGATCGTCGAGCCGACCCGGGGCGGCGGCGACACGCCGCACCCGCTGGAGATGCCGACCGGCCCGATGCCGGGGATCGGGCCTCGCCCCGACCTGCCCACCGGCGAACCAGCGGTGTACCCGCCGGCCGCCGACGGCGTCTATCGGACCCGTCGACCGGTGCTGGCCGTACTCTTCGCTCTGTTGGTGGTGGTCTTCGAGGTCCCCGCGTTGCGGGTGCTGCTGGCGGGCGTGACCGGCGATCCGGTCGACGCCGGCAACGTGGTGGTGGGTATCGCCCTGGTTGCCGGACTACCGATCTTCGCGACCGGGCTGTACGGGCTACGAACCGGAGGTCTGGCGCTCGCCGACAACGGTCGGGGCTGGCTGCGCCCACCGACGGCCTACCTGACCGTCGGCCTGGTGCTCTTCGTGGCCGCCGCGCTCGCCGCCGGCTGACCTGACCCGGCCGCCGCCCGCTGCTCGCCCGCCGCCCGCAACTCGCACGAGCGAGCAGCGAGCGGCGGGCGGCGGGGTACGCCACACGCACCCCGGGGCGGCTGAACGGGTGAGGGGCGTACACTGGCCAACTGGCGACCGCCTTGTGCGGTCGACCTCGCGCGCCCTCTTCACGAATCGTCGTGGAGCGACGGCCTCCCTGGTCCCGATCTTGATCGGGTCCACCATGGGTCGGCGACCAGGCGCCAGGACGCCCGGCCACCGGCCGGACGTGACAACCAGGGACCTTGAGGAGTACCCCAACCATGGCCGTCGTGACCATGCGTCAGCTGCTGGAGAGCGGTGTCCACTTCGGGCACCAGACCCGGCGCTGGAACCCGAAGATGAAGCGCTTCATCATGACCGAGCGCAACGGCATCTACATCATCGACCTGCGCCAGACCCTCGACTACATCGAGAAGGCGTACGAGTTCGTGCGTGGGACCGTCGCCGAGGGCGGCAGCATCCTGTTCGTCGGCACCAAGAAGCAGGCCCAGGAGGCGATTGCCGAGCAGGCGACCCGGGTCGGCCAGCCGTACGTCAACCACCGCTGGCTCGGTGGCATGCTGACCAACTTCCAGACCGTTTACAAGCGGCTCCAGCGGATGAAGGAGCTGGAGGGCCTGGGTGACCTCAGCGGCACCGCCGCCGGTTACACCAAGAAGGAGACCCTGCAGCTCTCCCGCGAGAAGATCAAGCTGACCCGCACCCTCGGTGGCCTGCGGGACATGCAGAAGCTTCCCGCCGCGGTGTGGATCGTCGACACCAAGAAGGAGCACATCGCCGTCGACGAGGCCCGCAAGCTGGGCATCCCGGTGATCGCGGTGCTGGACACCAACTGTGACCCGGACGAGGTCGACTTCCCGATCCCGGGTAACGACGACGCGATCCGTTCGGCGGAGCTGCTGACCAAGGTCGTCGCCGCTGCCGTCGCGGATGGTCTGATCGCGCGCTCCGGCCGTCGCCGGGGCAACGACGAGAAGCCCGAGGGTGTCGCGAGCGACGAGCCGCTGACCGAGTGGGAGCGCGAGCTGCTGGAGCCGAAGAAGGCCGACGAGGCCGCCCCGGCCGAGCAGCCCGCCGCTGCCGCCACCGAGCAGCCCGCCACCACCCCGGAGCAGCCGGCGCAGGCCACCACCGAGCAGCCGGCGGCCGCCACCGCGGAGTGATCGCACCGTCGCTGCCCCGCCGTCCGTTTTCGCGGACGGCGGGCAGCGGCGGTACGCCGGGCACCATCCGCCCGGATCCGGGTAACCGGCACCTCTGACCATCCACACGCCGTCTCAACACCGAAGAGAGAGCCATGTCCCAAATCACCGCCGCGGACGTCAAGAAGCTCCGCGACCTCACCGGCGCCGGCATGATGGACAGCAAGAAGGCGCTGACCGAGGCCGAGGGCGACTTCGACAAGGCCGTCGAGATCCTGCGCGTCAAGGGCGCCAAGGACGTTGGCAAGCGGGCCGGCCGTACGGCCGCGAACGGCCTGATCGCCCACTCCGGCAAGGCGCTGCTCGAGCTGAACTGCGAGACCGACTTCGTCGCCAAGACCGAGTCGTTCATCGCGCTGGGTCAGCAGCTGGTCGAGCACGGCGAGCGCGCCGGCGTGAACTCCGCCGAGGAGCTGCTCGCCACCGAGCTCGACGGCAAGGTCATCGCGGACCTGATCCAGGAGCAGTCCGCCAAGATCGGCGAGAAGCTGGTGCTGAACCGGTTCGCCCGGGTCGAGGGCACCACCGCCGTCTACCTGCACCGCAAGGCCCAGGACCTGCCTCCGGCCGTCGGCGTGCTGGTGTCGTACACCGGCAAGACCGACGAGGCCGGCGACGCCGACGCCCGTGGTGTGGCCATGCAGATCGCCGCGATGCGGCCGAAGTACCTCACCCGGGACGAGGTTCCGGCCGAGGTCGTCGAGTCCGAGCGGCGCATCGCCGAGCAGACCGCCCGCGAGGAGAACAAGCCCGAGGCGGCCCTGCCGAAGATCATCGAGGGTCGGGTCAACTCCTTCTTCAAGGACTTCGTCCTGATCGAGCAGGCGTCCGTCTCCGACAACAAGAAGTCGGTGAAGCAGCTGCTGGCCGAGGCCGGCATCGAGGTCACCCGCTTCGTGCGGTTCGAGGTCGGCCAGGCCTGAGCCGCCATCGGGCGCCACGCGCGCCCGTGGGCAGAAGACGTCAACGAGGAGGCCGCCGGTGTACGTGACAGGCACCGCGGCCTCCTCGTCACATAGGGTCGGCAGCGGCAGGTTCGCGGTACGCGCCGCACGGGGCGTGCGCGTGGGGAAGGGCGGGGCGGATGACGCAGGTTGTGAGTGACCGGACGCTGGAGCTGGACGATCCGACGGCACCGCCGCCGGGGCGCGCCCGCCGGGTGGTGCTGAAGCTCTCCGGTGAGGTTTTCGGTGGCGGCGCGATCGGCGTCGACCCGGACGTCGTCCAGGCCATCGCCCGGCAGATCGCCACAGTGGTCCGCCGCGGCGTGCAGGTCTCCGTGGTGGTCGGCGGAGGCAACTTCTTCCGCGGCGCGGAGCTGCAGAAGCGTGGGATGGACCGGGCCCGCGCCGACTACATGGGCATGCTCGGCACGGTGATGAACTGCCTCGCGCTCCAGGACTTCCTGGAGAAGGAGGGCATCGAGACCCGGGTGCAGAGCGCCATCACGATGGCCCAGGTCGCCGAGCCGTACATCCCGCTGCGGGCCATCCGGCACCTGGAGAAGGGCCGCGTGGTCATCTTCGGCGCCGGCGCCGGGATGCCGTACTTCTCCACCGACACGGTGGCCGCCCAGCGGGCGCTGGAGATCCGGGCCGACGTGGTGCTGATGAGCAAGAACGGCGTGGACGGCGTCTACACCGCCGACCCGCGGATCGACCCCACCGCCAGTAAGCTCGACTCGATCACCTTCTCCGAGGTGCTGCGCCGCAACCTGCGGGTGGCCGACGCGGCGGCGTTCAGCCTCTGCATGGAGAACGGCCTGCCGATGCTGGTCTTTGGCGCGCAGGGTGACGACACCATCATCCGCGCGGTGGGTGGCGACAAGATCGGCACCCTGATCACCGCCTGAACCCCGCCTACCGGCGACGACGACAGCGGTCTGACGACTTTCAGCAGAGCCCACCACGAGCACAGAAGGAGGCGAGGAGACCGGTGATCGACGACACCCTCCTCGAGGCCGAGGAGAAGATGGAGCGTGCGGTTGAGCACGCCAAGGAGGAGTTCGGCGCCATCCGTACCGGTCGCGCCAACGCCGCCATGTTCTCCAAGGTCATTATCGACTACTACGGCACGCCCACGCCGCTGACGCAGATGGCGTCCATCGCGGTTCCCGAGCCGCGGATGGCGATCATCAAGCCGTACGACAACTCGCAGATCAACGCGATGGAGAAGGCGATCCGCGACTCGGACCTCGGGGTGAACCCGAACAACGAGGGCAACCAGCTGCGCATCCTGCTCCCGCAGATGACCGAGGAACGCCGCCGCGACATGATCAAGGTGGCTCGGCACAAGGGCGAGGAGGCCAAGGTGGCGATCCGCAACGTCCGCCGCCGTGGCAAAGAGGAACTGGACCGGATCGTCAAGGACGGCGAGGCCGGCGAGGACGACGGCCGCCGCGCCGAGAAGGAACTCGACGACCTGACCCAGCGGTACGTGGCCAGCATCGACGACCTGGTGAAGCACAAGGAAACCGAGCTGCTCGAGGTGTGAGCCCTGCTCCGAGGCCCGTTCCCGACGTCGGGAACGGGCCTCGTTCCGTACCTGGGTCAGCAGGGGGTCCAGACGGTCCTGGTGCCCGGCGCGACCTCAGCGGACCACGCCGGCGGGTTGGCGCGGTGCTCGATCGCGCACCGGACGAGCTGTCCGCCGTACCGGATGGGTGTGCGGCGGGCCGGCGGGCCGGCGGCGCCGGGTGACGTCGGTGGGCGTGCCTCGTCCGCCGTGCCGATTCGGCCGGTGCAGTAGGCTCGGCAGGATTCCCGGCCACCGGGTGGTGAACACCGGGGATCGACCGACCGTCGGGGCGGTCAATCGGAGGAACATCGCACGTGTAGGGGATGCTTGTGGTCTTGCGTCATGTGGTGGTTCTCGTGCCGCTTTGCGGTGCGTGATGTCCCACCCCGACCCCTACGGCAGCGAGCCTCGCGGCTGGGACCGCCCGGAGCGCCCGGTGGCGCTGCCCTGGCCGGACCAGGAGCTGGAGGCCGGTCAGTGGAGCCGCCGTCCGGCCGCCGGCCCTGAGCTGTACGCCGACCCGCCCGCCCGGCCGTACGCCGACCCGCGGCCCGCGGACCCGTACGACGAGCGTGGCCGCCCGGTCCGCCCGGACGACCGTTTCGACGACCGGGACCGGCGCGACCGTTTCGACGACCGGGACCGGCACGTGGACGACCGCAACCAGCCCGACCGGTACGACGACCGGGGTCGCGGTGACCGCTACGGTGACCGCGCGCCCGCCGGTGCGGACGGTGCCCCTGCCCGCGGCGGCCTCCCGCCTTTCGGTGAGCCCGGCCGGTACGGCGGCCCGGGACCGTTCGACGGGCCGGTCCGTTCTGACGACGATGCCGATTACCCGACCGCGCAGCTGGCGCCCATCGGGGCGGAGATCGGGCCGGATCCGGAGCCGACCGTCGAGCCGGAGCCGACGACCGGTCGACGGTCGAAGGGGCGACGTCGGGCCAGCCTCGACCGACCGGCCACCCAGCAGGTGGGCACCGGGCGGGCCGGGCGCAACCTGCCCGCGGCGATCGGGGTCGGGCTCGGCCTCGGCGCGTTGATCGTGGTGCCGCTGGCCTTCTATCCGTTGGCCTTCCTGCCGGTGATCGCCGCCGCGGTCGCCGTCGGCACCTGGGAGATGGCCCGCGCGGTACGCCGCAGCGGCGCGCACCCGCCGCTGGTGCCGTTGATCGCCGGCGGCGTGTTGACAGTGGGTCTGGCCTGGTACGCGGGCCCGGACGCGCTCAGCCTGGGGCTGCTGGTCACCGTGCTGGGCACCATGATCTGGCGGTTGGGTGACGGGCCGGCCGGCTTCCAGCGGGATCTCACCGCGGCCACCCTGATCGCCGTCTACGTGCCGTTCCTCGCCGGTTTCGCGGCGTTGCTGGCGGCGGCTCCCGACGATGGGCATCTGCGCATCCTGGCCACGCTGATCGGGGTGGTCCTCTCCGACACCGGTGGGTACGCGGCCGGGGTCTCCTTCGGCAAACACCCGATGGCCCCGTCGATCAGCCCGAAGAAGTCCTGGGAGGGCTTCGCCGGCTCGGTCACCGCGGCGGCCCTGGGCGGAGCGTTGCTGCTGTGGCTGATGTTCGAGGTGGCCCCCTGGTGGGGTGCGCTGTTCGGGGTGGCCGTCTCCTGTGCGGCGGTCCTCGGCGACCTGGCCGAGTCGATGATCAAGCGGGATCTCGGCGTGAAGGACATGAGCAACCTGCTGCCCGGTCACGGCGGTCTGATGGACCGGCTGGACTCGATCCTGTTCGCGGTGCCGACGGCCTACCTGCTGTTGGCGGTCTTCGTGCCGGTGGTGAGCTGAGGTATGAATCACGGCGACCTGGTCATCCGACTCCGGCGGTCGCGGCCCGTCCGACACCTCCGGACCGGCAGCCGCCGCCGACGGCGTGACACACTGGACCAGCCATGACGAGCCTGCCCCTGATCCCCGCCATCTCGGTCGCCCCCGCCGCGCGCCGGGCCTCCATGCCCCCTCAGCACCTCGCTGACCTGGACCTGGCCGGTCGCCAGGAACTGGTCACCAAGCTGGGTGAACCGGCCTTCCGCGCCAAGCAGGTCTCCAACCACTACTTCGGGCGGTTGGTCCGCGACCCGCAGGCGATGACCGATCTGCCCGCGGCGACCCGGGAGCGGCTGGCAGACCAGTTGCTGCCGACGTTGCTCAACCCGGTGCGCGAGCTGGCCTGTGATGACGGCGCGACCCGCAAGGCGCTCTGGCGGCTGCACGACGGTGCGCTGGTGGAGAGCGTGCTGATGGGTTACCCGGACCGGGTGACCGTCTGCATCTCCAGCCAGGCGGGTTGCGGCATGGCCTGTCCGTTCTGCGCGACCGGGCAGGCCGGGCTCACCCGTAACCTGTCGACGGCGGAGATCGTCGACCAGGCGGTCTACATGGCCGGGGTGGCGGCCTCCGGCGTGGTGGCGGGTTCCCCGCCGAGGCTGTCGCGCGTCGTCTTCATGGGCATGGGCGAGCCGCTGGCCAACTACAACCGGGTGATCGCGGCGATCCGTCGGCTGGTCAGCCCGGCTCCGGAGGGGCTCGGTCTGTCCCAGCGGCACATCACCGTTTCCACGGTTGGCCTGGTTCCGGCCATCCACCGACTGGCCAGCGAAGACCTCTCAGTGACCCTTGCGTTGTCGTTGCACGCGCCCGATGATGATCTGCGCGACGAACTCGTGCCGGTAAACCAGCGCTGGAAGGTAGCCGAGGTGCTGGACGCAGCGTGGGACTACGCCGCCCGGACGGGCCGCCGCGTGTCGATCGAGTACGCGATGATCAAGGACATGAACGACCAGCCGTGGCGAGCCGACCTGCTCGGGCGGCTGCTGGCCGGCAAGTTGGCCCACGTGAACCTCATTCCGCTCAATCCGACGCCGGGCAGCCGCTGGGACGCGAGCCCGAAGCCGGTCGAGCGGGAGTTCGTCCGGCGGTTGCGCGACGCCGGGGTGTCCACCACAGTTCGGGACACCCGAGGTCGCGAGATCGACGGCGCGTGTGGCCAGCTTGCCGCTGCCGAAGACAACGACACCAACACCGACCGCGCCGGAGAGGCACCGGCGTGACCGGGCGTGGCGAACGAGACCAGGAGACATAGTGGCGAGTCAGGGTCAGCGTTTCCGGCGCAAGGCGCTCCGCCGGGGATACAAGGTCGACGAGGTGGATGCCTTCCTCGACCGGGTCGAGGCGACGCTCGACGGCCGACAGGTCGGTGCCCCGGTGGCCTCCCAGGAGGTTCATGACGTCGTCTTCCGGGTCCGCTTCAACGGCTACGACGAGTGGCAGGTCGACCTGCACCTGGACCGGGTCGAGCGGCAGCTGGCCGAGCTGGAGGAGCGCAACAACGCCGGGCGCGGCGGCGACCCCCGGATGGGTGACCGGATGGGCCCGCCGGACCGGATGGGTCCGCCGATGCGTGACGACCGGGGCATGGTCCCGCAGCCGATGCCGCCCCGGCCGATGCCCGCGCAGCCCGGCCCGCCCTACGGCCGCTACGACGAGCCGACCGGTGCCTTCGCCGGTGGGTACGACGCCCCCCGCGGCGGTGGTTACGACGCGCCACGTGGTCCGGCCGGCCCGCCGATGGGTCCCGGTGGCCCGATGGGCCCCGGCCCGATGGGTGGCCACGGTATGCCGCAGCGCGGCCTGCCCGCCGGTCCCAGCGCGTACGGCCCCCCGGACGACCAGCGCTCACCCGGTGGCTACGGCCCGGATGATCAGCGCGGCGGGTACGGCCAGGACGACCAGCGCGCGCCCGGCGGTTATCCGCCGCCGCCGGAGGAGCCGCGCTTCGACGGCTTCGAGGCCGGACGGCACGGTCGCGCCGACATGACGGCCGAGATCCGGATGCCGGAGCGGGATCTGCGCGACATGCGCCGTGGTCCGGCCGGTCCGCCTCCGCTGCCGCAGCAGGGCATGGGCGGCCCGCCGATGGCCGGTCCGCCGCCGATGGCCGGTCCTCCTGCGGTGGCCGGTCCGCCGATGGGTGGTCCGCCGATGGCCGGTCCGCCCGGCAGTGACCTGTACCGGGTCGACCAGATCCGTCGCAGCTTCCAGGTGCGCCGGTTCGGCAGCGGGTACGACCCCGACCAGGTGGACCGGTTCTTCGACACCCTGCTCGGTGGCATGCAGCGCCGCAACCCGATGCCGGTCGACCCGAAGGACCTGGACACGCTCCGGTTCGGCCTGGTGCCGGGTGGCTACTTCGAGGCCGAGGTCGACGCCGCGCTGAAGGACGTGCAGGACATTCTCTTCGGGCGCTGACCCCGACGCGACACGGACGAGGGCCCGTCCCCCGGGTGGGGGCGGGCCCTCGGCGTACGTCGGCCGGTCGTCCGGCGGTGGGTCGGGTCAGGAGCGCAGACCGCTGCGCCGCAACACGATGTCGCCGATCACGATGATCAGCAGCAGCGCGGCCAGGCCGATCAGCCAGATGTCCTCGACCCTGCCCTCGTGGTTGCCGCAGATCATCGCCAGCAGCGCCAGTGCGGACAGCACGGCGCCGATCTGCCCGGCCTTGCGGTGCCCGGGCTTGTGCTGGTCTGGCGACGTTACCGGCTCGCTTCCTGCCACTGTCGGTCCTTCCCTCGCGATCGGATCTTTGGTTAGTCTGGCACGCCTCGTACGCGGTGCGGTGGGGTGGGGGTTTCCTGGCCATCGGCCCTGCCCCACCTGGGCTGGAGGGCACTACCGGCGTCGCGGGGCGGCGGTCAGACTCGCTCCGGTAGCGTTTGGCGTACACCTGATTGTCTGTTTGAGGGGGACTGTGCGGTGCGAGTGACCGGAACCGGGCACGCCAGCATGCGGATCGACACGGCCGCGGGCAGCATCCTGTGCGACCCGTGGGTCAACCCGGCCTACTTCGCGTCGTGGTTCCCGTTCCCCGACAATTCACTGCTGGACTGGGAGAGTCTGGGTCAGGTCGACTACCTGTACGTCTCCCACCTGCACCGGGACCACTTCGACGCGCAGCACCTGCGTGACTTCGTCTCGAAGGACGCCACGGTCCTGCTCCCCGAGTTCCCCACCTCGGAGATGGAGGACGAGTTCCGGGCGTTGGGCTTCACCAAGTTCCTGAAGACCCCCAACGAGCAGGTGGTGGAGCTGCCCGGCGGTCTGAAGGTCATGATTCAGGCGTTGACCAGCCCGACCGACGGGCCGATCGGCGACTCGTCGCTCTGGGTCGAGTACGACGGGGTGCGGCTGCTCAACCAGAACGACGCCCGCCCCACCGACCTGAGCCTCTTCGCCGAGCTGGGGCACGTGCACGCGCATCTGCTCCAGTTCTCCGGCGCGATCTGGTATCCGATGGTCTACGAGCTGCCCCAGGCGGCGAAGACCGCGTTCGGCAAGCAGAAGCGCGACCGGCAGTTCGATCGGACCTGGCGCTACATCGACGACCTGAAGGCGTCGCACGTCTTCCCGATCGCCGGCCCGCCGTGCTTCCTCGACGACGAGTTGTGGCAGTTCAACGACATCCACGGCGACGAGGGCAACATCTTCCCCGACCAGTCGGTCTTCCTGAGCGAGTACGCCAAGGTCGGCGGCACCAACGGGATCGTGCTGCTGCCGGGCAGCGTCGCCGAGGTCACCACCGAGGGCGCGAGCACCACCCATCCGGTGCCGGTGCAGGAGTTCTTCGCCAACAAGGTCGCGCACCTGGAGGAGATGCGGGAGCGCAAGCGTCCGATCATCGAGGCGGAGAAGGCGTCCTGGCGGCATCCCGAGGTGGACGTGCTCGGCGAGATGAAGCGTCGGATCGAACCGCTGCTCGACGAGTCGATCTACCTGGCCAAGGGGGTCGGTGGCCCGGTCCGTTTCGACCTGGTCGGCTACGACGGCGAGAGCGTCGAGTCGATCGTGGTGGACTTCCCGGGTAAGGAGGTCCGGCCGTACGCGGACGAGAAGGTCCGCTACCGGTTCCGGATGGAGCGGTCGCTGATCGAGCACCTGCTCTTCATCGACGAGGTGGACTGGGTCAACTCGCTCTTCCTGTCCTGCCGGTTCTCGGCGGCCCGGATCGGCCAGTACAACGAGTTCGTCTACGCCTTCTTCAAGTGCCTGTCCGAGGAGCGTCTCCAGTACGCCGAGGGCTGGTACGACGAGCACGAGCGCAGCACCGACGCCGAGGACATCACGCTGGGCGACTGGGTGGTGCAGCGGCGCTGCCCGCACCTGAAGGCCGACCTGACCCGCTTCGGCATCGTCGACGGTGACCAGCTCACCTGTCAGCTGCACGGCTGGCGCTTCGACCTGCCGTCCGGCCGCTGCCTGACCAGCGTCGGCCACAAGGTGCGAGCCCACCGGGTGGACGCGGAGACCCCCGCCCCGGCCGGCGAAGCGGTGATCTGACCCCCACCCCACCCGCGATCTTGCACTTTCGGACCCAGCAAAGTGGGGCAATCACCCCATAGCGGCGACAAAAAGTGCAAGATCGCGGGTGGGGTGACCGCGCGGCGACCGGGCTTGGGGGTGTGAGTGGCGGGGGCGGACGCGCGGGAGAGCGAGTACCGGTACGGGCGCGGCCGGGAGAAGGCCCGGGACGCCGCTCGGGTGGAGACGTTCAGCGACGGGGTCTTCGGGGTCGTGCTGACGGTGATGGCCGTCGAGCTGCTCCAGACCGGCCCGGCCAGGGAGAGCGGGCGAGAGCTTCCGGACGCCCTGGCCCACGCCTGGCCGTCCTACCTGGCGTACGTGATCACCTTCGCGATCGCCGGGCAGGTGTGGCTCGCCCACCACAACCTGTGGCGGTACGTGGCCCGGGTGGACCAGATGCTGCTGGTCTTCAACCTGCTCGTGTTGCTCTTCATCGCCACGATCCCGTTCACCGCCGACCTGCTGTCGGACAACCTGCGGGGCAGCCCGACCGAGCAGCGGCTGACCGCCGCCCTCTACGTCGGCACCGTGCTCGGTGAGGCGATCTTCGTGAACCTGACCTGGTGGTGGGCTCGTCGGCGCGGACTGCTCCACCCCGACCTGGATCCCCGGCTGGCCAGGGCCGTCGCGCGGCGGATAGTGCTGAAGCCCCTGTTCTACCTGGTCGCGTTCGCCATCGTCTTCGTCAACCCCATCCTCAGCCTGTGCGCGTACCTGCTGCTGGTCGGCTTCTACCTGATCGGGGGGCCGGGTGACCTCCGGCCCTCCGCCCGCGCCAGCACACTGCCGGTCAGCGGCCGAGGTCGGTGAGGATGCGGCGGGCGGCGTTGTGGCCGGCCGCGCCGATGACGCTGCCGGCCGGGTGGCAGCCGGCGCTGCCGGCGTACACACCGTCGACGCCGGTGGCGTACGGCATCCGATCGGTGAACGAGACGGTGTTGTCGACGTGGTGGATGTGGCCGCCGGTGATGCCGAAGTGCTCCTCGATGCCGGGCGGCGGCAACGGCACCGCGTCGGCGATCAGCTCGCCGGTGCCGGGGGCGTACCGCTCGACGATTCCGAGCAGCCGGTCGACGTAGCCGGGCAGCTCCGCGTCCCAGGTGGTGCCGGCCAACTCGTAGGGGACGGACTGGACGAACAGCGCCGATGAGTGGTGCCCGGCGGCGTCGGAGAGCGACGGGTCGACAGTGGTGTGCAGGTACCACTCGATGGTGGGCTCCGCCGGCAGCAACCCGGCCTGCACGTCCGCCCACATCGCGCGCAGCGCGGTCATCGGTGAGGTCTGCGCCCCGCCGACCAGCGACGCCGACCCGGGCAGCAGGTGGATCGTCGAGCCGAACGGGCTCGGCGTGCCGTCCGGCAGGCAGGAGAACCGCGGCAGCCCGGTGAGCGCCAGGTTGAGCTTGAGGGTGGTGCCGGGCCGGCGGACCGCCGCCATCCGTTCGCCGAGCCGCGCCGGGAGCGCACCGTCGGGCAACAGCTCCATCATCCGGTACGGGTCACACGCGCCGAGCACCACCCGGGCGGCGACCTCCCGACCGTCGGCCAGCACCACTCCGCTCGCCGCGCCGCCGTCCAGGGTCACCGCGTGCACCGGCGTACCGGTCAGGATCGTTGCTCCGGCGGCGCGCGCGGCCTCGGCGAAGGTCCTGGAGACGGTGCCCATCCCACCCTCGGCGATCATCCAGGTGCCGCCGGAGCCGGGCAGCCGGCACATGTTGTGCACGAGGAAGTTGTGGCCGGTGCCGGGGTCGTCCGGGCCGGCGTTGAGCCCGGACAGACCGTCGGTGACCGCGTACATGCTGACCAGCAGCTCCGAGCGGAACTCGAACCGGGCCAGGTAGTCGGCGACCGAGCCCTGCACGAGGTCGACGAAGACCTGGCGCAGCGCCGGACGGACGTGCCGCTCGGCGGTCTCCTGGACGCTCAGCGGCTCGGCCAACCAGGCCGGGGCGAGGTCTTCCCGCAGCGCGGCCAGCTCGGCCTGCATGGCGTCGTCGGCGGCCATGTCGGCGGGGGAGAAGAACTCGGCGAGCTGCGCCCGGGTGGCGGCGGTGTCACTGCCGAAGAGCAGGTACGGCGAGCCGAGGCCACCCGGGGTGGGAAGGAAGTAGTGGGGGTCGCGGCGCAGCACCGGGATCCGTACGTCGAGCGTGGCGAGCAGTTCCGGGGGCATCAGCCCGAGCAGGTACGACCCGGTGGAGTGGCGCAGCCCCGGCACCTTCGGGAACGGGTTCTCGGTGCGGGTCGCGCCGCCGATCACGTCGGCTGCCTCCAACACGAGGACGTCCAGGCCGGCGCGGGCCAGCAGGACAGCGGAGACCAGACCATTGTGCCCGGCACCGATGATCACGACGTCGGCGCGGGCTGGAATCTCACTGCTCATACCACCGCACCCTAGCCCCACCACACCCCAACCCCACCCACCCCGCTCCCCACCCTGGTCCCCACCCCACTCCCCGTCCGGCTCCCACCCTGCTCCCCGTTGATCATGAAGTTATTGCCACTCTGCGCGGCGTGTCGTGGCAATAACTTCATGATCAACCCGGCGGGGCGGGGCGGGGGCGGGGCGGTGGGCGGGGGATGGGGGGATGGGGGGAGGGTGGGGGAGGTGGAGGGTGAAGGTGGAGCCTTGGGTGGGGGTGCTGGTGGCGTTGACTGTGCCGCCGTGGGCCTCGGCGAGCTTGCGCACGATGGCGAGACCCAGGCCGCTGCCGCCGGTCTGCCGGCTCCGGGACTTCTCGGCCCGCCAGAAGCGGTCGAAGACCCGGGGCAGGTCCTCGGCGCTGATGCCGCTGCCGGTGTCGGTCACCGAGATGGCGACCTCGGCGTCGGTCGCGCTGGCGCTGATCGTCACGTGCCCGCCCGACGGGGTGTGCCGTACCGCGTTGGCCACCAGGTTGCCGACGGCCTGGCGGAGTCGCACCGGGTCGGCGTCCACCCGCGGGTCGGCCTCGGTGCGTACCGTGATGGTGACGCCGACCCGGTCGGCCTGGGCCCGGTGCGCCTCCGCGACCTGGGCGAGCAGGTCGGTGAGGTAGACCTCTTCACGGTGCAGCCGCAACGCGCCCGCGTCGGCCTCGGCCAGGTCCTGTAGGTCGGTGATCACATGTTGGAGCAGTGTCGCCTCCTCCAGCAGTGAGGCGAGCAGCCGGCGGTCGGGGACCGCGACGCCGTCTTCGACCGCTTCGAGCCAACCCCGGATGTTGCTCACCGGCGTACGCATCTCGTGGGCGATGTCGCTGACCATGGCCCGGCGTAGCTGCTCCAGCCGTTCCCGCCGTTCGGCCATGTCGTTGAAGGCCTCGGCCAACCGGGCGATCTCGTCGCGGCCGGTCACCCGGACCCGGGCGGCGCCGTCGCCGTCGCGCATCCGTTGGGCGGCCCTGGTCAGCGCGTGCAGCGGGCGGGTCAGCCGGATTCCGGCGAGGACGGTGAAGCCGATCGTGACCAGCAGGACGAGTCCGGCGACCGCGACGATGCGGGTCTGGTTGGCGGGGGAGAGGTCGAAGGTGGTCGAGGGGCGACCGCCCGGGTCGGTGACGAAGAGGGTCGCGGCCGGGGCGACGTACGGGAGGAGTTGTTCGCGTCGACTGGTGCCGACGCAGGCGCTGACCGACCGGTTGTGCTCCTGGTCTACCCCCGCCGCGCTGCGGGAGTCGGGTGCGCTGGCCGCCGGCTGCCTCGTCCAGGTCCAGTTCAGGTCCACCTGCACGGCGGGCAGGCGTCGCCGCGCCAGGCAGGTGTTCACCAGCGCGTTGAGCTGGGCGAGCGCCTTGCCCTCGGTGGCCGTACGGGTCGCGAGTTCTTCCCGCAACGGAGCGCAGACGGCACTGTCGGCGAGGTCGGTGCCGGGGGTGTCGAGGCGAGGGCGGCCGGTGGGCCCGTCCACCACGGTGGCGTCGATCTGCGCCCGGAGCCGCAGACACTGGGCCGCGCGGGCCGCCTTGTCGCGCAGCGCGGCGCGCTCCTCGGGCGGAAGCAGGTACGGCCCGGTGGTGCGCGGGTCGATGCGGCTGGTGCCGCCGTCACCGCTGCCGCCCGCCGGGGTGGTGCCGCCGTCACCGCTGCTCGACGGGGTGGTGCCGGGCATCAGGGCGGTGTCGACGGCGAGCGCGTCGACGGTCGCGGACGACGTCGTCGGCAACGGGCCCGCTCCGGGGGCCGAGTCCGCGATCGGCGCACCGGTCTCGGTGGTCAGGGCGATCCGTCGGCCGACGTCCTGGGCGAGCGGCCGGAGGGTCGCGTCGACTCCGTCCCAGCTCGGGTGGGTCGCCGCGTACGCGAGCACCGTGTCGTAGATGCGCGCGTCGTCGGCGAGCGCCTGACCCTGCTCCTGCCGGATCGCTCCGGTGGTGGTGCGCACAGCCAGCCAGGCGGTCGCCGCGATCGAGCCGATGGCGATGAGGACGGCCAGCGCCAGCAGTCGGAGCAGCAGGCTGCGGCGCAGCGGGACCTCACCCGACACGGGGTGGCTCTTCGACGAGCTTGTATCCGATGCCGTACACGGTCACCAGCCGGGCCGGCTTGCGCGGGTTCGGCTCGATCTTGCGGCGGAGGTTCATCACGTGCACGTCGACGGTCCGGTTGGTGATGTACCTGTCGAACCCGTGCAGGTAGCCCAGGAGCTGATCCCGGGTGAACGCCCGGGAGGGCTGGGCGGCCATCGCCTGGAGCAGCTGGAACTCGCCGGGTGTGCAGTCGACGAGGCGTCCGTCGCTGCGTACCTCGTGGCGCACCGGGTCGACCTGCACGGCACCGACCCGCAGCACCGGGTCCGCCGGCGTCCGTTGGCCCCGGCGCAGCAGGCTGCGGGCCCGGGCGACCAGTTCACGGGGGCTGTACGGCTTCGTCATGTAGTCGTCGGCGCCCAGGTCGAGGCCGAGCAGCAGGTCGTCCTCGGTCGACCTGGCGGTCAGCATGAGCACCGGCAGGTCGGACTCCCGCCGCAGAATGCGACAGACGTCCAGGCCGTCGACCTTCGGCATCATCACGTCGAGGACGAGCAGCGCCGGGGGTCGCTGACGGATCTGCTCCAGGGCGGCCCGACCGTCGGCCACCACCGTCACCTCGTGCCCCTCGCGTTCCAGATAGCGGCGGGCCAACTCCGCCTGCTTCTGGTCGTCCTCGGCCACCAGCACGTACGCACACACGGCAGCGACTGTACGTGGCGCGTACCGGTTCCAGTACGGCCGCTGAGCTGGGGCTATCGGATGACGACCGCTTCCTTACAGGTCTCTGACACCCGGGCGTGAAGCTGCACGCCATGACCAACTCAACCCATCGGGTCGCGGCCGGGCTCGCCGCCGCCACAGTGCTCGTCGCCGCCCTGGCCGGCTGTGGCGGTGGCGGTGACGCCGACAAGGACACCGCCAGCGGTACGGGCGAGGTGGCGTCGCTGACCACCCCGTCCGCCTCGGCGAGCGCTACCGGCACCACGGTCAGCGGCCGTCCACAGCTGCGCCTCGACAGCACCGACGAGGAGGAGAACCAGCTCTGGGGGTTGTACAACATCTGCCTGCACGACAACGGCGTGAAGCTGAACGACGGCCGGTCCCGGCCCGGCCCGGTGGGTGACGGCACGGGCCTGTCGCTGGACCAGAGCGGGGAGCCGAAGGCGGCGTACGTGGCGTGCGCCAACAAGCTGCCGCTCCAGCCGCCGGAGCTGGATCCGGACAAGAACCCGAACTACGTGAGCCAGTGGAACGACTACGTCCAGTGCCTGCGCGGGCGCGGGCTGAAGATCCATTCACTGCCGGACGGCTCGGGCTGGACCTACGACGACGGCGTCGCCGACCCGACCAACGGGCTTGAGGGTGCCGCGATGGACAAGGTCGAGCGGGACTGCACGATGGAGATCTTCGGTGCCAAGAAGTAGCCCGGACGACGATCCTGGTCGGCGGACGACCCGGCGTACCGCGATCGTGGTGGCGGCGGTGACCCTGGTGGTCGCCGTCGGTGCCGGCGTCGGGGCGCTGGCCCTGCGCCACGGTCCTCGGGACGACGCCACGGACGCCCCACCGCCGGTCACCACGACGACGGTGACCCGGGCCGACCTGTCGGACAGCCGCTCGCTCAACGGCACACTCGGCTTCGGCCCGGAGCGGTTGGTCAAGGGTGCCGGGGAGGGCGTCGTCACCCGGCTGCCGAAGGTGGGCGACACGGTGGCCCGGGGCAAGCCGCTCTACTGGGTCAACGACCGACCGGTGCCGGTGCTGTTCGGCGGGACGCCGCTCTTCCGCACGCTCGACAAGCCAGGTCTGGTGGGCAGCGACGTGCGGATCGTGTCGGACAACCTGAGGGCGCTCGGCTACCACACCGGCTCGCAGCCGTCGCGGACCACCGACGGCACGAAGATCGACGCCGGTCAGGCCCTGCTCACCACGAGCCTCGTCGGCGCGATCAAGAAGTGGCAGCAGGCCGTCGGCCTGGACCCGACCGGCGCGATCGCGGTCGGGCAGGTCGCGGTGCTGGCCGGGTCGGCCCGGGTCAGCGCGGTGAAGGCGCTGCCCGGTGACCCGGTCGCCGGTGAGCTGCTGGCCGTCACCGAGAAGGTCAAGCTGGTCACCGTGCCGGTCGGGGCCACCGACGTGGGCGCCATCACGGTGGGTGCCGCCGTGGTCGTCGCCCTGCCGGACAGCTCCGAGATCCCGGCGAAGGTCGCCTCGATCTCGCAGACGGTGCGCGGCGGTGGGTCGGACGGCGGCACCGGGCAGGGCAGCCCGCCGACCGTGGACGTCCTCGTCGCGCCGACCCGGGCGGCGGACGTGGCCAAGCTGGACGCGGCCACGGTTCAGGTCCGCTTCACCACCACCGTCCACAAGGGCGTGCTCGCGGTGCCGGTCGGCGCGCTGGTGGCGCTGCGCGAGGGTGGACATGCGCTGCAACTGCCCGACGGTGCGCTGGTGGCCGTGGAGACCGGGATGTTCGCCCGGGGCCTGGTCGAGGTCAGTGGCACCGGTGTCACCGAGGGCCTCGACGTGGTGACGGCATCGTGATCGCCGAAGCGGTGCTGACCGTCGAGGGAGTCAGCAGGACGTACCCCGGCGGGGTGACCGCACTGGACGACGTCTCCCTGACCGTGCGCGCCGGGGAGATGCTCGCCATCGTCGGGCCGTCCGGGTCCGGCAAGTCCACCCTGCTGAACATCATGGGCACCCTCGATCTGCCGAGCAGCGGTCGGGTACGCGTCGCCGGGCAGGAGGTCACCGCCCTGTCCGACCGTCGGCTCTCCGCGCTGCGGGGCCGCTGGCTCGGCTTCGTCTTCCAGCAGTTCCACCTCACCGACGGGCTGGATGCCGCCGAGAATGTCGCCACCGGCCTGCTCTACGCCGGGGTGCCCCGGCGTCGCCGTCGCCGCACCGCGATCGAGGCGTTGGGCCGGGTCGGCCTGGCGCACCGGGTGAACCACCTGCCGCAGCAGCTCTCCGGCGGGGAGCGGCAGCGGGTGGCGATAGCTCGGGCGCTCGTCAACGAGCCGGCGCTGGTGCTGGCCGACGAGCCGACCGGTGCCCTCGACACGGCGAACGGAGAGGCGGTTCTCGCCCTGCTCACCGACCTCAACGCGGAGGGCACCACCATCGCCGTGATCACCCACGACCGCGATCTCGCCGCCCGTACGCCTCGACGGGTGGAGATCCGCGACGGCCGGATCGTCGCCGACACCGTCGCCGGGGGTGGGGCGTGAGCGCGTCCCCGGGTGGCGCCCGGTCGACCCGACTCGCCCCGACCGACGTACTCCGGCTCGGTCTGCTCGGCCTGACCACCCGCCGGATGCGGGCGGTCCTCTCCGCCCTGGGCATCTCCATCGGCATCGCCACGCTGGTCGTCGTGGTGGGTATCCCCGCGTCCAGCCAGCGCGGTCTGATGGAGCAGCTCTCCGCCCTCGGCACCAACCTGCTGCGCGCCGAACCCGTGCCGGATCAGAACCCGCCCGCCCTCCTGCCCGAGGACGCCGCCGCCATGGCGTCGCGGATCGGGCCGGTCCACGCGGCGAGCGCGGTCGCGAACACCCACACCGCCGTACGCCGCAACGACCTGCTGGACCGGTACGACACGTCCGGGCTCACCGTGCTGGCGTCCCGGCCGGACCTGTTGGGGACCGTCAACGGCCGGGTCCGCAGCGGCCGGGCCCTCGACGACGGGTCGGCCCGGCTTCCGACCGCTGTCCTCGGCTACGTCGCGGCGAGCCGGCTCGGCTTCGCCACTGTGGACCCCCGGCAACCACCACAGGTGTTCATCGGTGAGCGCTGGTTCACGGTGATCGGGATCCTGGACCCGTTGCCGCTCTCCCCGGATCTCGACCGTTCGGTGCTGGTCGGGTGGGACGCCGCCAAGGCCATGCTCGGCTTCGACGGTCACCCCACCGTCGTCTACCTGCGGGCCAGGGAGGACGCGTTGGAGGACGTCCGTGGCGTGCTGCCGGCCACCCTCAACCCGCAGCTCCCCGGGCTGGTCCAGGTCAGCCGCCCTTCCGACGCGCTCGCCGCGAAACGGGCCACCGAGGACAGCTTCTCCGCGCTGTTCCTCGGGCTGGCAGCCGTCGCCCTGCTGGTCGGCGGGATCGGGGTGGCCAACACGATGGTCATCTCGGTGCTGGAACGTCGTCGGGAGATCGGCCTGCGCCGGGCGCTCGGCGCGAACCGCGGCCAGATCCGGGTGCAGTTCCTCACCGAGTCGGTGCTGCTCAGCGTGCTCGGCGGTGCCGCCGGTGCCGCCCTGGGGGTGCTCGCCACGGTCGGCTACGCCAGTTACCAGGGCTGGCCGCCCACCATCCCACTGCCCGCGGTGCTCGGCGGAGTAGCCGCCGCCCTCCTGGTAGGCGTGGTCGCCGGCGTCTACCCGTCCATCCGGGCCGCCCGCCAAACCCCCACCGAAGCCCTAACAACCCCCTGACAGGTCCCCGCTGCCGGTGACCTCCTTGGTCGATCATGAAGTTATTGCCACTCGGCGCGGCGGGTCGTGGCAATAACTTCATGATCAACGGGGTGGCGGGGTTGGGGGTTGGGGTTGGGGGGGTGGGGTGGGGGTGGGGTGGGGTGGGTTAGCGGCGGGTGGTGCGCCAGGTTGAGAGGGCCAGGGTGGCGGAGTAGCCGGCCAGGACGATCACGTGGAACAGGTAGAGCCAGAGGAGGACGGCCACGCCCGCGCCGATGTCGTCGAAGCCGCCGAAGGGCACTCCCAGGTCCAGTGGGAGTGAGGCGAAGAGCACGAAGCCGTGCAGGAAGCCGGAGAGGTTCGCCGCGGTGAACGAGCCGATCCCGAGGGTGGAGAGCCAGTCCGGTGAAGCCGGCCCGACGACCCGGAACACCCACACCAGCACCGGCGTCAGCACCAGCCAGACCGCCAGGAAGGACAGCACCACACCGAGCACACCGAGCCAACCACCCTGGCGTACGAGGCGGGTGGTGAGCGGAAGCGCCAGCAGGATCGACAGCAGCAGCGCGGGGGCCGGCGCGAGCAGTGGCAGCAGCAGGAGCCGGCCCCGCCAGCCGACCAGGTGCTCGTCGGAGCGGGGCGCGGCCACCGAGACGAACGCCCGGCGCAGGCCCTCGCCGTACAGCGAGGCGGGCAGCAGGGAGGCCAGCGCCAGCAGCGGGGTCAACTCCACCCCGGCCTCGACCAGCGCCTCGACCGCCCGGGGCGCGCCGATCGCGGTGGGCAGCGCCTCGACGGCGTACGAGGTGAGCCGGCGTACCCGGTCGGCCCCGGCCACCAGCGCGGTGAGCCAGATCGCCAGCAGGGCGACCGGCACCACGGCGATCGCCCCGTAGAAGGTGATCGCGGCGGCGTGCAGCGACAGGTCCCGTCCGCGCACCGGACGGAACGCCGCACTGATGATCCGTTTCGTGCGCTGCCATCCGTTGCCCATCGGGTCCTCCTTCCCTGTCGCCGAGGCTGTCACTCCTTAAGATCGCCGGTCATGACTGTTCTCACCACCGAACGCCTGATCCTGCGCGATTGGACCGCCGATCCGGCCGATCTGGCCAGGATCTACGACATCTACTCCCGTCCGGAGATCAGCCGTTGGTTGGGAGTCGCCCCGGGTCTGCCGCTGACCGATCCGGCGCAGGCCGTCGAGCGGCTGCGGATCTGGCAGGAGCGGCACGCCGCCGACGGTGGCCGGTACGGCACCTGGGCGATCGAGGTACGCGAGACGGGACAGGTGGTGGGCACCGTTCTGCTCAAGCCGTTGCCGGGGCGCGACGAGTCGCGCCGCAGCGACGACATCGAGGTCGGTTGGCACCTGCACCCGGACGCGTGGGGCCACGGCTTCGCCACCGAGGCGGCCCGCGCAGCGGTCGACCGGGAGTTCGCCGCCGGCACCCGGGAGATCTACGCGGTCGTGGCGCCGGGCAACGAGGCGTCGATGGCTGTCGCCCGGAGGCTGGGCATGGTCCATGTCGGTCAGCGCACCGACTGGTACGGCGGGGAGCTGCTGGAGACGTTCGTGCTGACCGCACCAGATGCCTGACCGTTCCCGCACGACCTGACGCAAGATCCGCGCAAACTCGGGGAAGGTGCTGCCTCCAGTCGACTGGAGGCAGCACCTTCCCCGAAATTGCCTGCAGGTCGGGCCATGGGTCGACCCCCAGGGCAGACAAGTCCGTCAATAGTCACCGCGGTCTAAGTGTTGACGCTCCCGTAGCACGTCAGTAACCTTTGGGCCAAAGTAACGCAAGATTTCGACAAAGGTGTGCACGGTTCTGTGCACACACTCGGAAGATTCAACGGGCCTCCTGGGGAGGCCCGTTGATGGTCGTACCCCTCTGGTGTTTCCAAGGCGGTCGGCGGCCCCCGCGCCGCCCGTCCACCCGTCTCTCTCGACACCGGCCCTCCCGCTTCGGCCGGCGCTGCACCGCCGCACCCCCCACCCCCGTGGTCCAGCCACCGCGGCAACCGTCCCCCGACGACAAGGACAGTGATGAGACGAACGAATCTGTTCAGGATGGTGGCGGCCACGGCCGCCGCCGCGCTGATCGCGACGGCCGGGGCGACCGCCCTCGCGAACCCGGCCGCCGCCGCCCACCCCACCGAGGCAGCCGCGGCGGCACCGAGCGCCTTCGCCCCGGCGGCCACCAACCTCGCCCAGGGCCGTCCCACCCAGGAGAGCGGCCACGCCGACGTCTACGACTCGTCGAAGGTCGTCGACGGCAACGCGGGCAGCTACTGGGAGAGCGTCAACAACGCGTTCCCCCAGTGGGTGCAGGTCGACCTCGGCTCGTCGCAGAGCGTCAACCAGGTCGTGCTGAAGCTGCCGACCTCCGGTTGGGGGACCCGGACGCAGACGCTGAGCGTGCGCGGCAGCACCAACGGTTCGTCCTTCACCGACCTGGTCGGGTCGCAGACGTACACCTTCAATCCGGCGAGCGGCAGCACAGCCACGATCAACTTCAGCTCGACCTCCACCCGCTACGTGCGGATCACCATCACCGCCAACAGCGGCTGGCCGGCCGGGCAGCTCTCCGAACTGGAGGTGTACGGCAGCGGCGGCACCACCCCCGACACCACAGCGCCGAGCGTCCCCGGCAACCTCTCGTACACCCAGTCGGGCACCACCATCAGCCTCAACTGGTCCGCGTCGACCGACAACGCGGGCGGCAGCGGCATCGCCGGCTACGACGTCTACCGCAACGGCGCGTTCCTCCAGTCCGTCGGCACCGTGACCAGCTTCAACGACACCCAGCCGGCGACGGCGACCGTGTCGTACTACGTCCGGGCCCGCGACGCGGCCGGCAACCTGTCCGGCAACAGCAACACCGTGACGCGTACGGGCAGTGGTGACACCACCGCGCCGAGCACCCCGGGGACGCTGTCGCAGAGCACGTCGGGCAGCACGATCACGCTCACCTGGGGGGCCTCCACCGACTCCGGTGGCAGCGGGCTCGCCGGCTACAACGTCTACCGGGGCGGCAGCCTGATCGCCACGCTGGGCACCGTCCTCACCCATCAGGACACCCAGCCGGCGACGGCGACCGTCTCCTACTACGTCCGCGCCCGCGACGGGGCCGGCAACCTCTCCGGCAACAGCAACACCGTCACCCGGACCGGCAGCAACCCGCCGGCCTGCACCAACGTGGCGCAGGGCAAGAGCATGACGGCGAGCGGCTCCACCTTCAGCTTCACCCCGGACAAGGCGAACGACGGGCAGCTCTCCACCTACTGGGAGGGCGCGGCGAGCTACCCGCAGAACCTGACGGTGGCGCTCGGCGCGAACCACTCCATCTCCGGTGTCACCGTGAAGCTCAACCCGGACTCGTCGTGGGGCACCCGTACCCAGACCATCCAGGTCCTCGGCCGCGACCAGGCGTCGTCCTCGTACACCAGCCTGGTGTCGGCGGCGGCCTACCAGTTCGTCCAGGGCAGCAACGTGGTGACCATCCCGGTCAGCGCGACCACCGCGGACGTGCAGTTGCGGTTCACCGGTAACACCGGTGCCCCGTCCGGCCAGGTGGCCGAGCTTGAGGTGTGCGGCACCCCGGCGCCCAACCCGGACCTGGTCGTCAGCTCGGTGACCTGGTCGCCCTCATCGCCCAGCGAGGTCTCCCCGGTCACGCTCTCGGCGGTGGTGCAGAACATCGGCTCAGCGTCCGCCGGCGCGACGACCGTGAACTTCAGCCTGGCCGGCGCGGTCGTCGGCAGCGCCTCGGTGGGCGCGCTCGCCGCAGGTGCCTCGACCACCGTGTCGTTCAACGCCGGCACCCGGCCGATGGGCAGCTACGCCGTCTCGGCGGTGGTCGACCCGGCGAACACGATCGTCGAGCAGAACAACGGCAACAACAGCTTCACGGCGGCGTCGCCGCTGGTGGTGGCGCAGGCCCCGGGCCCGGACCTCCAGGTGCTCAGCATCGCCTCGAACCCGCCGAACCCGGCCGTCGGGGCGTCTGTCAGCTTCACCGTGACGGTTCGCAACCGGGGCACCACCGCGACCGGCGCGACCACCGTCACCCGACTGGTGGCGGGCAGCACCACGCTCAACACCAATACCGCCTCGATCGCCGCCGGCGCGACGGTCACCGTGGCCGTCGCCGGCACCTGGACCGCCACCAGCGGCGGCGCCACCCTCACCGCCACCGCCGACGCCACCAACGTGGTCACCGAGACCAACGAGACCAACAACGCGTTCAGCCAGTCGATCGTGGTCGGGCGCGGGGCAGCCGTCCCGTACGTCTCCTACGAGGCGGAGGCCGGTCGTTACTCGGGCACGCTGCTGGAGACCGACGCCCTGCGGACGTTCGGGCACACCAACTTCGCCAGCGAGTCGTCCGGTCGCAAGTCGGTGCGGCTCACCAGCACCGGCCAGTTCGTCGAGTTCACCTCGGCCAACCAGGCCAACTCCATCGTGGTGCGCAACTCCATTCCGGACGCGCCCGGTGGCGGCGGCATCGAGGCGACCATCAGCCTCTACGTCAACGACGTCTTCTCCCGGAAGTTGACCCTGTCGTCGAAGCACAGCTGGCTCTACGGCAACACCGACGGGCCGGAGGCGCTGACCAACACCCCGCAGGCCGATGCCCGGCGGCTCTTCGACGAGTCGAACGCGCTGCTGGCGCAGTCGTACCCGGCCGGCACCCGGTTCAAGTTGCAGCGCGACTCGGGTGACACCGCCTCCTTCTACGTCATCGACATGGTCGACCTGGAGCAGGTGGCACCGGCGGCGAGCCAGCCGGCCGGCTGCACCTCGATCACCTCGTACGGCGCGGTCCCGAACGACGGGATCGACGACACCGCAGCCATCCAGCGGGCGGTGACCGACGACCAGAACGGTGTCATCAGCTGCGTCTGGATCCCCGCCGGGCAGTGGCGGCAGGAGCAGAAGATCCTGACCGACGACCCGCTGAACCGGGGCATGCACAACCAGGTCGGCATCAGCAACGTCACGATCCGGGGCGCCGGCATGTGGCACTCGCAGCTCTACACGCTGACCGAGCCGCAGAACGTGGTGGGCGGCATCAACCACCCGCACGAGGGCAACTTCGGCTTCGACATCGACAAGAACACCCAGATCTCCGACATCGCCATCTTCGGTTCGGGCCGGATCCGCGGCGGTGACGGCAACGCCGAGGGTGGCGTCGGTCTGAACGGTCGCTTCGGCGCCGGCACGAAGATCAGCAACGTCTGGATCGAGCACGCCAACGTGGGCGTCTGGGTGGGTCGCGACTACGACAACATCCCCGACCTGTGGGGACCGGCCGACGGGCTGGACTTCAGCGGCATGCGGATCCGCAACACGTACGCCGACGGCATCAACTTCAGCAACGGCACGCGCAACTCGCGGGTGTTCAACTCGTCGTTCCGCACCACCGGCGACGACGCGCTCGCCGTCTGGGCCAACCCGTACGTCAAGGACCGCAACGTCGACATCGCGCACGACAACCACTTCGTCAACAACACCATCCAGCTGCCCTGGCGGGCGAACGGCATCGCCATCTACGGCGGCTACGACAACTCGATCCAGAACAACCTGATCTACGACACCGCCAACTACCCGGGCATCATGCTGGCGACCGACCACGACCCGCTGCCGTTCTCCGGCACGACGCTGATCGCCAACAACGGGCTCTACCGCACGGGCGGCGCGTTCTGGAACGAGGACCAGGAGTTCGGTGCCATCACGATCTTCCCGGCCACTCGGGACATCGTCGGGGTCACCATCCGCGACACCGACATCATCGACTCGACCTTCGACGGCATCCAGTTCAAGAACGGTGGCGGCAACATCCCGAACGTCGCCATCACCAACGTACGCATCGACAAGTCGAACAACGGTGCCGGCATCCTCGCGATGAGCGGCGCGCGCGGTAACGCCAACCTGACGAACGTGACGATCACCAACTCGGCCGACGGCAACATCGTCATCCAGCCGGGCTCACAGTTCGTCATCACCGGCGGCTAACCCTCAGCCCGCCGTTTGATCAACACGGTTCCAGTGAAGTCGGGGTGTCCGCGGACTGCGGACACCCCGATTTCCGTGAAGCCGAGTCGATCGCGTCCTCCTCGCTGGGTGCCTCCGCACCGCGTGTGCGCCCGGTTCGGTGGTCTCGGCGAACCTTCACCCCGGTCGGCCTGGACGGCCTTCGTCACGTTCGCGGCGGTGAGCCGGCCCGTGCGATGATCAAGGTCGGCTCGCTGGCGGGAGGCTGACGAATCAGGATGGGTGTCGTGACGACCGGGCTCTGCCTCGCCGTACCCGCTCTGCTCGTGCTCTGGTTGTGGGGCCGACCGCTGCTCACCGGCCGCTGGAAGACTCCGGGCTGGTTCGCCGCGACGGCCGGACTCTCGGTCGCCGCCGCCGCTGTCACCTGGTTCGTCGGCGCGTTCGCGGGTTCCTCGATGAACTCGGAGGAGTCCTGCCGACAGGCCGGCGTCACCTACGACAGTGCCTACCGCGCCGCGCACTGGCGTGAGTCGACGAGGTGGTTCCCGCTCCACGACCGATGCAACGCCACCTACGACCTGGTGCCCGCCTGGGTCAACCCGGCCCTGGTGCTGCTGTCCCTGCTGGCCGTCCTCTGCCTCGGCGCAGCGGTCTGGCTGGCCGTCGTGCGACGCCGGACCACGTCGAGTGGGGCGTCGGCGCGCAGATCTTGGACACTTTCCGTTCGTCGATGACGGAAACTGTCCAAGATCTGCACGCGCCTCGCGCCTTGCGACGGTGCACTCATTCGGGCTGACGGACCCCGTGTGCGATGACGCGTTTCTGGGGCTGCGGTGGCTAGGCTGAGCTGAGCAGAACGTCCCGCTGAGGGGGTGAGCCCGGATGGCCCAGGCAGCGTTCGCGCCGGAGCCGGCGCCGCAGCACACCGAGCCGTCGTTCGACGTGCTGCGGTGGCACGACGAACCGTGGACTGCGCAGCTCGCCCTCGACCTGTTGCCGGAGACCAACGGCCCCAAGGTTGAGGTCCTGAGCGGAAGCGTGATCGTGACACCACATGCGGGAATCGATCATCAGTCGGTCGAGCGCGAATTGCCCTACGTGCTGCACCGTGCTGCGCGGAAGGCCGGATTTTGGGTTTATCCGGAGATCAACGTCATCTCTGGGGATGACCTCTTCATCCCGGACATCGCTGTGCTGCGCAAGTCCGGTGGTGGCCGCACGACGGTCCCCATCGCCGAGGCGGTGTTGTTGGGGGAAATCGTCTCGCCGGGTAACCGGCGAAAGGACGTGATCGACCGACCCCGCGAGTACGCCGCCGTCGGGGTGCCGTTCTTTCTCCGGGTGGACCTGCGTAACCGGGTGCCGACCATTGCCCTGTTCGAGTTGTCCGACGGGGAGTACCGGCCGTTCGCCGCCGCTGCGGCGGGGAGCACCTTCGCGATGCGGGAGCCGTTCGAGTTCTCCATCGACCCGGCCGAGTTGCTGGACGAGGAGGAGCCGGCGGAGGGGGAGGGCTGAGGCTCCCAGCGGGCGTGCAGCGGCGGTGGGGAAGAATGGCCGGGTGACTACCCCCCGCGACCTTGTTCTGCTCGGGTCCACCGGCTCGATCGGCACCCAGGCCATCGACATCGTCCGGCGCAACCCGGACCGGTTCCGGGTGGTCGCCGTGGGTGCCGGCGGTGGCAACGTGGAACTGCTCGCCACGCAGGCCCTCGAACTGGGCGTCGAGGCGGTCGGAGTGGCGAAGGCGTCCGCCGCGCAGGATCTGCAACTCGCGTTCTACGCGGAGGCGAGCCGGCGCGGATGGGCCACCGGTGACTTCAAGCTTCCCAAGATCGTGGCCGGGCCGGACGCCATGACCGAGCTGGCCCAGTGGCCGTGCGACGTCGTGCTCAACGGGGTGGTCGGCTCGCTGGGCCTCGCTCCTACGCTGGCCGCGCTGCGCGGTGGTCGTACCCTCGCGTTGGCCAACAAGGAGTCGCTCGTGGCCGGCGGCCCGCTGGTCAAGGCCGCGGTGACGCGGCCGGGGCAGATCGTGCCGGTCGACTCGGAGCACTCGGCGCTGGCCCAGTGCCTGCGCTCCGGGTCGCGGGGTGAGGTGCGGCGGCTGATCGTCACGGCCAGCGGCGGTCCGTTCCGGGGTCGGCGGCGCGACGAGTTGACGCAGGTCACACCCGAGCAGGCCCTGGCGCATCCGACCTGGAACATGGGGCCGGTCGTCACGATCAACTCGGCGACCATGGTCAACAAGGCGCTCGAGGTGATCGAGGCGCACGAGCTGTTCGACGTGCCGTACGCCGACATCACCGTGATGGTGCATCCGCAGTCGGTGATCCACTCGATGGTCGAGTTCGTCGACGGGTCGACGATCGCCCAGGCGAGCCCACCGGACATGCGACTGCCGATCGCGCTGGGCATGGGCTGGCCCGACCGGGTGCCGGAGGCGGCCACCGCCGTCGACTGGACGGCCGCGCACACCTGGGAGTTCGCGCCGCTCGACGACCAGGCGTTCCCGGCCGTCGCCCTGGCCAAGGCCGCGGGGGAGGCCGGGCGCTGCCGGCCGGCGATCTACAACGCGGCGAACGAGGAGTGCGTGGCCGCGTTCGTGGCGGGCCGGCTGCCGTTCCTCGGCATCGTCGACACCCTCGAACGGGTGTTGGAGGAGGCTCCGGACTTCGACGAACCAGGTACCGTCGAGGACGTGCTCGCGGCCGAGTCGTGGGCGCGCGCGCACGCGCAGGAGATCATCGCGGGTTCGGTGGAAGGAGCTTGATGTCGTACCTGCTCGGGGTGGTCCTCTTCGCCCTGGCCATTCTCATCTCGGTGAGCCTGCACGAGGCGGGTCACCTGTTGACCGCCAAGGCGTTCGGGATGAAGGTCACCAAGTACTTCGTCGGTTTCGGACCGACCATCTGGTCGTTCCGGCGGGGTGAGACGGAGTACGGCCTCAAGGGCATCCCCCTCGGCGGCTTCTGCAAGATCGTCGGGATGACGCCGCAGGACGACGACGTCGAGCCGGGCGACGAGTCCCGGGTGATGTGGCGCTACCCGGTCTGGAAGCGGACGATCGTGATGGCCGCCGGATCGATCACGCACTTCGCGCTCGCCCTGGTCACCATCTGGATCCTGGCCGTCTCCGCCGGCCTGCCCAACCCGGACTTCCCGACCACCGACGCGCAGGCCCGCCAGGAGCCCGCCGTCATCCGGCTCAGTGACTGCGTGGTGGCGGAGAACTCGGTGCGCGCCTGCGCCCCCGGGGACGCGGCCAGCCCCGCCGCCCAGGCGCAGTTGAAGAACGGGGACCAGATCACCTCGATCAACGGCACCCCGGTCAACTCCTACGGCGACCTGCTCACCACGCTGCGCGGGCTCAAGCCGGGCGACACCGCGCAGATCGCGTACGTCCGCGACGGGCAGCCGGCCACCACCAGCACCGTGCTCGCGCAGACCCAGCGTCCGCCGCTGGACAACCCGACCGGTGCCGCCGCCCCGGTGGCCGCCCTCGGCGTCGGGCTCGTCCCCAGCACACCCACCCGTGTGACGTACAGCCCGGTCGGGGCCTTCGGCGCCACCGCCGACTTCACCGGCGACCTGGCCGTCGGCACCGCCCAGGCGCTCCAGCGCCTCCCGCAGAAGGTCCCCGCCCTGTGGACGGCCCTCACCGGCGGTGAACGCGACATCGACACCCCGATCAGCGTGGTCGGCGCCAGCCGGCTCGGCGGCGAGGCGGTGGAGAACAACGCCTGGCTGGTCTTCTTCATGCTCTTCGTGTCGCTGAACTTCTTCATCGGCGTGTTCAACCTGCTGCCGCTGCTCCCGGTGGACGGTGGCCACATCGCCATCGCCTGGTTCGAACGGGCCCGCTCCTGGATCTACGCCCGGATCGGCCGGACCGACCCCGGACGGGTGGACTACCTCAAACTGATGCCCTTCACGTACGCGGTGATCCTGATCGGTGGCGCGTTCACGCTGCTGACCATCGCCGCGGACGTCGTCAACCCCATCACGCTCTTCTCAAGGTGAGTGCCTGAAGTGACAGCTATCAGTCTCGGTATGCCCGCCGTGCCGCCCCCGCCGCTCGCTCCCCGTCGGGCCAGCCGCCAGATCATGGTCGGTTCGGTCCCGGTCGGCGGCGGTGCGCCGGTGTCCGTGCAGTCGATGACCACGACCCTCACCTCCGACATCAACGCCACGCTCCAGCAGATCGCCGAGCTGACCGCGTCCGGCTGCCAGATCGTCCGGGTGGCCGTGCCGTCCCAGGACGACGTCGAGGCGCTGCCCGCGATCGCCAAGAAGTCGCAGATCCCGGTGATCGCCGACATCCACTTCCAGCCCAAGTACGTCTTCGCCGCGATCGACGCCGGCTGCGCGGCGGTCCGGGTCAACCCGGGCAACATCCGGCAGTTCGACGACAAGGTCAAGGAGATCGCGCGTGCCGCCGGGGACGCGGGGGTGCCGATCCGGATCGGCGTCAACGCCGGCTCGCTGGACAAGCGGCTGCTGAGCAAGTACGGCAAGGCGACCGCCGAGGCGCTCGTCGAGTCGGCGCTGTGGGAGTGCTCGCTGTTCGAGGAGCACGGTTTCCGCGACATCAAGATCTCGGTCAAGCACAACGACCCGGTCGTGATGATCCGGGCGTACCGGCAGCTCGCCGAGCAGTGCGACTACCCGCTGCACCTCGGCGTCACCGAGGCCGGACCGGCGTTCCAGGGCACCATCAAGTCGGCGGTCGCCTTTGGTGCGCTGCTGGCCGAGGGGATCGGCGACACGATCCGGGTGTCGCTGTCCGCCCCGCCGGTCGACGAGATCAAGGTCGGCAACCAGATCCTGGAATCCCTCGGTCTGCGCGAGCGGGGCCTGGAAATCGTCTCGTGCCCGTCCTGCGGGCGGGCGCAGGTGGACGTCTACAAGCTCGCCGAGGAGGTCACCGCCGGCCTGGAAGGGCTGCCGGTGCCGCTGCGGGTCGCCGTGATGGGCTGCGTGGTGAACGGTCCGGGTGAGGCCCGGGAAGCCGACCTCGGCGTCGCCTCCGGAAACGGCAAGGGCCAGATCTTCGTCAAGGGGCAGGTCGTCAAGACGGTGCCCGAGGCCCAGATCGTCGAAACCCTCATCGAAGAGGCGCTGCGGATCGCCGACGAGATGGGTGCCGAGCTTCCCGAGGAACTGCGCGGGCTGGTCACCGGCCCGACCGTCACCGTGCACTGATTTTCCACGTGGAACAGCGGCCGTTCCCCGTGCGGGGAACGGCCGCTGTTCGTTTGCGGCGATCGTGCGTTGTGGCGCGGGCTGGCGCTGTGGTGCGGCCTGGCGTTGTGGCGGTGGCGCGTTGTGGCGCGGCATCGCGCTGCGGTGTGGCCTGGCGTTGTGGTGTGGCCTGGCGCTGTGGTGCGGCCTGGCGTTGTGGTGCGGGCTGGGGTCACTCGGATTCGGCGAGGATCGCGTACAGCTTGCGCCGGGTCTCGTCGAGCACCTGGGCGGCCCGCTCCCGCTGGTCGTCGGTGCCGTTCATCATCACCTGGCGCAGCGCGTTCATCGCCTGCGTGCCGGAGTCGCGGATGTCGTGCCAGCTGCTCACCGTGCCCTGGGCGACGTCAGCCCACGGCGGGGTCTGCGCGGCGTCGGTCGCCTCCGCCTGACCGGCCTCGGTGACGGTGAACCGCTTCCGCCCACCACCGGACTCCTCGGTGCTGGCGACGATCACGCCCTCGTCCTCCAGGAGCTGAAGGGTGGGGTAGATCGAGCCGGGGCTCGGCCGCCACGCACCGCCGGTGCGGGAGTCGATTTCCTGGATCATCTCGTAGCCGTGCATTGGCCGCTCGGTGAGCAGGGCCAACACGGCGGCTCGGACGTTGGGTCGTCGGCCCCGACCCCGACCACGGCCCCGGCCGCCCCAGGGGCCGCCGTGTCCGTGCTCGTGGCCATGACCGTGCGGACCGGGCGGAACCGGCGGGAAGCCGAACCCCCGCATCCGGGCCTCGTGCATCGGGTGGTGCTGTCGGTGGAACCTCATGGGGCTCTTCCTTCCATAAGACTATCGCTGATGCATCAACGATATATCGCCAATGCATCGCCGACAACCCCTTCGCCCTGGCCCGCGTACTCTTCGCTGCCAGCGGCGCGCTGCCGTTCTGCCGACGCGGTGGGCCTGCTCGGCGGCGGGGCGTTCGCGCACGTCACCGGGGAACCGTGGCACTCCGCCGCCGCCGTCGGTCTCCTCCGGGCGTGGCACCGGCGGGGGCAGCACCAGGGCGTACGGCATGGGCTACGAACTGAGCAAGGTGCTCGCACCGGTAGCGGTGACCACCCTGGCCCTCGGCTGGGTGTACCCGACTGGCTCGTACTCGATGCCCTGTTTCTCCTGCTCGGAGCCTTGGTGCCCTCGGTCGTCCGCTGGGCCGGGCGGACCCGGCCTCGGGTAACCGGTGCCGGCCTTCTCACTCGACCGGCGAAGCGGGGGGCTGATCTGGCAGGCTGATAGCCGTGCTGACGGTGCCGGTACGCCAACTGGGGGAATCGGAGCGCCGCGCGGTCGAGCGACTGCTCGACCATGACCCGTTCGCGGGCGCGCAGGTCGCCGAGCGCATCGCCGCGCGCGGACTCTCGTGGTGGCGGGCCGAGGGCAGAATCCTGGGGTACGGAGCCCGCCGCAACCTCGAATCACTCTGCTGGCTCGGCGGCAACCTCACACCGGTGCTGGCCAGCGACGCCGCGGTGGCCGCCTTCGCCGACCTGCTCGCGGGCGAGGAGAGGCTCTGCTCCTCCATCGTCGGTCGGGCCGATGCCGTCCTCGGGCTGTGGGACCGCCTCTCCGACACGTGGGGGCCAGCGCGAGACGTTCGCCCCAATCAGCCGCTGCTGGTCACCGACACGCTGCCACCCGTACCGGCCGATCCGGAGGTACGCCAGGTCCGCTCCGGCGAGGTCGACCGGCTCTTTCCGGCGGCGGTGGCCATGTACACCGAAGAGGTCGGCGTCTCCCCGCTCGCCGAGGACGGCGGACGCAGCTACCGCCGGCGGGTCAACGACCTGGTCCGGACCGGTCGCGCGTACGCCCGCATCGTCGACGGCAAGGTCGTGTTCAAGGCCGAGTTGGCCGTGGTCACCAAACGGACGGCGCAGATCCAGGGCGTCTGGGTGGCACCGGAGTGGCGAGGCCGGGGGATCGCGACCGCTGCCATGGCAGCCGTGGTCCGCGACGCGCTGCTGCGGGTCGCCCCCACCGTCAGCCTGTACGTCAACGATTTCAACCTGCCGGCCCGGCGCGTCTACGAGCGCTGCGGCTTCCAGCCGGTCGGCACCCTGGCCACCGTCCTCTTCTGACCGCTGCGGCTGGGTCTGCCGCCGGCGGTTTCATCGCTGCACGCCGGTCGCCTCACCGCCGTGACAGCCGCTCTTGCGCGGCGTCTGCTCTTGCGCGGCGTCTGCTCTTGCGCGGCGTCGGCTCTTGCGCGGCGTCGGCTCTCGCGCGGCGTCGGCTCTCGCGCGGCGTCCGCTCTCGCGCGGCGTCCGCTTTCGCGCGGCGTCCGCTCTCGCGCGACGCCTGCGGCCCACAAGCAGCGAGATCTTGGACAGTTTCCGTTCTCGCTTGACGGTAAGTGTCCAAGATCTGCTGACGCCTGCCGAGTGGACCATGCCGACTGGTTCCGGCGGTGCGATTCTGCGGCCAGGTGGGGTGGGTCTGCTGGACGGAGATGCGGATGCGGCGTAGGGCGGTGCGGGCGACCGATCTGCGGACCCGGATGCTGGCGGCTGGCACCCCTGGGTGCGGGTGCCGGCTTCCGGTCGGTGTCGTGGTGCGGTCTGTGCGGGGTCAAGGGGTGGGGATACCGCTGGCCGGCACCCGTGGGTGCGGGTGCCGGCTTCCGGTCGGTGCCGTGGTGCGGTCTGTGCGGGGTCAGGGGGTGGAGATGCCGCTGGCCGGCACCCCGGGGTTGCGGGTGCCGGCCAGCGGTCGGTGGTGCTATGCACGTGCCGTGCGGTGGTGCGGTGGTGCTGTGGTGGTGCCGCGTGCTTGTCGTGTGGTGGTGCTGGGGTCAGCTGTTCCAGTGCTGGGCGACGAGGTCGGTGGCCTGCTGTTCCCACTGGGCGTAGGCGTCCGGGTAGGCCGACACCTGCACCGTCTGCGCGGCGTCGGTCAGGGGCATGTTCTGCCACCCGTCGACCTGCTTGAGGCCCTTGAGGAAGGCGGTGGTGGAGTACTCGGGGTTGGTGATCTGCTCCGGCGTACCCCAACCCGAACTCGGGCGTTGCTGGAACAGGCCCAGCGAGTCGTGGTCGTTCCTATCACCCAGGTGGCCGAGGTTTTCCAGCTTGGACTCCTGCAGGCTCGTCGCGATCGAGATGACCGCGGCCCGCTCCGGCAGACCGGCCTTCTTCGTGGCGGCGATGATCGCCTTCACGTTGGCGGTCTGCTCATCGTTCAGGGCGATCCGGGACTGCTCGCCCTGCGGCTTCGGCGCGGCCGACTGCACAGCCACCGCGACCGGCTTGGCGTCAACCGGGTTGGCGTGGGCGGCGATGGGGCCGGCGAAGACACCACCGGCGAACGCGAGACCCGCAACGGACAGAACGCTCTTACGCATGATCGTGTTCATGGGGGTAGCTCCTTCGGGGGTAGGAACACCCACACCACCAAAAGGGGGAACGGTGGTGGTGGGTGTGAGCACCTCGTCCGGCGCTGCAACAAACAAGAGGAAAAAGTTTGAGGGGTGACGCCCTGTCGGGCGTCGGAGTCGGCGACCTGGCGAGCGGGAGGCTCGCGGCGCCGGGACCCTGTATAACGACCGGGGGCCGGGAGTCATTCCGGGGTCGGCCCATCCATCGGCACCCTCATCGCGGCGGTGCCTGCGGTCGTGGGGGTTGTAACGACCGGCGGGCCGGGGCCATTCCGGGATCGGCCTCTCATCGAGGCGGTGCCTGCGGTCGTGGGGGTTGCAACGACCGTGGGGCTGGCCTCATTCCGAGGTCGGCCCATCCATCGGGCGGCACCCACATCGCGGCGGTCCTGCGGTCGTGTGGACTGCAACGACCGGGTCAAGGCTGCCATTCCCACCTGCGCGACCCGCCCTGAGAGGCCGGCCCGCGGTCGGTGGTATTGCGATCGTCAGAGTGTGTAACGACCCCGCCCCGGCCATGATTCCAGCCCACGAGTGCTCCCGACCACACCCCAGATCGCCCAAAAGCCGGCAAAACCCCTTCGGTCGCGTGCCGCACGGCAGCAAAGCACCCCTCAACGGCTGTGATCCACTCGCGTACCTGGAAGTCGCGCTGTCCCGGACGCCCGGACACCGCGACATCACAGAATCCGAGTCGATCTGGACCTGCGAGGCCGTCGCGGACTGCCCATAAGCCCTCAGATCGGTCAAAACGCCCACAGGTTACGCGTCGTCACCGTGTCCTGCCGTCCCTGCCCCGGGGCAGGAGGTGGGCGGCGGCGGAACTGATGGAAGTCCAGCTCAGAGGCGGGTAAATCGGTTGAGATGACGGGGTGCTGCCGGCAGGCTGAGGTCTCCGCCACCCACGTCCCGGAGGACTTCCATGCGCCTGCTCCGTGATCTGTGGGGTACGTCGACCCGTCGTGTGACGACCGTGGCCGTCCTGATCGTGCTGGGTGCCGCAGGGCAGGCGGGCGCATCGGCGCTGGCCGGCGCGGTGCTGGTGCATCGTTCGGCTGGTTTCTTCGCCGTGCTGGCCGTGGCCCTGGTCGCAGTGGTCCTCAGCGACCTCGCGGTGAGTCTGCTGATGGCCGCCCTGACCGCCGACTGGTCCGCCGACGTACGCCGCCGGCTCTGCCGGGTCGCTCTCGGGCAGGACCTGCCCACCCTGGAAACCACTCCGGTCGGCGAGTTGCTGGACCGCATCGACGGGGACGTCTATCAGGTGGCGTCGGCGATTCGGAACCAGGGCACCCGTCTCGCCCAGGGCCTCTGCGTCGGTCTGTTGTCGATGGTCGTGGCGCTGTTCGTGTGGTGGCCGGCGGGGATCGCGATGCTGCTGCTCACTGTGGTGCTCGCGGTCGGCCTGCGCCGGCCCACGGCGCGGATCGGCCCGGCCCGGATGGCCGAGGAGGAGGCGTGGTCCGACCTGGCGGCCGTGATGGAGGAGGCGGTGCACGGCCAGGACGACGTACGCACCAGTCTGGCGCGGCCGTACGTGCTGCGGTTGTACGCCCGGCGGGCCTCCGCCGTGCTCTCCCGTGGCCTGGTGGTCTGGGTGCTGTCCGCCCGGGTGGCGACGGTGGCCACCGCGACGATCCGGGCGGGCATCGGCGCGGTGGTGCTCGGCGGGGCGTGGGCGTTGGCCACCGGCCGGATCGACGCCGCCCGACTCACCGCCATCTGGCTGCTGGCCCTGGCCTTCGGGGCGACAGCGGAACACGTCAGCCGGATGGTGCCGGAGATCCAGGAGGCGCTCGGCGCGTGGGCGCGGGTGCAGTTGCTCTCCAGGGCCCGGCAGGAGCCGGTCGGCGGGGCCAGCCCGAGCGAGGGTGACCTGCGCATTCGGGACCTGACGTTCGGGTACGGGGAGAATGCCCGGGGTGCCGCGCTGCGCGGGCTCAGCCTCACCTTCGCGCGCGGTCGCTCGTACGCGCTGATCGGGCGGACCGGCTCGGGCAAGTCGACGCTGGCGAAGGTGCTCACCCGGGCGGTCGACGTGCCGCCGGGCGCTGTCTTCCTCGGCGGCACCGACCTGTGCGACCTCGACGTCGAGCAACTGCGACGCTGGGTGGCGTTGGTGCCGCAGCGCACCGAGATCCTGGCCGGCACGCTCGCCGAGAACGTGGCGCTGTTCGACCCGGAGTTGCTCGACGCGGCGGCTCGGGCGCTGGACGAGCTGGGCCTGGCGAGCTGGATCGCGGAGCTTCCGGACGGCTTGACGACCCGGCTGGGGGAGGGCGGGCACGTGCTCTCCGCCGGTCAGGAGCAGTTGGTGGCGTTCGCCCGGATCCTGGTCCGGGAGCCGCACGTGGTGATCCTCGACGAGGCCACCGCGCGGCTGGACCCGGTCACCGAGGCG
Organism: Micromonospora sp. NPDC047644; assembly: GCF_040704315.1. NCBI lineage: Bacteria > Bacillati > Actinomycetota > Actinomycetes > Micromonosporales > Micromonosporaceae > Micromonospora > Micromonospora sp. NPDC047644. The sequence goes on from NZ_JBEYSY010000005.1 coordinate 192,006, forward strand.
CGGGTGCAGCGGGCCACCGAACGACTGCTGCGCGACCGGATCGGCATCGTCATCGCGCATCGACTCTCCTCGGTGCGCCGCTGTGACGAGGTGGTCGTGCTGGCCGACGGCGCGGTGGTCGAGGCCGGTCCGCTGGAGACGTCGACGCGCTTCGCGGAACTGTTGGCGACCAGCCACGCCGCCGCGTACGCGACGGCGGCGCCGGCCGGTCGTGCCGGCGTCGGCACCGACCTGCTGGTCGGCCCCGGCCCGGACGCGTGGCCGAGCGAGCCGGCGCCCGCGCGGGACGAGCCGGTCGCGGCGACCGGGCAGGGTGCCGCGTGGCCGACCGAGCCGGCGTCGACGCGGGCCGAGCCGCGTGAGCAGGCCACCCGGGAGACACCCGCCGACAGCACGCGGAACGCGGTCGGGCCGAACCGGGCCGACCCGCCGCCGCTGCCGCCGGTGCCGCCGGCCCGGACGCTGCGGGAGATCTTCCGACTGTGCACGAACGATCCCCGGTACGGGGCGGCGGCGATCGTGTTGTTCCTCGGGCTCAGCCTGCTCGGGCTGGACGGCCCGGTGCTGCCCTGGCTCTGGGCGGACCTGGTCGACGGGACCGGCAACCCGTACCTGCCGGCGGTGGGGATCGTCGCCGGGTTGCTGGTCACCCTGCCGCTGCCGTTCTACACCCATGTCTGGTTCCCGCAGTGGTGGGTGCGGCAGATGCTGCGGATCGGCCTTCGGCTGGTGCACGGCCAGACCGGGCCGCGCCGGGTCAGCTCACACACTCCCGCCGAGGTGGTGGCGCAGGGTGGGGACACCGAGCGGGTGGTCCAACTCGCCGACAACGTGCTGGACCAGACCGTCGCGCTGGTGCTCGTGGTCGCCATGACGGCGGTCACCGGCAGCGTCGTACCCGGGCTGTTCTTCCTCGGCACGATGGTCGTGTCGGGGCTGGCCGCGACGTTGTTCGGGCCGAAGCTGGAGCGGGCGGCGCGGGCGACGGTGGCGGCGCGGGCCTCCTTCGCCACGGCGCTGGTCTCCGCGCTGTCCGCGGCGCGGACGGTGAAGCTCGCCGGCGCGACCACGGCGGTGCTTCGCCACCTGGCGGGCCTGGACGTGCTGCGCAGCGACCGGCAGCGGCGGGAGATCTCGGTGCAGGTGTGGGCCCGCTCCACACCGTCGATGGCCAGCGGGTTGTTGCCGATCGGGGCCTGGGCGCTCTACCTGAACGGGTCGCTCTCCGCCGGGGCGGTGCTGGTGGCCGTCTCCACACTGGGCGCGGCCCGCTGGTTCGCCTGGACGACGGCGTCGTTGATCTCGCAGCTGCCCTCGGCCCGGGTCTGGACCCGACGGACCGTGGCGATGACCGGCGTGAGCACGTACTCCGCGGGGGTGCCGGAGGTCGACCTGACGGCTGGGACGGCGCCCGCGCCGACGATGCCGCCCCGGCATCCGCTGCGCCGGCTGGAGCTGCGTGGCTTCGGGGTGGTGCACTCCGACGGCACGGTGGCCGTCCGGGACGTGGACCTGACCGTGCAGCGGGGGCAGTTGGTGCTGGTCGTCGGGCCGGTCGGGTCCGGCAAGTCCTCGTTGCTGCGCGGGCTGGCCGGGATCGTGCACCACACCGGCGAGCTGGCCTGGAACGGTGACCCGGTCACCGAGCCGGAGCTGTTCCTGCGCCCGAACCAGGTCGGCTACGTCGGTCAGTTGCCCCGGGTGCTCTCGGGCACGGTGGCCGACAACATCGCCCTCGGGCACCAGGTGGACGCGGCGGGGGCGGTCAGCACCGCCCAGCTCGACCATGACCTGGCCGCCGCCGGTGGTGGGTTGGGCCTGCTCATCGGGCACAAGGGCACCCGGCTCTCCGGCGGGCAGTTGCAGCGGTTGGCGCTGGCCCGCGCGCTGGCCCCGCGTACCGAACTGCTGGTCGCCGACGATGTGTCGTCGGCGCTGGACGTCACCACCGAGCTGGCGTTGTGGCAGGCGTTGCGCGGCCACGGGGTGACGGTCGTCGGGTCGACCGCGAAGCGCGCCGCGTTGGTCCGGGCCGACCACGTGGTGGTGCTGCTCGGTGGCACGGTGGCCGCCCAGGGCACCTGGCAGGACCTGGAGGGCGACTGGTCACACCTGGCGGGTTGAGTGCCGACGGGCGGCTGCTCGGTGAGCAGCCGCCCGACCGGAACGATCAGGCGCGGGCGTACTGGGCGGGTCCGGAGTACGCGACGCCGAGCTTCGCGGCGGCCCGGCGCGGCCAGTACGGGTCGCGCAGCAACTCCCGACCCAGCAGCACCAGGTCGGCCTCGCCGCTGGCGACGATCTGCTCGGCGTGCTCGGGTTCCACGATCAGGCCCACCGCGCCGGTCGGCACGCCGGCCTCGCGACGGATCTGGGCGGCCAGCGGCACCTGGTAACCCGGGCCGAGCGGGATGCGCTGCTCCGTGCTCACCCCGCCGGAGGACGCGTCGACCAGGTCGACGCCGACGCCGGCCAGCTCACCGGCGAGCACCACGCTGTCCTCGATCGTCCAGCCGCCCTCGACCCAGTCGGTGGCGGAGATCCGGGTCAGCACCGGCACGTCCTCGCCGACCGCGGCGCGCACCGCGCGGGCCACCTCCAGGGTGAGTCGCATCCGGGCCGCGCGGTCGCCGCCGTACGCGTCGGTGCGGCGGTTGGTCAGCGGCGAGAGGAACTCGTTCAGCAGGTAGCCGTGGGCGGCGTGGATCTCCACGGCGGCGAAGCCGGCGTCCAGGGCGCGTACGGCTCCGGCCGCGAACGCGTCGACCACACCCGCGATGCCGGCCTCGTCGAGGCTGGTCGGCGTCCGGTAGTCGGCGGTGAACGGCTCCGAGCCGGGGGCGACGGGCGTCCAGCCGCCCTCGGAGTCCGGCACGCCACCGCGCTCGGGCGCCCAGGGCCGGTAGGTGGAGGCCTTGAAGCCGGCGTGCGCGAGCTGGACGGCCGGCACCGCGCCGTGGGCGGCGACGAACGCGGTCACCGGTCGCCAGGCGTCGACGTGCGCGTCGGACCAGAGGCCGGTGTCCTGGGGGCTGATCCGACCCTCGGGGAGTACGGCGGTCGCCTCGGTCATGACCAGGCCGGCCCCGCCGACCGCGCGGCTGCCGAGGTGGATCAGGTGCCAGTCGGTGGGCAGGCCGTCGGGGCCCGCGGAGTACTGGCACATCGGTGCCATGGCGATCCGGTTGGGCAGGGTGACCCCGCGCAGGGCCAGGGGGGTGAACAGGGAGCTCATGGGGGACATCCTCTCGAAACGGCGACGGCGGCGGGCCCCCGGGGAGGGAGGTCCGCCGCCGTACCGGTTGATCTGATCAGGCAGGAACAGGGGTCAGGTCGGGCCGGGTTTCCGCTACCGGCTCCGGCTCGGTCAGGTCGCGTCGGCCGGCGGACTCGTACGCGGCGCGGTCCAGGGTGCCCTCGCGGGCGGCGACCACTGTCGGCACCAGCGCCTGCCCCGCGACGTTGGTGGCGGTGCGGATCATGTCCAGGATCGGGTCGATGGCCAGCAGCAGACCGGCGCCGGCCAGCGGCAGGCCCAGCGTGCTGAGGGTCAGGGTGAGCATCACGATCGCGCCGGTCAGGCCGGCGGTGGCCGCCGAGCCGACCACCGAGACGAAGGCGATCAGCAGGTAGTCGCCGATGCCGAGCTGCACGCCGAACACCTGCGCCACGAAGATCGCGGCGAGGGCCGGGTAGATGGCGGCGCAACCGTCCATCTTCGTGGTCGCGCCGAAGGGCACCGCGAACGAGGCGTACTCGCGGGGGACGCCGAGGCGCTCGACGGAGCGCTGGGTCACCGGCATGGTGCCGACCGACGAGCGGGACACGAAGGCCAGCTCGATCGCCGGCCAGGCGCCGGCGAAGAAGCGCAGCGGGTTGAGGCGACCGGCGAGGATCAGCACCAGCGGGTACACCACGAACAGCACGATGGCGCAGCCGACGTAGACGGCCGTGGTGAACTTCGCGAGCGGGGCCAGCAGGTCCCAGCCGTACGAGGCGACGGCGTTGCCGATCAGACCGAGGGTGCCGATCGGGGCGAGTCGGATGACCCACCAGAGCGCCTTCTGGACGATCTCCAGCAGGGAGCGGTTCAGCGCCACGAACGGTTCGGCGGCCTCGCCGACCAGCAGCGCCGCGGCACCGATGACGACGGCGAGGAAGACGATCTGGAGGACGTTGCCCTCGACGAACGCGCCGACCGGGTTGGTGGGCACGATGCCGGTGAGGAAGTCGGTCCACGAGCCGGTGTTCTTCGGCGCGGCCGCGCCACCCAGGTCGAGGGTCACGCCCCGGCCCGGGTTGGTGAGCAGGCCGAGGCCGATGCCGATGCTCACCGCGATCAGCGCGGTGATGCCGAACCACATGAGGGTCTTGAGGGCGAGCCGGGCGGCGTTGGCGACGCCGCGCAGGCTGACCACGCTGACCACGATGGCGGTGAAGACCAGCGGCGGCACGGCCAGCTTGAGCAGTTGGACGAAGAGGCTGCCGACGGTGTGCAGGGTGCTGGTCAGCCAGCTCAGGTCGTTGGTGCGGGCCAGGAAGCCCAGCGCGACACCGAGCACGAGGCCGAGCAGGATCTGTGCGGCGAAGGGAATTTTGCGCAGGCTGAAGGGCATGAGGAGGAATCCAATTGTCCGGTCCGATCGGGGCGTGGCGTAGAAACGCGGCTAGCCCGGACAGATGCCACTGGCCTGCAGTCGGAGATCGACATACAGGCGGACAGTGAGGCCCCAGACATTGGTCATCGCTGGCCGACGATACGCCGATTTCCGCTCATCGGAAGGACCGGACGGCGTGAGGCTCCTTACAGAGGGCCAGCGCGGTGGCGGTGCCCAGGCCCCACAGCACCGCCAGGGCGAGGATCAGCCGTTCCAGCACCCCCACCACCGGGCCTCGACCGATCACGAGCATCGCCAGCCCCACCGTGGCGCAGAGCGGCAGGGCCAGCACGGCGGCGACGCCGGCCAGCCGACGCACCGTCCGGCCGGCCGGCACGGAGACGGCCAGCGCGATCATGGCGAAGACCACCGCGGCGGTCGCCGCGATGCTCGCGCCGCCGTGCACCAGGTCCGCCGTCGTCGCGCGCTCGAACGGGGGCAACGGGCAGCCGCCGGAACAGGTCACCGCCCCCGACACGGCGGTGAACACGGCCCCGGTGGCGAGCAGCGCCGGGGCCGCCGCCCACACCCCGGGAGGCAGCGCCGCGCCGATCAGCAGCAACGCGCCGGCAAGGGCCAGAATCCCGATCCGGTACGTCGCGGCGTGGGCGCTGCCGGCGATGCCCGCCTCGCTGACGTACCCGGTGAGCCCTGGACCGGGACCGGCGACCACGGCGAGCGTCACCGCCACCGCGCCGGCCAGGGTGCAGCCGGCCGCCGCGGACCCGGCCACCCGACGGGCGACGTCGCCGCGGGCGCTCGGAACGGTCGGGGCGGTCGGCCGACCCGGCTCAGCCACGCCCGTGCGGCATGCTCCAGCCGGACTCGTCCGGCCCGAGTGGCACGATGCCGCTGGGATTGATCTCCCGATGGGTGCCGTAGTAGTGGCGCTTGATGTGGTCGAAGTCCACCGTCTCGCCGAAACCCGGCGTCTGGAACAGGTCCCGGGCGTACGCCCAGAGCACCGGCATCTCGGTCAGCTTGTCGCGGTTGCACGTGAAGTGCCCGTGGTACGCGACGTCGAAGCGCACCAGCGTGGTGAACAGCCGCACGTCCGCCTCGGTGATCGCGTCGCCCATCAGGTACCGCTGGCCGGCCAGCCGCTCGGAGAGCGCGTCCAGCCGGGCGAAGAGCGCCCGGAACGCCTCGTCGTACGCCTGCTGGGAGGTGGCGAACCCGCAGCGGTAGACCCCGTTGTTCACGTCGGTGTGGATCTCGGCCATCAGCGCGTCCATCCGGGGGCGCAGCTCGACCGGGTAGAGATCCGGGGCGTCAGGCGCGTGCAGCGGCCGCCACTCGGTGGAGAAGTCGAGGGTGAGCTGCGGGTAGTCGTTGGTGACCACCCGGCCGGTCAGGGTGTCGACGAGCGCCGGCACCGTCACCCGGCCGGTGTAGTCCGGGTCGGTGGCCAGGTACGCCTCGGAGAGGAAGCTCACGCCGAGCACCGGGTCGAAGCCGTCCGGGTCGAGGGCGAACGCCCAACCCCGCTCGTCCCGGATCGGGTCGACGGTGCCCAGCGAGATCGCGTCGTCCAGCCCGAGCAGGCCACGCACGATCCTCGCCCGGTGCGCCCACGGGCAGGCCCGGCACCAGATCAGCCGGTAACGGCCGGCCTCCAACGGCCAGCGGTCCTGCTCGTCCGGGCCGCCGCCGGGTGGTGAGGTGGAGTCGGCGGTGACCCGACCGGTGAACCGGTTCGGCTGGCGGACGAACGCGCCGCTGCCGCTGGTCTCTGCGCTGAACTGGGCCCGGGCCATGCCGTCAACCTATCCGCTGTCGGCGTGGATATCCTGGCGGCCGGCAGCCCTCGTGACCCGGTGGGCGTGCCCCACCCCCGCCGTCTGCACCCCCTAAGGACTCGCGATGACCGTGGCATACCTGGTGGCCGGTGTCCGCACCCCGATCGGCCGGTACGCGGGCGCGCTGGCCGGCGTCCGCCCCGACGACCTGGCCGCGCACGTGATCCGGGAACTGGTGGCCCGCCACCCGTCGGTGGACTGGGCGCGGGTCGACGACGTCGTGCTCGGCTGCGCCAACCAGGCCGGCGAGGACAACCGCAACGTGGCCCGGATGGCGGCGCTGCTGGCCGGCCTGCCCGAGGAGGTGCCGGGCAGCACCGTCAACCGGCTCTGCGGTTCCGGCCTGGACGCGCTCGCCACCGCGGCACGGTCCATCGTCGCCGGGGACGCGGAGCTGGTCATCGCGGGCGGGGTGGAGAGCATGAGCCGGGCGCCGTTCGTCATGCCGAAGGCGACGTCGGCGTACTCCCGCTCGGCCGAGGTGTACGACACCACCCTCGGCTGGCGGTTGGTGAACCCGTTGATGCGTGACGGGTGGGGGGTCGACTCGATGCCGGAGACGGCGGAGAACGTGGCCGCCGAGTACGGCGTCAGCCGGGCCGAGCAGGACGCCTTCGCGTACCGCTCGCAGCAGCGGGCGGCCAGGGCCCAGGCGGACGGCCGGTTCGCCGAGGAGATCGTGTCGGTGTCGGTGCCGGCCGGTCGTCGGGAGACCCGGCTGATCGAGGTCGACGAGCACCCCCGGGAGACCTCGCTGGACAAGCTGGCCACGCTGCCCACCCCGTTCCGCGACGGCGGCACGGTGACCGCCGGCAACTCCTCCGGCGTCAACGACGGCGCTGTCGCCCTGCTGGTGGCCAGCGAGGCGGCGGTCGCCCGGTACGGCCTGACCCCGCTGGCCCGCATCGTCGGCGCGGCGGCGGCCGGTGTGCCGCCCCGGATCATGGGAATCGGCCCGGTGCCGGCCACCCGCAAGCTGCTCGGACGCGTCGGCGTCGAGGTGAGCGCGGTGGACGTGGTGGAGTTGAACGAGGCGTTCGCCGCGCAGTCCGTGGCGGTGTTGCGTGAGCTGGGGTTGCCCGTGGACGCCGAGCACGTCAACCCGAACGGTGGCGCCATCGCGCTGGGGCACCCGCTCGGCGCCAGCGGCGCGCGGCTGGCGCTGACCGCCGCCCTGGAGCTGCGCCGTCGCGGCGGACGCCGGGCTCTGGCCACCATGTGCATCGGCGTTGGTCAAGGCATCTCGCTGTTGCTGGAGTCAGCCGCCTAGAGTGGTCCACACCACACGACCCGCGGGTCGACCGGTGCCCACGCGTGCCCGCTGCGCGCCCCGACGCCGGTGCCGTCCCGCGCCGCGGCGATGAACTGGGGAGCACGCTGATGCCGGACGGACTGCCGACCGAGATCGATCTGACCAGGCCGAGCGCGGCCCGGGTGTACGACTACTTTCTGGGTGGAGCGCACAACTTCGAGATCGACAGGCAGTTGGCGGAGCAGATCGCCAGCATGACCCCGAATCTCGCCGCCACCATGCGCTCCGGTCGGGAGTTCCTGCGCCGGGCCGTCCGGGTGCTGCTCGACGCCGGCATCGACCAGTTCCTCGACATCGGCTCCGGAATTCCCACCGTGGGCAACGTGCATGAGGTCGCGCAGGGGGTGAACCCCAAGGCCCGCGTGGTGTACGTCGACATCGACCCGGTGGCGGTCGCGCACAGCCGGGAGCTGCTGGCGGGCAACGAGCTGACCGGGGTCATCCACGCCGACCTGCGTGAGCCGGAGCGGATCCTCGCCGAGACCCGACAGCTCGGGCTGATCGACGTCAGTCGTCCGATGGGCATCCTGCTGGCCGGGGTGGTGCACTTCATCCCGGACGCCGACCGGCCCGAGGCGATCCTCGCCACCCTGCGGGCCGCGGCCGCGCCGGGCAGTTTCCTGGTCGTCTCCCACTCCACCTTCGAGGACCAGCCACAGGAGATGCTGGACGCCCAGCGCCTCTCCGCCCGCACCGCCACCGAGATCACCCTGCGCTCCCGTGCTCAGGTCACCGGCTTCTTCGGCGACTGGACCGTCCTGGAACCGGGCGTGGTGCACATGCCGCTCTGGCGCCCGGACTCACCGTCCGACGTGGACGAGCACCCGGAGCGGTTCGGCGCCTTCGGGGGCGTCGCCCGGTACGACCAGCCCGCCGGCTGATCTCGTGGCCGCCGTCCCGGACCCCGCCGGGGTCGATGCCGGCCAGGACCCCGCCGGGGTCGATGCCGGCCGGGATCCCGCCGGGGTCGATGCCGGCCGGGGCCCCGCCGGGGTCGATGCCGGCCGGGCGGACGCCCAGGGGTTCGCCGCCGACTGGGCCCGCGCGGTGCGTCGACTCGGTTTCGTGCCGCTCAGCGTGGCCGAGACCGAGCGACTGCTGCTGGCGCACACGATCCGGCTGGCCCATGCGGTGCGGTCGGAACCGTTCTCCGCCGAAGCGGCCGAGGAGGTCGGGCGGGCCCTGGTGGAGGCGCACCTCACCGAGCCGCAGGCCCTGGAGTGGACACTGCACGCGTTCGGCACGACCTTCGGGCGCCGGGTGCTGTGCGACGGTGACCGGCCGGTCGACCTCGCCGAGAGGATCGCGTCGGTGCAGGGCGGACTGGCCGCCGGGTTCGCCCGGGCGCTGCGCGACCGCACCTTCAGCCAGCAGGAGCAGATCGCCAGGTCGGCCTGGCAGGCGCGCGACGAGGTCGAGCAGGCGCTACGCGAGAGCGAGGCACGGTTCCGGGCGGTGTTCACCGGGGCCGCGATCGGGATCGGGATCGCCGGCGTGGACGGTCAGATCATCGACGTCAACCAGGCGTTCGCCGACATGCTCGGCTACTCGATCGAGGAATTGCGCGAGACCAACGTGACCGGGCTGGTCCACGCCGACGACGCGGCCGGGATGTGGGAGCTCTACCAGGAGATGATCGAGGGGAAGCACGACGCGGCCCGGGTGGAGAAGCGTTACTACCGCAAGGACGGCACGACGGTCTGGACGGATCTGGCCGTCTCTCTGATCCGACACGAGGGCCGGCCCCGATTCACCGTCGCGATGATCGAGGACATCACCGAGCGGTACGAACTCCAGCAACGGCTGCGCTTCCAGGCGCTGCACGACCCGCTGACCGGGCTGCCCAACCGGACGCTGTTCTTCGAGACGCTGGGACGGGTGCTCGACACCGCGGACGCCGGGCAGCGCGTCGGGGTGTGTTTCCTCGACCTGGACGGCTTCAAGGCGATCAACGACAGTCTCGGCCATGACCTCGGTGACCGACTGCTCGTGATGATCGGCCGCCGGTTGGCCGCGTGTATGGCCGACCACGGCCACCTGGTCGCCCGGATGGGGGGCGACGAGTTCGTGATCCTCGTGGACGGAGGCGACGACACCGACGACCCGGTCTCCGTGGCGGAGGCGGCGCTGGCGGCCGTCGCGGCCCCGGCCCACGTCGGTGAGCACCAGTTGGCCGTCTCGGCCAGTGTGGGCATCGTGCAGTGCCCGGCCTCGGAGACCAGCGCGTCCGAGCTGATGAAGGCCGCGGACACCACGCTCTACTGGGCCAAGGCGGCGGGCCGGGGCCGGTGGGCGGTCTACGACCCGGAGCGCGGCGCCCGGGACATTGCCCGTTCGGCGCTGGTCGCCGGGCTGCCCGCCGCGCTGGAGCGGGGCGAGTTCGTGCTGCACTACCAGCCGATCGTGTCGCTGCTGGAGGGCACCATGCTCGCGGTGGAGGCGCTGGTCCGTTGGGAGCATCCGGAGTTGGGCCTGATCGGCCCGGACCGGTTCATCGGCCTGGCCGAGGAGACCGGCCTGATCGTCCGGCTCGGCGAGTGGGTGCTGCGGCGCGCCTGCGAGGACGCCGAACGGTGGTGGCGGGAGTTCCCCGACGCCCGGCTGGTGGTCAGCGTCAACCTGGCGGCCCGGCAGGCCGACGAGCCGGCCATCGTGGACACTGTCGCCGACGCCCTGCAGACCAGCGGGCTGCCCGCGGAGCTGCTCCAACTGGAGTTGACCGAGAGCGCCGTGATGGGCAGCGCCGGTGAACCCCTGCGCAGCCTGCACCGGCTCGCCGCGCTCGGCGTCCGGCTGGCCGTGGACGACTTCGGCACCGGGTACTCCAACCTGGCGTACCTGCGCCGGTTGCCGATCCACTGCCTCAAGCTCGCCGGTCCGTTCGTGGAGGGCATCCGCGCGGACGGAACCGACGTGGCGGCCGACCACCGCGACGAACGGATCGTCGACGCGTTGGTCCGGTTGGCGCACGCGTTGGAGCTGTGGGTCACGGCCGAGGCGGTCGAGACCGGTGTGCAGGCGGAACGGCTGCGGGCGCTGCGCTGCGACACCGGGCAGGGCCGATTCTTCGGTGCGCCAGCCCCGGCCGACGCGATCACGGCCCGGCTGCGCGGCGGAGCGTCGGCGTGAGCGAGCGCAGCGGCAGGCTCAGCAGCGTGGCGCGAGGCGACGGCACGCGGCGGGGCGGGGTGCTGGTGTGAGCGAGCGAACCGGCAGGCTCAGCAGCGTGGTGCGAAGCGATGGCACGTGGCGGGGCGGGGTGCTGGCGTGAGCGAGCGAACCGGCAGGCTCAGCAGTGCCGCGCGAGGCGATGGCACGCGGCGCGGCGGGGGACCGTTCCGGTCCGGAGGGTGGCGACGGAGGATGGCGGCGTGGACCTGACGGACTCGCAGACGGCGGTGACGGTGGTGGCCGGGCTGGCCATCCTGGCCGGGTTGGCCGGCGTGGTGGTGCCGGGCCTGCCGGCGCTGCCGTTGTGCTGGGGTGGCGTGCTGCTCTGGGCGGTCTTCGGCGGCGCGGGCCTGGTCGGCTGGGCGGTGTTCGCCGCCGCCACGCTGGTCGCCGGGGGCGGCGCGGTGATCAAGTACGCGTGGCCGGGCCGGAACCTGAAGCGCACCGGGGTGCCGACGTCCACGCTGCTGGCCGGTGGGGTGCTCGGCATCATCGGGTTCTTCGTGGTGCCCGTCGTCGGCCTGGTGCTCGGCTTCGTCGCCGGGGTGTGGGCGGCCGAACGGCTCCGGCTGGGCAGTAATCAGCTCGCCTGGCCCTCCACCGTGCAGGCCCTGAAGGCCGCCGGCCTGTCGATGCTGGTGGAGTTCCTGGCCGGCCTCCTGGTCGCGGTCCTCTGGGTAGCCGGCCTCCTCCTAACCTGACCCACCCAACCCAACCCAGCCCCAGCCCAGCCCCGCGATCTTGCACTTTCTGCGCTGACATACGGCGCATATCGCTGTTATCAGCAACTGAAACTGCAAGATCGGCGCGGTAGAGGGGCGCGGCGCGCGTAGAGGGGCGTGGCGCGCGGTAGAGGGGCGTGGCGCGCGGTAGAGGGGCGTGGCGCGCGGTAGAGGGCGCGTGGCGCGCGGGGTGGGCGCGGGGAGGGGCGTGGGGTGCGGGGAGGGGGTGGGGCGCGGGGCACTTTTCGGGTACGGCGGAATGGCCGTACGTGAGAGAGAGGCGTGCCCCGCGCCACCGGGTCGGGCGGTCCGAGCGCCCGGGGTAGGCCCCTGTCGGGCCTGGTCACTGGTCCAGGATGCCGGCAGCGGTGGCTGGTCGACAACGCAATAAGCCCGACGTCGGTGAGATTCCCACCGACTACGTATTGACCGCCTTGATCGGCCGGGACGACACTTTGCCCACTCGCACGCGGAACCACCTCAGGGAGGTGTGCAGTGGCCACGACGCCCGTGCCGACCGCCGAGCAACCGATGGACGACGACGCCCGACGGCTCGCTGAACTCGGCTACAAACAGGAGTTGCGCCGAAAGTGGAGCGGCTTCTCCAACTTCGCCATCTCCTTCTCGATCATCTCGATCCTGGCCGGCTGTTTCACCACCTTCGGTCAGGCGTGGAACAACGGCGGGCCGGTCGCCATCTCCTGGGGCTGGCCGCTGATCTCCCTGTTCATCCTGATCATCGGCTTCTGCATGGCGGAGCTGGTGTCGGCGTACCCGACGGCGGGTGGGATCTACTGGTGGGCGGCCACCATGGGCCGCCCGGTGCACGGCTGGTTCACCGGCTGGCTGAACCTGATCGGCCTGGTGGCCGTCACCGCCTCGGTGGACTACGGCTGTGCGACGTTCCTCAACCTCACCCTGTCGGCGCTCTTCGACGGTTGGGCGGGGACGCTGCGGCAGGCGTTCGTCCTCTTCGTGATCATCCTGGTGCTGCACGGGCTGATCAACATCTTCGGGCACCGGATCATCGACGTCCTCCAGAACGTCTCGGTCTGGTGGCACGTGGCCGGCGCGGCCGTCGTGGTGGCCATCCTGGTCTTCGTGCCCGACAACCACCAGAGCTTCCAGTTCGTGTTCACCGAGCGGTTCAACAACTCCGGCTTCGGCGACGGGGACATCGGCGGGCTGACGTTCTGGTTCTACGTGCTGCCGCTGGGCTTCCTGCTGACCCAGTACACGATCACCGGCTTCGACGCCTGCGCGCACGTCTCCGAGGAGACCCGGGGCGCCTCTCAGGCCGCGGCCCGTGGGCTCTGGCAGTCGATCTTCTATTCGGCGGTCGGTGGCTGGATCCTGCTGCTGGCGTTCCTCTTCGCGGCCACCGACGTCGAGGCGGTCAACGCCGCGGGCGGCTTCTCCGGCGCCATCTTCGAGTCGGCGCTGACCCCGGTCTTCTTCAAGATCGTCATCATCATCTCGACCATCGGGCAGTTCTTCTGCGGCATGAGCTGCGTGACCTCGATGAGCCGGATGGCGTACGCGTTCAGCCGGGACCGTGCCGTACCCGGGTGGCGGCTGTGGTCGACCGTCGACCGCAACGGCACCCCGGTCAAGGCCATCGTCGGCGCCACCCTGGCCGGCCTGGTGCTGACCCTGCCGGCGCTCTACGAGAGCTCCGCCGGTATCCCGATCGCCTTCTACGCCGTCGTCTCGGTCGCGGTGCTCGGGCTCTACCTGTCGTTCCTCATCCCGATCGCGCTCCGCCTGCGGATGGGCGACCGGTTCGTTCCCGGGCCGTGGACGCTGGGCCGCAAGTACAAGCTGCTCGGCTGGATCGCGGTGATCGAGATCGCGATCATCGCCGTCTACTTCGTGCTGCCGATCGTGCCCGCAGGGGTGCCCGGCACCGACGGGTTCACCTGGTCGGCGGTGAACTACGCGCCGCTCGCCGTCGGCGGGGTGCTGCTAGTGGTCGCCGTCTGGTGGTACGCCTCGGCCCGCACGTGGTTCACCGGCCCGGTCCGTACCGTCGAGGAAACCGCGGGGGCGGCCCACCCGGCACCGACCGACGGCCCGGTCTGACCGGCGCCCGGCGGGACGGACGGTGCTGCCGTCCCGCCGGGTTTGCGGCCCTTGCCGCCGGGGGCATTGACGGTGATCCGGTTTGCCAGTAGACCTTGGTGATGGAGGCCCGCGAATGAGGAAAGCACCGCTCACGCTGGAACAACTGCGGGTCGCCGTCGCCGAGGGCGAGATCGACACCGTGGTGCTGGCCCTCGTCGACATGCAGGGCCGGTTGCAGGGCAAGCGGCTCCACGCGCCCTTCTTCCTCGACCAGGTGGTGGAGGGCGGCAGCGAGGGCTGCAACTACCTGCTGGCCGTGGACGTCGACATGAACACCGTCGACGGGTACGCGATGTCGAGCTGGGAACGCGGCTACGGCGACTTCGCGATGGTTCCGGACTTCGCCACGTTGCGCCGGGTGCCCTGGCAGCCCGGCTCCGCACTGGTGCTGGCCGACCTGACCTGGCTCGACGGCTCGGGTGACGTGGTCGCCTCGCCCCGGCAGATCCTGCGGCGGCAGTTGGACCGGCTGGCCGAGCACGGGTTGACCGCGTACGCCGGCACCGAGTTGGAGTTCGTGCTGTTCCGCGACTCGTACGAGGACGCCTGGCAGCGCGGCTACCGCGACCTCACCCCGGCCAACCAGTACAACGTCGACTACTCGCTGCTCGGCACCGCCCGGGTGGAGCCGCTGCTGCGCCGCATCCGGGTCGAGATGGCTGGCGCGGGGCTCACCCCGGAGAGCGCCAAGGGCGAGTGCAACCTCGGGCAACACGAGATCGCCTTCCGGTACGACGAGGCGGTGGCCTGCGCCGACCACCACGTCATCTACAAGAACGGCGCCAAGGAGATCGCCGCCCAGGAGGGGATGGCGATCACCTTCATGGCCAAGCCGAACGAGCGGGAGGGCAACTCCTGCCACATCCACTTCTCACTCCGGGATTCCTCCGGCTCGTCGGCGATGCTCGGCGACGGGCCGGCGCACCTGTCGCAGACCGGGCAGCGGGTGCTCGCCGGGCTGCTGGCCACCATGCGCGAGTTCAGCCTGCTCTTCGCCCCGAACATCAACTCGTACAAGCGGTACCAGCCGGGGTCGTTCGCCCCGACCGCGCTGCGCTGGGGTGTCGACAACCGCACCTGCGCGCTGCGGGTGGTCGGGCACGGGCAGGGCATGCGCGTGGAGAACCGGGTGCCCGGCGCCGACGTCAACCCGTACCTGGCGATCGCCGGGCTGGTCGCCGGGGCGCTGCACGGCATCGACGGGGAGTTGGAACTGGGCGCGGAGTGCACCGGCAACGCGTACGACGACCCGGAGGCCGAGCGCGTTCCCGGCACGTTGCGCGACGCTCTCGCCCTGTGGGAAGGCTCTGCGGTGGCCCGCGAGGCGTTCGGCGAGGAGGTGGTGGCCCACTACGCCAACCAGGCGCGGGTCGAGCTGGCCGCCTTCGACGCCGCGGTGACCGACTGGGAGCTCAAGCGTGGCTTCGAACGCCTGTAACCCCGCGCCGCACTCGCCCCACCTCCCGCGATCTTGCACTTTGTGTTGCAGTTTCATGGATTTTCGCGGCTTTTGTCGGTGCAGTAACTGCAAGATCGCGCAGGGGTAGGGGGTAGCGGCGTGACGATTTTGGTGGATCCGGCTTCCGGGGTGGGGTTTGGGGAGGTTGCGGCGGCCGCTGTGGAGGACGTCGACGCCGCCATCGCAACGGCGGCTGCCGCATTCACGACCTGGCGGCAGGTGGGGGCGGGGGACCGGGCGCGGTTGCTGCGGCGGTTCGCCGCCGTGGTCGACGCGCACCTGGACGAGTTGGCCCTGCTGGAGGTGCGCAACTCCGGGCACACCGTCGGCAACGCCCGGTGGGAGGCGGGCAACGTCCGCGACGTCCTGGACTACTACGCCGGCGCGCCCGAGCGGTTGAGCGGGCGGCAGATCCCGGTGCCCGGCGGGTTGGACGTCACCTTCCACGAGCCACTCGGTGTGGTCGGCGTGATCGTGCCCTGGAACTTCCCGATGCCGATCGCCGCCTGGGGGTTCGCCCCGGCGCTCGCCGCCGGCAACACAGTGGTGCTCAAGCCCGCCGAGTTGACCCCGCTCACCGCGCTGCGCCTGGCCGAGCTGGCCCGCGAGGCCGGCCTGCCCGACGGCGTCTTCACCGTCATCCCGGGCGAGGGCTCGGTGGTGGGGGAGCGGTTCGTCACCCACCCGGCAGTCCGCAAGATCTGTTTCACCGGCTCCACCGAGGTCGGCACCCGGATCATGGCCGGCTGTGCCGCCCAGGTGAAGCGACTCACCCTGGAGCTGGGCGGCAAGAGCGCGAACATCGTGTTCGCCGACGCCGACCTGGAGCGCGCCGCCGCGACCGCGCCGGGCGCGGTCTTCGACAACGCTGGCCAGGACTGCTGCGCACGGTCGCGGATCCTGGTCCAGCGTTCGGTGTACGACAGGTTCCTGGAACTGCTCGAACCGGCGGTACGCGCGGTGCGCGTCGAGGATCCGTCCCGCGACACCGCCGAGATGGGCCCGCTGATCTCCGCCGCCCAACGCGACCGGGTCGCCGGCTACCTCGACGGGGCGGAGGTCGCCTTCACGGGCTCCTGCCCGGACGGCCCCGGGTTCTGGCACGCGCCCACCGTGCTGCTGGCCGACTCGCCGGCCGACCGGCACTGGCGGGAGGAGATCTTCGGCCCGGTGGTCTCGGTGCTGCCGTTCGACGACGAGGCGGACGCGATCCGGCTCGCCAACGACACCGAGTACGGGCTCTCCGGCTCGGTCTGGACCCGGGACGTGGGTCGGGCGCTGCGCCTGGCCCGCGCCGTCGACGCGGGCAACCTCAGCGTCAACTCGCACTCCTCGGTGCGCTACTGGACCCCGTTCGGCGGGATGAAGCGCTCCGGGCTCGGCCGCGAGCTGGGCCCGGACGCGCTGCACTCCTTCACGGACGTCAAGAACGTGTTCATCGCGACGGAGGAGTGACGCCAGTGCAGGGTCGGTTGCAGGACCGGGTGGCCGTGGTCACCGGAGCGGGCAGCGGCATCGGGTTGGCCACCGTGCGGCGGTTCGCCGCCGAGGGGGCCCGGGTGGTCTGCGTGGACATCGACGTGGCCGCCGGTACGAAGGCCGCCGAGGAGTGCGGCGGCGAGTTCGTGGCCACCGACGTGGCCGACGAGGCGGCGGTGCGCGACCTGTTCGACGGGGTGGCCGGCCGGCACGGCCGGGTGGACATCGCGTTCAACAACGCCGGCATCTCGCCGCCCGACGACGACTCCATCCTGGAGACCGGCCTGGACGCGTGGGAGCGGGTGCTGCGGATCAACACCACGAGCGTCTACCTGTGCTGCAAGTACGCCATTCCACACATGCGTCGGCAGGGCAAGGGCTCGATCATCAACACGGCCTCGTTCGTGGCGTTGATGGGTGCGGCCACGTCGCAGATCGCGTACACCGCCAGCAAGGGCGGGGTGCTGGCGATGACCCGGGAGTTGGGTGTGCAGTTCGCCCGTGAGGGCATCCGGGTCAACGCCCTCTGTCCCGGCCCGGTGGCCACCCCGTTGCTGCTGGAACTCTTCGCCGCCGATCCGGAGCGGGCGGCCCGCCGGCTGGTGCACGTGCCGATGGGACGCTTCGGGCAACCGGAGGAGATCGCCGCCGCGGTGGCGTTCCTGGCCAGCGACGACGCCTCGTTCATGACCGCCGCGCAGTTCGTGGTCGACGGCGGCATCACGGGCGCCTACGTCACGCCGCTGTGAGCGCGGGGAGCGGACCGGGTTCGCCAGCACCGCGGTCGCCAGCCCGACGCCCGCTGATCGGGGTCAGCGCGTACGTCGAACCCGCCGACTGGGCCGCCTGGCGGAGTGTGCGGGCGGTGCTGGTGCCGGAGGCGTACACGCGGGCGGTGGCGGCCGCAGGTGGCCGGGCGGTGGTGCTGCCACCGGACGACGTGGACGCCGACGTGGTGGCTGTCCTCGACGGGTTGCTGTTGGCCGGTGGCGCGGACGTCGGCCCGGGGCGGTACGGCCAGCCGCCCGACCCCCGTACCGAGGACCGGCCGGACCGCGACGCCGGCGAGTTGACACTGTTGGCTGCCGCGCTCGCCGCCGAGGTGCCGGTGCTGGGCGTGTGTCGGGGGATGCAGTTGCTGGCGGTCGCGTACGGCGGCACCCTGCACCAGCACCTGCCCGACGTGGTGGGTCACGAGGCGCACCGCCCGGCGCCCGGGGTGTACGGCGCGCACGCGGTGCGGTTCGCGCCGGGGAGCCTGGCCGCGTCGGTGCTGACCGGGATCGACCAGGTCAACTCGTACCACCACCAGGCGGTAGCCGATCCGGGCCGGCTCACGGTGACCGGTTGGGCGGCGGACGGCGTGGTCGAGGCGGTGGAGGACCCGGCCCTGCCGTTCGTGCTCGGGGTGCAGTGGCATCCGGAGAACGAGTCGGATCCCGCTCCGATCACGGCGTTGGTGCGGGCCGCTGGCCGGCGGGTGTGACGGGGATCGCCCCCGCCCGTCCATCGCGCCGGTGGGAGGATCGACGCATGGGCAAGGTCTATCCGGAGATCGACTCTCGACTGCGTGACTTCATCGTGGCCCAACCGCTGTTCTTCGTGGCGACCGCCCCGTCCGGGGTCGACGGGCACGTCAACGTCTCACCGAAGGGCATGCGGGGCACGTTCGTGATCCTCGGCCCGCACCGGGTGGCCTACCTCGACTATCACGGCAGTGGGGCGGAGACCATCGCCCACCTGCGGGACAACGGCCGGATCACGCTGATGTTCTGTGCCTTCGACGGCCCGCCGAAGATCGTCCGGTTGCACGGTCGGGGCAGCAGCGTCGCGGTCACCGACGATGCCTTCGCCGATCGGCTCGCCGAGTTTCCCGCACCGCCGGACGTGCACGCCGTCCGGGCGGTCATCAGCGTCGAGGTGGAGCGGGTCAGTGACTCCTGCGGATACGCGGTGCCGCTGATGGACTTCCGGGCCGAGCGCGATCTGTTACTCACCTCACACTCCCGCCGCAGCTCCGATGACCTGGTCGTCTACCGGGCCACCAAGAACGCGGCAAGCATCGACGGACTGCCGGTCTTCTGACTCGTCAGTGCGCTTCGGCCGCTGCGGTTCGACGCCGCCGACCACCCGCACTGTCCGGTGCCCGACGGCCCAGGTGTACGTAAGCAGCGTCCATCGCCCGTGATGCGTTACGTTGCTGGTCCGCTGGGGTACAAGTCGAGGCACAGCGGGTGAAGATCAACGGTCGAGGGGTACGGCCGGGGCGGGGAGGCTGCATGAGCTCGGCCCAGGGGGGCGCGGACATCGGGCATCCGGCCCTGTCCGGTCGCGAGACCCCGCCGATGCTGGCGGCCGCTTTCGCGGCCGGTGGCGAGATGGGCGAGCGGTTGGCCTCCGTCGACTGGTCCTCCGGCCCCCTCGGCGGGCCCGGTCAGTGGCCCCCGGCACTCTGCAACGCCGTCGGGATGATGCTCGCCTCCAGCGCGCCGATCGTCATGTTCTGGGGCGACGAGCAGTTGGCCTTCTACAACGACGCCTACCGGCCGACCATCGGCGACAAACACCCGGACGTGATCGGCCAACCGGCCCGCGCGAACTGGGCGGAGACCTGGGCGGTGCTCGGCCCCCTGCTCGACAACGTCCGGAGCACCGGCCGCTCCTACCGGGGCGAGGACCACCCTTTTCTGCTCAACCGGTACGGCTTCGTCGAGCAGACCTACTTCAACGTCTCGTACGACCCGATCCGCGGTGACGACGGCTCGGTCAGTGGCGTCTACTGCATCGTCAGCGAGACCACCGGGCGGGTGCTCGGCGAGCGTCGACTGCGCGCGCTGGCCGAACTGGGTGCCGAGTTGAGCGACATCGGCAACGCCACGGAGCTGGGCCGGACCGCCGCCGAGGTGCTCGGCCGGCACCGGGCCGACGTGCCGTTCGCCCTGGTCTACCTGGCCGACGGCAGCGACCAGCTCACCCTGGCCGGTTGCACCGGCACCACCCCGCCCGCCGCCGATGTCACAGCGCACCTGTCGGCCCGGCTCAGCGCCGATGACGCGCCCGCCACCATCGAGGTGGCCGCTCTGCTCGACGAACTGCCGGTCGACGCCGCGGACCAGGCCCTCGTGCTGCCGCTCACGGCGACCAACCAGACGGTCGGCGCGCTGGTCGTCGGCGTGGCCCGCCAGCTGCCGCTCGGCGACGACTACCGCGACTTCCTCGACCTGGTCGCCGCCCAGATCTCCCGGGCGGTCGGCACCCAGCGGGCGTACCAGCAGGAGCGGGCCCGCGCCGCCGAGCTGGCGGCGCTGGACCGGGCCAAGACCAACTTCTTCGCCAACGTCAGCCACGAGTTCCGCACCCCACTGACCCTGGTGCTCGGCCCGCTGGAGGACATGCTGGCCGACCCGGCGCTGCCCCCCACCGACACCGACCGGCTCACCATGATGCACCGCAACGCGCTGCGCCTGCTCAAGCTGGTCAACACCGTGCTGGACTTCTCCCGGCTGGAGTCCGGTCGGCTGGCCGCCCGCTTCCAGCCCACCGACCTCGCCGACTACACCGCCCGGCTGGCCAGCACCTTCCGCTCGGCCACCGAACGGGCCGGGTTGCGACTGGTGGTTGACTGCCCGCCGCTGCCGATGCCGGTCCACGTCGACCGGGACATGTGGGAGAAGGTCGTTCTCAACCTGGTGTCGAACGCGGTCAAGTTCACCTTCGACGGCGAGATCCGGGTGCGGGTCCGGGCCGTGCAGGGCGCGGCCCGGCTGGACGTGACGGACACCGGCATCGGAATCGTGACGGACGAGCTGCCGCACGTCTTCGAACGGTTCCACCGGGTGCCCGGGGTGCGGGCACGCACCCACGAAGGCACCGGCATCGGCCTCGCGCTGGTCCGGGAACTGGTCGAGATGCACGGCGGCGAGGTCGGGTTGACGAGCCAGGTCGACGTGGGCAGCACCTTCACGGTGACCGTCCCG
Organism: Micromonospora sp. NPDC047644; assembly: GCF_040704315.1. Lineage (NCBI taxonomy): Bacteria > Bacillati > Actinomycetota > Actinomycetes > Micromonosporales > Micromonosporaceae > Micromonospora > Micromonospora sp. NPDC047644. The sequence continues at coordinate 212,707 of NZ_JBEYSY010000005.1, forward strand.
TTCGGCTCGGCGCACCTGCCGGCGGACCAGGTGGCGGCGTCCGACCCACTGCCGGTGGGTGAGCCCCAGCAGGCCCGGCTCTTCGTGGCGGAGACCGCGCTCTGGGCTGGCGTCGCGTCGGCACCGCAGCTCGACCCGCAGCCGTCGAAGGGCGTCTCGACCGGCCGGATCCTGGTCGTCGACGACAACGCCGACCTGCAGGAGCACGTCAGCCGGCTGCTCTCCCCGACCTGGGACGTGGTCACCGCGAACGACGGGCTGGAAGCCCTGCCGCTGGCCCGCGAGGGTGGGTTCGACCTGGTGCTCACCGACGTGATGATGCCCCGGCTGGACGGGTTCGGCCTGGTGAGCGCCCTGCGCGCGGACCCGCGTACCCGGCATGTGCCGATCGTGCTGCTCTCTGCCCGCGCCGGCTCCGCGGAGGAGGTCGCCGGTCTCGCCGTCGGCGCCGACGACTACCTCACCAAGCCGTTCTCCGCGCAGGAGCTGATCGCCCGGGTCCGGGCCAACGTCGAGCTGGGCCAGCTGCGCGGGCAGATCATCCGCCGGCTCCGCGCGCTGGCCGACGCGGCGGTGGCGGTGAACTCCGCCCGATCCACCGCCGACGTGCTCCAGGTTGCCGCCCGGCACGCGTTGAGCCTCGCCGAGGCGGCTCGGGTGGTCGTCGCCGCGGCCGAGGCGCGCTTCGAGGCGGACGGCGGCGGCACCACCGCCGCCGACCCGTCCTTCGTGGCCGAGCTGACCGGCACCGCCGGCCAGCAGCTCGGTGAGCTGCGGGTCTGGCGGGCCGCCGGCGACGAGGCGCAAGCTGACGACGCCGCGTTGACCGAGCTGGCCCGGCTCGTCGGGGTGCGACTGGAGAACGCCCAGCTCTACGAAGCCGAACACCGCATCGCCACCACCCTCCAGCACAGCCTGCTGCCCCGATCACTGCCCCAGCTACCCGGCGCGGTGATCGCCAGCCGTTACCTGCCCGGCAGCGCCGACGTCGAGGTCGGCGGCGACTGGTACGACGCGATCGCGCTCAACGGCGACGAACTGGTGCTGGTCATCGGCGACGTGGTCGGTAAGGGCGTCCGGGCCGCAGCGGCGATGGGGCAACTGCGCAACGCGCTGCGGGCGTACGTGCTGGAGGGCTTCGATCCGGGTGAGTCGTTGACCCGGCTCAACCGGCTGGTCGGCTCCACCGAGGCCCGCTCCTTCGCGACGGTGGTCTGCCTGCTGTTCAACCCCGGCACCGGGCGGCTGCGATACGCGAGCGCCGGTCACCCGTCCCCACTGTTGATCACCGGAGGCGACGTGGCGTTCCTGCACGACCGGGCGCTCGGCCCACCTGTCGGCGCGCTCCCCAACGCGACCTACGAGTCGGTGGAGGGCGAGTTGCCGGCCGGCGCTCGCCTGCTGCTCTACACCGACGGGCTGGTCGAGGACCGCCAGCTCGGCATCGACGCCGCACTGGCCCAGCTGCGCATCGACGCGGCCACGCCGAGCGAGCACGTGGTGGACCTGATCGACGCGGTGGTCGAGCGGGTCACCGGGCGGCCACGCCGCGACGACGTGGCGGTTCTCGCCCTGGAGGCGGCGGAGCTGAACCGCTTCGCGCTGCGGCTACCGGCGGACCCGACCCGGCTCAGCGTGCTCCGCAAGCGGCTGGAGGATTTCCTCGTCGCCCACTCCGTCGGCGAGACCGACAGGTTCGACCTGACCGTCGCCGTCTCCGAGGCCGCCGCCAACGCCATCGAGCACCCGGTCCACCCCGCCGAGGCCATGATCGGTGTGGAGGTGGCCATCGACGGTCGGACGGTGACGGCCACCGTGCGCGACAGCGGGCAGTGGCGGGAGTCGACCGGCTCCGGCTTCCGGGGCCGCGGCCTGGAGCTGATCAGAGCGCTGGGTGAGCTGTCGGTTCGGCGTACCGCCGAGGGCACCGAGGTGACGCTGCGCCGGCAGTTGCAGGACTGACCGCGCCCGCGGCGGCGGCCGGGTGCCTAGGCCGGGTCGAGCCAGCCCTGCTCGCCGAGGCCGGAGATCTCCAGCACCCGGCGCACCTGCCGGGACGGGCGGACGCTGAGCCTCCCCGGAAACTGCTGGGCCAGCCGGACCAGGGCGTGGATGGCGGCCGAGTCGAAAAAGGTGACGGCGCTCAGGTCGAGAGTGATCTTCCCGGCGGCGGGCTCGCGCAGCGCGGTCTGGAGCATCGTGTCCGCGGTCGCCATGTCGACCTCGCCGGCCACCACGACGTGGAGGTGGTCACCGTCGATCTCGGCGCTGGCGGAGAAGACGGGCGGTGCTCCCCCTTGATCCACGCTGACACCATGGCACAGCCACTCTGGCAGGGCAACAACCTCCACCGGGCAGCCGTGGCGCGGGTCACCAGCGGCCCCGGCGATAGGCTTGCGGCATGACCGTCCGTCCGCCGCTGACACCAGGCACGCTCTCCCCGATGCGACCGGTGCCGTCCCAGATCGCCCGACCGGAGTACGTGGGCAAGACGCGTCCGCGGGAGTGGCGTGGCTCGCACGTGCAGACGCCGGAGACCATCGAGAAGATGCGGATCGCCAGCCGGCTCGCCGCCCAGGCGACCCAGCTCGCCGGCGAGCACTGCAAACCCGGCGTGACCACCGACGAGATCGACAAGGTGGTGCACGAGTTCCTCTGCGATCACGGCGCGTACCCGTCGACCCTGGGCTACAAGGGCTTTCCGAAGTCCTGCTGCACCAGCCTCAACGAGGTCATCTGCCATGGCATCCCGGACACCACGGTCCTGCAGGACGGCGACATCATCAACGTCGACGTGACCGCGTACATCGGTGGGGTGCACGGTGACACCGACGCCACCTTCTGCGTCGGCGAGGTCAGCGAAGAGGCCCGGCTGCTGGTCGAGCGGACCCACGAGGCGATGATGCGCGGCATCCGCGCCGTCGCCCCGGGACGCCAGATCAACGTGGTAGGACGCGTGATCGAGTCGTACGCCAAGCGGTTCGGTTACGGCGTGGTGCGCGACTTCACCGGCCACGGCATCGGCGAGGCCTTCCACAGCGGCCTCTACGTGCCGCACTACGACAGCCCGCGCCCCACGGACATCATGGAGCCCGGCATGACGTTCACCATCGAGCCGATGATCACCCTCGGCACCTACCAGTACGACATGTGGGACGACGGGTGGACAGTGGTCACCAAGGACCGCAAGTGGACGGCGCAGTTCGAGCACACCATCGTGGTGACCGACGACGGCCACGAGATCCTGACCCTGCCGTGACGGACACTCCTGCGGCGCTGCGCGAGGCCCACCACGCCGACGTCTCCGGCGGCTGGCTGCGCCCGGCCGTGTTCGGCGCGATGGACGGCCTGGTCACCAACATCGCCCTGATCGCCGGCGTCGGCGGCGGGGGAGTGTCGCCGCGCAGCATCGTGCTCACCGGCACCGCCGGCCTCGTCGCCGGTGCGATCTCCATGGGCCTCGGCGAGTACACCAGCGTGCGCTCCGCCAACGAGCAGGTCGCCGCCGAGGTGGCCAAGGAACGACGGGAGCTGGAGCGGCACCCCGAGGCGGAGGCCCGGGAGCTGGCCGACGCGTGGGTGGCCCGGGGGCTGCCCCGGGACCTCGCCACCCAGGTCGCCGAGGCGGTGCGGCGCGACCCGGAGGAGGCGCTGCGGGTGCACGTCCGCGAGGAACTGGGTGTCGACCCCGACGACCAGCCGAGCCCGTGGGCCGCGGCGATCTCGTCGTTCCTGTTCTTCTCGATCGGCGCGCTGGTGCCGCTGCTGCCGTACCTGCTCGGCGCGACCGAACTGTGGTTGGCGCTCGCTGTCGGCGGCCTCGGGCTGTTCGCCGCCGGTGCCGTGGTGGCCCGCTTCACCCGCCGTCCCTGGTGGACCAGTGGGCTGCGCCAGCTGCTGCTGGGCGCCGCGGCGGCCGGCGCCACCTATCTGATCGGCTCGCTGATCGGCGTACCGGGCGGGTTGTGACGCGCCTCAGGTGCTGAGCAGCTCGTCGACGGTGCCGTCGACCGCCCGACCACGGGCGGCCAGCTCCTCGGCCTGCCGCGCCAGCACCACACCCACCTCGGTCATGTCCGCCCCGGCCAATCCGGTGCGCCGCACCGCGTCCCCCGGGTCCCGGAAGTACGTGCGACTCAGCAGACCGGTCACCGTGGCCGCCGCCAGCCGGGCCTCGGCGAGCATCAGCAGAGCCTGATCGGTCTCGTACCACTCGGCCAGCCGGGCCGCCCGGGAGTGTGCCGCGCTGCCCCTGTACCAGGCCTGGCGAGCCGCGGTGCTGAACTCCGCCGGCCGGGCCCGGGCCAGCCGACCGAGGTGCTCGTCGCGCAGCGTCCGCAACCAGCCCGTCGGATCGTGCAACGCCTGCGTGGTGACGTACCGGTCGGCGGTCAGTGGCCAGAGCGGTGAGAGCACCCGCGCCTGGGTCAGGTAGTCCTCGGCGGCGGCCACGGTCAGGTCGACGAGCACCCCGTCGACCCGCCGGGTCGCCGGTGACGGGCCGGTCCCGGGCCGATAGGTGACCACCAGCAACCCGGCCTCGCGGTCCCCGCCGCCGTCGTCGTCACCGTGCGCCAGAGGCCCGTGTACGGCGATCGCGAGCGTGTCGGCCGGGAACCGCCGCCGGATTGCCTCGGCGACCCGCTCCGCGACCGTCCACCGTCGATCGTCGAGGCCCCGGTCGACGCCGGCCCGCTCACTCACCGGACCGGCTCTGTTCGCGGCTGCGGGGCTCGCAACCCCGGCTCGCTCCTCACACTCACGGAACCACCTCGCCTCAACTACCGAGCGTCAGCCTAGTCAGCCGACGGCGGCGATTCGGACGCGCCGCGCCCGGTCGGGGCCAGCCGGAAGATGTGGATCTCCCGTCCACCGGCCCGCCGCACGTAGGTGTGGTATGCCGGCCACGCGCTGACGAGCAGCTGCCACAACCGCTCCCGTTCCGCGCCGGAGGCCCGCTGGGCCCGCACCGCGACCCGCCTGCCCTTCACGTCCACCTCGGCGGCCGGATCGGCCAACAGGTTCATCGCCCAGCCCGGGTGATGCGTCTGCCCCCAGTTGGAGCCGATCACCACGTACGCGTCGCCGTCGGGCACGTAGAGCAGCGGATTGCTGCGGGGCTTGCCGGAGCGGCGACCCGTCGTGGTGATCAGCAGGGAGGGGAGCAGGCCGAGCGCGACCACCCGACCCCGGGTGAGTCGACCAACCATCCGATCGGCCGGGACCAGCAGGCGCGCGGTGGCGCCGAACCAGCGATGATGACCGGCTCGACGGACGACATTCCTGAGTACTGACACGCCGATCAGTCTGCCGGCTGCCCAGCCCCGGCGGCACCCCCACGCGGTCCACTGTCGGTTGCCCGGCGGACCGGTCAGTCCAGCCGCCGCTCGATGGGCAGTCGGGCCCGGGTGAACAGGCCCGCACCGAGCATCGCCACCACCGGCACCAGCACCAGGACCCCGAGCGCGGGCCACGGCACCAGAAAGGGGTACGGATCGGACACCGGCCAGTCACTGGCGTACTGCCGGTTCACCGAGACCAGCACGATGGCGGCGGTGCCGAGGCCGGCCACGATGCCGAGCACCGAACCGATACCGGCGATGACCCCGGCCTGGCAGATCGCCAGTTGCCGGCGTACCGCCGGGGCCGCGCCGACGGCCGCGAGGGTGGTCAGCTCGGCGCGTCCCTCGGCGGCGGTGAGCGCGGTGGCGATCCCGGCCGCCCCCACGGTGATCAGCCCGGCCGCCGCGGCGAACAGCAGGAGCAACGGTGAGACGTCGCGTGGGGCGCCGCCGTACTCAACGGTCAGCGAGAACGTTCCGAAGGAACGCAGCGCGGCGGAGAAGCGCGCCCGTTGTTCCTCGTCCGGAGGGGTCGTGGTGCCGACCACCCAGCCGGACGGGGACCAGCTCATGTCGAGCTGCCGGGCCGCGTGGGTCGACAACAGCAGGCGGGAGGAGCCCACCGCCTGGGGCAGCGCGTACCCCGGCAGGTCGCGGACGGTGGCCGGCGAATCCGTTCTCCCGTCGGTGCTGAAGACGCGGACGGTCACCAGGCCGTCGTGCAGGTAGCGCGGGTCGGTCACCACCACGCCGCCGGCGTGCAGTACCGCCGTGGCGGCGGCGGTCGTCGCCGGGTCCGCGCCGGTGAGAAGTGGCAGCGCGAAGCCGTCGTCCACCCAGGGCTCGACGTAGCCGCCGTAGGAGTCGGCCGTGCGGATCTGGCAGCGTGGGTCGGCCCGCGCCTGCCGGCGGTGCGCGGCGGGAAGACTGTCGCCGGGCTGGAACGGGCAGGCTCGGTTCGGCGGGAGGACGGGCGCCACGTCGCAGTAACGGGCACCGGTCGGGTCGCAGTTGGGCGCGTACACGGTGGCTACCGCGTCGACCCCCAACTGGTCCCGGGCCGCGTCGGCGACCTGCGCCAGCGTGGGCTGGCCGTCCGGCCGGTTGGCGTACACCAGCATGTGACCGGTCGGCAGCGCCGGCCGGTAGGTGCGCGCGTCGCGCGCGCCGTCGCTGGCCAGGTATCCGCCGAGGGCGACGCTACTGGCGACGGCGGCCATCACGGCGCAGATGGCCGGTGCCGCGGCGGCCCGGTTGCGGCTGGCATCGCGCAGTGCGATCCGCGGCGCCAGCGGCAGCACCCGGCCGAGGCGGGCCAGCGCCCCGAGCAGCGTGGGCGTGCAGCAGACCAGGCCCAACTCGCCGAGGATCAGCCCGGTGAGAACCACCGCCGGGGAGGTCTGGGTGGCTCCGAACGCCGCCAGCGCCGCCCCGCCGACCACCAGCGCCAGTCCGAGAGCCAACCAGCGGCCCGGAGATTTCGCCGGGGTGCGTCGTCCGGCGAGCCCGGCGCTGACGTCCTGCCGAGCGGCGGTCCAGGCCGGTGCCAGCGCGGCGAGCACCCCGGCCAGCACCGCGACGCCACCGAGTAGGAACAGCGCGCTCGGCCAGCAGCGGTAGCCGCCGAAACGGGCGCTGAAGACGTACTGCTCCATCAGCGGGCGACCGGCGAACGCCGCGCTGACGCCGACCAGCAGGCCGGCGGCGGCCCCCAGCACACCCAACACCACACCGTCGGCCAGCACGACCCGACGAAGCTGGGCGGCGTCCCCGCCGGCCACCGCGACCAGCGCCAGATCCCGCCGTCGGCGGCGGACGCCGACGGCGAAGGCCGGCCCGACCAGCAGGACGACCTCCAGCAGTCCGAGGCCGGCGATGAGGACGCCGGTGCTCAGGTCGTTGGCGCCGCTCTGCCTGATCGCACCGAACCACGTCCGGTCCGCAGTGGTCCCTGAGCCGACCGGGCTTCGGGCGGTGACCACCACCCCCCGCTCGTTGAGCCGGGACACCAGCGCCGCGTCCACCGGTGCGGGCAGGTCCGCCAACCAGACGCTGTCCGGCTCCGGGCCGGTCGCCTGCACGGCCCCCGGGTGCAGCGCCACGACCGGCCCGAGGTCGTCGGGGAATTCGACCACCCCCACGACCGTGTACGCCCTGCTGCCGTCGGCGGTGGCCACGGCGTGGCCGAGGCGCAGGCCCAGGCGGCGCAGCGCCATCGGACTGACGGCCACCTCGCCGGCCTGTTGTGGTGCCCGGCCGGCCCGGAACCGCACCAGTCCTCGGGCCAACGGGTCGGTGAGGTCGAGCGCCCGCCCGTCCACCATCTCGTCGCGGTTCGCGCCGCGCAGTGTCAGCGGGACGCGGGGACGAAGCTCGGTGACCCGGGTGCCCGGCCCCAGCAGGGTGGTCATCTGGGCGGCGGTGACCCTCGCGGGCGGCTCGCCGTCCTGCGTGGACCAGGCCTCACCCCAGTCGTCCTGCCGCACCGGGCTGCTGGCGATCCACTGCAACTCCGCGTCGGCCACGCCGAGCCGGCGGTCGACGCGTTCCTGTGGGGTCAGCTCGGCCATGTCGTAGCTCGCCGCCAGGAAGGCGAGCGCCGCCACCGGCAGAGCGATCATCGCGAGCACCAGGGCGGTCCGCCGCCGGGACCGGCGTGACTCGCGCCGGGCGATCCGCAGCGCGGCCCGCCAGGAGCCGGTCAGCTCGGCGAACCGCCGCCGACCGACCGGGGCGGGCGACGTGACCGGCCCCGGCGTCGCGGCGCCCGCCCGACCGGGAGCCCGTGTCGGACGGCGAACGGTCACCGGTCGCTGCCGGACAGCAACTGCTCGACACTGCCCAGCGGTGCCGTCGTGTCGACCAGCACGCCGTCGCGGAGGAACACCACCCGGTCGGCCCAGCCGGCGTGGCGCGCCTCGTGGGTGACCAGCACCCCGGCGGCGCCCGCGTCGATCCGTCGGCGCAGCAGGTGCAGCACCGTCTCGCCGGTCTGGGAGTCCAGCGCCCCCGTGGGCTCGTCGGCGAGGACCAGCCGACGGTCGCCCACCAGCGCACGGGCGATGGCCACCCGCTGCTGCTGCCCGCCGGAGAGCTGGTCCGGGAAACGGTCGCCCAACGCGGGCAGCCCCACCTCGGTGAGCGCGGTCATGGCCAGTGCGCGGGCCCGCCGGCCGCTGGTCCCGTCGAGTTCCAACGGGAGCGCCACGTTCTCCAGCGCGCTCAGACTGCCCAGCAGGTTGAGCTGCTGGAAGATGTAGCCGATCCGACGGCGGCGCAGCTGGGCCAGCCCGCGGCGGTCCAAGGCCCCGAGCGGCTGCCCCTCGACCCGGACCTCGCCGCCGGTCGGACGGTCCAACCCACCGGCGAGAGCCAGCAGTGTCGATTTGCCGGAGCCGGACGGTCCCATCACGGCGACCAACTCGCCGGGCCGGACGACCAGGCTGACCCCGCGTAGCGCGTGCACCGCGGCCGGCCCGGTGCCGTGGGTGCGGTGGACGGCGCGTAGCTCCAGCACCGCGTCGTCCGATCCGCTCACCGTCTTGCCTCCTCGCCGGCCCATCGAGCCGCGTCCCGCTCGTTGGCGTCATCGGGTCGGGTGGCCGGAGGCGCCGGGCCGCTGGGTTGGTGCCGGACCAGACTGGTCTCGCAGTGGTCCAGCCAGCGCACCTCGGCCTCGGCCTGGAACACCATCGAGTCCAGTACGAGGCGCCAGGGAAGGTCCTCCGGCCGGTTGCTGCCGTACTTCAACCGGGTCAACTCCTGAAGGGCCCGCATCGTCGCGCTGCGTTGGGCCTGCACCACCGACCGGACGTCGACTCCGGGGGTGGTCAGCGCCAGCGCCAGTTTGATCGCCAGTTCGTCACGGGGGCGGTCGGTACGACTGATCGGGGTGGCGAACCACAGCGCCAGGTCCGCCCGGCCGGCGTCGGTGATCTCGTACGGGCGCTGTCCGCCCTCGCTCTCCGGCAGCGGGCGCACCAGACCGTCCCGTTCCAGCCGGGACAACGTGGTGTAGACCTGCCCGATGTTCAGCGGCCAGGTCGAGCCGGTCGACTCCTCGAACGCGGCGCGCAGCTGGTACCCGTACATCTGGCCGCGTTCGAGCAGGGCGAGCAACCCGTGACGGATGGACATGGCAACGGAGTATGCATACCTGGTATGCGTACCGCAACCGGAGTGGACGGGTTCAGGTCGGTCGGCCGGGAAACGGGACAGTCAGCGGGGTCAGACCGGCCGTCTTCCGCCACCGGGTGGCCCGCACGGCGTACTCGACCAGGGCGGCCAACGCCTGCTCCCGCTCCGCGCCGGTGGTGGATGCCAGGGCGGCCCGCCAGTGCGCGGCCGTGCGCTCCTCCACCTCGGCGGCGAGCCGTAGGGCGCTGGCCCGGTCGGTGACCGGGAACGGCAGGGCGTACCCGGCGCGATCCGGCGGGACGACTCCGCCGGCCGCGGTGAGCTGCACCACCAGCGCGTCGCGTCGGCGTCGATGCGCGGCCTCCGCCTGGCGTGCCGCGTCCCGCGCGGCTCCGCTGAGCCGGACACCGATCCGTCCGTAGGCGTAGATGGCCGCGTACTCGGCGGACAGTGCGGAGGCGAGTGCCTCCCCTGCGGACGGCTGCCTCACTTCAGTGCCTCCTGGTGGGTTGCCCGGGCGGCGACTATCGACCCGAGCAGTGCCGCCCGCTCCGCGGGCGCAGCGGCGCAGGCGGCGGCGGCGGACTGCTGGGCGGTCTTCTCCAGCGCCCGCAGGGCGGCGCGCGCGCCGTTCGGGTCGGCGGCCGGGGCGGTGGTAGGGGTGGCGGGGGCCGCCGACGGCACCGTCACGCCGATCACCCGGGCCAGCTCGGTGGCGTGCGCGGTGTGCGTCTCGGCGATCGGGTTGAGCCGGTCGGCGAGCTCGGGGTGGGCGGTCGCGTTCGCCCGGTACGCGGCGGCCAGCGCGAGTGACTCGTCCACCATCGGCCGTAGCGGGTCGGGCGGTGGGGTCGGTTGGTCGTCGCGGTCGAAAAGATCACAGCCGGTCAGCGGCGTCACGGCACCGCCGAGCACCAGCAGCACCCCGGCACTCAGGAGCTTTCGCCGGGAATGTCCGGATGCTTGGTCGCGCTGTGTCGTTCTGCCGATCCCCACCGGGCAAGTCAACACCATCCGTGCCGCTCCGGGGGTCACCGGCGTCGGTGCGCCGCCCGGTCCGCCGCCGGGCAGGCGCGTTACGCTCTGCGCAACCACCGGCGTGTCCACTCCGGTGGCGTGCCGGCATGGCGGGACCACGGGTCCCCGTCGACCAGGGAGAGGGTGCGGAGATGACGCAGCGTGGCCGTGCCACCAGGCCGACGGGTCGGCCCCGCGGTGCTGCGGGCCCCCGCGGCGGTGACCTCGCCGCGCGGCGGGACCGACTGCGGGCCGTGATCGAGCCGGTGGTCAACGACGCCGGCTACGACCTGGAGGACCTGTCGGTCTCCCGGGCCGGCCGCCGGCACGTGGTGCGCGTGATGGTGGACACCGACGGCGGGATCGATCTGGACGCCGTCGCGGACGTCTCCCGGAAGGTCTCGGCCGCGCTGGACGCCGCCGAGGAGACCGGTGGCGACATCGTCGCCGGCGAGTACCAACTGGAAGTCAGCTCGCCCGGCGTCGACCGGCCGCTCACCCTGCCCCGGCACTGGCGGCGCAACGTGGGCCGACTGGTGAAGGTCACCGCCCGGGGCGCGGCCACGCTGCCCGGCCAACGCGGCGACCAGCCCGCCGCTGACCGTCAGCTGACCGGCCGGGTGGTCGCGGCCGACGACGAGGGCGTGCACCTGGAGACCGACGACGGCCGCGCCGCCTGGGCGTACGCCCAGCTGGGCCCCGGCCGTGTGCAGGTCGAGTTCACCCGGCTCGCCGAGCTCGGTGAGCCCGAGGACGAGTTCGACGACGCGGACGATTCCGACGAGTTCGACGATTCAGACGACATCGACGACGATGATGATGTGGAGGACGAGGAGAGGTGAACATCGACCTCGCGGCGCTGCGCGCACTCGAGCGCGAGCGGGAGATCCCGTTCGACACGATTCTCGCGGCGATCGAGACCGCGCTGCTGACCGCCTACCGGCACACCGACGGGGCCGAGCCGCACGCCCGGGTGGAGATCGACCGCAGGTCGGGCGCCGCCCTGGTGTACGCCCAGGAGATGGAGCCCGACGGCAGCCTGGTGCGGGAGTGGGACGACACCCCGCACGACTTCGGCCGGATCGCCGCCATGACCGCCAAGCAGGTGATCCTCCAGCGGTTGCGGGAGGCCACCGACGAGGTGCACTTCGGTGAGTACGTCGGCCGAGAGGGTGACCTGGTCACCGGTGTGGTGCAGGCGCACGAGACGCGTACCGAGAAGGGCATCGTCAGCGTCGACCTGGGCAAGCTGGAGGGCGTGCTGCCGCAGTCCGAGCAGGTGCCCGGCGAGCGGTACGCGCACGGCGAGCGGGTCCGCTGCGTCGTGGTGCACGTGGCCAAGGGCATGCGCGGGCCGCAGATCACCCTGTCCCGGTCGCACCCGGCTCTGGTCAAGAAGCTCTTCGCGCTGGAGGTGCCGGAGATCGCCGACGGCACCGTCGAGATCGGTGCGATCGCCCGTGAGGCGGGCCATCGCACGAAGATCGCCGTCCGCTCCACCACCCCCGGGGTGAACGCCAAGGGCGCCTGCATCGGCCCGATGGGTCAGCGGGTGCGTGCCGTGATGAGCGAACTGCACGGCGAAAAGATCGACATTATCGACTGGTCGGACGACCCGGGCACCTTCGTCGGCAACGCGTTGTCACCGGCCAAGGCGCTGCGGGTCGAGGTGGTCGACCTGGCCAACCGGGCCGCTCGGGTGACAGTTCCCGACTTCCAGCTCTCGCTTGCCATCGGTCGGGAGGGGCAGAATGCCCGACTTGCGGCTCGATTGACCGGTTGGCGGATCGACATTCGTTCCGATGCGGAGCAGACCGCACCGGCGGCGCGTGGGGTAACTGATCACGTGCGGGAGCCGGGCGGCGCGATCTCGGGCAGCTAGGGGTAGACTTCCTCCAGTGGTACGACGCGCGCAGCCGGAGCGCACCTGTGTGGGTTGCCGGCAACGTGCGCCGGCCAGCGAATTGCTGCGGATCGTCGCGGTCAGGGACGAGGCTGGTCACAGCCTCCGGCCTGATCCGCGCCGCAGGCTGCCGGGTCGGGGGGCGAACATGCACCCGGATCCGGCCTGCTTCGCGCTGGCGGTGCGGCGCCGCGCCTTCGGGCGTGCGCTGCGCAGCACCGAGGTCCTCGACCACGGTGCGCTGGCGGAGCACGTCGATGCGCCAACCACTACGTCCGGTCAGCCCGACCGGGCGAGGGTCGCTAGCAGGGTAGGACGACCGACATGAGCACACGATGAAGTCCCTGAAATGACCAGGCTTCAAGTGCACGAGTGAGGTCGCTGCGGGTGCTGCCCGCACGACCTCGGAGTGAGGAGTGCAGTGGCAGGCAAGGCCCGCGTACACGAGCTTGCAAAAGAGCTCGGGGTCGAGAGTAAGACCGTTCTCGCCAAGTTGAAGGAAATGGGCGAGTTCGTGAAGTCCGCGTCCAGCACCGTCGAGGCGCCCGTCGCCCGGCGGCTGCGTAACGCATTCGTCGCGTCCGCCGGAGCCCCGGCTCCGGCCGCCCCGTCGGCGCCCGCGTCGACGCCGGCTTCAAACCCGACCCCGACGCCAACCCCGACCCCGGGCGCGCCCCGGGTCTCGGCCAAGCCGATGCCGCCTCGGCGGCCGGCCGCGCCGGCACCCGGTCCCAAGCCCAAGGGTCCGGTTCCCGGTGCCCCGCAGTCGGCGACCCCGGTCGCCAAGCCGGCGAGTGCCCACGACATCGAGGTGGCGGCCGCGGAGGCGCGTGCCGCCGCGCTGAAGGCTGAGCAGGAGGCCGCGGTCAAGGCCGCGCAGGCCGCCCGCCAGCAGCAGCGGGACAACCCGGTCCGCCGGGAGCCTCCGGCCGACGGTGCCAACCGTCCCGGCCCTCGGCCGGGTCCCGCGGCGATGCCGCCCCGTCCCGGTTCGCCGGCAGCTCGTCCGAGCACGCCGGCTCCGGGTCCGGGTGCCCGTCCCGGCGGTCGTCCGCCGGCGCGTGGCGCCGGTAACAACCCGTTCGGCATCCAGGGTGGCCAGCAGCAGCAGCGGCCCCCGGCCGCCGGTGCGGGTGGCCCTCGGCCCAACACCCCGGCGGGGATGCCGCCGCGGCCGAGCCCGAACTCCATGCCGCCGCGGCCCAGCCCGGCGTCCATGCCGAGCCAGCGCCCGGCTGCTGGTCGTCCCGGCCCCGGTGGCGCTGGTCGCCCCGGTGGCGGTGGCGCCGGTCGTCCCGGTGGCGGTGGCGGTGGTTTCCGTGGCGGTCCCGGCGGTGGCGCCGGCGGCGGTGGCGGTTACCGCGGCGGCCCCGGTGGCGGCGCGGGTGCCGGCGGTGGCGGTGGCTACCGTGGCGGTCCCGGCGGCGGTGGCGGTGCTCCCGGTGGCGGTTTCCGGCCGGGTGGTCCGGCCGGTGGCGGCGGTCGTCCGGGTGCGGGCGGTCGTGGCCGTGGCGGCGGCGCCGCGGGTGCCTTCGGGCGTCCGGGTGGCCGGCCGACGCGCGGTCGCAAGTCCAAGAAGCAGCGCAGACAGGAGTTCGACAACCTGTCGGCTCCGACCATGAGCTCGGGTGCTCCCCGGGGTCAGGGTCAGGTCGTCCGGCTCTCTCGCGGCGCCTCGCTGTCGGACTTCGCCGACAAGATCAACGCCAACCCGGGTTCGCTGGTCCAGGAGATGTTCAACCTGGGCGAGATGGTGACCGCGACCCAGTCCTGTTCTGACGACACCCTGCACCTGCTGGGTGAGCACCTGGGCTTCGACATCCAGATCGTCAGCCCGGAGGACGAGGACCGCGAGCTGCTCGCGCAGTTCAACATCGACCTCGACGCGGAGGTGGCCGAGGAGCGTCTGGTCAGCCGTGCGCCGGTGGTGACCGTCATGGGTCACGTCGACCACGGTAAGACCAAGCTGCTCGACGCCATCCGTAAGGCGAACGTCGTGGCCGGTGAGGCGGGTGGCATCACCCAGCACATCGGTGCGTACCAGGTCCACGTCCCGCACGAGGGCGAGGACCGGGCGGTCACCTTCATCGACACCCCGGGTCACGAGGCGTTCACCGCCATGCGTGCCCGTGGCGCCCAGGTCACGGACATCGTGATCCTGGTCGTCGCGGCCGACGACGGCGTGATGCCGCAGACCATCGAGGCGTTGAACCACGCCAAGGCGGCCGACGTGCCGATCGTGGTCGCGGTCAACAAGGTCGACAAGCCGGACGCCAACCCGGACAAGGTCCGCCAGCAGCTGACCGAGTACGGCCTGGTCGCCGAGGAGTACGGCGGCGAGACCATGTTCGTCAACGTGGCGGCCAAGCCGGGCATCGGCATCGAGGAGCTGCTCGAGGCCGTCCTGCTGACCGCCGACGCGTCGCTGGAGCTGACCGCTCCGATCGACGGGCCGGCGCAGGGTGTGGCCATCGAGGCGCACCTGGACAAGGGCCGCGGTGCGGTGGCGACGGTGCTGGTGCAGAAGGGCACCCTGCGGGCGGGCGACTCGATCGTCGCCGGTGGGGCGCACGGCCGGGTCCGGGCCATGCTCGACGAGAACGGCAACCAGCTCTCCGAGGCTGGTCCGGCGCGTCCGGTGATGGTTCTGGGTCTGACCGCGCCGCCCGGTGCGGGTGACACGTTCCTCGCCGCGGCGGACGACCGCACGGTGCGGCAGATCGCCGAGCAGCGCCAGGCACGGCGGCGGGCGGCGTCCTTCGCCAACTCCCGTGGCCGGGCCACTCTTGAGACGCTCATGGAGCAGCTCAAGGAGGGCGAGAAGACCTCGCTCAACCTCATCCTCAAGGGCGATGTCTCCGGTTCGGTGGAGGCCCTGGAGGACGCGCTGTTCAACCTCGACATCCCCGAGGAGGTCCAGCTCAAGGTCCTCGACCGGGGCGTCGGCGCGATCACCGAGAGCAACGTCATGCTCGCGAGCGCCTCGTCCGAGCCGGTCACGATCATCGGCTTCAACGTGCGGGCCTCGAACAAGGTCCGTGAGATGGCCGACCGCGAGGGCGTGGAGATCCGGTACTACACCGTCATCTACCAGGCCATCGAGGAGATCGAGGCAGCGCTCAAGGGCCTGCTCAAGCCGGAGTACGAGGAGGCCGAGCTGGGCAGCGCGGAGATCCGCGACGTCTTCCGCTCGTCCAAGATCGGCAACATCTCCGGTTGCATCGTCCGGTCGGGCATCATCCGACGCAACGCGAAGGCTCGACTGCTTCGGGACGGGACGGTCGTGGCGGACAACCTCACGATCACCTCGCTCAAGCGGTTCAAGGACGACGCCACCGAGGTCCGCGAGGGCTTCGAGTGCGGTCTGACCCTGGGTGGTTACAACAACGTCCAGGTCGGCGACGTCATCGAGACCTTCGAGATGCGGGAGAAGGTTCGCGCCTGATCCGGCAGTGACACGCTGATCAAGGGGTTTACGCCACTCGGCGTAAACCCCTTGATCATGCGGGGCCGGTTGGCGGTATCGTCCGGGGCGATGTTCACCGGAACCGCGGTCTTCGACCTGCTGCTGCCGGGCGACTCCAGGTCGCTCAAAGCCAAGAGATCATATGTACGGCCGATCGTGGCGGCACTGCGCCGCTTCGAGGTGTCGGCCGCCGAGGTGGGTGCGCTCGACCTGCATGGTCGAGCGCAACTGGCGGTGGCCGTGGTGGCCGCCGAGACGGCGCACGTCCGCGAGGTGCTCGACTCCTGTGAGCGCCTGGTGGCCAATCGCCCCGAGGTCGAGTTGCTGTCGGTTCGACGCCGGCTCTACGGCGCGGACGACGACTGACCATGGTGCCGGCTGTGCCGGGCGACCGGAGCGGCCCCGAAGGTAATGTTCGAGATGTTGGCCGGTCGGCCGGCGGCCTCCGGGTCGCCGGGTCGACCGGAAGCAGGACGCCGTGGAGGTGGCGAGATGTCTGATCCGGCCAAGGTACGCCGGCACGCGGAACGGGTGCGTGAGCTGGTCGCGTCGGTGGTGCGGAGCCAGATCAAGGACCCGCGGCTCGGGATGATCACCATCACCGACGCCCGGATTACCGCTGACCTGCGGGACGCGACCGTCTTTTACACGGTGCTCGGGGACTCGGTGGCCCAGGCGGACACCGCGGCCGCGCTGGAGAGCGCCAAGGGGATGCTGCGCAGCACTGTCGGCAAGGCGCTCGGGCTGCGCCACTCACCGACCCTCGCGTTCGTCCTCGACGACGTACAGGACCAGGTCAAGCACATCGACGACCTGCTCGCCGCCGCCCGCAACGCCGACGCCGAGGTGCAGCGGCTCGCCGCCCAGGCGAAGTACGCGGGCGAGGCCCAGCCGTACCGGGTGGATGACGAGGACGACGAGACGGGCGAGGCCGACGAGGCCGACGTCACGGAGACCCCGCGGGGTGGGGAAGCGCGGTGACCAGCACCGCCAGCGCAGCGTTCGTCGCCTCGACCGGGCTCGGCCCGGCCGAGGCGGCGTGGGCCGAGGCCGAGGCGTTGGTGCGGGCTGTCCCGCCGACCGCCCGGGTGCTGCTGATCTGCCACATCAATCCGGACGGCGACGCGCTGGGCAGCATGCTCGGCTTCGGTCTGGGCCTGCGGCAGCTCGGCGTACGCGACGTGCAGGCGACCTTCCCGGGGCCGCCGGAGGTGCCGGAGCCGTTGCGCGGGCTGCCGGGTCTGGACCTGCTGGTCCCGGCGGACGCCGCCGACCCGGTGCCCGATCTGGTGATCTGCTTCGACGCGGCGAGCGAGTCGCGTCTCGGCGAGTTGGCCGGGCGGTTGTCGTCGGCGGGTGCGGCGTTGGTGCTCGACCACCACGCCTCCAACCCTGGTTTCGGCACCGTCAACCTGGTCGACCCGGGCGCGGCGGCCACGTCGGTCGTGGTCGAGCAACTGCTGGCCCGGCTCGGAGTGGTCGTGGACCCGGCCATCGCCGAGTGCCTCTACGTGGCGCTGACCACTGACACCGGCTCCTTCCGGTTCGCGGCGACCACTCCGGCGGTGCACCAGATGGCTGCCCGACTGCTGGCGACCGGCATCTCGCCGGGTGACATCTCCCGGCAGGTCTTCGACACCCGGCCCTTCGGCGCGGTCCGCCTCTTCGGTGAGGTGCTCGGCCGGGCTCGACTGGAGCCGGCCGCCGCCGGGGGTCGGGGTCTGGTCTGGACCTTCGCCACCCTCGACGACCTGACCCGGCACGACCAGCGGCCGTATGTGCTGGAGGCGCTGATCGACTCCGTACGCTGCACTGCCGAGGCGGATGTGAGCTGTGTGGTGAAGCAGACCAGGCCGGCCGAGTGGGCCGTGTCGATGCGCAGCAAGGGCGCTGTGGACGTCAGTCGGGTCGCGGTGGCGCTGGGTGGTGGTGGGCACACGTTCGCGGCCGGGTTCACCGGTCGGGGCACCGTCGAGCAGGTGGTCGAGTCGATCCGCGGTCAGCTGGACGCGGCGCTGATCGGCTGAGCCGCCTTCGATTTCCGGTCTGGAAGATCAGGGTCAGCTCCGGGGAGTGTTGGTCTTCCCGCGTTCCGTGATACCGGGAAGAATTGCGGGATGGAGCAGCCGCACGACCTCACCGTGGAGGCCCCCCGCGCCTGGGACCGGCCCGCCGTCTCCGTTCCCGTTCTCGTCTGCCTGTCGCTCGTCGGTGGCCGGTTCGCGTCCTTCTCCACCGAGGCGAACCTGTTCACCCTCGGGACGGGTGGGGTGCTGATCTGGCTCGGTCTGAGCAACCGGGTGCCCCGCCGGCCGGCGCCGCGCCGGCTGGGCGCGGGAGCGGCCTGGTGGGCGGTGCCGGTGGTGGTCTTCGGGGTCTTCGAGGGCGTGACCTTCGTGCTGGCCGCCGGCGATGACTTCCCCACCTTCTCCCGGCTGGCCGATCCTCTTCTGGAGGATCAACTGACCAGGTCGGCGGCCTGGTTCGCCTGGTTGGCCGCCTTCTGGGGGCTGGTGCGGCGATGATGCGCGCGCTTGCGATCGGCGGCTTCCTCGCCGCGCTGATCCTCTTCGCGGTGGTCGAGTGGATGGCCCGGCGGGAGGGTTCCCGAATCCCCACCCTGGGCGAGGTCTGTGCCTACGTGATGCGCTACGAGGTCGGTTCGGTGCCAGTGGGCCGGATCGGTCTTTTCGGGTTCTGGTGGTGGCTGGGCTGGCACTTCCTGGCCCGCTGAGCCGGGTTGCCGACCGTCCAAATGGCGGGAACCGTAAGCAGTATGTGGACCTGAACGATAACTTGGGAGAAGGCCGGTGCCGCGTGGCGGTGCAGGTCATGGGCGGTGGTGCCACACCCCGCGCCGCCTCCCTCCAGGGTCGGATCGACCCGGGCTCACGCTGCCCAGTCGGCTGCTCCGGTAACCCCGGACCGCCGTGGGGCGCTCAGCAGGACCGCCCGTGAGGGCCGCCGCGATGCCGGCGGCTCACGCCCTGGGAAGAGGAGCGCCACCATGCCGAACAAGCCCAAGCCCGAGACCACCACCGACGACGCCCGCGAGCAGGCCCGCCGCGCGCTGCAGACGTCGATGGACACCCGCCAGTGATCCGACCCGTCCGACGCTGATCCCTCAGGTCGGGGCCATCGGAGGATCCGGACCGCTCTGCTCGGCCTTTGGAGCTGAATCGTCTACGACATCAGCGGGTGACTCGTCTGGGGCCTGACAGCGTGACCCGTCTGGGACCTTACGGCGTGACCCGTCTGCGAGGTCATCGCGTGAATCGTCCAGGACATCAGCTCCAAAGCGCCTGACCAGACCGACCGACGCCCCGACTCCCGGCCGGCAGGCACGGCGCGCGGGGCCGGGACGAGCCTGAGTGCCGCTGCCGACGGGACGTGCCGACCAGGGTAAGTAGTCGGCGGGATTGCGATCCTTACCGCAGCCGTGCCAGGATCGGCCGCGATGAGCCAGACCGCCACCACCCTCCACCCACCCGCCTCGCCCCGGCGGATCGCCACGCTCGCCCTGCCGGCCCTCGTGGTGCTCGCCGCCGAGCCGCTCTACGTGCTGGTCGACACCGCAGTGGTCGGTCACCTCGGCCGGGTGCCGCTCGCCGCGCTCGCCGTCGGCGGCACGGTCATGACGCTCACCGCCTGGGTGGGCACCGTGGTCGCCTACGGCACCACCGGACGCGCGGCCCGCCGCTTCGGCGCGGGTGACCGGGCCGCCGCGGTCGCCGAGGGCGTCCAGTCGTCCTGGCTGGCGTTCGGTGTCGGTCTGCTGATCGCGATCGGCATGCAGTTCGGCGGGGGCGCGCTCGCCCGTACCCTCGCCGGTGGTGGTGGCGAGGTCGCCGACGCCGCCGCCCAGTGGTTGCGGATCGCGGCCCTCGGCGCTCCCGGCCTGCTCCTCGCCGCCGCCGGCAACGGCTGGCTGCGCGGCGTGCAGGACACTCGCCGCCCCCTCTACTTCGTGCTCGGCCCCAACCTGCTCTCCGCGCTGCTCTGCCCGCTGCTGGTCTATCCCGGCGGGCTGGGTCTGGTCGGCTCGGCCGTGGCGAACGTCGTCGCGCAGACGCTCTGCGGGGTGCTCTTCGCCGCCGCCCTGGTCGGTGAACGGGTGTCGCTGCGCCCGCAACCCCGCGTGATCCGCCAGCAACTGGTCCTCAGCAGGGACCTGCTGATCCGTGGGCTGGCGTTCCAGGCCAGCTTCCTGTCCGCGACCGCCGTCGCCGCCCGCTTCGGCGCCGCCGCCGTCGGCGCCCACCAGATCGCCCTGCAACTCTGGTTCTTCACCGCGCTGGTCCTCGACGCCCTCGCCATCGCCGCGCAGTCCCTGGTCGGTGCCGCGCTCGGTGCCGGCGACGACACGGGCGCGCGGGCGCTCGCCCGCCGGGTCGGGCTGCTCGGCGGCGTCTGCGGCGTGGGCTTCGCACTGCTCGTCGCCGCCGGCGCGGGCGTGGTGCCGTCGTGGTTCAGCTCCGATGCGGGGGTACGCGAGCAGGCCATGGTGGCCTGGCCGTGGTTCGTCGTCATGCTGCCGCTGGCCGGGGTGGTGTTCGCCCTCGACGGTGTGCTGATCGGTGCCGGCGACGTGCGTTACCTGCGCAACCTCACCATCGTGGCGGCGCTCGGCGGTTTCCTGCCGGCCATCTGGCTGGCGTACGCGCTCAACCTCGGGCTGGGCGGCATCTGGGCCGGGCTCACGGTGTTCGTGGTGATCCGGCTGGTCGCCCTGCTGCTGCGGCTGCGCACCGGCAGGTGGGCGGTGACCGGCGCGGTCCGCTGACCGGGTCGCCGGGGCCGGCCGGTCAGCAGCGCGTGGTGGTCGGCGCGGGCGCGTCAAGGTCGAAGATGGTGCCCGGGTCGCCCGCCGGTATCCGGTCCCGGTGCACATCGGCCATCCAGAACTGCTCCCGCACCCAGCCCTCACGGAGCTGAGAGCAGTCCGCGTTCCAGGTCACGGCCTCCGCCGAGGTGATCCAGAGGCCGCGGGAGGAAGCCGGCACGTCGTCCGGGTGCGGCACCTGCCACACCACCCGGTCGCGTAGCGCCACCACTGTCGCGCCGGCGGGGGCCCGCAGGTCGACGTCGAACGGGTACGCCCAGACGAACTCCGTGGAGACCTCCAGCAGCCGGACGCCGTTCTGACTGGTGGCCCGGTAACTGACCCGGCCGTCGGCGCGGACGCCGAACTCCCACTCCGACGGTGACCCCATCCTGGTGGCGTACCGCAGGAAGCTGCCATTGGTGAAGTCGCCCCGGAGCCGTTCGCGAGCGTCCGGGGCGAGCAGCGCGAGGAACGGCTCCGGATCCCCGGAGAACATCGAGATGTCGACCCGGCCCTCGATCAGCGCCTTGCGCACCGACTCCAGCGCTGTGCGCACCTGGGTCGCGGTGAACGGCCCGGTGCCCTTGGCCGCCGGCATCCGCACGGCCTCCTCGGCGGGCGCGAAGGAGGCCGCCGGGGATCCGGCGAACAGGTCGCGTGGTTCGCCGACCCTGCTCACGGGTGGGGTGCGGCTCGGGGTGGGGCTCGCGGAGGCGGACGTGCGGACACCGTCGGCGACCCGACCGACCAACACCACCCCGCCGACGACCATCAGCAGCGCCAGCACCAGCCCGAGGCCGAGCAGCATGGCCCCGTTGTGCCGGGCCGAGAAGAACCGCACCCGGTCCCACCCGGTGGGCTGATGCTCGGTCTGCGAGGTGCGGAGCCAATCCGGTAGCTGCACCGGGTTGACCTGCGCTACCGCGGCGGGCGGCGGTGGCGGATCGACCGGGTCGTTCGGTGTGGGCCCGCTCGACGACGTGCTGTCCATGCTTCCCCCGTCAGTCTCGCCGCCGCTGGTGGCGCGCGAGCAGATGGTAGGTGCCCAGCACCAGCGCGGCCCCGGCACGGCTGCCCCGCTCGATCTTCAGCGGACGGACGCCTCGTCCCGACGGAGCGGCTCGGACCGCGTCAGCGGAGGCTCGGGTCACGCAGGGCGTGCCCACGCCCTGCGGAGTACGGGCCATCTGGCAGGCTTGGCCGACGTGAGCACCGATGGTCTGATCGTGGTCGACAAGCCCGGCGGCATGACGTCGCACGACGTGGTGGCGCGCATCCGCCGACTGGCGAAGACCCGACGGGTCGGGCACGGCGGCACCCTCGACCCGATGGCGACCGGCGTGCTGGTGATCGGTGTCGGCCGGGCCACCCGGCTGCTGACCTACGTGATCGGCGCGGGCAAGAGCTACACCGGCACGATCCGGCTCGGCCAGACCACAGTCACCGACGACGCCGAGGGCGACGTCACCGCCACCGTGCCGGCCGGGCAGGTCACCGACGACGCGATCTCCTCGGCGCTGGCCGGACTGAGCGGCGAGGTCGACCAGGTGCCGAGCGCGGTCAGCGCCATCAAGATCGACGGACAACGGGCGTACAAGCGGGTCCGCGACGGGGAGAGCGTCGAGTTGCCGGCGCGGCGGGTCACCATCTCCCGCTTGGAGGTGCTGGCGATCCGCCGCACCGAGCCGGACGTGGTGGACGTGGACGTGGACGTGACCTGCTCCTCCGGCACGTACATCCGGGCCATCGCCCGCGACGCCGGCCTGGCGCTCGGCGTCGGCGGGCACCTCACGGCACTGCGGCGCACCGCGGTGGGCGGCTTCACCCTCGCCGAGGCCGCGACCCTCGCCGAGCTGGAACAGCGCGCCCCGGACGTGGTGAACCTGCCACTGGACGCGGCCGCCGACCGGTTCTTCGCGCGCCGGGAGGCCACGCCGGACGAGGCCCGGGTGCTCGCCCACGGAGGGCCGTTGGACCCGGCCGGCCTGACCGGGCCGTACGCCGTCTTCGGGCCGGCCGGCGGCCTGATCGCTATCGTCAGCGAGCGGGACGGACGGGCCCGCGCGGAGATCGTGCTCGCACCGGCCTGACAGCGCAGCGCAGGTCCGCCGGCCCGCAGCCGGCGGTGTCGACCCGCCGGCCGGCGGGACAGCAGAGAGGAACGGCATGCAGCGGTGGCGGGGCTACGACGCGGCGCCTGGCGGATGGGGACGCTCGGTGGTCACCATCGGGGTCTTCGACGGCGTGCACAAGGGGCACCAGGCGACCATCGGGCACGCCGTGGCCCGGGCCCGCGAGTTGGGCGTGCAGTCGGTGGTGGTCACCTTCGACCCGCACCCGGCCGAGGTGGTCCGCCCCGGTTCGCACCCGGCGGTGCTCACCGAGCCGGCCCGTAAGGCCGAGTTGATCGAGGCGCTCGGCGTGGACGTGCTCTGCGTGGTGCCGTTCACCCCGGAGTTCTCCCGGGTGCCGGCCGAGCAATTCGTGCACGACGTCCTGGTCGAGAACCTGCACGCCGCGTTGGTGGTGGTCGGCGGCAACTTCCGCTTCGGGCACCGGGCCGCCGGCGACGTGGCGTTGTTGGAACGGCTGGGTCAGACGTTCGGCTTCGGCGTGGAGGGTGCCCCGCTGGTCGCCGAGGCCGGCACCGTCTTCTCCTCCACGTACATCCGGTCCTGCGTCGACGCGGGTGACGTGGGCGCGGCGGCCGGCGCGCTGGGCCGCACACACCGGGTGGAGGGCGTCGTGGTCCGCGGCGACCAGCGAGGCCGGGAGCTGGGCTTCCCCACCGCCAACCTGCTGTGTCACCGGTACGCGGCGGTGCCCGCCGACGGCGTGTACGCGGCCCGGCTGATCCGTCGCGGTCACCACGAGCCGTTGCTGGCGGCGGTGTCCGTGGGCACCAACCCGACCTTCTCCGGCCGGGAGCGACGGGTGGAGGCGTACGCGCTGGACTTCTCCGGCGACCTGTACGGCGAGCGGCTGGCCCTGGACTTCGTGGCGCACCTGCGGGGCCAGATCCGGTACGACTCGATCGAGCCGTTGATCGCCCAGATGAATCAGGACGTCGAGCGCACCCGGCGCGTACTGGCCTGATCGTGCCGGGGGCGCCGGGCCGCCACCGAGGCCCTTCGCCGGGTGTTACCGGCGAGTGCTGGTAGTCTTGCCGGGACGTCGGGTGACCGGCGTGGGGCCTCGCGTGCCTGCTCGACGCCGCGGGTGCGAGGTACCGGTCCGTTCCCGGTCCATCGGGACGACGGACACCCACTTGATCAACCCATCGAAACAGGGAGAACATGGCGCTCGATCAGGAAGCCAAGGCCAGCATCCGCGCGGAGTACGCGACCGCCGAGGGCGACACCGGTTCGCCGGAGGTCCAGGTAGCGGTCCTCACCAAGCGGATCGCCGAGCTGACCGAGCACCTGAAGGTGCACAAGCACGACCACCACAGCCGCCGTGGGCTGCTGCTGCTGGTCGGCCGTCGCCGTCGGTTGCTCAACTACGTCCAGAAGAAGGACATTGCCCGCTACCGGTCGCTCATCGAGCGGCTCGGTCTGCGCCGGTGACGTGACGGGGGAGTGGCCGGTCGGCTGCTCCCCCGTACCGCGTCCCACCTGAAGAAACACGGGCCGCGCGACCACCCGAGAGGGAGCCGGTCAGCGTACCGGTCTCCGGTAGTGGCCCCCGGGAACCCCGGCATCATGCCGGCCCCCGGGCGCTTCGATCGAAGACCGGCCGGCTGAGCAGCTCCCCGATGTCGTGGGCCCACGACGCGAAGGAGCACGACAGCACATGACCGAGACCAAACTCGGCACCGAATCCCGCACCGCCGTGATCGACAACGGGTCCTTCGGCACCCGCGAGATCACCTTCTCCACCGGCCGGCTGGCTCGCCAGGCCGCCGGTTCCGTCATCGCCCAGCTGGGCGAGACGGTCGTTCTCTCCGCCACGACCGCCGGTAAGCACCCGAAGGAGCAGTTCGACTTCTTCCCGCTGACCGTCGACGTCGAGGAGCGGATGTACGCCGCGGGCCGCATCCCCGGCTCGTTCTTCCGCCGCGAGGGTCGGCCCAGCGAGGACGCGATCCTCACCTGCCGGCTGATCGACCGGCCGCTGCGCCCGTCCTTCGTCAAGGGCCTGCGCAACGAGGTCCAGGTCGTCGAGACCATCCTCGCGCTCGACCCGCAGCACCCGTACGACGTCGTGGCGATCAACGCCGCCTCGATGTCGACCAAGCTCTCCGGCCTGCCGTTCTCCGGCCCGATCGGTGCGACCCGGGTCGCCCACATCGACGGCCAGTGGGTCGCCTTCCCGACCCTGGAGGAGCTGGCTCGCGCCACCTTCGACATGGTCGTCGCCGGCCGCACGCTCGAGGACGGCGACGTCGCGATCATGATGGTCGAGGCCGAGGCCACCCCGAACGCCGTCACCCTCATCTCGGCCGGTGCCACCGCCCCGACCGAGGAGGTCGTCGCCAGCGGCCTGGAGGCCGCCAAGCCGGCGATCCGCGAGCTGTGCCGCGCGCAGAGCGAGCTGGCCGAGGTCGCCGCCAAGCCGGTCACCGAGTTCCCGGTCTTCCTGGACTACCAGGACGACGTGTACGACGCCGTCGCCGAGTTCGCTCGCGGTGACGTGGCCGAGGCGATCACCATCGCCGGCAAGGCCGACCGCGAGGAGGCCCTGGACCGGGTCAAGGCCCGGGTCGCCGAGGAGCTGGGCGCTCGGTTCGAGGGTCGGGAGAAGGAGCTCAGCGCTGCCTTCCGGTCGCTGACCAAGTCCGAGGTGCGCAACCGCGTGCTGCGCGAGCAGGTCCGCATGGACGGGCGTGGCCCGCGCGACATCCGGGCGCTGACCGCCGAGGTCGGCGTGCTGCCCCGGGTGCACGGTTCGGCGCTGTTCGAGCGGGGCGAGACCCAGATCCTGGGCGTCACCACGCTGAACATGCTCCGCATGGAGCAGATGGTGGACACGCTGTCCCCCGAGAACCGCAAGCGCTACATGCACAACTACAACTTCCCGCCGTACTCGACCGGTGAGACCGGCCGGGTCGGCTCGCCGAAGCGTCGCGAGATCGGCCACGGCGCGCTCGCCGAGCGCGCGCTGATCCCCGTGCTGCCCTCGCGCGAGGAGTTCCCGTACGCCATCCGGCAGGTGTCGGAGGCGCTCGGCTCCAACGGCTCCACCTCGATGGGTTCGGTCTGCGCGTCGACGCTGGGCCTGCTCTCCGCGGGTGTTCCGCTGAAGGCGCCGGTCGCCGGCATCGCGATGGGCCTCATCTCCGACGAGGTGGACGGCAAGACCCAGTACGTGACGCTGACCGACATCCTCGGTGCCGAGGACGCGTTCGGTGACATGGACTTCAAGGTCGCCGGCACGCCGGAGTTCGTCACCGCGCTCCAGCTCGACACCAAGCTCAACGGCATCCCGTCGGACGTGCTGGCCGCCGCGTTGCAGCAGGCGAACGAGGCCCGGCAAATCATCCTCGGTGTCATGAAGGCGGCGATCGAGGCTCCGGCCGAGATGTCCGACTACGCGCCGCGGGTCACCACCGTCAAGATCCCGGTGGACAAGATCGGCATGGTGATCGGCCCGAAGGGGCAGACCATCAACGCGATCCAGGACGAGACCGGCGCCGAGATCTCCATCGAGGACGACGGCACGATCTACGTCGGCGCCACCAACGGCCCGTCGGCCCAGGCGGCCGTCGACCGGATCAACGGCATCGCCAACCCGACGCTGCCGAAGCAGGGCGAGCGGTTCCTCGGCACGGTGGTCAAGACCGCCGCGTTCGGCGCGTTCATCTCGCTCCTGCCGGGCCGTGACGGCCTGCTGCACATCTCCAAGGTGGGCGACGGCAAGCGGGTCGAGCGCGTCGAGGACTTCCTCAACGTCGGTGACCGGGTCGAGGTCGAGATCGCGGACATCGACGCCCGCGGCAAGATCTACCTCGACAAGGTCCGTCCGGAGGGCACCGAGGCTCCGGCCGCCGGTGAGGCCGCCGCTGGCGACCGGCCGGCTGGTCGGGACCGGGGCGACCGGGCTCCGCGTGACCGCGGCGACCGTGAGCGTGGCGGCGACCGTGGCGGGCGTGGCCCGGAGCGCGGCGGCGAGGGTGGCGGCGGCGAGGGTGGCGAGGGCGGCGAGCGTCCGCGCCGTCGGACCCGGCACAGCTGACCGTCGCACAACGCATCACCCACCCCTCGTCGAACCGGGAGCAAGTCGTGAGTCGGGCCATCAGCGCGCCGTTTCCACCGGATCGACGGGGGGTGGCCCCCGGCTGGCGGGCCAGCCAAGCGAGTCGAGTTCGGGACACCGGGGCGGGCCGCTCCGGCGGCACCGCCCGCGCGGTGACCCGGACGCTCAGCGACGACCCGCTGGGCGGCACGGTACGTCGTACCGTGCTGCCCAGCGGCCTGCGCGTCCTCACCGAGGCGATTCCGGCGATGCGCAGCGTCTCGTTCGGCATCTGGGTTGCGGTCGGCTCGCGTGACGAGACCGGCCCGCAGGCCGGGGCCGCGCACTTCCTCGAGCACCTGCTCTTCAAGGGCACCCACAAGCGCACCGCACTGGAGATCTCCTCGCAGATCGAGGCGGTGGGTGGCGAGACCAACGCCTTCACCACGAAGGAATACACCTGCTACTACGCCCGCGTGCTGGACGAGGACCTGCCGCTGGCGATCGACGTGATGTGCGATCTGGTCGCGGACTCGCTGCTGGAGGCGGCCGACGTCGAGACCGAGCGTGGCGTGATCCTGGAGGAGATCGCCATGCATGACGACGAGCCGGGTGACGAGGTGCACGACCTCTTCGTCCAGGCCGTCTACGGCGATCACCCGCTGGGCCGGCTGATCTCCGGCACCGCGGAGACCGTCACCCCGATGACCCGGCGGCAGATCCAGACCTTCTACCGGGGTCGTTACACCGCGCCGCAGATCGTCATCGCCGCCGCCGGCAACCTCGACCACTCCGCGGTGGTCAAGCTGGTCCGTCAGGCCGTGCGCGGAACCCCGCTGGACAGCGACCCGGCCGGCCCGGCGCCGCACCGCGCGGCGACCCCGGCGGTACGCACCAAGCCGGCGACCACACTGGTGGAGCCGAAGGAGACCGAGCAGGCACACGTCATCCTCGGCTGCCCCGGCATCGACCGGCTCGACGATCGACGGTTCGCCCTCGGGGTGCTCAACAACGTGCTCGGCGGTGGCATGTCCAGCCGGCTGTTCCAGGAGATCCGCGAGCAGCGTGGCCTCGCGTACTCGGTCTACTCCTACGCCAGCCAGTACGCCGACACCGGCCTGTTCGCCGTCTACGCCGGCTGCGCGCCGGGCAAG
The DNA here is from genome assembly GCF_040704315.1 of Micromonospora sp. NPDC047644. Classification (NCBI taxonomy): domain Bacteria; kingdom Bacillati; phylum Actinomycetota; class Actinomycetes; order Micromonosporales; family Micromonosporaceae; genus Micromonospora; species Micromonospora sp. NPDC047644. The sequence continues at coordinate 240,725 of NZ_JBEYSY010000005.1, forward strand.
GTGGACGAGGTGCTGGCCCTGACCCGCGCCGAGCTGGCCCGGGTGGCCGCCGACGGGTTGACCGAGGCGGAGGTGGCCCGGGGCAAGGGGATGAGCAAGGGGTCGTTCGTGCTCGGCCTGGAGGACACCGGTTCCCGGATGAGCCGACTGGCCAAGGGTGAGCTGCTCTACGGCGACCTGATGCCCGTCGACGAGCTGCTCCGCCGGGTCGACGAGGTCACCGTGGAGGACGTGAACGTGCTCGCCGCCGAGCTGCTCAACCGGCCGATGTCGCTGGCCGTCGTGGGTCCCTTCGGCGCGGGCGACTTCGCGGTCTGAGTCCTTCCGCTGTTTGCGCGGTCTGAGCTCTTTCGCTGTTTGCGCGGTCTGAGCTCTTTCGCTGTTTGCGCGGTCTGAGTCCTTTCGCTGTTGGGCGGTCTGAGTCCTCCGTCCCCAGCGCGGCCCGAGTGCTTCCGTTGCAGCGCGGTGCGGCCCTTGTCGGGCGCGCTGTCTCGGCGGGTGGATACCCCGGATCCGGCCAGAAGGGCCCGTCCCGATTGGGATAGGTTGTGCCCCGTGACTGACGAGCAGGAGAAGACCCCCGCCGGGCTGGTGCGGGTCGGCGTGTTCGGTGCCCGTGGCCGGATGGGCGTCGAGGTCTGCAAGGCGGTCGACGCCGCCGACGACCTCACCCTGGTGGCGTCGATCGACCAGGGCGACGACCGTTCCGCCGTGGCCAGTGCCAAGGTGGTCGTCGACTTCACCACGCCGGACGTCGTCATGGACAACCTCCGGTGGTGCATCGAGCAGGGCATCAGCGCGGTGGTCGGCACGACCGGCTTCACCGAGCGACGGCTGGAGCAGGTGCGCGGCTGGCTGACCGACCGGTCCGAGGTGGGCGTGGTCATCGCCCCGAACTTCGGTATCGGCGCGGTGCTGATGATGCAGTTCGCCGCGCGGGCCGCCCGACACTTCGAGTCCGTCGAGATCATCGAGCAGCATCACCCGCGCAAGCTGGACGCCCCGAGTGGCACCGCCACTCATACCGCCCGGCAGATCGCCCAGGCCCGCGCCGAGGCCGGCCTCGGCCCGGCCCCAGACGCGACGAAGGACGAGGTGCCGGGTGCGCGCGGCGCCGAGATCGACGGGGTACGCGTCCACGCGGTGCGCGCCACCGGTCTGGTGGCCCACCAGGAGGTGCTGTTCGGCGGTACCGGCGAGACGCTGACCATCCGGCACGACTCGTACGACCGGGTGTCGTTCATGCCGGGCGTGCTGCTGGCCGTCCGCGCGGTGCGCAACCGCCCCGGCCTCACCGTCGGCCTGGACGCCCTGCTCGACTGAGCTCAGACCTGCCCGCTTCCTCGTTCCGGGCGCAGATCTTGGACAGTTACCGTCACGCGCTGACGGAAACTGTCCAAGATCTCCGCACCCGGACCGACCGGGTAGCATCCGCCGATGATCGATGGTGGACACCTGGACCGGCGCGGGCGGCGAGTGACGCTGCGACCGGTAGACGACGACAACTGGCGTGCGGTGGCCGACGTTGCCCCGCACGACGACCAGCGCCGATTCGTGGCCGCGCTGGGCGCGCGCTATCTGCTGTTGAGCACCCGCTCCGAGGTGTGGAACTCGCTGGCGGTGTACGCCGACGAGACCGTCGTCGGTCACGTCATGTGGGGCGTGGACGACGACGGCTCACACTGGATCGGCGGGATGCTGATCGACGCCGCCGAGCAGGGCCGGGGCGTCGGCAGGGCCACCGTGCAGACGCTGGCTCCCTGGCTGGCGGCCCGGGAGGGCAACCCCCCGGTCCGTCTCTCGTACCACCCCGACAACACCAAGGCTGCCGCCCTCTACGAGTCCCTGGGCTTCCACCCGACGGGCGAGGTCGACGACGAAGAGCTGATCGCCGAACAAACCCCCTGACCCCCGACCCCCTAACCCCCGACCCCGACCCCCGACCCCGACCCCCGCCCTCGGCCCCCGGCCCCCGCGATCTAGCACTTCCTGTCGCGGCATAGAGGACATCCCACCCGTAACGGCAACCGAAACTGCAAGATCGCCGGGGCGTCCGGCCGGGGCCGGCGTCGATCATGGAGTTGTGGTGCCTCACAAAAGGGGCGTACGCGGAGCTGTTGCCCACCACAACTCCATGATCGACGGACGGGGCCGGGGACGGGGACGGAGGCGGGGACGGGACGGGACGGGGCGGGGCGGGGGCGGGGTGTTGGCGGCAGCGGGGACGCAGCGGCGGGCGGGGACGGGGTGCTGGGGAGGGGTGGGTGCTCGCAGCGGGGCGTGGGCAGGGGTGGGTTAGCTGGGGTGGGTTGGGGATTTGGGGCGGCGTTGGGTGGGGAGGGTTGGGGTTAGCGGGGTGGGGAGGCCGGTGACTGTGGCTTCGCCGGCGCGGTCGACAGACACGTGCACCCGGGTGTTCGCCACGCGGAGGCCGTCGACCGCTACCGCACCCAACTCTGCTCCCGCCAGGGGTGCCAGTCGGACCGTGCCGCCCGGCACGTCCGGGTAGAGCCCCGTTGCGGCCTGGAGCAGCAGCACCGCACCCGTCGCGGCCCACGCCTGCGGTCGACACGCGGCCGGGTACGGAACCGGCCGGTTCACCAGTGCGCGGTCGTCGCCGCCGTACAGTTCCGGCATCCGGTAGTCGAACGCCTCGGCCGCGCTGAGCAGCCCCTCGGTCAGGCCGAGCGCGGCCTCCCGGTGCCCGGCACGGGCCAGCCCTCCGAGCACGATCGCCGTGTCGTGGGTCCAGATCGAGCCACAGTGGTACGACAGCGGGCTGAAGCCGGCGTCGTCGCTGGACATGGTCCGCAGCCCGAACCCGGCGGCCATGGTGTCGGTGGTGAGCAGGTGCGCGACCTGGGCTTCCTCGTCCCGGTCGAGCAGGCCGGTGCCGAGCAGGTGGCCGATGTTGCTGGTCAGCGAGTCGACCGGGCGCTTGTCGCGGTCGAGGGCGAGCGCGGGTTGCGGCCCGTGGCGGCCGTCGACCCAGAAGCTCTCGCGGAACCGGCCGACAAGCGCGGCGGCGTGCTCGCGCCACCGGTCGGCGTCCGGTCGGCCGAAGGCGTCCAGCAGGGCCGCGCCGTTCACTGCCGCCTCGTGCGCGTAACCCTGCACCTCGGCCAGCACGATCGGCGCGGTGGCCAGGGTGCCGTCGCGGAATCGGACGGCGTCACCGGAGTCCTTCCAACCCTGGTTGGACAGCCCGTGTCCGGTGGTGTCGACGTACTCGACCAGGCCGTCGCCGTCGGGGTCGGCGTGCTCGCCGAGCCAGCGCAGAGCCGCCTCCAGGTGCGGCAGCAGGGGCTCGACCTGCTCGGCGGGCATGCCCCAGCGCCAGGCGTCGTGCAGCAGGTTGACCCAGAGCATCGTGGCGTCGACGGTGCCGTAGTACGCCGGTGGTAGGCGCAGGCCGTTGCCGGGCACCGTGAACTCGTGTCGGCGCAGCTCGTGGAGGATCTTGCCGGGGGCTTCGCCGGTCGCCGGGTCGAGCCGGGTGCCCTGCCGGCGGGCGAGTACGCGCAGGGTGCCGGCGGCCAGGTCGGTGCCGAGCGGCAGCATCATCCGGGCGGCCCAGAGACTGTCCCGGCCGAACAGGGTGAGGAACCAGGGCACCCCGGCGGCGAGGAACACGTCCCCGGGGGCGCCGGTCTCGGCCAGTCGGAGGCCGCGCAGATCGTCGAGGCTGCGGTCCAGCAGTCGGGCCAGGCGTCGGTCGTCGGCGGTCACCTCGGGTCGGGACCACTCCGGCTCGCCGGCCGGGCCGACGACGACGGCGCGCGGGTCCTCGACGGCCAACTGCCAGCGCAGCACGGTCTCGCCGCCGGGAGGCAGGTGGACCGGCCACGCCAGCCGTGGCGCGGTGGCACGCTCGCCGTCGGCCAGCACGTCCGCGTCGGACGCGGTGACGGCGACGGTGATTCCCGCTCCCGACCAGGTGAGCACGCCCGGCTGGCCGGTCTTGGCCTCCAGTGCGGCGGCGGCGCTACCGGACTTGACGGCCTCGATGGGTGCCAGGTCGCAGCCGAGGTCGACGGTGACGGTGGCGGTTACGTCGACAGTGGCGGTGGAGACGATCCGCAGCTCCTCGGTGAGGCCGTTGCGGGTGGCCCGGCGCAGACGGTCGACGCGGACCGTCGGGTCGGGGGTGGGGTCGCCGAGCCAGCGGGCCAGGCCGACGAAGCGTGCACCGTGCGGGCCGTCGTCGCCGCGGGTCAATCCCTCGAGTTCCCGTTCGTCGACCCGCAGCTCGGCGCGGGAGAGCACCCGGGCGTCGGCGTGGAAGACGCCTTGGACGCCGGTCGGGCGGATCTGCCCGGTCGCGTCCCCCAGCGCGCTGGTGGGGGCGAAGACCACCCCTGCCAACTCGTGCAGGAGGGGTTGCAGCTGGCGTTCGATCACGGTGTGGCTCCAGATCCTCGGGGTGCGGGGCGGCCGTCTTGACAACGCGCCCCTGGCGGTGCAAAGTGCGAAACATTCCAGAAACTTGAACGATCCAATCCTGCCTTATCCAAATTGGATCGTTCAAGATGGCGAGAGGGATTAAGTGGCCGAAAAGGTGACCATCGCGACGGTGGCCCGGCACGCCCGAGTCAGCCGGCAGACCGTGTCCAACGTCCTCAACAGCCCGCACATCGTGCGGCAGGAGACCCGTCAGCGGGTCCAGGACGCGATCAACGCGCTCGGCTACCGGGCCAACCAGGCCGCCCGCCAGATGCGTACGGGCCGGTCCCGCCTCATCGCCGCCCGCATCGACCCGACCCGCGACGGCATCAACGGCTCCGTGCTCGACCGCTTCCTGCACGGCCTCACCGAAACCGCCGACGCCGCCGGCTACCGGGTGCTGCTCTACACCGCCACCGACGACGAACGGGAGATCGCCACCTACGGCGACCTGCTCGGCACCTACGAGTTGGACGCGTTCGTGCTGGTGGGCACCAAGTACGGCGACCCGCGTACCGAATGGCTCGCCGACCGGGACGTACCGTTCGTGACCTTCGGTCGCCCGTGGGACGCGCTCGACGCGCACCCCTGGGTGGACGTGGACGGCGCCGCCGGCACCGCCCAGGCCGCCCGGCACCTGCTCGACGCCGGCCACCGGCGGATCGCCTTCATCGGCTGGCCCGACGGCTCCGGAGTCGGCGACGACCGGCGGGCCGGCTGGCGCGACGCGCTGCGCGAAGCCGGCGTCGACCCGACCGGGCTGCACCGGGAGACCGAGGACGGCATCGCCGAGGGGGAGCGGTTGATGCGAGACCTGCTGGTCGCCGTGGCGCCGAGCGCCGTGGTCTGCGCCAGCGACTCACTCGCCCTCGGTGCCCTCCAGGCGATCCGCGGCGTCGACCCGCAGGTGTCGGTGATCGGCTTCGACGACACGCCGGTGGCCGCCGCGGTCGGGCTGACGAGCGTCAGCCAACCGCTCGGCGACGCCGCCGCCCGCTGCGTGGACCTGCTCACCGGGGTCCTCGACGGCGACCACGAGACCCCTACCCCCGTGCTGCTCCAGCCCTCGCTGGCGCTGCGGCACACCGCGTAGTCCCACACCCCCCACCAGGAGAAACCATGGCACCCCGAACAATCACCCGGGCAGCGGTGGCCGGCCTCGCCGCCGTCGCCCTCCTCGGCTCCGCCGCCTGCGGCAGCGGCTTCGACGACTCGTCCGGCGACACCGCCCAGTCCAGCGGCCCGGCCAGCCTGCAGATCCTGATCGGCTCGTCCGGCGAGGCCGAGACCAAGGCGGTGCAGGACGCCGCCGCGACGTGGGCCGGCAGCTCCGGCAACACCGCCACCGTCACCCCGGCGCAGGACCTCACCCAGCAGCTCGGTCAGGCTCTCGCCGGCGGCACCCCGCCGGACGTCTTCTACGTGGACGCGGCCCAGTTCGCCGACTACGCCAGCGTCGGCGCCCTGGAACCGTACGGCGACAAGATCAGCAACTCCGGCGACTTCTACGAGAGCCTGCGCACCACCTTCACGTACGACGGCAAGCTCTACTGCGCGCCCAAGGACTTCTCCACGCTGGCCCTGCAGATCAACACTGACCTGTGGGCCAAGGCCGGGCTGACCGACGCCGACGTGCCGACGACCTGGGACCAGCTCACCGCGGTCGCCCAGAAGATCAAGGCGAAGGGGCAGGTCCCGCTCGCCATCGGTGACACCCGGGACCGGATCGGCGCCTTCATGGTGCAGAACGGTGGCTGGCTGACCAGCAAGGACGGCAAGCAGCCCACCGCCGACACCCCGGAGAACCTGGCCGCCCTCCAGTACGTCAAGACCATGCTCACCACCGGCCTGGCGAAGTACCCGAAGCAGCTCGACGCCGGCTGGTCCGGTGAGGCGTTCGGCAAGGGCAAGGCAGTGATGACCATCGAGGGCAACTGGATCAAGGGTGCCCTGCAGAACGACTTCCCGAACGTGAAGTACAAGGTGGTGGCGCTGCCGGCCGGTCCCAAGGGGCAGGGCACCCTGTCCTTCACCCAGTGCTGGGGTGTCGCCGCCAAGAGCAAGTACAAGGACCAGGCGATCAAGTTCGTCGAGGCGATGACCAGCGGCGAGCAGCAGATGGCCTTCGCGAAGGCGTTCGGCGTCATGCCGTCCCGGCAGTCCGCGGGCGAGCAGTACACCAGCGCCTTCCCGGCCGACAAGCCGTTCATCGACGGCGCCGCGTACGCCCAGGGCCCGGTGAACGCCCCGAAGATGGACAGCGTCCTCAAGGACCTCGACACCGGTCTGCAGGGGCTGGCCAACGGCGACCCGAAGACCGTCCTGCAGAACTTCGACAAGAACGCCAAGGCGGCGCTCGGCGGCAGCTGAGGTGACGGCGGGGGCCCAGGTGTTCACCTGGGCCCCCGCCGCACGTCGGCCGGAGAGAGGAAGGGAGGGAGGGAAGATGGCAACCGAGACACTGACCGCCGCGGCGACCGCGCCCGGGTCGGATCCTCGCCGACGCAGGGGCGGCATCCGCAGCAACGAGAACCTCGCCGGCTGGCTCTTCGTCGCGCCGGTGATCGTCATTCTGGGGCTGTTCCTGCTGCTGCCGATCCTGATGGCGCTCTGGGTCAGCCTCACCGACTGGAACGGCCAGGGCAGCCCGTTCACCGGCGACGTCCCGTTCGTCGGCGGCCACAACTACACCCAGTTGTTCACCGAGGACGGGCTGGCCCGTCGCGACTTCATGACCAGCATCCGCAACAACATCTACTACGTGGCGATCGTGGTGCCGGCGCAGACGGTGCTGGCGCTCGGACTGGCGTTGGTCGTCAACAACCGGATGCTCAAGGGCAAGAGCTTCTTCCGCAGCGCCTTCTATTTCCCCTCGGTCACCAGCTCGGTCGCGATCAGCGTGGTGTTCCTGTTCCTCTTCGCCAACTCCGGCGCGGTGAACGCGCTGCTCGGCTTCTTCGGCATCGACGGCCCGGAGTGGTTCGCCGACTCCCGGGGCGTGCTGCACCTGCTGTTCGGCGCGGTCGGCGTGGACTCGCCACCGGCGGCACTGACCGACGGCGGGCCGTTCGGGTTGAGCTGGTGGGACTGGTTGGCCGGCCCGAGCGTGGCGATGATGTCGATCATCACGTTGGTCGTCTGGACCACCTCCGGCACCTTCATGCTGATGTTCCTCGCCGGGCTGCAGAACGTGCCGGTCACGCTCGACGAGGCCAGCACCCTCGACGGCGCGTCCCGGTGGCAGCGCTTTCGGCACGTCACCCTGCCGATGATCAGACCCACCACCTTCCTGGTGCTCACCCTCGGCATGATCGGCTCCTGGCAGGTCTTCGACCAGGTGTACGTGATGAGCCAGGGCGACCCGGCCAAGACCACGCTCACCCCGGCGTACCTGTCGTACCGGACCGCCTTCCGGGACTTCGACTACGGCTCTGGCGCGGCGATCTCGTTCGTCCTGTTCCTGATCATCATCGTGCTCACGCTGATCCAGCGCCGGGCGCTGGCCGAGCGGGACACCGACCGGCCGCGACGCGGCTGGCGGCGTCGACGCGTACCGGAGAGGTCCTGAGATGGCAGTGCTCACCGACCGCCCGGCGGCGCCCGCGCGGCGTCAGCAGCGCGCGGCCCGCACCCTCACCAGCCGATTTCTGGGGTACGCCACACTCGTCTTCTTCGCGCTGGTGTTCCTCTACCCGTTCGTCATCCAGATCGGCAACTCGCTCAAGACCGAGCCCGACGCGGCGGCGAACCCGCTGTCACCGTTCCCCGACCCGCTCACCCTGGCCGGCTTCGAACGGATCTTCGCCGGCACCAACTTTCCGCTATGGCTGGGCAACTCGCTGCTGGTGACGGTGCTGGTCACCCTCGGCCGGGTGTTCTTCGACTCGCTCGCCGGGTACGCGCTGGCCCGGCTGCGGTTCGCCGGTCGCGGCGGGCTGTTCGCGGCGGTCATCGCGGTGATGGCGGTGCCCGGGGTGGTGCTGCTCATCCCGAAGTTCCTGGTGCTCAACCAGCTCGGCCTCTACAACAGCTACGCCGGTCTGGTGGTGCCGCTGCTGGCCGACGCGGCGGGCGTGTTCATCATGAAACAGTTCTTCGAGTCGATCCCGGTCAGTGTCGAGGAGGCCGCCCGGATCGACGGGGCGAGCATCTTCCGTACCTTCTGGTCGGTGGTGCTGCCGATGGCGAAACCGGCGCTGATCACCCTGACCATCCTGTCGTTCCAGGGCTCCTGGAACGAGTTCCCACACAGCCTGGTGTCGGTGCAGGACCCGGACCTGTTCACCCTGCCGCGCGGACTGGCCGACCTGGTCAGCGGCTCGCTCGGCAAGGGCACCCAGTACCCGCTCAAGCTCGGTGCCGCGCTACTGGCCACCATCCCGGTAGCGATCATCTTCGTGGTCTTCCAGCGGTACTTCGTCCGCGACGCCAACGACGGCTCCGACAAGGGCTGACCCGGCCGGGTCACTCGCCGGGGCGGTCCTCGGCGAGTGGCTCGGTCGGCACCGCCACATGCAGGCGCACCTGAGGCACCAGCATGTCGTCGACGTCGAGCGCCCGGGCCGCGCCGTCGAGCTCCCAGCCGGTGCTGGTGAGGAACGTGCGGGTCGCCTCGTCACCGTCGAACGCCCAGGCCACCGCCCGACTCATGCCGTCCTCCCGCCACAGGTCGACGGCGGCGGCGAGCAGCCGACTGCCGTGCCCGCGCCGACCCCAGCGTGGCTCCACCAGCAGGTCGGTCACCGCCGCCACGTCCGGGCCGAGCGCGTCGGCCGGCTCACCCGGGGCCAGGGCCTCGCCGTCGGCCGGGCCGGAGGCGGCGAACCCCACCAGATACGATTGCTCGGCCTGTTCGACGGCGACCAGCACCCGGTGCGCGCCCGAGGGCGGCTCCAGCACCGCGGCGCTCCACCGCCGGGCGAGGAACGCCTCGTCCAGGTTGTCGAGCACATGCCGAGGCAGGATCCGGCGGTACGCGACCCGCCAGGTCGCGAGCTGGATGCGTGCGATCTCGCCGGCGTCCTCGGGACGCGCCGGGCGGACGTACCCGAGAGCCATGGGACGGAAGCCTACGCAGGGCGGGGGAGACGACGGTGGCGCAGGGTGCCAACAGGACGACCGCGCAGGTCGTCGGGGTGGTGGTGCTCGCCGCGGCGGTCACCGGGTTCCTCGCCGTCGCTGCCGTGCGGCACGGCTTCTTCGACCTGAAGGTCTACTACGGCGCGTTGACGTGGTGGGTGCACGACGGCGGGGAGATCTACGACTACCTCAAGCCGAACACCCAGTACGGCTTCACCTACCCGCCGTTCGCCGCCCTGGTCATGCTGCCGATGGCGTACCTGCCATGGACGGCCGCGATCGTGGTGAGCGTCCTCGCCAGCGTGGCCACCACCACGGTGCTGATCTGGTGGCTCGTCGACCCGATCGCCCGCCGCGCCGGCTGGACCCGGTGGTTCGCCCTCGCCGTGGCGCTCTGCCTGGCCGCCGCGTTCGAGCCGATGCGGGAGACCGTCAACTTCGGCCAGGTCAACACGCTGCTGCTCTTCCTGGTGGCGGTGGACCTGTTGCGCCTGCTGCGGGCCGGCAACCGATGGGCCGGGGTGGGCATCGGCCTCGCCACGGCGATCAAACTGACCCCCGGCGTCTTCATCGTCTACCTGCTGGTGACCGGACGCTGGCGGGCGGCGTTGACCGCCAGCGGCACCGCCGCCGGGGTGTCGTTGCTGGCCGCCGCGCTCTTCCCGGACGCGTCCCGGGAGTTCTGGACCGAGGCCCTGTGGAACACCGGGCGGGTGGGCGAGCTGGCCTTCGTCTCCAACCAGTCGTTGCGCGGGGTGGTCGCCCGGCTCGACCCGGAGCACCCGAGCACCCTGCTGTGGCTGCTGCTGGTGCTCGGCACCCTGGCCCTCTGGGCCTGGCGGTCCCGGGCCGCTGTCGCGGCCGGCGACGAGGCGACCGGCCTGGCACTGACCGGCGCGGTGATGTGCCTGGTCAGCCCGGTCACCTGGGTGCATCACCTGGTCTGGCTCCTGCCCGCGTTGATCCTGCTGGTCGAGAACGCGATGGCCGCGCCGGCCGGCCGGCGACGGTGGGTCCTGCTGGTCGCCGCGACCATCGGGTACGTGCTGCTGATCAGCCGGACCGTCTGGTTCTGGGAGAAGGACTTCACCGGCGTCGACGGCTTCCTGGGCAGCAACGCCTACGTGTGGGTCAGTCTGGCGCTGCTGGCCTTCCTGCCGATCCGCCGGTGGCTGACCGCCAACGGGTCAGCTGTCGAGGCGTCCGGCGTACCGCAGCTCGACCAGCCCGACCGGCGGACCCCCACCGGCCAGCGGCACCTGGTAGGTCGACCGCTCACCGTCCGGTGACAGGCCGGCGCGTTCGCAGAACCGCCGGGCCCGCCGGTTGTCCGCCAGCACCCACGCCCGGTAGTCGGCCCAACCCCGCTCGGTGAGCCCGCTCCGGGCGGCGTCCAGCAACGCCGCCGCGGTCCCGTCACCCCAGTGGGCCGGCTCCACGTAGAGCGCCACCACCTCACCGACCGTCGGGTCCAGGTCGTCCCGGTCCTGGTTGCGGCGGTACGGCCCGAAGGTGGTGAAGCCCACCACCGACCCGTCCACCTCGCCGAGCAGCGTGATGAACGGGTGCTCCGGATCGGCGGTGCCGACGTCGCGACGACGCTGCGCCCAGGCCACCACGTTGAGCCGCCCGAGCACCTCGTCCGGCATGAAGCCGGCGTAGCCCGCCTGCCAGCCGTGCACGTGTACCCGGGCGACCGCCTCGGCGTCGTCCGGCTCCTCCCGACGGATGGTCAGCATTGCACCGTTCTATGCCCCGTTGGTCGTCACGTCCAGCTTCCCGCACCGGCGTCGTACCGATGAATTAAGGTCGCCGACGATGACCGCGCCCGAATCACTCTCGCTCGCCCAGGCCCGCCGCGTGGCGCTGGCCGCCCAGGGCTTCGCCGACCCGACGCCGACGGGCGTGCCCACCCGCCGGCACCTGCGTCGCGTGCTGGGCCGGGTCGGGCTGATCCAGATGGACTCGGTCAACGTGCTGCAACGGGCGCACTACCTGCCGCTCTACAGCCGGCTCGGGCCCTATCCGACCACGTTGCTCGACCAGGCCGCCTACCGACGCCCGCGTGACCTGTTCGAATACTGGGGCCACGAGGCGTCGCTGGTCCCGGTGGAGCTGCACCCGATGCTGCGCTGGCGAATGGCCCGGGCACACAGCGAATCCTGGGGCGGCATGCGGCGGATCGCCCAGGAGCAGCCGGAGCTGGTCGCCTGGGTCCGCGACGAGGTGGCCGCCCGGGGGCCGCTGACCGCCGCGGAGATCGAGCACGACGCCCCCCGCGAGACCGGCAACTGGGGGTGGAACTGGTCGGCGGTGAAGCGCGCGTTGGAGTTCCTGTTCTGGGCCGGCGAGGTGACCGCCGCCGAGCGCAGCACCTCCTTCGCCCGCCGCTACGACCTGCCCGAGCGGGTGCTGCCAGCGGCGGTGCTGGCCGCGCCCACCCCGACCGACGCCGAGGCGTACCGGACGCTGGTTTCGCTCGCCGCGCGGTCCCTCGGGGTCGCCGCCGAGCCGGAGCTGCGCGACTACTTCCGGTTGCCGCTGGCCGGCGCCCGGCAGGCCGTCGCCGACCTGGCCGAGGCCGGTGAGCTGGTGCCGGTCACCGTGGCGGGCTGGCGACAGCCGGCGTGGCTGCACGCGTCCGCCCGGTTGCCCCGCTGGGTGCGGGGCAACACGCTGGTCAGCCCGTTCGATCCGCTGATCTGGGAACGAGCCCGCACCGAGCGGCTGTTCGACTTCACCTACCGGATCGAGATCTACGTGCCGGCGCCACAGCGGGTCTACGGCTACTACGTGTTGCCGTTCCTGCAGGGCGACCGGTTCACCGCCCGGGTCGACCTGAAGGCCGATCGGAAGGCCGGGGTGCTGCTCGTGCCGGCCGCCTGGCTCGAACCCGGCGCCGACCCGGGGGAGACCGCCGTCGCGCTCGCCGCCGAGCTGTACCGCCTGGCTGGCTGGCTGGGCCTGGATGCGGTGGCCCCGCCAGCGGCCGGCGATCTGGCTGGTCCGCTCACCGCCGCGTTGGCCGGCGTGTCCGGTGTACCGTGAGCGCGTGACGAGCGCTCCCGGACCGGTCGACCAGCCGCATCCAGCCCCCGGCGCGGTCCACACGGCACCGGCCGACGGTGGGACCGCTTTCGGCGGCTTCGATCCCGCCGGCGTGGGTTCCGCTGGCTCGGCTCCCGGCGGCTTCGGTCCCGGCGGCTCGTCTCCCGGCGGCTTCGGTCCCGGTGGCGTTGGTCCCGGCGGCTCGGGCCCGGAGGGTTGGCCGACCACCCCGCCGGGTGGCTACCCGGCGCCTGAGCCGGACCGGATCACCCGATTCGTGTTGCGGCTCTACGAGCGTTCCCCGCGCTGGGCAGTGCCGCTGGCCGCGGTCGGCTGCGTCGCGATCGGCATGAGTTACGCGCTGCTCAGCAACCCGACCTACGCCGACCCGGACGCCGCGCCCACCTGCCTGCTCAAGTTGACCACCGGGTTGGACTGCCCGGGCTGTGGTGGCACCCGCGCGCTCTGGTACGTGCTGCACGGCGACCTGCCGGCCGCCGCCCGGCACCACTTCCTGTTCGTCTTCGCGCTGCCGTTCCTCGCGTACCTCTTCGTGGCCTGGGCGGGAAACCAGGCGTTCGGTTGGCGCCTACCCGAGCTGCGGATCAGCTCGAAGGTCATCGGCGGTTTCCTGGCCGCGTGGCTGGCCTTCTCGGTGCTACGCAACCTGCCCTGGGCACCGTTCACCTCGCTCTACGTCTGACCGGGCTGCTCCCGGCTGGGCTGCTCCCGGCTGGGCTGCTCCCGACCGCGTCGATGCCCGTTGGGCCGTTTTCGGCCGGGCCGCCCGCCCGCGCCCGCTGCCGGCCGCGTCGTTGCCCGTTGGGCTGCTTTCGGCTGGGCTGGGTCGCCCGCGCGCGCTGTCGGCCGGGCCGTTGCCCGTTGGGCTGCTTTCGGCTGGGCTGGGTCGCCCGCGCGCGCTGTCGGCCGGGCCGCTGTCCGTTGGGCTGCTTTCGGCCGGGCTGCGCCGCCCGCGTTGCTGCCGGCCGGGCCGCTACCCGCTGGACTGCCGTCTGACGGGCTGCCGTCTGACGCGTCAGTGCCCGACCTGCCGCCGTCCGACGGGCCGGTGCCCGGATGCAGCCGGCGGGCGGGAGCGGGCTCGGCCGCCATGCGTTGTCCGGGCGTCCTTTGGAGCTGAATCGTTTACGACATCACGGCTCTCCTCCCGCGCCGACCACCCACGACCGACTCGCCATGCAGGAAACCGGGCCGTCCACCTGATCCGGATACCCCGACTTCCAGAAACCCGAGTCGATCAGCCCCAGTGGGCGCCCGCATACCGCGTCCGCGGCGAATGGCAGCCGGTGCACCTCACACCTCGGTCCAAGATCGCGCTCGACCCTGGATGTAGTGGGGTCGGGCATCACGGATGCCACTACATCCTTGATATTGCGCGATCTTCTGCGAGCGGAAGCCGCTGTCGAACCGCTCAACGTTTCGGGTCGCTTGGGCGCCCACTGGCGCCGGGTCTCGGTCGTCGGCATGGCGGCCATCCGTTCGCCAGGGCTGATGTCGCCAACGATTCAGCTCCAAAGGACGCCGACCGAACTGTCCGCCCGTCTCGGCTTCGGCCCCGGCCCTGGCCTTGGCC